>CAZCZI010000012.1:0-141964 GCA_964503045.1 uncultured Candidatus Obscuribacterales bacterium
CGTGATCACGCGACGCGTGGCCATCGTATGTGGTGACTCTGCATCGTATGTGGTGACTCTGCATCGTATGTGGTGGCCATGCCACGCGTGATCACGTGTCGCGTGATCACGAAATGCGTGTCCATCATTCGCTGCATTGATCTCGCGCCCAGTTGGTACGCTCGAAATAATCTGATGCCAAACCAATGCCAGGGCGTTGCCAGCTTTTTGCCAGCACTCAATTTTATGATAACTCCCACTTACGGAGTAACTATTACTATGCCCCCCGAACACGAAAGATTCGAAAAACAAAAGCCAGCGGCTAAAACACCGGATATGCCGGATCTCATAAACTTGCTTATGGATGAGTACAAAGCCAACAAGTGTCATGAGAAGGGCCCGAAACCAGCCAAATCTGAGGAGACTTGCAAGTTTTTAGAGAAGACTTTCTTGGACTTGAACGAAGTGCTGAAGGTTTCGAAGGCTTAGTTAGTTAGTCAGTTAGTTAGTTGTTAGTTAGTTAGGTACCGACGGCTGCGGTCTCGAAGCGCGTATCGCGCCGCCTCTTTATTACGCAACTACTGGTTGCTCATCGACAACGGAAGCGAGCATCACGTTTTTCTTGACGGTAGTTTTTACCGGCGTTACCAGCTTCTGAAGATGCGCGTCTAGTTTTGAGGCCTCCATGAAGCCGACGATGCGACCGCGCTCTTCGATCATCGCCGGGTTTGGTTCGAGAATCGAGATGGCCGGATAGTTCTTTATATCGAGAGCATCAGCAATTGCTTTTGCAGATGGATCCTTGGATGGTTGAACCTTAGCGAAGACGGCTCGTCCGGCGTATTGTTGAAACTCAGGTTTTGCCAGTTCCTTTTCCAATTGTTTGCAGTATTGGCACCAATCTTCGCCGATGATGAGAACGACTGGTTTCTTTTCCGCCAAGCCCTTTTGATATGCATCCAACGCTGTGGCTTCGAACACGACAGGAGGAAGCGGCTTCTCGATTTCGTTGCGAAAATCGCGCATGTCCGCTAGAACCAAGTTGCGATCGCCTTGCATTGCAACTAACGTCACTTTCGTTTCGCTTTTTTCATTTCTGATTATGGGCTGCGGAGTATCGTCTGAATCAGTTGTCTGCTCGACATTTTTGACTTCTGGAGCTTTGACTTCTGGTTCGGTTTTTGCAGGTTCTGGTTCTACTTGAGCGATTGTTTCAAACACGCTTCTTGTTGGTGCTTGTCCATTATCCACAATCAACTCTTCAGGCACTGGACCAAATCCTGATTGAGATTGAGCTTGGTCTTGGGTTTTCGGTTTCGCAGCGACTGCTTCCTGACCAACAACCGGGTCAGATGCTGAATCTGAATTTGGAAGAGATCTCAGGAAGGTCAAATTGGTTGGAATCTGTTCTTTCCAGTCTAAAGCAGAACTCCAAGGATAGACGGCAGGCTTTGCCTCACTAAATGGAGCTGACTGTCCTGCGTTTAGATCCAAGTCTGCCCACCGCATTCCATATCTATTGTCCGACGACTCGTATGATTCGGCCGACTCGCTTCGGCCAAGATTGAAATTGCCGCGGCGACCGTTCCAAAATGCCTGTTCGTCTCGAGCCTCACGCATCGCGTGGCGAGCTACTCTAAACATGTCGCGCATAAACATGTCACGAGAGTTGTGAGAGTTCGAGGACGCGCGCAGCGAAGAGTCATCATCGATGCGATCGAAGTCTCGGCACATTTGGAACTCCTTAGGGGCAGGGAGATTGTTGTTGGATAGTAAATGACTAGCCGTGGAAGTATCTATCCAGCGACCCAAAAATCCTGGACAAGAATCTAGATGAAATTGCGGTTTTTTTTTCGACTTATCGCTCGGGGCGCTCAGCCGTCATCCGTTGGCGCTGAACCGCCGGATCGCTTGGTTGAACCGGCGCGCGTTCGGTCATGGTTAGGGTGACGCCGCGGCTGGCCATTTCAGCAAGAAAAAGCTTAACCGGCACGGCTGATTCCTGACGAAGCACTCCACGTTCGCTGATATCGCCGCGGGCGATCATTTGGGCCACGATGGAAGCTGGGAAGGCGGTCATGCGCATCATAGCGGTGAGGTCTTCGGCTTGATCCATATAGTCGATGCAGTCCCACACCAACTGAATTGGTTTTCTGTCTTTGATGCCTGTAACCACGACTCTAACCAAAACCACATCCGGTTCGGACTTGCTGAGTTTCTCGACCATAACCTTCGACACTAACTCGCGCGGCACCACTTTGCCGGTTGAAAGCTCCACCGGTTCGGAGCTGAACAGCCCAAGGTCCTTGAGCACAGCCATCTTGGCGCAGTGACCAGGGTAGCGAATTGTCTTGTAGTCGAGGTGCTGAACCTTATTAAGGTAAGTCTTGGGCAGGGTGGAGACACCACCGGATGTGCTGAACGCTTCCAAAGTTCCAAACGGTTTTGGAAACTCGATCTCTTCGAGGTCAGATAGGGCTGGGATGTTATACAGTTTGCCGTCTCGAATGATTGTGGCGTTTTCGACGTACTCGTTGATCAAGCCGTCAATTGCAAAATACAAGGAATAGTTGAGGAATAGATCTTCACCTTCAATTGGCAAACCACCGACACGAATGCGAATCTCATAGAGCTCGTCCATGCTGTCAGCGGCAGCAACTGCCAGCATTGATACCATTCCTGGTGCCAAACCGAGGTCGGGAATAATGGTGACGCCTTGCTCTTTCGCCACCTCATCCAGCATGAACTCTTTGGATACAATATCTTCATTGCCTCCGAGATCACAGAAGTGTGTTCCCGCCTTCAATGCAGCTTTGGCGAGTTCGTAATTGTGCTTGTAGGTGACGCAGCTGATTGCCACATCTACTTTCGACATGAGCTGAACCACTTCATCGAAGTTGTTCACGTCAAGCTCCACTGGCACGATTTTCTCGTCAGGAAGCCGTTTGACCATCTCTTCAAGACGAGCGATTTCGCTGTCGGCTACGAGCACCTGTTCTACTCGGGGGCTGCGCACCAAGTCGTAAACGACCGCGTAACCCATACGACCCGCACCAAGAACCAAGAATCTCACGCTGCGTTACCTCATCATGCAAATCACACACGGGATCACAAGAGGCGATAGGCCCAGCACTGCGCTCCCTTTAGCTGGTGCAATGATACACCAGAAAGTGCCTTTAGTCGGTCGCCATGCGCGCCCAGCCCATAAAAGAGTAGGGTAGCCGGATAGTCAGTAGGTTGACCGCCGCTTACCACCGTCGATGCAGATCGTAGAGCCGGTGACATAAGAAGCCTGTTTCGAGCAAAGGAAAGCGACCACCGCACCGAACTCCTCGGGAGTGCCCATGCGGCGCGCCGGGATTTCATCGAGATACTTGTTCATGTACTCTTCGCGACTTTGCCCACTGCGAGCCAGTCTTGCTTCCATCAAGTTAGTCAAGCGCTCGGTGTCGATAGCGCCGGGCGCCACGCAATTTACCGTAATGTTTGAAGCCGCAACCTCGTCTGCCAGAGTCTTGAGCATCGAAGTAACCGCCGATCTTATCGCGTTGGATATTGCCAACCCGGCGATTGGCTCGACCACGCTGAGCGAGGTTACAGCCACGATTCGGCCCCACTTCTTCTCTTTCATTGCGGGCAAAAACGCCAGGTTAAGGTGCGCAACGCCTGAAAACAGATGGCTAAACCCGGTTTCAAACGCGTCTACGGAAGTCTCGCCGGCAAACGTCGGCTTGGGACCGCCAACATTGTGAATCAAGATATCAAGGTCACCAAAATCCTCTGTATTTCGCGCAAACTCAATCAGCTCGTCACGGGACTTGGAGCTGGTCAAATCGCAGGCTTTGACCCGCACCGAACCACCGTTAACCTTCTCAACGTCCTTTGCGGCGGCCCGCAACTTGTCTTCGTTGCGCGCGCAAAGCAGCAAATCGACGCCTTCTTCAGCAAGAGTCAGTGCGATTCCTTTGCCAATACCTGATGAGGCGCCGCAAACCAACGCCTTTTTGCCTTTGATGCCGAAATCCAAGACCTTCTCCTTACAACAAACAAAGCAGAATGAAAGAGTTGGAGTATACAAGTCAATCTTTCAAGTTTTGTGACAGCCTGCTTACTAGGGATCTTTGATCAGTATCAGGCAACACAATAGGAGGAACAGTGCGTGTCCTGCAAACAAACATGTCAAAAACTTACTGTTTTTACGTTTTAAGAAAAAGACGGAGACAACGACGAAAACCACTGCCAGCCCACAAAACCAGTATGCCATCGACGGGCAATTGTTAGGAATTGAATATGCGAGTGGCACTATCCATGGTGAGTGACAAAACACATTCTTTTCGACTCTTGCGAGATCGACACTCTCGTGTACGAGTCTCTGGTATGGTCTGCCGTTTATCGAGGAGTAAATTGAAGCAATGACTACGGGGTGTTTAACGCCCTTTTTCATTGATTCATCTCGCAGATAGTGAGCAAACTCCAAAACCAGATCCGGGTCACCGTTCATTTCTCCCAACTGTCGTCGAGTAAGAACAGATTTGGGATCGACTTCGCGTGCAACACCATTTTCGATGACGGTAAAGTAAGGGCGAATTCCCTTCTTGTCTCGCAACTTCATGTGCCAGGAGAAGTTGTGTCCTTCCTCGGTCCAGCTTACGTTGCCACCATAAAACCAATGTCTAAGAGGAAGGAAGATCTGAAGCGCGAAGTAAACGGCAAGGCAGCCGACAATCGCTTTCTTGCGAGAGCTCGAGTTCAGTTGAGTGGAGTTGGCGTCGCAGGAATCGGAGTTCAAAGACTCGGGTGAAGCCGAGTCGGTCTGCGATTCGGCAACGGCTTTCTTTTTTCCAAAACTGAGAATTCGCTTAGCACTCTCTGGTTCTATAAAGAGAACCGTTGAGGCAAGCGCAAGAAAAGGAAAGATTCCAATGCCGAACAAGAAGTGGTTGGCGATGTGAAAGAATCCCAGCATGAGGATTGCAAACACTCTTGTCGGTTTGAACAAAAGCAGAAAGCCGACTGACAAATCCAACCAGAGCCCACCATAAGAAAAGAAGTATGGCGCCCAAGATGCAGTAAACATAGATGTTAACGGTGGAAATCGTTGAGCTCGGTCTGTGAGCCACATGCGCATTGGCTCTCCTTTTAGCCAATCAGCATTTAGTTTGGCCACTCCTGCATAAAAGTACACAACCACCATTTGAAGCTTGAGAGTCCATAACTGCCATGCTTCAACCAGATCGGTTTTTGTTTCCTTTTGAGACTTTGTCTTCGACGCAATCAATGAATCTACTGAGGCAATCTTGTTTGCATCGGTATTTGCAAGAAGGAGAGACAACAAACAAATCAGATAGTAGTGATTGTTGTAGCAAGCCTTTTCTACAAGAAAGACGTAAGAGTAAAGAATAAAAAACGCCCAGCAGGAGAATCGGAAAAAAAGACCCAGTGAAACTAAAGCAGCAGCGACAGTGAGCAAACCGAATACCGCGTACATGCCCTGCGGCGGCAGCGCTTGAACAAATGAGAAGCCCACGTAATGGAAGTGAAATGTCGGCTTCACGTAATAGTCGTCGACGAAACCAACGAAGTATCTAGCCGTTTCAACGGCCATTAAGAGTCCGAATAAAATTCGAAACAGTGCGAGGTTAGAGGTGCTGATGTTCTGAAATAAGAACTGGTCGAGCCAAAGTAGACCTACTTTTGATCGTTCTTGCAATCAGGGGGTCCTTAATACGATGCGGCGCTTACCTCTTCAGTAATGTATCCGGTTTGGAATCCTAATGTCTTAGATAGTCCCGCAACGTCAACCTGTCTTCTGAATCGAATATCTACCGCCATTGAATTGTTAGTGTATGTTGGTCTGATGCCAGAACCGGAACCCGAGGTGAATTGTGTAAACGTAGGCGGCGGGGTAACTCCCATCATTGATTCCTGGAAGTCGGACTGCGCACTGAGCACAGGCACAGCACCCAGTTTTTTCTTTTTCTTCTTAGCACCGGTACCTTGACCAGCGAAGCTGATGGTTGAGTGCCCATCGTCGTTGGAGGCAATATTTAGTTGGGTGTTGCTGTAAGCAAGAGTTGGGTTATAGAGGAGTGGCTCGCCACCATGCTTGCCACCAAGGTTTTTGCCTGGTGTCCGCACTTGATCGCGGATGTAGACATCCCACTTGGTCTTGCGAGTGAGTGGTTCTGTCATGGTTTCGAGTGATTCGCTGGGACCTTCGTCATCGTCATCATCCCACCATGACCACCACCAACTTGACCACCAACCGCCAGGGCCATTATTACCGTCCTTCTTTGCGATAGCAGTGATCGTTGTGATCGGCATTACAACGTCGCTGCCTGCATTGTAAGCATCAAGAGACTCTACATAAAGCTGGTTTTGAGCAAGTACTTGTGTTGGATACGGCACGATTGACCTGCTGTTGTAGGCGACATATCCATCTTTGTCCCACCGGAAGATGTGAATGACACCGCCGTCAATTTGCGCAACCGTCTTCTTAGCACTGGCTATACCATTTACAGTGTTTGTCACAGTGGTATATGGTGACCAGTTGAGTGTTGCAGGGCTGGCTGGGTTCAATGCCGTGTTTTGCATTGCGAATACTTGGTCGATTCTTGCCTTTGGTCCTGCCCTTCTGAGCCAGTCATAGAAGGCAAAGCGCCAGCACTCTCCGACAGAGCGGTTGTTTGTTGTGCCGGAGGAGTCTAACGGATGGTTTGTCACTGCCAAAGTTGCGCCGGTGTCTGTCGGGTAATCGCCACCAGTTGCTTTGAGAACTTCTGCTTGGTTGCCGCCGCTGTTCAGCTGTCCATCATTAAATATGGAGCTTGGGCTGACAATTCCTGGAGGCGAACCATCCGGGAAGCTGATGGTCAGGGAGCCTGGGTGAGGTCTGACATCATACACGCTGGCCGGTTGCGCGCATGCTGATGCTTTTACCTTTTCACCAGCAGAGGAGTGTATATCCTTGATCAGTTGCTGGGCTTCAACCTTGACGATGGTCGGCATCTGATAAGACAAACCAGGAATCGTAGTCACCCATCTCTTAACGTCCATAAGACGAACTGAATCACCAACTCCACCAAAGATGAAGTCGACACCGTCATAAGGGATGTTCACGTAAGAGAGATACACATCCCCATTTGAGCCGGGTGCTTTTGCCGTAGCTGCGACCGGAGCCGCATAGGCGCCTGATGTAGGGTTGGGAACTGGAATGTTTGTTGCAGCACCACCGGTAACGCAACCGAGGCTAAGAGCCATCGAGTTATTTACATAGGTCGTGTTGCCCGTCATGCGAATGTCGTTTTGCTGGTAGGCAGTGAGGGCGCTTTGGTAGGGAGTGACGGTATTGCCGTCGACATCTGTTCCTGACCCACCAGGAAGAATTGAAGCTTGCAGAGCTGGTAGCAACGTGGCAGTCCATGCAGCCTTAATTGCCTGCATGTCTTTCTTGGCGAGGTCTTTGATGTCTTGCTCGCCCATTTGATCCCCGATTATGAGATCGAGCCTGGCGGTTCCAATCAAGGTATTAATGCCATAAACCGGCAGAGGCCATTGGTCGCCGGCCAAGCATCCTTGACCCATCGGAGCAGAGTCAGACAGCGATATGTACCCCAAGGTATCGGTGTTGACGACGATTTTGCTCAAGTCTCGGGCTGCCGCAAGCGCTGCCGCCTCGATTGCCGTCTTTTGCTCCTGGCTTGTGCCGAGCAGCCGCACGTAGCTCAGTGCAAATAGCAACAGAGCAACTACAATGCCAACTGTGACCGCAAGAATGAGGATGAGGGTGTTGCCACTTTTTCTGCCAGCACGGTGTGGTGGGCGGCGACGTACGCTTCGACGCATAACTTTTGAACCCCAGATTAAGCCCAATTAATAAACATCATACCGCCCGTGGGCGAATCAGACAAGGTCTTGAGGCACTAAAACCCACCGTCAATGTGGTTTTTTGGATGGTTTTGCAAAAGATACCTCGGTAAATCAGTGTTTTGCTTGGGCAGCTGATGCTTATGAGTGGAATTTATAGCTGATTGTCTTTTGTTCGCTGAAGAAATCGAGGCTCCAGCGCCCGCCTTCGCGACCGATTCCTGAGGATTTTTGACCTCCGAACGCGACACGCAGATCGCGCAAAAACCAGCAGTTAACCCAAACCATCCCCACCTTCAGTTTCTGCGACACTCGATGGCATCTCTCGACATCGCGACTCCAGAAGCTGGAAGAGAGTCCGTATGGAGTGCTGTTGGCCATCTCAATCACTTCGTCTTCGGTCGAAAATGGAATTACCGGAAGCACCGGTCCGAAGATCTCTTCCTGGCAAAAACGTGAGCTGGAGTCAATTCCGGTCACAAGGGACGGAGAGAGGAAATAGCCTTCGCCAAGGTCTTTCAAGCGTTCGCCACCAGTTAAAACCTTGCCTTCCTTCTTTGCCAGTTCAATGTAGTTCTGCACTTTCTCCATATGTTCTTTGCTGATCAAAGCACCCATCTGAGTGTGTTTATCGAGTGGGTCGCCTACCTTTATGGCCTTCACGCGCTCTACCAATTGCTCGACGACTTTGTCGTAAACCGATCGCTCGACGAACAATCGAGAGCCGGCAAGACAGATTTGTCCCTGGTTTCTGAATGCGGCGCGAACCGAGGTGCTGACAGCTTCTTCGAGATCGGCATCTGCAAAAATTATGTTTGCGCCTTTGCCTCCCAACTCAAACGAAACTTTCTTCAATGTCTGAGCAGCAGCCACCATAATCGCTTTGCCGGTGGAGGTTTCGCCGGTGAAGGATATTGAAGAAACATCAGGGTGGCGAGTGAGTGCTTCACCGGCAGCATCGGCGCCGAATCCGTGCACAATGTTGAGAACGCCAGGAGGCAGCCCCGCTTCTTTGACGATGTCGGCAAGAAGAAATGCCGTATAGGGAGTCCACTCGGCAGGCTTTAGCACGCACGTGTTACCCATCGCCAGGCATGGCGCAATTTTCCAGGTCGAAAGGTACAAAGGCAAATTCCAGGGAGTGATCAATCCGCATACGCCGGAAGGTTCTCTCACGGAAAGATGGCGTTCGTTGTTGGCAGACGAGTAGCAAACGTCTTCTTGAGCCGCGGCGTATTCCGAAAAGAAATGAAAGTTTTGCGCCGATCTCGGAATATCACCTTCGAGAGATTCGATTATTGGTTTGCCGGTGTCTAGTGTCTCTGCACGTGCCAACAACTCTTTGCGTTCCAAAATCAAATCTCCGATTCGACGCAAAACCGCACAGCGTTCTCTGATTGACATGCGCGGCCACGGGCCGCTTTGAAAGGCTTCGCGAGCGGCTTTGACAGCTCTGTCGATATCAGATGCGGTGCCCATCGCAACGCTCGCATGTGCTTCACCGGTGGCCGGATTTATGGTGTCGAATCTCTCGCCGTTCAACGACGCAGTATATTCGCCCCCGATGAAATGCTCGATGTGGGTAGTCGTCGCTCTGACTTTAGTTGTCTGTGCCATTGCCCTTTCCTCTGATTCGCAACGAAATACTCTTTGATTCCGAAAGGTTTCCTAAGGTTTCGCTTCCAGACTGCCATCTCTAAAGGCAGCCACAGCCTTAATCTCAATGTGGTTCTTCCCCGGCAGACCCGCTACCTGCACTGTCGTTCGTGCCGGTGCATTTTCGAAAGTGAAGTGTTTCGAATAGACCTGATTGTACTTGGCGAAGTCGTTCATATCGCAAAGAAAAACCGTAACATCGACTACGTCTTGCAACGTTAGACCTGCACTGTCGAGAACGGTAGCCAGGTTTTTGATAACTGCTTCGGTTTGCACTTCGATATCGTAAGAAACCACTTTGTCGAAAGCATCAACCACGACCCCCGCTTCTTTTCCTGTCTTGGGATCGCGAGCACCTTGCCCTGCCACAAACAAAAGTTGCCCGACACGAAGCGCGTGGGAGTAAGCCCCAAGAGGAGCCGGTGCCTTGGAGCCAGGATTAATCGACTGCTTCATCTGTTTCACGTACGGCTGGAGAGACTTCAGCCAAGAATACACGAATACATGAATTGCATCTTTTTCATTCAATAAAGAAGAAAGATTAGGAAAATCTGGGACGTGACAATTCACCAGGCTAAGTCTGGGACAATAAACAACTTGTGATCCGTCTGGTCTTCGAAGGCGACGGGCTTCAATCAAAATAAGCAAAGGTGCAAAGAAATGAGCATTCCATGGCAACCCCTTTTCACAATCGAACGTTCAGAATTGCCTGAAGTGACCGTTTACGGCATAGTGTCGGTTTTGGAGGGGCGAAAGGGCAGCCTCGTGCCGGTCGTCGAGCAGGGTGATGTTAATGCGCCTCTGTGGAGCCGCTCGGTGCTCAAACCCTGGCAATTCATCGGTCATTGGGACGTACTGACCGCCGCCTACCCGACGCTCACTTCCGAGCAGTTGGCAATTATGATTGCATCGCACAGTGCAGAAGACCTGCACCAGGACATATTGAAGTCGCTAATGGACTTGAGCGGAATTGACGAGTCGTATCTGGGCTGTCCATTCACCATGCCTCTTTCGCAAGCGGCAAAGGAGAAGGTAAAAGCGCAGGGAGGATCTCAACGACGGCTGTATCACAATTGCAGCGGAAAACATCTGGGCTTTTTGATGGCCATCAAGGCTCAAGGCGGCGACATGAGAGCGTATCTCGATCCTAAGGGTCATCAGTTTGATGTGCTCAAAGAAAGCTTAGGCAAAATTCTTGGCCGCTCCGCCGCTTCTTTTGCCTGGACCACCGACGGTTGCCAGCTTCCAAATTACGCGCTCAGCGCTCGTGAAATTGCAACGTTGTACGGCACTCTTCTCAACCGCACATTTGCAGAACGCGCAGCAGGAGCCAAGCTGGCCGAGCAATGTTTCGAAGCCGGGCAGTTGATGCACAAGTATCCCCAAATTATTGGCGGAGCCGATCGCGTCGATACGCAACTCATGCAAGGAAAACTTTTCGGCAACGGCGCACTAAAGATAGTGGCAAAGGAAGGAGCCGACGGACTTTTGGCAATCGGCATCGGCAGCACCAAACAGTATCCTGATGGGCTTGGCATGTTGGTGAAATTGAGTGCCGGTTTCGACAGAAACCATATGCTTCGCATCGTCGCGCACGTATTGAAAGAGCTTGGTTTAATCGACCATGAATACACGGAAGAGCGTCAAGCCAACCTCAAGTGGGATCACCTCAAGACGAAGTTTCACTTCAGCGTGAAGTCATCGGCACATCAGACGCAGGCGATTAGCATGGTAGAGAGTCCAGTCGGAGCTATCAAATGAAAGACGCAGGGAAAAGTGCATCGTCAAAGAGTTCTGCGCTGTTAGACAAATTGGCAAGCACCAAATTCGATATCATTGATATCTCATTGCCTATCAACTCCAAGACTGCATGTTTTCCCGGCGACACACCGTTCAGCAAGTCAACGACGCTGACCTATCGCGAAACGAAGATAGTCAATCTGACTGCCTTGACCATGAGCCCGCATGTCGGTACGCACGCTGACTCACCCATTCACATTTATGGTGACATGGAGTCAGGTGACGACATGGTCGGAGCCATGAGCTTGGCTCCCTTTGTCGGACCGACGGTCGTGCTCAACATTGCAGAAACGCAAAAAGGCATTACCCCAGAAGACGTTCGCAAACTAGATAACTTCGTCAAACCGACTCGGGTGCTTTTTCGAACCTGCAACAAAATTCGCTTCGACCACTTTGAAGATGAGTACGCATACTTTACACCTGAGTTAATCGATCATCTTGCAGACAGAGGCATCGTACTTGCGGGAATCGACACACCGTCAGTCGATCACGTCCGCTCTAAAGATCTGCCCGCACACAACGCCTTGCACAAAAGAAAGATGACCTGGCTGGAAAACGTCGACCTCTCAAAAGTAGAGGAAGGCGAGTACTTCTTGGTTGCGGCGCCCCTCAAGTTTATGGAATTGGAAGCATCACCGGTTAGAGCGCTGCTTTTGCGATAGCGCCACAAGATTCTATCTATAAGGATAGGGGAAGGAACACAAAATGTTTGGAAGAAAGTGCTCGATTATAGGCGTCGTACATGTTCCACCTCTGCCGGGCTCAGGCGATTACAAGGGCTTGATGGATCAAGTTTTAGCCGGAGCTCTCTTCGACGCCCTTACATATAAGGAAGAGGGAATCGATGCAATTTTGATTGAAAACACGCACGATGTGCCCTACGAAAAGGGACGGGTGGAGCCAGAGACTCTCGCAGCCATGACCGTGGTTGCCAATTCGCTCAAGTACGAAACGATGCTTCCTTTAGGCATTCAGATTCTAGCCGGAGCCAATATCGAGGCACTGGCGGTAGCACATGCGTGCGACCTCGACTTCATTCGGGTGGAAGGATACGTTTACGCGCACGTGGGTGACGAAGGCATTCACGAATCTTGCGCTGCAGCACTCTATCGCAGGCGTGCAGCCCTCAACGCCGAGAAGATCAAAATCTTTGCCGACATCAAAAAGAAACACTCGTCGCATGCCATCACAGACGATATCACGCTTGCCGAGACCGCAAAGGATGCAGAGTTTTTCAAAGCCGACGGTGTAATCGTAACCGGCGCCAGAACTGGAGAGGCGCCCGAAGCAGGCGAGGTGCGAGCAGTGAGAAAGGCAGTCTCCGGTCACGTTCTCGTTGGCTCGGGAGTCACTCAGAAAAACATGGCAGAGTTGGCCGCTTATAGTGATGCGGTCATCGTCGGCTCCGCCGCTAAGTATGATGGGCATTGGGCAAACGCGGTCGATGGCGAGCGCGTAAAGAGACTGATTGCAGCCTTGAAAGAACCGACCTTCCAAAAGCACTAACTACAGATCTGAATAACCCGGCGTTCCTTTAGTGAGAAGCAATTGCCTGGCAAAGTCCAGTTCCAAATGAGCCGATCGTGCCAGACGCTGAGCTTCTTTCAGTTGTCCTTCACGTCGAGCGCGACAGGCTGCCTCGTGAAATTTGATGGATTCGTCGAGCTTTTCCAAGGCTTGAGCCGATCTCGAGGATCTGCCATCGACGAGTCTTTGAAGCTCCCTGATACTCGCTCTGAAGTGTCTTTGCTCGAGTTCTTCCGCTGCATGAATGTCGTCTTCGCTATCTTTACTTTGGGCGCCGCCTTTACTTTCCAGCTTCTCGACCAGCTGCATTCTAACGAGCGCCTTTTCCACCAGATTGCGAGACACAGTCAGATCTTCCTCGGCGAATGCCTTTAGTCCTCTTTCTATCTCTCTTTCAATCTCGACTAATTCCACCGAGCATTCAACTTCGTCCGACAAGAACTTTCGTTTCACCTCGAAGACCCTGTCTATAAGCTCCTTATACTGTTTGAGCTCTCTGGGCAGCTTTTTTATCTCAGTGCGCAAATCAACGATTGCGATCTCGTTGTTGTCGTGTTGAAGTTGTCGCACCACTACATACAGTGACATCAATCCGCTTTGCACGCATCGATTGGCTCCTTGGGAATCATTCTCTTTGAGAAGCTCCAACGATTCGTTGAATTGCGCAACGACCCGCGCCAAACGCGAAGCGGCTGCTTCGCTTATGCGGCAGTTCGTCGACTCGACAGCAATCTTGATTCGTGCAATCGAAACCGACAAAAGGAGAATCAAGCTCTCGACACTATCTTCCGGAAAAGCCATGCGTTCGGTGGGCGCATCGTTCATTTGTCGGTGCAAGCTAGCGATTCGGGCATAAATCAGGCCTCTGTCGGCCTGCTTTTTGCATTCGTCGATGTCGTCTTCGCCATATGCTTCAAGTGCTTTTCTATATTTGCGTTCCACTCGCTTGAGGTCTTGATCTAAAACTGCATGCCTAACACCGTCACTTGATTGAGCTTCCCATCCGATTAGGGCAATCTGTTCCACGAGCCGATTCAACTTCCGGCGCGTTAACTGTTTGACTTGCCAGTTTTTCCAATATTCATGTGCGCTATTTATAAGCGTCATGATTCAGCCTTCTCGGCGAGTTCCTTGATTGCACCACGCATCTTGATCAACTCCATTTCCAAAGTCGTCAATTTCGCTTCGGCCTTTGCCTTCCAATCTTCCTTCAGTTCCAAATAATGACTCTCTCCGGCAAGATGCTCAACTTCTTCTGCATCTACTACCTGTCTGCCAAAACAAAAGTGCAACCAAGCAATCGAGCAAGAGCGCCAAGCCATTTCCAGATCGCCGGAAAAAAGCTCGCCTATGGCGTTGTCTAGCTCCTCCCGTGCGCTTTTCGTCGCTTGTTGAACCAGCACATTGTCTCGGTACACGGACGCAGATTGTTGATCTGCCTTGAGCTGTGCAACGAACCATTCGATGGTTGCGATCTTGCTGATTATTGTTTCGCGATTTAGCGGCTTGGCCATTGATTGCTGAAGTCGCCTGTCCCGTATCAACCTCTACGAGGTTTATTGTCGCCGGGAAGCTAAGGGCAAGCCCAAATAAAACAGGAAAATTAATCAAAATCTGGGCAATTGACCTGCTTCGGCTTTTCCGGGGTCAAAATCAGTAGCTGCGTCGCTTCAAAAGTCCGGCAAATGGGTCAGACGCTCCCGCCGAAGGCTTCGGCGTGCTCGCTTGGGTAGTGCGCTTGGGAGCCGGCTTGCGCGGCACTGTCGCCACGACACGCTTCGGTTTGTTGTCTCGTTGAGGTGTGTGTGTGGCAACCGGTCGCGTTGGTTCGGTAGTGGCGGACGAATTGCCATGAGTGCCACTGCCATTAGTGGCAGTCGTGTTTGTCGGATTCGTTTCAGGTGTTGTTGCCGTGCCGGTAGTCGTTGTCGCAGGGGGTGTGGTTGTGCCTGGGTGCTCAGCACTGGCGGAGTCAGAACCGGGTGTGGTCGGTGGAGTTGGAAGGCGATTCGGAGTCACCGCGTCGACCGGCGGTGTCGGTTTCTTCTCGGTCATCTTCAATCCCACAAAGCCTAAGCCGATGACGACCATTGAGACAACCACCCAGTGAAGAACCGACATTTTAGAAAGAGCAAAGGCAATGCCGGCGCCTTCTTTCTTTTCGCCCTCTTCCAATGGCGTGGTGCGCAAAACCTGGCTGCGGCCCGGTCTTGGAATAGCCATATCGAGATCTTTGGCGAGATCGTCCATGGTTTGGTGCCGTTGCTCGGGATCTTTGGCAAGAGCCCTCATGATCACGGCTTCCAATCGCTCTGGAATATAAAGGTCGGGGCGAGCTTCATTGAACGGCGGCGGCGGCTCGCTTATATGCTTGGACATGGTATCTACCATGGTCTTACCAAGCAAGGGCAGCTTGCCGGTGAGCGTCTCGTACATCACAACGCCCATTGAATAAATGTCCGAACGATTGTCGAGTTCGTAACCCATGCACTGTTCAGGGCTCATGTACACAGGGCTGCCGCAGACTTCACCGACTTGTGTCAGACGCTGCGCTTCGACATCGTTGGGGCTGTTGATCTTTGCCACCCCAAAGTCCACGACTTTGACGAAGTCCTTTTCTCCGTCATAGTCGATAAGCATGATATTGCTGGGTTTCAAGTCACGGTGAACGACGCCGAGACGGTGCGCGTGGTCGAGAGCCTCGCAAGCTTGCATCAAAATTCTGATGGAACGCTCAACACCGACCTGACCATCCGCCTTGATGATGTCCGCCAAAGACACGCCTTGCAGGAAGTCCATTACCATGAAGGGTTGTCCGGTCGGAGACACACCGAAGTCGTAAATCGTGATTACGTGTGGGTGATTGAGGAGGCAGCAGGCTTTGCCTTCTTGTTGAAACCGCTTGACGCTCATCGAGTCAGCGACGTGCTGCGCGCGCAGCATTTTGACTGCCACGATGCGATCCATCAAATGCTGACGCCCTTTGTACACGACGCCCATGCCGCCCGTGCCGACCACGGACATAATCTCGTATTTGCCTGCCAAAACGGTGCCGATGAGCGGGTCTTGAATGATGTCGACCAGCGACGTGCCGTCGTGCGGGCAAGACTTTACTATTCCAGTAAATTGCCTGTGACACTCAAGGCAAACCTTGCGGTCAATATCATCGATGTGTTCGGCTAACACGCTAACGCTCTGGGTTGTGGTTCCATATACAAATAAGGCTGAGACAGGGGTGTTGTCTCAGGGGGAGGGTCGCCACCGCCGCCAGGTCTGACCTCGACACTCAAGCTAAACTCTTAAGCAATATTAATGTACCCGAGAATACTACGACGTAACCCTATTTAAGAAAAGACATTTCTGGTAGTCGGTCGATTGTTCCATCGGTTACTGATAAGAAACTGGCATTTTCGAGCCATTCAGGGCGGAAACCATCCAGGTGCGTAGTTGTAATTAACGTTTGCAGGTCGGCAGGCAAAGAGGCCATGAGGGCACCCTGACGGTTGAGATCAAGCTCAGCCAAGACATCGTCGAGCAAAAGTACCGGGGGCTCCCTCAAAAATTTCGACACCAGATCGAGCTCAGCCAGCTTCAGCGCCAAAACCACACTTCTTTGCTGCCCCTGGCTGCCAAAGTCTTCGGCGCTTGCCCCGTTGAGGCAAAAGGTTAAATCATCGCGATGGGGACCCGTCAGGGTTTGTTTGCGGGCAATTTCTTCATGTCTTCTGGCCTTCAAAAGTCGCATGATGGTCTCGGCGACCTCACGCTCTTCGACGTTAACCAAGTCGCTCAACTTATCAGGCATCGCTTGGGGCTGCGAATCTTCTTTTTGCTCGTCGTCCTCGTCTTTTTGCGAAAACTTGTACAGAATCGACAAGCTCTCACGCGATGAGGAGATGCTTTGCTGATATGCCTGGGCGATGGGAAGCGTCTCTTCGAGATTGCGCCAACGCTGGCACAAAATGGCAGCGCCGTACCCGGCGACCTGTTGATCCCACACCTTGAGTTGATCTTGGTCTGTGACGCTCACCCTGCCTCTTTCAAAAAGTGTCTTGAGGAGCCGATTGCGTTGGGTAATGGTTTTTTGGAACTTGGAAAGATTGTCGGCATACACAGGTCTCAAACACCCAGCCAGTATGTCTATCCAGTCGCGCCGGTACTTAGGACCACCGCGCAACAGATTGAGGTCTGAACTGGCAAACCGCACTGTGACAAGCCTTCCTCGCCAGGTCGAAGATCTTCCGCTGACCGTAAGTCCATTTACTTTCGCTTGTTTTTCCAGTTTCCCTGAGCTTGTGGATAAAGTCAAAGCGACGTTTTCCTCGACGCCTCGAGCCATGAAACCGACCTCGATGCGGCCCTGCGTTTGTCCTTTGAGAATCAAATCACTGTCGTGCGTACTGCGGCTTGATTTGCCTAGCGACAGGAGTTCAATCGACTCGAGAAAGTTGGTTTTGCCTTGCGCATTCTCGCCGATGATGATGTTGCGCCCTTCTGAAAGAGCCATCTCAGTTCGGGCGTAGTTGCGAAAGTTTGTAAGCTTGACTTGAAGGACGCGCATAAATCAAGCCGGAAGCTTACTGTCTTGTTGGCTTCTGGCCTTGCCCTTGAGGTATTGGCGAGCACTCTCGACGTCTACTTTGATTTGCGCTTTGAGGGCATCGACTCCATTGAATTTTTGTTCGGCTCGAATGTAATGCAAAAATTCCACGCGCAATTTTTGGCCGTAAATGTCTTCATCGAAGTCCAGAATATGAGCCTCTACACAGAGTCTTGGCGTGTTGGGATCTGTAAACGTCGGTCTGAAACCAACATTCAGCACCCCATCTAATACCCTACCGTCGGGCATGTGGACACGCACTGCATACACGCCTCGTGCCGGGATTTGCTGAAACTCCCACATGTCGAGATTGGCAGTTGCAAAACCAATGGTTCGTCCTCTGCCGTCGCCTCTGACCACTTCACCGGCGAGTGCAAAAGGGCGCGACAGAAGCCGGGTTGCCGATTCCATTTCGCCGCGGGTAATCATTTCTCTTATACGCGAGCTCGACACTTCCATGCCATCGATGTTTACCATCGTAGCCACATGAACTTCGAAATTGTGCTGTTTACCGAGTGTTCTCAGCAAATCGGCATCGCCTTCGCGGTCGCGTCCAAAATGATGATTATGTCCAACGGAGATAGAACGGGCACCCATGGCGCCCAGCAAGATGTTTTCGACATACTCGAGAGGACTGAGTTTGCAAAGAGCCTCGGAAAAAGTAAGTACCAATGTTGCGTCCACACCGAGCCTGGAAAACAGCTCGAGGCGCTCGTTTATATCCGTCAAAAGCAGTGGGGCCTGTCCGGTAATCAACGCTCGCGGATGATCTCTAAACGTGACTACACCGGCCGGCACGCCCAGCTTTCCGCTAGCTTCAATGGCACTTTTAATCACAGCCTGATGACCAGGATGAACTCCATCAAAGAATCCAAGCGCAATCGCAGACTCTTTAAACAACTGGCTAGTGGCTTCGTAAAATGTTTCCAAGTCGGTTTTCCTGTAAAGAACCTAATGTTCTCAGTGTGCTCGTTTAGCGCAAGCGCGGCTGGATGGGGCACGTGACGATCACTTCGGTCGCCTGCCGTGACTTCGGCAACGCCGGTGATCACAAGTGATCGCGTCATCATTGTATCCCAGAAGGCAAACGGCTGTGCCCGATGTCAAAAATATATGCAAAATTGCATTCATAAAACGGCTGTAAATGGGCTAACCATCAGCAATTATGCTAAAATTTACCTCTAGTATTTTTGACGCTTCAACCGTCAAGTAAGTTCATTGGAGACGCATCTTGAGCAAAGAAATCGGAGCCGTTGCACCCGTGTCAGACAACCAAGAATTGAACGTGGACTATAACGCAGACTCAATCCAGGTTCTCGAGGGATTGGAAGCTGTTCGAAAGCGCCCAGGTATGTACATCGGCACAACCGGTCCCAAAGGTCTTCACCACCTGGTTTGGGAGATCGTCGACAATTCTATTGACGAAGCGCTTGCAGGCTACTGCAAAAACATTCGTGTGACGGTTAATCCGGACAACTCCGTTACAGTCCAAGATGACGGGCGCGGAATACCTACCGGCATCGTCGAACGCTCCGGCAAATCCGCGATCGAAACAGTTTTCACCGTGCTGCACTCTGGTGGCAAATTCGGTGGCGGCGGATACAAGGTATCCGGCGGTCTTCACGGCGTGGGCGCTTCTGTGGTCAATGCACTTTCCAGCAAGTTGGAAGTCGAAGTGCATCGTGATGACAAGTTGCACAAGCAGACTTATCAATGCGGCATACCTGACGGCCCGGTTGAGATCGTCGGACCGACCACGACGCGCGGCACCAAAGTCACGTTTTGGCCGGACAGCACAATCTTTCATGACATAAATGAAGACAACGAACGCACCGACATCACCGTTAAATGGGATGACCTGATTACGCGACTGAGAGAAATGGCCTTTCTCAACAAGGGTCTTCGCATGACCTTGACCGACCTCAGATTTCCGGAGCCGGGCGGTAAGACCGAAGAGTTTCATTATGAAGGCGGCATCGCCAGCTACGTCGAATACCTCAACGACACGAAGACGGCGCTGCACAATAAGCCTATTTACTTCGAGCATGAGCGAGACAACGTCGTTGTAGAGTGCGCTCTTCAGTGGACCAACGTATACGCGGAATCTATCTACTCGTTCGTAAACAACATTCATACACCCGATGGTGGCACCCACCTGACTGGATTTAGAAATGCGCTTACCCGCGTGCTCAATGACTACGCTCGTAAGAACGGCTACATCAAAGAGAAAGAGGAGAACTTTACCGGCGACGATGTGCGCGAAGGATTGACGGCAATCGTCAGCGTCAAAGTTTCCGAACCGCAGTTTGAAGGTCAAACCAAACAACGCCTAGGCAACCGAGAAGTGCAAGGCATCTCGCAATCCGTCGTTGCCGAGCAGCTCGCTGAATGGTTGGAGTTAAATCCAAAATCCGGCGCCAAAGAAATTATGATCAAGGCAAGCGAAGCCAAGAGAGCTCGCGAGGCCGCGCAGAAAGCCAAACTTACCGCACGTCGAGCCTCCGCCCTTGACGGTGGAGGAATGCCCGGCAAACTAGCCGATTGCTCAGACAAAGATCCTTCCAAGTGCGAAGTCTACCTTGTAGAAGGTGACTCAGCGGGTGGCTCTGCCAAGCAAGGAAGAGATCGACGCTTTCAGGCAATCCTTCCTCTTCGAGGAAAAATTCTCAACGTCGAGCGAGTCCAACCGAGTCGAATCTATGAAAACGCCGAAGTACAGGCGATGATTCAAGCCCTTGGTTTGGTCGTCAAAGAAAACGACGATGAAGGCGGAAAGACTGGTGGTCTACTTAGGCCGAATGCAGAAAACCTCGACCTCAACAAACTGCGATATCACAAAGTGATCATCATGACGGATGCCGACGTTGACGGCAGTCACATCAGAACTCTGCTTTTGACCTTCTTCTTCAGATATGCCAGACCTCTTGTGGAAAGTGGTTACGTATACATCGCACAACCACCACTTTACAAAGTTTCAAAAGGCAAGCGTGTCGAGTACTGCTTCAACGAGCACAAACTGGAAGCAATGATGGCCGAGATGGGCGAAAAAGCGGAGATTCAGCGATTCAAAGGTCTGGGCGAAATGATGCCGGAGCAGTTGTGGGACACCACAATGAATCCCGAAACCAGAACGCTCAAACAAGTCAACGTTGATGACGCGTCAGAAGCCGACCACGTCTTCGACCTGCTCATGGGTGAAGCGGTGGGACCACGCCGCGAGTTCATCGAAAAGAACGCTCACCTTGTCGGCAATCTCGACGTATAGGCCAAGAAGTGATCAACGTCGCCAACGTAGTCACCGTCTCCAGAGTAGGATTGACGCTGGGCACGCTGGGCCTTTTGTATATGCCTTCGGATCAAATGCGCTGGACTGCATTCGGCTTGACGGCTTTCATCATCTACGCCGATGCGCTTGATGGATACCTGGCAAGAAAGCTCAATCAAGCCTCCAAGTTTGGTGCCATTTTAGACATTGCCGGAGACAGAGCCGTTGAAATGGCTTACTGGATCGTCTTTGCCGCACTGAATTGGATTCCGGTCTGGGTGCCGCTTGTGTTTCTGGTTCGAGGAACGTTTGTCGACGCAATTCGCACTTATGCATCAGAACAAGGCTTCACCGCATTTGGTGCCAAGACGATGATGCACAGCGGCATCGGCAAGTTTCTTGTTGCCTCGAATTTCAGCAGATTCACTTATGCTGTCGTAAAAGCACTTGCCTTTTGCGCAGTGATAGCGGCGCATACGACGACACTCGCCAATACCGGTCTAGACCAAGTGGCGATGGGGCTCGTATATGGTTCTGTCGTATTCTGTCTGGTCAGAGGTTTGCCCGTATTCTTCGAAAGCGATCTTCTGTTCAAGGTTGAGTCGCCGCAGAAATCTGGGCCAACTCAGACTGAATCGACACAGTCCGAGCCTTCTTAGAAGACATAACTCCCGTCTTAGCCGCCGTTTTGCAGCCGTTCTACACCAGGTTGATTCGGTTGGAACATCTCATCGATTGATGTCGGAGGCTTGGTTGAATCCATCTGCTTGGGTCCTTGGTTAGGTCCAAGTTGATTTGGATTCTTTTCGCTTTGATCTAACTGGCGCATGCGCTCGATTGGCTTTACCGGCTGTCCGACGCCATTGTACGACTGCTGAAGCATCGACAATCTTTGTTGCTTTTCGATCATTTCGTCTTCAAGCCAGTGAATCTGCCAATACAGTCGTTTTGACACTTGGTTTTCTTCCCCGAGAGTCTTCTTGGAGAAGCGATAAACCTTCTGCAAAAACTGCATGTCGGATTCCCTATCCCTTATATCGTTTCTCAGTGAATCCAGCACCTTTCGCTGTTCATACGGGTCTTTCGTTTGCATACCGGGCATGAATGCACCGCTGGGAATACCCCGCGAGTCTTTCTTTTCGACTGTGTTTCCGGAAAGTTGAATCAGGTGTTTAACGAGCTGCATAACCTTGTACTCAGTAGCAGGAGGCAGTGCTCGTTGCGTGCGATCTCCCAGGGTTTGATCGGCGTCTCGAAGCGCCTGCATCCACATTTCCTTGGCTTCTCTTTGCTTATTGTTTTGCCAATACCAGTTGCCCCATTGGTCATAAACAATCCAGCGAGGTTGTGCAGAGGCGGTTCGCTGCGGTGTCACAGCCTTCTTGGAAGTCTGCGCAGACTTCTTGCCTGCCGCATCGGCGCTCAAGACATTGCCTGTCACTGCCAGACTCAAAAGAGTCGCTGCAACCTTATATTGGAGTTTCATAGCTTCGTCCTTTGCGTTCTGCCTTGTATCGCCAACTACTAATTGTATTGGGTCTCAACTCTAATGTCTGGCGGCCCCTTCTCCAGCATATAGCTCCCGGCAGTTTTTCACCACATCTAATGGGCTCATTTTTGTAAGACAAGGCCTATCATCGCAGGTCTTGCGGTAATGACAGGGTCGGCAAGGAAGCGACGAATCAAAGAGAGCACGGTGCTTATCGCCGTATGGGCGCCATCTTTCGGGATCTGTGGGTCCAAACAATGAAAGGGTGGGAGTGCCGACTGCAGCCGCCAAGTGAGCCGGACCCGAGTCGACACAGACAGCGAGGTTCATCCTTTCGTACACCGCCATGCTTTCCCGCAATGACAGCTCGCCGGCCAGGTTGACGCATTCTTTTTCGAGTCCCGCCATTTGAGCGATTGAATCGTAAAGCTGGCGGTCGTCCCTGGCACCGGTGAAAAAAGGTGTCAAATTGAGGTCTTGTTTGAGCATCCGCACGACTTCAGCCCAACTTTCAGTGGGATAGATCTTGTCGGGATGTGCGGCGGCAGCATGAACCAAGACTTTCGCACTCGCTTGCGCCAGTTGGGGCACTTTGATATTGATTGCCGCCCGCTCTTGCGCAGAGAGCCATGCCTCGAGATGATCGTCGACCACAGCGACATTTGCAGCCCTGAGCACATCGAGGGTGGATTGAACCTCATGAATGTTTTTATTGAATGGAACTTTGTGAGTTAAAAGAAAGCCACGACCTTCGGTAGCGTATCCGACTCTGTATTTGGCGCCGGTGGCAAACGCCAAAAACGCTGATGAGAGCGAGCGTTTCAGCACAAACACCAGGTCGTAGGAATTCTTTCGCAGCTCCCCTAAGTATGACCAATAGTTTCTCGCCTTTTGTTCTGTGCGATCGTATTTATGAAATCTAGTGGTATCAAATACGATGAAGTTGTCGACATAGGGACATCCGTCCAAAACCTCACCACTTTGGGGTCCTACCAAAACGTCGATTTGTGCGTTCGGGTAGCAACGACGGAGATTTCGCAAAAATGGAACGGTGAGGATGGTATCGCCAATGAAGCGATAGCGCATTACAAGAATACGCTTTGCCTTGCTGCATACTGGCGTCCGGTCAGACATTTTTTTCCAAATCCGAATCTGTACACTCCGGCGAAGCTTGCTTGAGCAGTTTCATAAACGCTGCATCGGGAGCATTGTCAATCCATTCTGTTTCCAGCTTCAACGCGTAAGTGCGCTTAAGCAAGTCGGTCGGCAGAACCATATGAATTTGGCGCACCAAGTCCTTTTCGGTTGAAATCAGAAGCTCTGCATCCTTAGCATCGGCCTTGAGCTTCTTTATGTCTTGCGCAGTAAACCAGTGGTGATCGCCGAATGTTCTAAAGGCGACGATGTCCGCTCCCAGGTTTTGGAGTGTCGCTTTGAAGCTTTCGGGGCGTGCCAATCCGCAGAATGCCGCCACTCGTGTTGCCCGCAATTTCGAAATGTCCAGATCTCGATTGAACCCATTTCCTTCGGCGCCAAGAACAATCGAAGAGTAGGCCGCTCCCGGGCGCAGCACCTTGGGAATGAAACGACAGGTGCTGATAGCTGCATGTGGCGCTCGCTGTTTTATGTAATCACGCATGCGATCGAGTCGTTTGTGATCGCGGTGATCCATTATTTGTGGAACCTTGGTAATGATCACCTTCGAGGCACGAGACAGGGCGACAACCGGTTCGCGCAGCCGCCCAGCCGGAAGCAGATTATCGTTTTCAAAATTATCGTTGTAGTCGACAAGAACGATATCAATGTCGCGTTTGAGCTTGAAGTGTTGAAATCCATCATCAAGAATCAGAACATCGCAACCGAACTTTTCGATTGCCAGCTTGCCATTCTTGGCTCTGTTTTTGCCGGTGATGACGACTGCATTAGGGTTGGACCTGGCAATCAAAAGAGGTTCGTCACCAGCATCGATGGGAGCAGCGAACTTTCCTGCGCCGTCACAAACAACCACCGTCTCTTCTTGCGATCGCCTGCCATAACCGCGGCTCAAGACGCCGACTCTCAGCCCATGTGCGGCAAGGCGGCTGGTCAAATCGATTGTGATTGGAGTTTTGCCGGTACCACCGACGGTGACATTGCCGATTGAGATAACCGGCACGTCCAACTTATTGCGCTTCAAGAGACCATTGGCGTAGGCGCTTACATGAACGAGCAAGCCCGCCCCGTATACCATCGACGCCGGCATCAGCGCCGCTCGAACGAATTCTTCCATTGGAGTTTGTGGATCGCCCCAGGCCACCTTGAGTTACCTCATCTCGAGCCTGACGTGTTGGCCAGCTCGCCAGAAACTCCATTGCCGGCTTTGCCGACAAACGTTTCAATTACTTCCATTGTCCTGGCGACTGCTCCCTGGCTGTCGATCAACCACTGTTTTCCGCATTCGCCCATAGTGTTTCTCAGATCCGCATTGGAGACGAGCTCCAGAACTTTCGACTTGAGCTCTTCAGCATCTTTTACCATGCAAATGGCTTTGCGCTCCAGAAGCGCGTTGGCTATATCTTTTGTTTTCTCGACACGGGGACCACAAATGACTGGTGCGCCAAATGCATAAGGTTCTGCCAAGTTGTGCCCGCCGATAGGAGCCAAGGTGCCACCCACAAATGCAAGGGTCGCCACCGAGTAGAAGTCCGCCAAATGACCGATTGCGTCGAGCAAATAAACGTCATGGGAGCCTTCGAGTCTCTCGTTGTTCGAGAACATTTTTGGTCTGAGTCCTTGAGACCGAATCACTTCTTGTACTCGTGCAAAGCGCTCGGGATGCCGCGGTGCGATGATAAGTCTGGCATTATCGAATGTCGAGATTGTTCCTTTATATGCTTCCAAAATGGCTGCTTCTTCCCCTTCGTGGGTTGAGCCAGCCACTAATACAAGGTTTTCGTCGTTAAGCCCGACAACGTTGGCTATCTCCTGACGGCGCCCTTGAGGCAACTGTTTTTGACCGTCGAGCTTCAAGTTGCCCAATATATGAATGTTTCGCTTGTCTCCCATCACGTCTCCAAAGCGATCGGCCTCTGCTTGAGACTGCACACCGATTGCGGAAAGCCCCTTGAGCAGCGGGCCGAAAAACCATCGCCATCTGTAATACGACCTGAATGAGCGTGGCGACATTCTGCCATTGACCATGATTACAGGAATCAGCCGCTTGTGGCATTCGTTTATAAAGCCAGGCCATATCTCGGTTTCGGCGACTGCAACCAGGCGAGGACAAACTTTGTCCAACCAATTCGATGGTGACCATGGAAGGTCATAAGGGAAGTAGACCACTTCTGCAATCTCGGAAGCACGGCTGACAGCCAGTTCTTGTCCGGTGGCTGTTGTGGTCGAGATGACGATTGGAATCTGCGGATATGTTTTGTGAAACTCTTGAATCAGGGGCCAAGTTGCATTGAATTCCCCTACAGACACCGTGTGAAACCAGACAGGACCGCCGAGGTAACATGCGCCTGCAGGCACAAAGCCGAGCTTCTGCAATACGCCTGCCCTCGCCTTCTTCTTAAACAGAAGAAGCGGAGAAGCTAAGGTGGCAACGGTCGTGCTGAACAGATAATAGGCAGGAAGCATCTTAATGTGTAGCGTGCGCTATGGACCCCCTTGAAGTCGAGGATTCGAGACTCGAACTTTGAGATGTCATAACTCTATAGAATGCGCCGAACTTCTGCCAGTGTGATGGTCTAAGGTCGATTAAGTTCAAAGTGGCGTTTCTTCACATATTTCGCCTGGCTTACAACCGGCGCGCGTGTGCGCGCGTCAGTATCAAAATGATTTGCGATATCGACAACCCGATCGAAGGCTAGCCGGGCTTCAGCGTGTCTGCCCATCTTCAACAAAACGTCTCCCATTTTTATTGAGTCAGTCATGTGCGGGCTGGTGTTGTCCAATGGTCCGGAAAAAATGTGATTTGACACGAGAGCGAAACGATCTGGAAAAACCACTTTGTCTATTTCAAGCGCCATGCCATACTCGGACAACGCCTCCTGAAGCCGATTCTGCTCTTCGAGCGCAGTACCGAGGCGAATATGCAACTCAGCAAGATCGTGGCTTGGCGCATGTTGAGCGGAGATTATTTGCATAACCTGCCTCAGGGCAGTCTCGGCTTGTTTGTAATCTTTGGACACTTCCGATTGTCCGATTTGCGTCATCAATCCCATCACTAGCGAGTTGGTGCTAGATCCCTGATGCTTTTGAGTATGTTCTGTTAGTTTGAAAACATACGCTTTCAGCTTGTCGAGCTGCTTGGTGCTTGTATACATATTTTGCAGTTCTAAATTTCGTAGATAGCTTGCCAAAACCTCATTGATATGTGCCTCGTATCCTGGAATCGCCTTGAGATACCATGCCTTTCCGGCGTCCATGTCAAAACCGCGATTTTGAAAGTATTGTCCCAATTTATACTGAGCAACTGCCGTTTCCAGAGCGCCTGGAAGGTTTCGCTCCAGAATCTGTACCGCTTCTTGGAGCATAGGCTTTTGCTGGTCATAGAGGGCGTGGAGGTGGGTGAGACCGTCGTAGCAAGACAAAAGTGCTCTTGCCCGTCTGACATCGCCTAGAGGCAAGGATTTGGCTTTGTTTAGCTCGACTTGGGCTCGTTGATTTGCGACCTTCAAGTCCTTTTCGTATTGCTTTTCGGATATGAGGTTGATTTCTCCGTCTCCGGCCATGTGAGAGTCTCCGCGTGCAAAAGAAGTAAGTGATGTTTGTGTTAGTGCTGCTATTAAAAGTATAAAGGCAGCAGCAAACCGCCACGGGGGGCTGTGCATAGTGAGTACTCCAGGAAATTGGTAATAGTAAGAATTCGAGAGTGACCGAAAGTGGTCGCTCCCAATATCGGAGGTTTCCCGTTTTCTTTCAACCGCCTTTTCCCTAGATTTGCCGGGTCACATCAAATCACAGGCATCGACGTCTATTGCCAGACTTATGTTCGGCGCTGTCTTTCTACCTCGCAGAAACCTGGTCAGAGTTGCTGCAGCTTCTAGTCCGGCTAAATTCTTCACCAGTAGTTGGTGACGGTATTTTCCCCTCAGCCTTTCAATCAGACACGGCGCCGGGCCTAAAAGGCGCATGTCGGCATCGGGCAGCTGCGACTCCAAAAATGTGCTTATTTCTTCTGCTAAGCGGTCGGTTGCTGCTTCGACTTCAAACAAGTCAGCACCTGCAATCACGGCTCGAATCAGTTGACTGAAAGGTGGATAGCTAAACGTTTCTCGCGCTTGCAACTCAGCCTCGACGAAGCTTGCATAGTCATGGCCGCTTGCCCATTTAAGCGCATCAAGATCCGAACTGTAAGTTTGCAATATTACACGGCCTGGCTTGTCCCCTCGTCCAGCCCGACCCGAGACTTGGGTGAGCAGTTGGAAGCCGCGTTCTATCGATCGATAGTCAGGCAAGTTAAAGGCACCGTCGGCAGCGAGCACTCCGACTAGAGTTACACCGGCGATATCGAGACCCTTGGACACCATCTGGGTGCCGATCAGAATGTCGATGCCGCCTTTTGCGAACTTACCAAGAACCTCTTCGTGAGCACCTTTCCTTTGGGCCACATCACTGTCCAGCCTGACTACTGATGCATTGCGGAACCTTTGTCGCACCTCCTCTTCGATTCGTTGTGTACCCAAACCAAATTGGCGAATGAATGGTCCTTTACAGGCAGGACAAGTATCCATGCCGCTTTTTCGGAAGCCACAATGATGGCAGGATAGGTAGCCGTTGATGCCTTCACAATCGCCTGGGCGTTGATGAAAGACGAGTGAAACGCTGCAATTCTTGCATCTGACCACATGCCCACAAGCGCGGCAGAATACGTGGCTTGCATAACCACGGCGGTTCATAAGAAGAATCGCTTGTTCTTTTCTTTGAAGACAGCCTTCGAGTTCTTTTAGCAAAGCCAGGGAGAACACACCCTTATTGCCGACTTTGAACTCCTCACGCATGTCGACAATTTTCACTTCGGGCATCTCTTGCTTGAAGACTCGCTCCGGAAGCTCGAGAACGAGACCATCCTCTTTTGCCGATTTGAAAGTTCCAACATCAGGAGTAGCACTGCCCAGTACAACAAGCGCACCATGTCTTCGTGCTTTCTCCAGTGCAACGTCGCGAGCGTGATAACGAGGGCTCGGGCTGGTTTGCTTGTAACTGCCGTCGTGTTCTTCATCGAGAATTATCAGTCCAACATCAGGCAAATGTGCCAGCACTGCAGAACGAGCACCCAGTAGAATTTTCGCCTCACCAGCTCTGAGTCGGCGCCAAGTGTCATAACGCTCGCCCTGGCTCAGGGCACTATGCCAAACACATACTTGGTCGCCAAAGCGCTCTTTCAACCGACCCGCCAATTGCGGTGTCAAGCTGATTTCAGGCACCATCATTAGTGCAGATCTGCCATGCCTCAACGCCTCATCGATCAATCGCAGATACACTTCTGTCTTGCCTGAGCCGGTAACACCGTGTAAAAGAAATGGTTTGACGGGTTCTATTGCTTCGAAACGGTCGCCACCCGATTCACGTTCGTCAATAACTATCGTCGTGGAGTTATCCAAAACAAGTCGTTGATTTAGTGCCGGAATCAAAACCTCGAGAGCTTCCTTTTGATGCTTGGTCAGCTCGGGTATTGGTTTTCCCGGGACACCATCCACTCGTTTGAGAGGGTCGCGATACACTTCGGAGTAGACAATACCGAGAATTCCATCTTGCTCCATCTTTTTGATGGTGGCATGGGTGGTGCCTGCCGCTTCAACCAAATCTTTGAGAGCCATTTGCCCCGAGTGCCTGGAAAGCACCGTCAATACTTCCTTCTGGCGATTGGTCTTAGGATCTTGCCCAGTCCAAATTACATTCGGCGACAATTTTGGAGATGCAATTGAAGTCGATTCAGTTTCGATCTCCACAAAACATTCTTGTTTGAGGTAGTTGAGCGCCCGATAAAAATGCGCTGAGGGCTGGCGGCTTTGCTTCATCCATCGCTTCCTCAGAGTTGAAAGCGAGGTGGAATTCTTTTTGGTTTTGGATTCATCGAGAAGATCAAGCAGCGATTTCAGACCTTTGTCTTTCGCACTTGTCAGAGACAGTCGAGCAGCGGCCTCGCCGTTTATCGACTGGCTCATTTTGACCTGCTTTTTGAAGCGTGGACTCAAGCATGCAGGTATAGCCGCAGCGATCACATCAGAAAGAGTCGCGCAGTAATAAGTGGCGAGCCAGTGAAGAAACTCGATGTACTGCTTGTCGAAAAGCGGCTCCGGCTCAACGACTTCAAAGATGTCTTTTGTCTTGAACGAAACTTCGGGGGTCGTCTCGGTGAGTGAAACAACATAGCCCCCGATCTGCTGAGCGCCGAATGGGACCAAAACCTGAGCGCCGATGAACGTGTCTGGGCTTAGGTAATCGGGCACGCGATAGGTGAAGAGCCGATCTCTCAACTCCTTCGCCTGGATATCCAAAACTACGCTAGCGTATAGCCCTTCGACCAAAGGAGTGTTCCTAACGCTTCTAGTCATAAAAGAGTACATAGGCATCTCCTAGTCTGCAACTCTCCAAAGCGAGGCTGGCGTGCTGAATTTCCCCGCATTCTCTGCCTCTATTTACAAAACGCCCGGCAAAGCAAAAAGTTCAATTTTTTTGCAGATTTGGCGCAGATAGATGACATATGCAGATGTATGGGCGCGAAGTATATACACCTGCAACCTGCCGTAGGTTCTGGTCCGCAATTTCAGCGATATCGCTCAAGCGACGTACAACAGATGTAACCCGCCGGTTGTGTTTGCCTGCAAGTACCTGCAAGTCCTCGCCGGGCCTAGGCCCCAATGACGTATTTCTTCCAGGTCACTTCGCCGACTGCGGCATGTTTTGAAATTTCGAAATGCACGTGCGAAAGTGGGCGACGTGGCACGATGGAGAGCGGCATGCCGGCTTCTTTTGGAGTGCGATCGCCTTTCTTGACGTTGCATCGCAAACAAGCTGCAACGACGTTATCCCATGCATCAATACCGCCCCTGGAGCGTGGCACGATGTGGTCGATCGTCAGGTCGTGGCGCTTATCGCCGCAATACTGGCACGTGTAATTATCCCGGTGCAGAATATTGCGCCGGGATAAACTGATCTCTTTGTACGGTATCTTCACATAAGACCGTAATCGAATGACCGTAGGCAGAGGGAAATCAGCGTAGATCAGTTTGCCGTTGTGCTCGATTTGCTCGGCCTTTCCCTTCATGAGAAGAACCACTGCACGCCGCCAAGTGCAGATGTTCAAGGGTTCGTATGAAGCATTCAGCACCAGAACTTTCAAGCAAGCACTCCCGTCAGAGTTAGCAAAGATTCACGTTGTAATATTATAACGATGCGTTGATGAAATTGTCCAGGAATGCCGTATTTCAGGGATTCGTGTTAAAATTACAAGATTGTTCACACGTATGGACCCACAACGTCGTTAGGTCCGTCCGCGAGAACCCTGGTTTCACGCCCTTTTCCAACGCTTAAGACGTCGTTACGAGACTGCTAAGCAGGAATCGCGGGGGTGTAAACTTTGATCTTTCGTCCCCAAGCCGCTTCTGTGAAAGCGGCGGGCCGCAGTATCAACGTGTATCGCAATGTGTATAGTCGTTTGTTCGCCCCATAACTAGAGGAGTAGGAGAGTAACCTTGCCAGTAGCATCGATGAGACAACTTTTGGAGGCAGGTGTACATTTTGGTCACCAGACCCGCCGTTGGAACCCGAAGATGAGACCTTACATCTACGGTGAGCGCAATGGCATCTACATCATTGACCTCGAGCAAACGACCAGAGCGCTTGATAAAGCCTGTGAATTTGTCAGACAAGCCGCGTCAGAAAGAAAAAACATCATTTTCGTCGGCACCAAAAAGCAAGCCGCCGAAATCGTAGAAGAAGAAGCGAGACGCTGCGGCGCTCACTTTGTAAACCGTCGCTGGTTGGGCGGAATGCTCACCAACTTCGAAACCATTCGCTTGCGAATAAACCGTCTTAAAGAACTCGAAGAGATGAGAGACAACGGTGATTTCTTCCGCCGCGGCAAGAAAGAACAAGCAGTACTGAACAGAGAACTCCAAAAGCTCGAGAAATCATTGGGCGGCATCAAGTTGATGCGCGGACGTCCGGATATTCTGTTCATCATCGATCAGAAGCGCGAACTAATCGCTGTTTCCGAAGCGAAGAAAATGGGCATCAACGTCGTCGGAATCATCGACACCAACTGCGATCCGGATGGCATCGATTATGTAATTCCGGGCAACGACGACTCCATTCGTTCCATCAAATTGATCACCGGCAAGATTGCTGATTCCATTATGGAAGGCAAACAAGGACAAACCAACTACGTCGAGCCTGTTGCCGAGCCCGAGCCCGAACCCGCGCCTGCTCTGGTAACAGCCGGCGGTGGAGCCGAGGAAGAAGAGACAACGGAAGCTGAAGAAGAGTAGATCGAAACAGCGCAAGCAGTTTTGCAAACGCTCAACTGCCTGAACCCAACCGGTGTACTGGGCGCGCCGATCGCTTGTGGATCTATCGGATCCCGGTTCCGGTGAGCGCTAGAAAATGACACGAAACGACTTTGAGGAGAGTCTCAAAATGGTAGAAATTTCCGCATCCATGGTTAAGGAGCTACGCGAAAAATCCGGAGCAGCCATGATGGACTGCAAAAAAGCTCTGGTGGAATCGTCAGGCGATTTTGAGAAAGCCTTTGAATGGCTGCGCCAAAAGGGCGTTGCTGTCGCAAATAAAAAGTCTTCTCGCGCAACTTCAGAAGGGCTCGTCGCCGGGCTGGTAAGCCCAGACGGCAAATCCGGCGCGCTTGTCGAAATCAACTGCGAGACCGACTTCGTCGCCAGAAACGAACAGTTTACAGCCCTAGCCAAAGAACTGGCAGAACTCACCCTCAAGCACAAACCAAAAGATGCAGAGGAGCTTCTGAGCAAGCCGGCAGCCAGCGGCACGGTCAAAGATCTGATTACCGAATCGATTGCCAAGACCGGCGAAAACATTGTTATAAGCAGATTGGCCGTTTACGATCTCAAGAGCGCCAACGGAACCGTCGGTCTCTACGTCCACGCATTGGGCGGCAAGATGGGCGCTTTGATCGAGCTTTCCGGCGACAAGGAAGCAGCGGCAGACAAGCTTTCCGCCGTTGCCAGAGAAGTAGCCATGCATGTTGTTTCTGCCAAACCTCAGTACATCAATAGATCGGATGTTCCAAACGACATAATCGAGAACGAAAAGCGCATCGAGTCTGGAAAGGCTGACCTGGCCGAGAAAAAGCCGGAGATGAGAGACAAGATTGTGAGCGGAAGAGTTGACAAGATCATCTCCGAGCGCACCTTAATGGAACAACCATTCGTTAAGGACCCACAACAAACAGTGGCGAAGTACCTTGCCAGCAAAGCAGGCGAAGTCGGCGAATTGAAGCCGGTTCGCTACGCGTTGTTCATCCTTGGCGAAGGTCATTGCGACACCAACGGCAAGTCCGAGTAGTCGGGCGAGTCGAGGGCGCTGGCGAGTCGGCGCTACTTCTTGAAATCGCCGTTTGATCCAAAGCGGTACGTTCTTTTTTGTGGCAGGTTTTTCCTGAACAACGTAGGTAAGCGCGTCTGCGTGGAGCCCGATAACGCAAGCTGGTCGAGGGATTCGAGATACGCTAGGTAGGCGCTTACCGGCTTTACTCAGCAAACCCATTTCGAAAAAAAGCGACATTGTTTCAAAGTGTCCTCGCCGCGAGTTGAAAAGTGCTCAGCCCCGCGAATCAAGCACCCTGACAACATCTCGTTACGATCAGGACAATTCTCTTGCCACCACATTCGATATGCTTTTGAATCTAAAATTGCGTCAATGGCGCAGAATCTCGAGCACCTGACTACGTCAAAACAGGCGCTGTGCTTACCTTCTCAATATCCCATGAAATCTCCAACATGGAATGCAAGAAGGGGAAAGCGGTATGATCACCCCGACTTACAGCAATTGGTCGTTCTATGGCATCTCCAAAGTTCAAACGTGTTCTTCTCAAACTCAGCGGCGAAGCGCTTATGGGTGGGCAAGGCTTCGGGTTCGATTTCTCGATACTGAATCGAATCGCCGATGAAATCGCCGCTGCACATCGCCAAGGCATCGAAATTGCTGTAGTAGTCGGCGCAGGCAACGTCTTTCGCGGGTCGCAAGGTCAGCAATGGGGCATGGATAAAGCGGCTGCAGATTACGTCGGCATGCTCGCCACAATCATGAATGCGCTCATTCTTCAGGAAGTTCTAAACAACAAAGAGGTTCCAACCAGAGTACAAACCGCTATCGCTATGCCGGCTGTGGCAGAGCCATTCATTAGACTGAGAGCGATCAGGCACCTCGAGAAAAAGCGGGTTGTAATATTCGGCGGCGGCACCGGAAACCCGCACGTCACGACCGATACAGCAGCAGCGTTGAGAGCAGCTGAAATCAAAGCCAACGTCATTCTCATGGCCAAAAACAACGTCGACGGCGTCTACGACGATGATCCACGCAAGAATCCGGACGCCAAAAAGTTTCACGACATCACGTTCGAGCAAGTGATACGACAAGGGCTGAAGGTTATGGATCCTGCAGCGGTGTCTTTGTGTCACGAAAACAACATTCCGATAGTCGTATTCGACTTCGCGAAACCTGGAAGCATCGAACGAATCGTTCTTGGAGACAAAATAGGCACCTTTGTTGGAACGGTCGAAACGGTCGGAGGACAAAAAAAAACATGAGTACCGCCACTGACATACTTGCTTCGGCAGAAGACAGAATGAAGAAAGCCGTTGCTAATTTGCTTACACAGTTTCAAACCATCAGAACCGGTCGCGCCAACCCAGGGCTCTTAGACCGCGTCGAAGTCGAATACTACGGCACCCCCACACCACTGAAGAGTCTGGCGAACATCTCTACGCCGGACGGTCGCTCCTTGGTTATTCAACCCTACGACAAGGGATCCCTTAAAGATATAGAGCAAGCCATACATAAATCTCAGCTCGGATTGACACCGAACAACGATGGTTCCGTCATACGATTGAACATTCCGGCTCTCACCGAAGAAAGACGTAAAGAGTTGACTAAATCTGTGAAAAAGTACGGTGAAGACGCGCGCGTCGCCGTGAGAAATATTCGCCGAGACGGAGCTGAAGACCTCAAGAAACTCAAGGCTTCGCAGGTTTCAGAGGACGAAATTAAGCGCCAGGAGGAGACACTTCAAAAGTTGACGGATAAGTATATAAAGGAAGTGGACAAGTCCGTGCACGACAAAGAAGCGGAAGTCATGGAAATTTAGTTGGAATCTAGTTTGGTTGGGGGTCAGTCCTGAATGTGCGGAATAGTTGGCTATCTGGGAACGTCTGAAGCAGCTCCAGTATTGCTTTCCGAATTGAGATACCTGGAATATAGAGGCTACGACTCGGCAGGTGTCGCCGTAATTGAAGAAGGTGAGTTGTGCGTGCTCAAAGCCGCCGGCAAGCTCTCCAACCTGGAGGAGATTCTCAACAACAAGCGTCCTGCAGCCAGAATCGGCATTGGGCATACGCGTTGGGCAACTCATGGTGTTCCAAACGATCTGAATGCTCACCCGCATATCGATCAGACCGGAACGTTTGCGGTCGTTCACAACGGCATCATCGAAAACTATGACGAACTCAGAGATGAACTCACAGAGTTGGGTTATGTTTTCAACTCAGAGACCGATACCGAGGTGGTAGCACACTTGGTGGCGTACGAATACGAGAAGGATTCTGACCTCCTCAGTTCGATCCGCCGCGCAGTGAGCCGCCTCAAAGGCGCCTACGCCTTGGGAATCGTCAGCCAACTGCATCCCGATCGCATCTATGCAGTCAACCATCACTATTCACTGAGCGTTGGTTTGGGTGACGACGAAAGTTTCCTCGCCTCGGACAGCATGGCGATGCGTCAATACACCAATCGCGTGCTCAAGCTCGAGCAGAGCGAAGTAGCAGAAATTACCGCAACCGGGGTCAAGCTTTTTGACTTTGACGGACACCAAATCGATCGCCAACCGATTTCTCTGGAAAACAATCCTTATGTAATCGACAAGAGCGGCTACAAGCACTTCTTGCTCAAAGAAATTCACGAGCAGCCGCTGGTGCTTCGTCAGACTCTAAGCAAGTACTTGAGACATCCTGACAAACCGATTCAGTTCTCGGTCGAGCACGCCAGCAATGAGCTCGCCGGCACGCAACACTATGGCGTCAACCTTACCGACACTGAAATCAAAGGCATCAACCGCATCATGGTTGTCGCCTGCGGAACCGCGTATCACTCGGCATTGGTCGGCAAATACATAATCGAAGATCTTTGCTCGATTCCGGTGGAAGTCGAGATCGCGTCCGAGATAAGAGGCCGCAAACTTCTCGTCAACGAAAGCACATTGACCATTGCAGTTTCCCAATCTGGAGAAACGGCAGATACGCTCGCGGCACTTTCTGAAGCGAAACAAAAAGGCAGTTTCACTCTGGGCATTACAAACAGGCCTGACTCTCACCTCGCTCAACTTACACCAAACTTGATTGTCACCGAGTGCGGTATCGAAGTTTCTGTTGCTGCAACCAAGACTTACGTCGCTCAACTCACGAGCTTCTACTTGCTTGCAATTTACCTGGCCGAAGTCAGAGGCAGCATCTCCGCCCGCAAAGCGCGCAAGCTCAAAGCCACCCTCAATTCGATTCCGGCTTTGATCGAACAGACTTTGGCCAGAGAAGAAGCGATCAGAGACATTTCCTTGCAATACGCAGAAGCGCATGACGTCGTCTTTGTCGGACGCGGTATGAACTACCCGACCGCCCTTGAAGGCGCATTGAAGTTGAAAGAACTTTCGTACATTCACGCCTCCGGCTATGCGGCTGGTGAGCTCAAGCACGGACCAATTGCGGTTCTCGATGCAAGCGTGCCGGTGATTACAGTGGTTGTACCTGGCGCCGTCTACGAAAAGACGCTATCCAATGCAATGGAAGCCCGCGCTCGCAACGCCAAGATGATCGCAGTCGCGGTCGATGGCGATGAGCAAGCAACCAAGACCTTCGATTCGGTTCTGAGAATTCCACAAATCGAAGAGTTCTTCAGCCCGCTGTTAACCGTTCTTCCACTGCAGCTTTTGTCCTATTTCATTGCCGACTACCTCGGCAAAGATGTCGACCAACCTCGCAACCTGGCAAAATCAGTAACCGTCGAATAGGCAAATTTGGACCTTCCGGCTGAATCGCGCAAAAAGCTGCCGGCGCCTTCTTCCTTAATGGCACGATGCAAATATTGCTGACGGTTTCGTGCAGCTTCGACGATGACGCGCCTAGAATTTCCAGGACTTGAATGCATGTGGAAACGCAAGAAAGATAAGGATGTTTATCACCAAGAAGTGCTCACGACAAATTCGCGTGACATCATAGATGGTATCGACACGATCTTAAATACTTGCATTTACGAATTTCAAGCTGCCAATGCACTTCCCTGGCAAGACATCTCGAAGATGCAAACATCGCCCAATGATTGCCGGTTTGATGCGCACTTGCTCGTTCCTGAAAAATCCCTGTTTGCAAACGAGCGCACCCCAATCGACGTGAACATAGTTGTGACTCAAGGTGATCGCGCCTCTGAGGTTCGCGTATCGTTCAGCTCAAAATTGAAAAGCAAATTTTGGAGTCTGCATGCAGCAAAAGACCTATTGGACAAACTCTCGTTGATTTGTGATTCATCCTCATCATCACAAAAGGAAGCAGCAGGATCCTTTCGCGTGATTGCAGAGACCATCGTATTGGATCTAGAAAGCAGCTATGGCTCCAGTACTCGTGCGCAGGGTGTATCAACCATCGATTTCAACATAGTCCGCATCATCGCTACAGCACAATCGATGTCTCCGCCTTCCTTTCGCATGTCCGATCTGGCGGAACTCGCTGACGAAATGGTAGTGCAGCATATGAGAACCGAAAGAGCAGCATGGTCGACCCACTCCACGTACGTACCAATCGGACATCTCAGATCGTTTGTAGATGTGAGTCGCATTAAGCGAAACTCTTGGCTCGGAGTCTCAATCAAGCAACTTTGGGCCGCCTACCAATATTTGGATGCGAAAAGCTAGCTCCAATACCGTTTCAAACCAGTTTCAACCGATGCAACTTGTGTGCTTATTTGAAAGCCCCAAAACCGGGCGTCCGCCCGAAAACATCAACGATTTCGCCCATTGACATATAGATTAAATTTAACTTATAGTGCAAGTGTATTAATAGGCCAGACTTACTACTGGGAACGTACTAACTACCGACCGAAGCTAAACCCCATCCTGCATAGTTTGGCGGCGCAGGGAGCGAAAGGCATGGATTTTCATAAGAACCTGGTGATCATCAAATCCGCGTTCAAAATCGAGCACGAGGACAAAGACACGCCTGTTCTTGCCTGCCCGAGATGCGGGCACGTTCAGCCTAGACAGGTTCGCACCGTTTGCGAAAGCTGCAACAGACTGATTCCGACCGATAACACTCGACAAAACTGGGAAAAGAAAGAGCGCAACGTCTATCAAGAGCTCGGCGAGCTTTTGTACGACGAAAGTGCGCTTGCACAGCCGGAGTTCAGAAAGAGCCGCAAAAACTACGAACTCATGAGAAACATCAGAAACGGCTTTCTCACGCTGCTGTTCTGCGGAGTTCTTCTTTATTCGGGCGCCATTGGTCTCAAGCACTACCTCGGGCCGGCGAAGTGGAAGAAGATTGAAAAGCAGGCCGAGGCGCAAGCTAAGGCGTGGGGCTTGGACAAGTACATCAAAAAGATTCACATCTGAAACACGCAATGTGACAGGCGCGACGACGACGGATCTCGTGATTCGGTTCCTACATCTGCAGTGGCGGGCGCGACTCTGTGATTGCTTGGCTTGGTGGTTCTTCTTCAACAATCTTTGGCGTCAAAAGAAGCATCAACTCAGTTCTGTTTCTGCCTTTGATGCTGTTTCTGAAGAAGGCGCCCAACACCGGAGTTTCAGCTAAGTATGGAACCTTCGCCAACTGTGCTGCTTCCTGTTCTAAAAACAATCCACCGACAACCAGCGTCTGTCCATCTTTCACTCTCAAGTCTTGAGTAAGAACGTCGCGAATACTCAAAAGGGTGACGATGGTGGGGTTGTTGGCGTTTCCGAAATTGACCGGAGGTCCAAGAGGGAAAGAAACTTGCGGGCGCAGGCGCATGACGATGAAACCATCCTCGGTGACACGCGGCAGCACGTTCAAAAAGATTCCGGCGTCTCGAATTTCAACGTTAGTTGTTACAACACCAAGGCTGACTGTGGATGTCACTCTCTGCACGATCTGGTTGGCGATTGCAATCAATGCCTCACTGTTGTCGGAAACTACAATACTAGGGTTGGCAATCAGTTTTGCTTTGTTGGTTTGCAAAAGCATGTTGACGCTGACATTTATAGCTTGAGGAACGGTAGCGATGTTGGCTCTGCCACCAGCTTTCCGACCAAGCGAGAGAAAGTTGAATCCGGTTGCAGCGGTCTGCAAAGCATTCACCCCTGCAATCGTCGGTGGTGCCGGAAGCAATGCACCGAGCAATCCTTGAAATGCAGTTCCTGGAGCTGCGGGAGTGACACTATTGCCGGTGAACGGAATAGCCGGAATTGCCGGGTTGGCTATGCTACTTGCAGGGCTTCCCAAGCCAGGCAGGAAGCTGAGCAACGGAGCCGCGGAGTTGCCGAGCACAGATGCCGACAATCCATCGCCTTGCGCGGTCACGTTGGCACCGAGTTGACGAATGCCCTGGTTGCTCAATTCAACCAATGATGCCTGTATGTGAATTTGTTTCGGTCGCCGATCCAAAAGCCGAATCGACTCTTCGGCAATTGCGATATCTTCGGATGTTCCCACCACAAGAACTTGACGGTTTTTTGCATCCGGAATCACAATGGCGCCACCGCCGTTTTGCTCAACCAGATAGTCCACGGAAATTTCGTTGGTTGCGCGAATTTGTTGTTCGCCCGGGTTAGTTCTTGCGTTGTTGAAACCTACGCCTTCTTGAACGGTGGAGCGCGTCTGTCCCCTTACGTTACGAGGCTGGTCAGGTCGGGCAGTTTGGCTGCTTTCGGATTCATCGGTTCGTTCATCACTCTCTTTGCCGGACTTCTTCTCTGATTCGTCGGTTGCACCCTGAGCTTCTAAACCGCCCGCTTTTCTTCCGGATTCGGTAGAGGTGAGATCGGCATTGTCGTTTTTCAGCCTTCTACGTTGGGTAGCGAGAAAGTCAGGAATCATGCCCTTGTTGAAAACGGAAGCATGAAGGATCATGGCTACATCATATGGATGCGCATAACTCAGTTTGAACACTCGCGCCATCGGTCTATTGAGTCCGAGCTGCACCATTGCTTGTTGCGTTGCAATGATTACCGTGTGTCCATCGAGTTGACGGCTTTGCAATCCGGCTGCTGCAAGCACGCTATCCATTGCCTCGTTGAGCGTCACATCGCGCAGCTCTCCGGTAATTCTTCCTACAACAGAACGATCGATCAAGATGTTCATGTTGCCGCGGCGAGCAATTTCAGCAATGACTTCCCGCACCGGCGTCTCGCGGAAACTCAAATTGTGAATGAGCGCCTCGCGCGCAAAGAGTTTGAATTGCTTGCGTATTTGAACCGTTCCTACAACGCCGGGCAATTCGCTTTTTCCTTGCAACTTGGGCGGGTTCTGGGCAAGTGATTGCGCATTTTGAGCAAGTTGCTGCACGAGACTTTTCGCTTCATTTGATAACTGACTCAAGTCCAAAGCCTTACCACCGTCGTCTTTCGGGTTGGGGTCCTGGTTAGAAGAAGCGGCGGATTGCGAGTTCGATTGACCTTGAGTGTCCTGAGAACTTTGGGCGGAAGACTGGCTTCGCGAGTCCGATGAAGCTTGCAGAGACTGCGATTGCGCAGATGATGTGGATGTTGCATCCTGTGGCGCCGAGGGGAACGGCTTGGCAGCTAATTGAGATGCACTCAAGATTTTCTGCAGCGATTCACTTGGCTTGAAGTCTTTCGATGGAAGAAGGCTTGAAGTTCCTGAATCGCCCAGGCCTGGCGTGTATTTCAGGTTCATCACCGGTTGACTCGGCGACGTCGATCCGCTCGATCCACTGTTTTGGTCATCAGCAAATGCCGCAGAGGTCAGACAGAGCAATATTGATGACACCAATGACAGTGCAACGGCTCTGCGCACAGAGTCGATCATCTTGACTGTTGCTTTTGGTATCACTCTTGAGAAACGCGCTCTGAAGGCTGAAGGATGATTGGCATCGATATTTCTATTGGTTTTCGGTTGTATATAGAATCGAAATCTAAACGACAACTTTTTGCCTTTAGTAAAAAAGAAGTACTGCCAGCAGTATCATTCTACAGTGGTGATAATAAATTGCAAGGCGAGACACGCCACCATCGGTGGTTAGGGGCGCTTTTGACCGGAAATGCCGTAAACGGCGATTTCCAGATTGTTGCGAGCCTCGCTCAAGTGTGGGTTGATTCGCAATGCAAGACGCAGCTCCGTGACGGCCTCGGCGATATCTCCTTTGCCGTAAAGTGCATAGCCGAGATCATTTCTCGCTTGTGCATTCAGGGGGTCCAAACCGACGGACTGCTTAAATTCTTCCACGGCACCATCGATGTCTCCGTTGGCATACAAAGCTCTTCCCAATACCATATGACTGTCGGCGGAAGTAGGATTCAATAGAGCAGCTTGCCGGGCAGTTCTTATAGACGCTTGCTTATCGCCCGATTGCAAAAGCGCCTTCGTGAGTGAGACATGAGCCTGCGCCGAACTTGGCTGAGCCGAGACCGCTTGCCGCGCAGCCTTCACTGCCCCTTGAACATCTCGTGCAATCAAAAGTGCATCGGACAAACCGGAAAGATTTTCGGCGTTAGAGCGAAGGGCGACCGCACGGCGAAACTCGTTCAATGCCTCTGACATATCGCCTCGTCGAAGCAGACTCTCTGCAAAAAATGTGTGCACTTCAGAAACGTTGGATGCGAGTTCCAACGCCCGACCATACTCTATGCGTGCGGAAGATTGATCGCCTGCATCGTCAAGCGTGCGGGCCAGCAACAAATGTGAGAGAAAATCCTGCGGTCCCAGAGCCACAGCGCGCTTTAGCTCCATTGCCGCACCTTCATAGTCACCGGCGCGATAGAGATAAGTTCCCAAATTAACTCTGAGTGCGGCATCCTGAGGTTTGTCCGTAACCCTGCGCCGAAGCCCTATTATCATCTCTCCGACTGAGCGAAGGTCGAATGTCGATGCCTCGGTTCGAAACAGTTTTATCGCTTGCTCTTGTTCGTCGGTAAGCTTCTTGCCTTGAGCCTGCGCCGCCACTGCGCCATTTTCAAAGAACAATTGCATCGCGCAAGACACAACCAAACCGGCAGCAATCGCTTTGGATACATAGTTGTTCGCAATGCTGGTCATTCTGGGCAGATCCGTTGGATAATACTTCTGGTCGGCGAGGCGAAAGCGACGACAAGCCTAGCACGATGAGCGCCGCAACAAAAAAGAGTCCTCTTAAGTTGCCCACTCCAAGCGAAATAACAAGCGCCTATTTGCACATTCCATTCTGCTCGCACAAGTGCGACTTCTGCGACTTTGCAGCGTTTGCCGGCTTGGATCATTTGGAGGACGCCTATGCTGATGTAGTGGTGAAGGAAATCGCTGAGCGGCTTTCGCACTCGAAGACACATCAATTGTCATCGGTTTTTTATGGTGGCGGAACGCCGGGATTGATGGCACCATCGAATCTTCGCAAGATTCACGAGGCGCTGAGGCAACATACGAATCTAGATACCGATTGCGAGACATCACTCGAAACCACGCCTCATGCCATTACAGCCGAAAAGCTGAAGAGCTGGAGTCAACTCGGAATCAATCGCCTTTCAATCGGAATCGAGTCGCTGGACGACGATGAGCTCACTGCAATGGGAAGAGATCACACGCGCAGTCAAGCTTTCGATGGTATCCAAAAGGCTCTCGACTCGTCAATTACGAACGTTTCCATCGACCTCATGTACGGTCTGCCTACTCAAACAAAAGAAAGCTGGACCCGCACCCTGAGCGATGTCATCGCTCTCTCCAAACATCCGAGCATCAAACACGTCAGCGCTTACGGATTGCACCTCGCTTCCAATTCGCCATTGTACTCAAGATTCCCCAGGGGATCGCCACAGTTCCCCAATGATGATCAATTCTGCGATATGTTCGACCAACTCGTGGAAACTCTTACCAATAATGGCTTCACGCATTATGAGGTTTCCAACTTTGCAAAACCCGGCTTTGAATCAAGGCATAACTTGGGCTATTGGCAGAACCATGAATATCTCGGGTTTGGCGTAAGTGCCCATCGATACATCGATGGTGTGCGAAGTTCAAATTGGCGCTCGTTGAAAAAATATATGAACGACCCACGCGGCAGCGAGACCTCCGAACTAATAGACGAGCAGACACGAATTAAGGAAGCAATCATGCTGGGGCTGAGGATGCGCAAAGGGATTAATCTTGCAGATTTCAAGAGAGATTATGGAATCGACCTCGAGCTTGAATTTTCGGCGCAGGTGGCGAAACTTACCGCGGGAGGGCTTTTGACCAAAACCGGCGGACACCTCGCTATCAGTCACCAGGCAGTAGTTCTTAGTAACGATGTAATAGTAGAGTTTATGTGACTTTTTGTTGTTTAGTGGGCATTTGAGGGGGGTAGGATCAATTCGGATCTACTCTCAGTTTGTCCAAATGGAGCAGCTGTCCAGTTCGTCCACAGACTCGCCATAAAGGTAAATCCGCGTTGAAAACTTGCCCTGAGTGCCACTCAGACTACGATGATTCCATAGACCGGTGCCCGAAGGACAACACCCGTTTGACCACCATCGAACGCGACCCTTTAGTTGGTTCCAAACTGGCTGATCGATACGAGATTGTCTCCGTGATTGGTCGGGGCGGCATGGGTGTGGTCTACAAGGCGCGCCAAGAGCAAATGGATAAGTACATGGCGATCAAAATGCTGCACTCGCACATGGTCGCTGACTCCGAGGCCGTCAAGAGGTTCTACCGCGAAGCAAAAACTGTTTCTCAAGTCAGACACCACCATATCGTCACGCTGTTCGACTTCGGCATGAGCTCGCAGGGGCAGCCCTTCCTGGTCATGGACTACCTCGAAGGCAAGAGTCTAAAAGACGGCATCAAAGAGCGAGGCCCCGTGCCTTTCGACAAAGCAGACGTTCTCTTCAAACAGATTGTTGACGCCCTCGCCTCGGCACACACGCAAGACGTGGTGCACCGCGACTTGAAGCCCGAAAATATCGTTATTAGCAAACACGGCGATCAAGACTGGGTCACGCTTGTGGACTTTGGCCTGTCCAAACTACGCGAACCATCGCCCAAGGCGCAAGATGCATATCAAATCACCAAAATCGGTGACGTCTGCGGAAGCCCGCCATACATGAGCCCCGAGCAGTGCTTGTCCGCTTCGACCGTCGACCCTCGCAGCGATATTTATTCTTTGGCAGTCGTCGCCTATGAGTCATTGGCAGGCAAATTGCCGTTTCAGGCGAAGTCCGCCATTGAAATGATGGACTGCCATTTGTACGCGACTCCGATTCCGTTTAACCAAGCTCAACCAGAACTCAAGCTTTGCACCGAACTCACACAAGTTTTCAACAAAGCTCTGCAAAAGGACGCAGCCAATCGCCACCAGACAATTCAAGAATTCGGCGATGAACTGCACGAAGCACTAAAACGGGATGGATTAAAACTAAGAACGATGAAACATAGACTCGAAGGCGGTTTTGCTGATATGGCAGCAGAAGCAGAAGCAATTCAGACAGGAACATACGAGCAGATCGTATCGCTGAAAGTCAGTGGCAGTGACGCTCCTGATGGATTGCAATTCATTGCCGATGCGACACCCGGTGGACCACCCAGTCGCAACGACTCGATGAAACTGAAGTCCCGTGCACCTCAAAACGGCAATGGACAGGAAGCAGACGAAGACGAGGAAAGCGAAGAAGAAGAAGAAGACGGCGACGAACCGCAAGGTTTTCTCGCGAAGATCATGGGTCTTTTCAGCGGTCGCAAACGCTCGGGCGGCGATGATTATGATGACGACGACGATGAAGTCGGCGGCGAGATCATGCAGTGCCCCTACTGCGGAACCACCGTCAAATCAAGAATTCGCTTCTGCGTAAACTGCCAGAGACAACTTCTTTCGCCACAAGAGGTCGCGAAACTGCGAATTCAACAAGGCAAATTCACACTGCCAAAAGCGCAGGGCGGCAAAGAAGCCAAAGGCTTCAGCAGAAAAGCTAAGAGCACGATGAACCGCTCGACGCAGCTCTCGCTCTTCCAAAAAGTGCTCACTGTAATTTTGATCGCAAGCATCGCCTACGGTGTTCTTTCCGCCATGAAGAACCCTCAGCTGATGAAACGCATCAAGAGCCTCGGAAGCTCGCTTACGCAGTCGCAGCGATAGACTGAGGATGACTTCGCAGTTTCCCCATTGTATTAATGGAGTACTCCTTTAATCTGGATCCCAATTCGTGGGAGCCTCCAAGTGAGTACGACTTTCCGCCCGGACGCGACAGCAGGGCTCAAAGAAATACAGCAGCAAACGCAGCCTAGAGGGCTTCAGCGCGCCGTTTTGACCCCTCTGGAGACTCTTGCCCAATCAATTGCCGGAATCGCGCCTAGCGCCACACCAGGCATGCTTATACCTATAGCCTTCGGGTTTGCAGGAAATGGAACCTGGCTCTCCTACCTTTTGGCAACCATTGGACTGCTATTCACGGCGCGATGCATAAATGAATTCGCCTCTCGCCAAGCATGTCCGGGATCACTATACAGCTTTGTCTCCATGGGGCTCGGTCGCCGAGCCGGAACTCTAACCGGCTGGGCACTAATCTTCGCATATGTATTCTGTGGCTCCGTATGTATTACCGAATTCGCCATTTACGCAAGTTCTATCGCCAGCTACTTCCTCAAGATCAATCTCTCCAGTCAAACCATGATGCTCGTAGCCGCATCATCAGTAGCATTTGTTGCGTGGAAGAACATCAAAATGTCCGCGAGCTTGATGTTGCGCTTGGAATTTTTGTCAGTCGGCTTGATACTACTTATAGTGGCACTCGCATTTCACAAATTCGGCTTCCCTATCGATCACAAACAACTCAGCCTGACAGGCGTCAGCGGAGAGAACGTTCGAATGGGGCTCGTGATGGCAATCTTCGGTTTCGTCGCATTTGAAAGTGCTGCCTCTTTAGGAGTCGAAGCAAGATATCCACTAAAGACTATTCCACGAGCACTGGTTCTAAGCGTACTGCTAAGCGGAGTGTTTTTTGTTGTAACTGCCTACGCCTTAGTGTTCGTCTTCAGTCACTCGACCATTCCTCTAGACAAGTGCGCCACGCCGCTTTTGACCACTTCAGAACTGGCCGGATTCCCAATGCTCGGACACCTTGCGGATATTGGAATCATGATCAGCTTCTTCGCCGCCGGCATTGCAAATCTAACTGCAAGCGCGCGCACAATATACAAGATGAGTCACGATGGTCTGTTCCACGATGCATTGGGAAGCGTGCATGAAGAGAATTCCACACCTCACGTCGCCACTCTCGCGGCAATCGCATTGAGCTTCGCCATCGCTTTAGTGTTAAGCCTTTTCAATTGTCCTTTGCTCGACATCGTCGGATGGTTAGGAACATTGGCGACGTTCGGATTCATCTTCGGCTACATCGCAACTTCGATTGCCGCAGCCAAATATCTGCGCCGCCGCGGTGAGCTTGCGTGGCTGAAAATGGTAATCATAAGCGCTTCCGTTCTACTTATGGCTTTTGCTTTAATCGGATCTCTTTATCCGGCCCCGGCATTTCCATACAACATCTTGCCTTTCATTTTTGCTGTGTATATGATCGCCTGCTTCATCGGATGTAGCCGCCAAAAGGCTCTATAACTCAAGTATGAATTGTTTTGCTAAGCCGAGACGCGGCGTCGCTTCGCCCGAGAATGCACCGTCTTCTTTGCCTTCGGTGCTGTTTGCAGCGCTTTGGCCTGCGCTCTCGCTTTTGCCGCGATGTCGCCCTTGCCTTCCTTCTCTAGTTGCGCAGCGCATTTATCCAGCGCTTCTGCCACCTGAGGGATGTACTGTGCCGGCAGTTTCTTCGCTTTGGCAGCTGCAGCATTAATGCGATTCTCCGCTTCGCTGACATCTCCAGACTCGGCCATTTTTCCGACATTTGAAATCAGCGTCAAAATATTTTTCGCCTGAGCCGAAGTCGCTTCATTCGATGTGTCTATTTCCAGCTGCACAATTCGCTGCAAGAGTTTTGACACTTCTTGAACATGAGACGCTGACTCGCATTTAGAGCAAACCTCATTGGCGGTCTGCGCGATGGCTCCGCCGCTGCCACCTTTGGCGGTGCTCTCTAACTGTTCTGCCTCCGACAACCATGTCATTGCATGAATAACTTCGCCGCGATTAAGGGCCTGCTTCGCCTGTTCCAAAAACCGCCTGGTATGCCCCTCTACCATGACAGGATCCATGTCCTTTTCAGAGGCAAGTTGCAAATCGGCCATCGTGGATAGATCACTGGCGGTGCCCATTGATTCTTTCAGTTGAATTCGCATACGTTCTTGCTCTGCATCCGTCAGTTCTTCGCGAATTCTGTCGAGAGCCTCTATCTGGCTCGGCGTAAGCTTCTGCATCGAGTGATACGTTCTCATCAACGCTGTCATTGACTTGATGAATCGATCTCGAGAATCTTGGAATGTGCGAGCCATATCGGCAGCTTGTTGATATGACTTAGTCGCATCTTCGAATCTCTTTCCTTCAAGTGCGCCATCACCTTGCGACATGAAGAAGTTCCAGACCAGACGAGTCGCAAGCGAAACGCGATCGGCTGCCGGTCCCGGCCACATAAGCAAAGCCGCGACCAACACAATTCCGGCGACGATTGCACCGGTCAACATATATGTGTAGTTGCGCAGTCCCTTTATCTTCGCACTCGCTTCAGTTCTAACTTGCGTAATCGCCCGGTCATCTTCGTTTGCGATATTTGCAGAGGTGGTTGAACTTCTGCGAGTTGCGTTGTCATCGCCACCTTTGTTGAGCGCCGGACGCTCGCCGGTTTCACCACCGGTATACATCTTCGGTTCGTAAGTCGCATCTGCTCTGGTCGGCATATATATTCTGGACTCTTCAGCAGCTTTGATTAGTTCCGCCTTGAGCTCCTGCATGCTTTGCTGACGTTTCTCGGGTTCCTTCTTCAGGGCCTTGAGCACCAATTTATCGATGAGCTCTGGGATTTCGAGGTTAGGCGCGACACCTCTCAATGACAGCGGCGCTTCGGCTACGTGTTTGTTCATCGTATCGAAAGAGCTGTCGCCAATTAATGGTGGCAACTCGGTAAACAATTCGTACATCACGCAGCCCAAGGAGTAGATATCAGAACGCGCATCAAGAGGCGATCCCTTGCACTGCTCCGGGCTCATATAGAGCGGACTGCCGAACACCTCGCCAGCTTGAGTCAGTTGCTGCGAAGTCTTTCCTGACTGATCGGCGAGTTTTGCGATACCGAAATCGACGATTTTTACGACGTCCGCCTCGTCTTGCTCCTGCACGACAACGATGTTGCTCGGTTTGATGTCACGGTGAATGATGCCGCGAGCGTGCGCCTGGGCAAGCCCATCGCAGGCCTGGATAAAGATGTTGACGGCGCGATTGAGTGGCATTACACCATGGTTTTCGAGGAAGTCTTCCAGACTTTCGCCCCTCAAAAAATCCATGATTAGGAATGCCTGACCCGAAGCGGAAACTCCAAAATCCATAACTTGAACAATATTCTTGTGTTTCAGTTTGCTTAGAGCCTCGGCTTCCTGACGAAACCGTTCCAAACTGATTGGATCTGACGTGAGCTGTTCATTGAGAACTTTGATCGCCACTTCGTTATTCATAAACGTATGGCGAGCAGCGTAAACCACGCTCATGCCGCCGCGACCGATCACATCTGATATCAGGTAACGTTCGGCAAAAAGGGTTCCTACCAATCGATCTTCAACACACTTGCTCAGTCTTGTTTTGCAATCCGGGCAATCCAAAGTTTCGTCCGGAAACTTGGCTTTGCATGTTAGACAGATCATCGCCATACGATTGAATGATGTCCGCGCAAAAAAGAGTGAGCCCTTATCTTCTGAATTTATTCAGCGGAGTTAATAAAAGACCGCCAACTAATTATAAGCGGTCGCCGAGCTGAGCTGCTGCTTGGAACCCATTGGCTTTCGGGTTCCATAGCATCAGTCCAATAAGTTTTGTGCTGAAACTATGAAGGAGTCCAGGTGCCCTTCATGCCTTGACCGATGCGGAAGCCGTGAATGAAGTTATTGCGAGTGAGCTGATACATCTCATGCAAAACGGTCGGGTCCATTATGCCGTGCTTTTGAGAAATGGCGTTGACTTGGTCCATCGCCAGCGCAGAAAAATAGACAAGGACGTCGTCGTGGACTTCGCCTCTTCCTTGGTTTGGCAGCTTGAGCACAGCCATACCAAAGTCGTTGGTTACAGCCTCCGCGAGCTGTTCTGTCAGCATATCTGCGTAAAACGATTCAGCTTTTCTCGCCATAACGCGTCACCCGAAAAAGTTATCAGTCCAAAAGATCCAGCTCTTTTTTGACCGCTTGAATGTCCTGCCACATGAGCCACTTGGGACTTCCGACCTCCTTAGACTCATTGCGAAGCAAGTAAGAAGGATGGAAGATCGGCATTACTTTAACACCGTTTTTGTACGGAAACCATTGGCCTCTTATTCGGCTTATAGGATCCTTAACTTGCAAGATGTATTGAACTGCCGTCGCACCCGCCAAAAGGATGATTTTCGGCTTCACAAATTCGATTTGCGCTTCCAAGTATGGTTTACATTTCTGCGCTTCTTCTTTGGTCGGAACCCGGTTTTGCGGCGGGCGGCATTTGACTATGTTGCAGATATACGAATCATTCTGGCGATCAATCTTTACTGATTCTAAGATTTTTGAAAGGAGCTGACCGGCGCGGCCTACAAAGGGAGTGCCGGTTTCGTCTTCTTTCTGGCCAGGACCCTCACCGATTATCATCAGCTTGGCGTTCGGGTTACCGTCGGAAAATACAACGTTGGTTCTTGTTTCACAAAGACCGCACAGGCGGCATTCCAGTGCTTGCGCTTTTACGTCATCCAATGACTTGAAGGCAAGCTCGTGCGACATCGCGAGTTGTTCCATCGACTCTGAACCTTCTAAATTCTAACTAACAATTACTGCTTCTGACGGGATCCGATGTTCCCTCAAAAGTCTAGACCACAGGTACCGCCTGTGCCTGAGTATTTACCAATTCCTCGCTCTGTGCGACAGGAACTGCAATTTGCAATTCATCGACATTGACACTGCCGACAGTGCCCACTGTATATCCAAGTGCGCGACGTGCAGTCTCTTCGAATTGCTTAGATGACCCTGTAGTGAATATATCCGCATTTCTAAATCTCGAGTCTGAAGCCGCTTCGTTTAAAACATTCAAAAGACGGCGCGGTGGGTCAGCTTTTGCGCTGCTCAGCGCGGAAGCGAGCAGATAGGCGGGATCGATAAGAGTAAATTGCCCGTCTGCAACTATTTGAAGTTGCTTTTCCAAAAATGGGAAATGGGTACAACCCAGAATTACGCTTTCGACTCTCGCTTCAAACATCGGACGGCAGAGTTTTTTGAGAACATCAATTGTTTCGGGGTGATCGGCGGTTCCACCTTCTACGATTGGAACCAGCTCCGGACAGGCAACTTCAACTACTTCAACAGATGGATTCAATCTTCCTATTGCACTCGAGAATGCCTTGCTTCTCACTGTCCCTGCTGTGGCAAGAACTCCCACGCGCTGCAGCTTTTGATCTGCGACATGCTGTGCAGTCGATCCGATCAAGTCATACACCGGTAGTGGTGTCACGCTGGTGGCAACATCGCGCGCCATCGCTGCGCTGGTGTTGCAAGCCATAACCACGGCGTCGACTTTTCGTGCCGCCAACCAAAAAACGATCTCGGTGACGAAGGTGGCAATTTCAGATTGCGGGCGATTGCCGTATGGGCACCTGGCGGTATCACCCAGATATACAAAATGCTTCTGATGCTCCGGATCAATTTGCGACAGTGCTCTGAGAACCGAGAGCCCGCCTACTCCTGAGTCAAAAAGTCCAATGGAGTTCAGTTCGCTCCAACGTTTTTGATCTCGTTTCTCTAAGTAGGACACCAATCGTTCCCTCTGTCACCAATTGCACATCTTAGTTGCCGCTAAGACCACCATACCCGTCCTCATCTAGTGGTTCGTTCGGTTTGCGCAATAGGACTGAAAGACTTCGGTAAAAGTTTCGATCTTTCTTCCGAACGTGCCGTTTTGTTAGGGTTTGAGCCTGGTAATGGGTCAGGTTTTGAAATTGCGACATCCTGGCGCGATTTCGCGTAGAGCATAACACCCTGAGCCAAGGCCTCAGCCACCTGAAGCTGGTAATCAGAAGAGATTAATTTCGCCCTTTCATCCTTATTGGATATAAACCCAACCTCTGCCAGCACTGCTGGCACCGGAGTGTGATTTATGACGTAAAAACGAGCCTTACGCACCGACCTGTCGGGCGCTTGCAGGTTCGTGACCAGCGCATTATGAATGAAATCCGCCAGGGTCCTGGATTGTTCGGTCTGATAGTAGGTCTCTATGCCGTGTATATCCGACGTGCTCTCAAGTGCGTTAATGTGAACACTTAGAAACACTGTCGGACCTGAAGAATTAGTCAGGTTGACACGATCTTCCAACGATACAAATGTATCGTCGGCTCGAGTCAACAACACTTGCGCACCACGGCTTTCGAGAACTTTCTTGAGTTGTTTGACGATGCCGAGCGTGATCTCCTTTTCTTGAATGTCGCCACGCTGGGCACCGGGATCACTGCCACCATGGCCGGCATCAAGCATAATAGTCAGACCGCGTCCATTGAAATTACCCAAACCAATTCCGGCTGTTGATGCACCTTTCTGACGATCAACGATAAACGAAATTGTATTGCCGTCGATCGTTTCACGCACATTGGATTCAGTGCCTGACAAATCCAAAACCAGTCGCGTTTTGCCCGGTTCTGGAGCGCCGAGGCGAATCGACCTCACCAGCGGTCCCTCAGTCAATGGCGGAACCTCAGATGCAGTCAGCTCCGGCAGATCACTGAAGTCGACAACGTATCTTTCGGGATCTGAGATGCGAAACGATTTTGCAGCGAATGAGTGCGTCGATTTCAATTTGATTACAACGGATCCGGTATTGGGATTGGATGTAGAATCACTGGTAGCACCGGCGGTATCACCGCCGTTGCTTGTGTCGGTGACTTCAATTGTTGGAGCCGGGACATTCGCGTCATTATCCTGAGCGAAAGCTTGCTCGGCTGAGGCAGTGGCGTTCGTCGGTTTTTGCGAAGATGGTAGCGTCGGTGCAGTCGCCGGGGACTTGCGCGCGACTTTAGATGGTGCTTGCGGCGGCGCATCCGTGCTCGACGATTCTTCATCGCCGGTTGCAAACGCACCCTTCATCTTGGACATCAAGCCGGAAAAGAATCCTTTTGTTGTTGCAGGTGGATTCTCAGAAGGCGTTTCTTCGTTCGATTTGGGAGTATCGCCTGTGGAGAGTGCTTTCGATGCCGCGGAGAAACCTTTCAATGAAGATGTTCTACGATCTGGCGCGGGTTGCGGCACAGATTGCGGCGCAGGTTGCGGCGCAGCTGCTTTCGCGTTTGTTGTCTGCGGTTGCCGCGCCAGCTGCGGCTCGCGCGCAAGTAATAACGGTTGCTGTTGAGCGGGAACCAATGTCCATCGTTTCGGCAAAGCATGAGTCGGACACTTGACTTTTAACATGCCGGCCTCAGCCTGAAACGCCACATCCTTAAGCGCATTTCCATCAGTTGCAATTACGGTGATTCGAGCAATCGCGGGAGAGTCTTGAAACTGGCCGACGTGAATCTCTTGAATTCCGGGCGACTTTAACGGTCTGATAATTCTTGTCGAAAGTGGAAAAACCAGTCCGGCAAAGTCTGCAACCAACAAAGTGGCACCATTTGCACCTGGCAGGTACTGCACGGACGGTTTGTAAGGAAGCTTGCGTTGAGCCAATCTCAGCACGATAGTGGTTCCGTCTGACGACTGCGAGCATGCCACCACTTTGTTGTAACCCACGCCAACTTGAGCGTTTACATCGCTGGTCGCGAAGCAAAGAGTTGAGCTTAGTAAAAGAAATCCCGCTACCAGACGACATCGCCGCGACATGAAGGCCTCTTAACTTTCTAGTGCGTGGCTTTTGTAGCACGCAGGGTAAGCGATTTCGTCCTTTTAGATATACTCTCTTGATATCTATTGCCACCACCGGCGAGGCGAAATTTAATTCAGCTTTCTACATTCATATAGTGATCCTGCTACTCTAACTGCCTGTTATCGGTCGCGCACCGATTCAAATATTGGGCGCGTTTCGATAATGAGCGCTGTTAAAGAACACTGGTTGGCAAGACCGGAGTTCTTACTAAAATGTTCCGGATATGCAGTGCATCGAGGCTCGTCGTAGCTCGGCGCGATATCCAGCTGTGAGAAAGGGAGTTTACTCAAATGACTGATTTTGCTCTGCCGACAGTCTTTACTGGTGCAGGCTTGGCGTTGTTGTACGGTGGATGGGCCGGAATGAGCGTTCTCAAACAGAGCGCGGGCAATGAGCGCATGCAACAGATCGCAGGCGCCATTCAAGAAGGCGCGAGCGCTTACATGAATCGGCAGTACACAACGATTGCAATCGTCGGTGTGGTTTTGTTCGGAATCATTTTTGCAACTCTCGGAAACATGACCGCGTTTGGATTTTTGACTGGTGCCGCGCTTAGTGCACTGGCAGGATTCGTCGGAATGTATGTTTCCGTCAGAGCAAACGTAAGGACAGCCGAAGCCGCACGCGGTGGGCTTGAAAAAGCTTTGGCAGTAGCGTTTAGAGGCGGCTCCGTAACCGGTCTTCTGGTTGTCGGTCTCGGTCTTCTCGGCGTCGCCGGCTTCTACGCAGCCACCAAGAACGTAAACGCCCTTGTAGGTCTCGGCTTCGGAGCCAGCTTGATCTCGGTATTTGCCAGATTGGGCGGCGGCATCTACACCAAAGCCGCTGACGTTGGCGCCGACCTCGTAGGAAAAGTCGAAGCCGGAATTCCCGAAGACGACCCGCGCAACCCCGCCGTAATCGCAGACAACGTCGGCGACAACGTTGGTGACTGCGCAGGCATGGCAGCCGACTTGTTCGAAACTTATGCTGTCACCGCCATTGCCACCATGCTTTTGGCCTCTCAAACGTTCAAAGAACAAATGGCAGGCAACGAAGCCCTTGCCGCCAACGTTTTGTGGTACCCGCTGGTTCTTGGCGCTGTTTCAATTTTCACTTCTATCGTCGGTGCATTGTTTGTTCGCTTAGGCAACAGCACCAACATCATGGGTGCACTCTATAAAGGCTTGATCGTAGCCGGCGTACTGGCAGCCGGTGCCTTCTGGTGGGTCACCAACGAAATGATGGGCGGCTTGAAAATAGACGGCAACGCTATTGACCCAATCAGGTTTTGGTTTGCTTCATTGATCGGGTTGGTGGTCACAGGCCTGATCGTGTTCATCACCGAGTTCTACACCTCAACAGCATTCTCACCGGTCAGAAGCATCGCCAAGGCGTCTGAAACCGGTCACGCCACCAACATCATTGCTGGCTTGGCGGTCTCGATGCGTTCCACAGCCTATCCGGTGCTCGTCATCATCGCCGGTATTCTTGTTGCGTTCAATCTCTGCGGAGTATTCGGCGTCGCACTTGCTGCCATGTCGATGCTCTCGATGGCAGGCATCATCGTCGCCATCGACTCGTACGGACCAATCACCGACAACGCCGGTGGCATCGCCGAAATGGCAGAACTACCGAAAGAAGTTCGCGCCGTCACCGATCCCCTTGATGCCGTCGGTAATACCACCAAAGCCGTCACCAAAGGTTACGCAATCGGTTCTGCCGGATTGGCTGCTATCGTGTTGTTCTCCTCGTACACTGAAGAACTGCAAGCGAAGATCATGGAGCTGCATCCAGGAACTACTGTTCCAATCACATTTGATCTCTCCAACCCGTTTGTTCTTGCAGGTCTATTTTTGGGCGGCTTGATTCCTTATCTGTTTGGTGCCATGGCCATGGAGGCGGTCGGCAGAACCGGCGGTTTGGTCGTCGATGAAGTCAGACGCCAATTCAAAGACATCCCGGGAATCATGGAAGGAACCGGCAAACCAGACTACGGCTCCTGCGTAGACATCGTCACCAAAGCTGCAATCAAACAGATGATCGTACCGGCACTTCTGCCGGTGCTCACACCAGTCGTTATCGCCATGATTGGAGCATACTGGCTCAATAATGCCATGCCCGGCCAATACGCGGCAGCCAAAATGCTCGGCGGAGTGCTGGTCGGCTCAATCGTCACAGGCTTGTTCGTCGCCATCTCGATGACTTCCGGCGGCGGCGCATGGGACAACGCCAAGAAATACATCGAAGAAGGCAACCACGGCGGCAAGGGCTCTGATGCCCACAAAGCAGCCGTCACCGGCGATACCGTCGGCGATCCTTACAAGGACACCGCGGGTCCAGCCATCAACCCGATGATCAAAATTCTGAACATCGTTGCCTTGCTTCTGGTCACCATGCTCGTGCAGTAAAGAACAGTGCAGATTCGGATAGCTAACAAGCAAGACGAATCGGCGATAAGAGCTCTTTTTCAGACACATCTGAATGAGCATCTTTGTCGCCAACTGGATCTCAGCCCCGAAGGCGCCGAGTCTGATTTGAGGAACATCGAAGGCAATTACTTCGGTCGCGACGGTATCTTCCTTGTTGCTTCGGTAGAGAAAGACATCGTCGCGATTGCAGGTGGGCGGCGCGCAGGCAATGGAAGCGACGACGTATTCCATATAAAGAGATTGTTCGTCGACCCGAAGTACCGGCGGCAGCATGTTGCCACTCAGATGGTTTCGATCATCTCCAGGCACGCGGGCATTCTTGGTTTTAATCGCATAGAAGTGAAGCTGCCTGATCATTTGATCGATGATGCAGAACCGTTCCTTCAAAGAATTGGTTTCAAACTTAACGCGGGAAACAAGAATACATATTCAATCTCACCCTCAATCAAAGCTTGCGGAACACAGACATGTACCTAATTAAGGAGTCGAACATGAGGATTCGGAGATCAATTGATAAAGCAATTGGTTTAGCGATCGCTTTGATTGCCCTCACCAGTGCAGGTCTGGCGCCAGGCGGCTCGGCACTTGCAGACACTGTAGTTTCAGACGCGGACACGAAAACCGGCAAACTTTGCTTGGCTGGAAGTTTTGAAATTAGGGAAGGAACGGCAGTGGCGCACGAAACAGCCTTGATCTCCTGTTTTGGAACATCAACCGTCAAAGCCTACGATCACTGTACGGTGAGAGCTTTCGATAAGAGCACCGTGCAAGCTCACGACTTCGTGACCGTGTATGCGCAAACAAATAGCGCAATCACCGCACGCGACAATTCCAGAGTCTACGCCCAAGACAACGTCACCATCGACGCAGGCGACGCCTCCAACGTTCAAGCCTCCGAGAATGTGACTGTCGTGGCAAGAGGAAACTGTTCTTTATATGTAACCGACAACGTCACAGTCAAAGCCTATGACGACTGCACAGTGCTTGCAGCCGGCAACAGCAAGGTCGAGTGTCATGGTTTTGCGCACGTGACCGCGGTAGACAATGCACACGTCGACTCCTTCGACAACGCAACTGTGCATGCCACAGGCAAAGCGACTGTGACGGCAGCAGACTCGTCAACGGTGTTTACAGCAGACCAAGCTAAGGCGACGAAAACCGGCAAGGCTATTGTCAAAGCCACTGATGACGCCACATTCACGGTTGTTCCGCTCAGCCATTAATAGCCGCGATCTCAAAATAGCGCGAACCGTCGTGGTTGCTTGATTCTGTTATTTCGCCGTTATCGCTCAAGCATCGTATACAAGATGTAACAGCCGAACTGTCACGACTCGGCTACGGCAAAATTCAGGACTAGTTCAGAATCGCCGCGCTATCTTCTATTGGTCGCGCCGGGGTACCAAAAGTTCACAAACTCGTCGTAATCTCAAAACTGTCTAACGGCTTCAACCAGTTCGCGCCTGGGTATAGAACCAACAAACAAATCCGTTTATTCCCCCCAGACTCGTCATCTCTCCTTACTAAATGCAATTTTGAGGCAGGCAATTAATTGCCGGCACAAGGGATCGCTGCATGAAGAAGTCCTCGCAATCAGGCACAGCTCGATCTACATTTATTACGGCTTTGGGCCTGTGCGCGATCGTGAGCCTGACTGTGGCTCAGGCAAGTTTTGCGATTCGCGATCCGAATGGAACGTCGCTTTCGGCGATGACCAAGCACGCACAGGATAAGATGCCGTACGCCAAGAACGCGGCACAGGGCGATCGACTCACGCAAGACAGCGATCAAGGCAACCCGTCGGAGATGGGAAACATTGTGCAAGGGGGCACATCCAGTGGTTCTGGCGGTGGCGGCAGCCCGGTTCAATCCGGAACACCGCAGACACAAGCGCAGGAATCGCAACCTTGCTCAAGCTGCAAAAACGACCCGCAGTTTAATATGGCAGGTTGGACCGAAAACAAAAAGCCGGGTCCGCTAGACCACCCTGGTCCTCCCACAGCAGGAGACCAGGTTTTTCGCTTCACACCTGGTAGCAAAACTGACGAGAAGGACACGTTCAAGTCGAACTATATGGCTGAGGCGTTCTTCGGCGGACAAGGCGACGCAAAGCCATTTCAAGGCATGGGCGGACCGCTGACCGATACTGGATTTTACGCGGCGGCAAAACAAATATCCGATCGCAAGACTCAGATAATGAACGACCCGCAAAACCATCTTCCAGCAGCGCAAGCAAAGAGCCAGGCTCAGCAGCAGCAGGCATCGGAAGCGGCTGGTGATGCCGGCGAAGCCGCGTTTGACCAGGGAATCATCGCAATTCGCCAAACACTGGTCAACGTGGCAAACGAAAGCGCAGGCATTCCGTGCAGCGCGCATCAACCGTTCAAACTGATTGAAAATGCAGTGTGGATGGTGCAGCAGATGTACAAGCATGTTTATCTGCCGATGGCAATTTTGTTGCTTTTGCCGGGAGCAGTTCTCACTCAAGTCAAAGGCATGATCAGCTTCGGCATTCTGTCCAGCGGCGATGAAGATGGAGTCAGCCCGTTTACCGGCATTTTAAGAGCAATGATTGCCATCTTCTTGATTCCAGCGACGCAGCTTATCGTCAGCTACGCAACCGACATCGGCAATTCGCTTACATTTGAAATTCAAAAACATATTGTTCCTGCAGAACTAATGGCATGGGCTCACCAGCAAACTTTCGCGGCGCCTGCGGAAAACGCCAGAAACATCATTCAAAAGCCGCCGCAAGGTTCGATTCTTCAGACGCCGTTCAGTTTCCTGACCATGGAAAATGCAATTCCCGGCATGCCTAACCCGCAGATTGCAGGCGTTGCAACTAACGGTCCTGAGCAGATTTCGGAAGTTGAACAACAATCTTCGATGACGCAAACGATGCAGATGTTCTTCAACATCATGAACATGGCATTTGGAATTGGCATCATGATCTTGCTTGCCTTCCAAACTGTGATGATGTGTTATCTGCTTTTGATGGGGCCGATTGCAGCCGCGTTCTTTGCCTGGCCAACCGGTGTGGGATCTCTGTTCAACAAGATTTTTGCCAACTGGGTTGATGCGGTCACCAACCTTGCATTGTGGCGCTTCTGGTGGTGCATTGTTTTGCTTTGCATGACCACGAGAATTTCCTGGCTGCGCGAGATGGGAGCCTACACTCCCAACAGCCAATGGGAAATGCTGATGTATACCGCGTTTATGGTCATCCTCACTTACGTTCCGTTTATGCCGTTTGATTTCAAGCCTGGCGAAATGGCGTCGAAGATGCTTGAAAAAGCCAGTAAAGCAGCCGAAGGCGGCGGCGGCGGTGGCGGCGGTGGCGGCGGCGGTGGCGGCGGCGGTGGCGAAGGCGGCGGCGGTGGTGGCGGCGGTGGAACCGACGGCTCAACTCCGCAAAACAATCAGCAAGGTGGAAACGATCAAAGCAAACCAGCTCCGGCTCCAGCTCCTCCGGGTGGTGGACAAGCTAAGAGCATGAACAACTTTGCCAAGGCCGCCACCGGCGGTAAGGGCAGCTCCGGGGGACGCGGCGGCAGTACCACGCCGCAAGCAGACAATGCCTCATCCAACTACGACGACGATTCAGACGACGATCAACAATTCGCCCAAGCACCACCAATGGAGGGTAAAGACGACGATGAACCGGACGACAAGTCATTCGGTTCGTCACCGCCACCCAAATACACCTAGTTTCTAAAAACCCGAATGCCGGCAATCTTTTGAGCGCCGGCTCCGGTACCGATAAGGTACCAAAAGGACACAGTTGCTCAATATCATTAGTTACTAAGTTCAAGCACCGGCCGTGTTTCGCTTACCAGAGGTCCAAAAAACGATGTCTCCCTCGCCCGCTAGAATTCTCTCGGTTGCACTGCTGTTGTCTTTCGCGCTCGCGATCCAATTAAATGGCACAAGCGCAATGGCGCAAGGAGCTGGTGGCGGCGGCGGCGGCAGCGCTGCAACAAACAACGGACCACGTTCGCAAGTCGAAACAGTCGAGCACTGGGCAAAAACCGGTGTCGGCAAACAGGGTGCCGCCATGCTCGACTCATCGATGCCTGGTGGGAAAGAACAGTTGACACCTGGCTCGCTTGCACAAGGCGGCGGCGAAGCCAAACCTGAGCAAGTCAAATGCTCCGAACTCGGCGACGGTTCGTGCCAATGGTACGACAAGAATGCGGGCATTCCTGCGAGCGCCGTTCAAATGCCTGCATCATCCAAAGGTATGGCAGGTCAAACAAAGAGCAACTCACCACACGGTCTCAAAGGCGAGCGCGCATCCGATTCGTCGACATACGCGGCAATGGCCGCAGTTGCTGCTGACGAAGTAGCCAACATGCTCAACCCGGAAGCGCAAGCAAAAATCGCTCAAGCCGAGATGGAAGCGCAAGCCCAAAACGCCGGCAACTCCTGCGGAGAAGTCGAGCACAACCAGTCTTCCAGCGCCATCGACTTTTGCGGCAAGTACTTGGAAAACTTCACCGTGCAAGGTGGCAATAAGTGGAACCAAATACGGGATCACATCTTTGTTCCAATCGGCATTTTGCTTCTTTTACCAGGCGCCGTTCTCACCCAAGTCAAAGCGATCGTCGCTGCCGGCACCCCGGTTGTGCAGCCGATGAATCCATTTGAAGGAATCTTGCGATCTATCGTTGCCGTATTCCTTATTCCTTGTACTTACTTGGTCATCAATTACGGTATCGACGTAGCCAACTCTATTACATATACGATCAACCAGGAGTACACACGTCTATTTGGCTCGGACATGTACCGCGATGCAATATGCGCGCAGCTCCGTGCTTTCCCGGTAAGACAGCCGTCTGAAAACCGCAACGCATACGATCTTCCAACCGCCATCATGGGTCAAGCCTTGATGGGCGGCACCACTCCATTTGCGAAATTGGAAGCAACACTTTACGCAAACAAAATCGATGATCCTTGCGCCGGACTCTACATTCTTCCTCAAGACAGAGCCGATGAAGCGCTTCCTTCCAGCGCCATCATGGCAAAACTGGCTTCCAATGCCAGCAACATGGCCCTTACTACAACGTGGAACATTCTTTGTGCGTTCCAAATGGCATACCTTTATTATTTGTGGTGCGTCGGACCAGTCGTGGCAGGACTTTGGGTCTGGCCCATGAAGCAACTTCGCGACGCCCTTCCCAGCTGGGTTGAAGGCGTTATCACTCTTTGTTTCTGGAGTCTTTTTTGGAACACAACAGTATTGTTGATGGCTTGTTTCAGAGGAGTGGATGAAACAGGAACAATTATCATGTCGGCATTGAACTTCTTGTCGACAGCCTGCGTCAAATTCGCCTTCGACTTTGCCGGATTAGTTAGAGCAGCCGGACAAGAAGCTGCCAGCATGGCCGAAAAAGCCATGGAAGCAGCCAAGAGTGGTGGCGGCGGCGGTGGCGGCGGCGGAGCATCCGCTGGAGCCGGCGGCGGCGCGTCTGCAGGCAAAGGTGGCGGAGCCACTGCTGGAGCATCTCACGGCACAGGCGGCGGAGCGGCTAAGAGCGCCAACTTCGCAGGCGGCGGCGCCAAGCCAGGCGTCGGCACAGGCACAGGTCATGGTGCCACGGTCGGATCGTCTCGAGGCATCGGTGGTAATACTTCACTAGTAAGCGACACATCCACAGCCAATTCAGCAGTGGCGTCGTCTTCGCACGCGCTTGGAATGGACCACAACACGGTCAGTCCACCTCCTACTGGCATGCACGACGTCAAAGGCGGCGATTTCCTCACATCATTCGGTGGCGGTGGTACCGGCGGCGGCAATGACACTACTGGCGGTGACGCCTACTTCGGCGTCGGCGACAGCTCAATCACCACGCCGGACAGCCCGAGTCTTCTTGCCGACATGGGAATGCCTCCGTCGTTCTCAGACAACAGCGTCAGCTTCTCGCCGACTTCGAGTTCGTTGGATTTCACGGATGCATCCACAAGCAACTTCAGCTTCATGGACAGCAGTGTCAACTTCTCCGGCGGGGCTGGAGGTTTCGGCTCGGACGCTTCGCATTCATCGTTCCTTGCGGGTGGCGCAGCACTGAGCATGGCAGGTTTCGGCAACGCTGGTGGCGATCGCTCAGGCGACACACACCACAACAATTTGTTTGGTGCCGACAACAACTGGTCCAATCAATCCAACAATCTTGCCAATCACGATTGGACGACAAACAACGCCTGGAATCAAACCACCAACGTCGACGCGCAAGCGCAAGCAGATGCGGCGGCAGCGGCAGACCAAAGAGGGTTGTTCAACTTCGATCAGATGCTCAATGGCGATCTCGATCAAAATATGCCGCTCGTTCAGGCGGATGGAAGCAGTCAATTGGCTAGCTCCGACATCAACAATGCATCGCCTAACGACGTCAACGCGCCGGCGCTCCAAGACAGCGCCAACAACTACTACAACAGCGCTTCGGTCGATGCAAGCCAGCAAGTGAATGCGTACGATCAATCGCAATCTCAACAAACTCAACAGCAACAGATTACAGATCAACAATATGCAGCTGCAGCTGAACAGCAAAGAGAACTTCACCAGCAACAGTTCCAACAACAACAGCAGCAGGAATTCCAACAACAACAGCAGCAACAGCAAGAATTTGCTGCCCATGCAAGAGAAGGCGTGGACGGACAGCAAGTAATTTCGAGCGCCTCTGGAGTTTCTCCTGATGTTCAATCGTTCGTGAACACCGATAACCAAGTTAATAACTCGCAATTCAATAACGTGCCTGGAGCAGCTGGCTCAGAACCAGTCGTTTCCTTCAGCGCACCGGAAATAGCAAGCAACACTGGCGCATCGGCCACTTCCGAACAGTATTCATATGTATCTTCCGACAGCTCGCAAACCGTTCTTGGTGGAACCGACTATCTGCAATCCGATGTCACGTCTGCTTCGAGTTCTTCGACATTCGCAGACAGTGCCAACAACTCCGTGGTCAGCTACTCCGACCCGACCTCGAACATGACCGGTGATACAACCGGACAAGGTTCACCAACCATCTCTTACACCGATGGAACACCGGTTTACGGAGATGCAGGCACGACAAGCAACTACACTAGCGATACTTCTTTCAATACATCGCAAGACAGCGTTGTTGCTTCGGGACCTGTATATGCAGACGCGGGCGCAAACGTCATCTCCACCAACACAGTCAACGCCGGAGACGGCGCCGGTTTTGTCGGACAAGATAACGTTCAATCTTCGGTATCGAACTCGGAAGTTCATCAAAGTATGGCGGTCAGCCCAGATGCGATCATCAGCGGTGCTCCGGATGCGTCCTCGTATGTCAATAGCGGCTCGACCTCATCATCCGAGTTCATCTCGCAGCCGGTCGATCAATCCGGTGGGTCCGTAACCAACAACGTTGCTTACGCGGGCGAAGCAGTGATTTCGGCGAATGCTGCCGGTTCGTTCTCGGACGGTGGATACGTCAACTACACCGGCGACGGCTCAGCAAATAGCTCCGTCAGCTACTCCGGTGACAATTCGGTTAATAGCTCCATCAGCTACTCGGGTGACAGTTCGGTTAATAGCTCTATCAACTACTCCGGCGACAATAGCAGCGTGAGCTACACCGGCGGTGATACCAGCTCCGTCTCCTACGGTTCGTCTGACGGTGGAAACATCATTTCCTCTGGATTCATCAACGCCGAATCCGGCTCCAATATCATCTCGACAAATACAGTCAACGCTGAAGGATCAGGTGATGCTGGAAACTTCCAATCGACGAGTTCGCAATACGTCGGTCAGGAGTCCTATCCTAGCGCCTCTATAAGCCAAGACGCGATCATTAGCGCCGCTCCTGATGCATCATCTTATTCACAAGCTGGTGGACCATCGACACAAGAATACGTATCGCAGTCGGTAAACAATCAAGTCGGCTACGCCGGTGAATCCGTGATTTCTGCGGGAACCTCCGACGCACAAACCAACTACTCCTACGATTCGTCGTCGACATCATCGCAAACATACTCCAACTACTCGCAAGGCTCAGATGCTTCTTCCGGCAGCGTCAACATATCGTTCGGCGAAGGCACCGGCAGCAGTGGCAACACCGGCTATATCGACGCACCAGTATCCGGTGTGTACGAGCGTCCATCAAACGAAAGCGCCGGTGTGGACTATCAGAGCATGCCGTGGAACTATGGCTCGCAGGGCGGCGGAGAATCGTATCCAACCGTTTCTTCCCCCGAAGGCAGCTATCAGAGTGGTGGAACGTATGAGACATCGTCCTCACCTGCAAGCTATGAAGGCGGCGGCAACCAGGGCGGCAGCGCCGTATACGAAGGCTCCGGCTACACGGCAGCATCGTTGTCCGAGCAAGGACCATCGGTATTCTCAGTGGGCAGCGGCTCTGGATCTGACGTATCCGAAAGCTCGTCTGCCGGCTACACGACGCCTATTTCAAGTGGCTCCGGCTATACGCAAGCTGCATACGAAGGCTCCAGTTCGAGCTCGACCTACCAACCGTCAGCAGAAGGTAATACCGGCTCCTCCGCCGGCTCCGAATTCGTACCAGCTGCTTACACCGGCTCCAGTTCGGGTTCGTACGCCCCGGACGGCTCCGCAGCCGGTAGTGGATCGTATGCACCAGATGGTTCAGCATCCGGCGGTTACGCAGCACCAACATCCGTGAGTTACTCCGAACCAAGTGGCGACTCAGCCACTAGTTATGCACCAGCGATAGGGGCAGGCTTCTCCGCGGCTTCGGAACCATCGGTTACCTATTCCAATCCGGCTTTCGAAAAAATGGCCGACCAGGCAGAAGCGATGCCATCAGGCAACGCACCAAACCCGTATGCCATTACTGGTGATGCCTCCGGCAGCAGTTCAAATTCGACTTCCGAAACATGGTCGTCGCAAAATACGAGCCAACCGGATGCTCCTATCTATACGGCTTCCGTCCAGGGCTCCACACCAGATTCTTCGCCGACTCAGAATTACGAACCTTCCGGTACGGGCTCCGCTCCGAATTACGAATCCGGATCTAGCGCATCAGCTGGTTCAACACAAAACTACGAATCATCAGGTCCCATTGCACCGACACCAAACTATGATTCGTCTCCCACTTATTCGACATCTGGAAATACCGCAAACTATCCAGCCGCACCAGCACCAATATATGACGGCAGTTCCTCACATGGTGAAACCAGATCAGCTGGTGCCTATTCAACCAGCGGTTCGGAAGCGACCTATCAACCAGGCACCACCGAAGCGGGTCCAGCATATTCAGGACAAGCTGACGTGAATGCACCGTCTCAGCAAGATCCAGCACCGGTTCTGCCTGTAGACAGCAACCAAGCAGGTCTCGTGTTGGCGCCAATCACCAACGAAAGCGCACGCCCGATTCCTGAAGGACATTTGCATCAGGGTCACGGACAACATGGACATGATCAACAAAACTCTGCCCATGCCTCGGCTGGTTCCTATGAAATGCCGGTTCACTACTACCAACACCTCGCCGACAATTCGGCAGGCTTGGCAGCAGAACTCGCAGCACCGCACTTCTCAGTCTCAGCCGAGACCTATGAAAGAGCAGCAAATGTGGAGCCGATTCACGATTACGGACACGCCGTGCATGGGACCGAACCCCACGTCACGCTGACAGCAAGCGATCATCAAATTCAAGAACAGGTGCAAGAAGCTTGCGTAAGTCAGAAAGTGTCTGTCTTCACCGCAGCCATGGGCGCAGCGGCAGTGACTAGAGTCGCCACCGAAGCGCAGCATATGAAACCCGCCGCGCCGCCGCCTTCAGAAGTGACCATCTCTTCTGCAATGCCGGCTCAGCAAACTCGCGGTATCAGCTTGCTTGCCCGGGCTCTGGGACCAGCCGTGTCCAAGCGTAAGCTCGAACCAGTGGCTCCGCCGCCAATGCACGACAAATCGCAGCAATAAGCTATAGCGCAGCAAAACCCGAAAATCCATAGGATCTCAAGTTCTATGGATTTTTCGCAGCTCAAGACCGAATCTTCTTCGCTCCTGACTGCGCGAGCGGAACACCACCCAAGACCAAAAGCACTCCAAGAATCTGCACCACAGACAGTGGCTCGCGAAGAATCAGCGCCGCCGCAACTATAACCGCAGGTCGTTGAAGCAATAAAATAATTGATGTCTTAGTGGAACCCAATAGATTGATCGCATAAAGAAACGCCACGTTGGCACAAGCCGCCGCAAGCCCCATCCAGCCGCCGATTTGCCAGGCTCCGACTTGAATAGGCCCAGCCATCGGAAACAACACGGCCAAAGCAACCAGCCCATTGATCAAAAAGAGATACGTCGAAACAAGTGCAGGAGTGTACTGCTTGGTGGTGGCTTCCATGGTGACTCGATAAATTGTGGAAATCAGAACCGCACCAGCCATTAGCGCAAATCCGACCAAGCTTCCATACAAATCGTTCCACTCGAGTCCGAGCGCCACACCAAGGAAGCACGTCAGGAACCCGATCCAGAATTTCGCATTCAACTTATCTCTTCCAAGTGCCTGATTGCAAATCGCCACCAACGCAGGAGTGGTCGTGATAATAGTAATCACAAACACCGCAGATAACTTCTGAAGCGCGTAAATCACTAAGCCACTGTTCGTGAGCAAAAGCACTGCAAGAAAGAGCATCCGGAGAAACCCGCCTCCCCCAACCCACTCAAACTTTCGAGTCAATGGAAAGATCAGAATTGCGCCGACAATGGTTTTGACCACAAGCAATTGCAACGGCAAAAGTTGCTGTTCGTAGCCGAGCTTTACCACGATTGGTTCTATCGACGCAGCGACAATAGCGATGATTACGGATGCTGCTGCAAAAACGTTAGTATCGTCTTTGCGCACCTAACCTCACGCGTTGATCGCCCTGAGAATTTCCGCGTGGCTCATCTTGGACCAGCCCAACTTCGAAAGCGTTCTGCCTTCCTTGGCGAAATCCCTTCCAAGAAGCACAGTCGAGAGATTGATGATCGAATCCAACATCGGCGTCTTGATTCCAGCCTTTGCCGCCAACTCGCGCATAGGCACCAAAGACGATGCGACGTCTTCATGTATATATCGATGATCAAGCGTATCCGGCGCCTGGCTGAAGCTATAGTTTGGAACCGTGCGCATTGCTTGCAGCAAACTGGTCGTATCGCAGCCATAGTACCGATTCAACAGTTCTTTCATCGGAACAATGTTCGTATCAAAGGCTTCAGCAATTTTATTGAATTCTTCTTCTACCTTCTCCATCAACACGATCGTCTTTTCAGTCAATCCGTCACGATAGAAAAGGAACCCGCCACCACGATCGATGCTATTCATATTCGCCAACATCGTGATTGGATGTGCCAGCGCTCCGAAATCCGTCAGACCACGCTGTACGACGTTTTCAGCCTTATCGAGGTTCGGGAAAAACTTCCTTATCACAGAGACTGAACGGGTCGTCTCTTCCTGACACCAGGACGAGAACAATGTCCACTCTTTGATGCCGCGAACCCAAACTGATTCATCAGTCTTGATTCTGCTTGCAAACAGCGAATCTGTTTCAACCAAAATCGGCATGCGCGACATTGGTCGAGAGCCAAGCGCCATCTTGAACTCGACTACGCCGGCGAACTTGCTGGAAAAGAGAATGACTTCATGCTCGCCGGTAAGATGCGGCGCCAAGCGCATTGCAACTTCACCGTACGCGTCTGTGGTGGTCGCCACAAAAATAGTCTTCGAGTTTGCCAGAACGGACGCAACATCCGACGACACACCAGCGATTTCAAAGTCTCCACAGAGCTTACCGGTGGCTGATATCTGCTTTTTCTCGCACAGGTTTTTGACCTTTTCGGGCGAGCGAACCAAAAACTGGGGCAGCACTCCATTGCTGGCAAGGAAGCAAGCAATCGATTGGGCGGCATTCCCTGCTCCAACGATAGCTATCTGCCCAGCTTGGGGCGCCAAAAGCGGTAGAGACTTGGATGAAGAGATTGCCGCAGCGGAGGAGTATGCGCTCTCACCAAGAGCCGCAGAATCAGTCGCATCAAACCTCATGGACATCTGCTGAGACCTCCTACACGTGGCGGTTAGTATATTGCGCCAATATCTCGTTCGCAATCGCGAAAATACGACGCCAACCTTAAAACTCCCAGCCCGCTTGATTCTATCCGGCGAGATTTCATCTTCGCGTCTCAATAAACGGACACAACCAAAAATCCGGGCTATCCATTGGTATACGACGCTTGAGCGATATCGGCGAAGTTAGAAACCGAGCAACGGCGGCAGGCTGGCGAACCACGAAAGTCACCCGGCGGGTTGTCATTCAGTTTTGGAACTGGGTCCCAAGGGCAAAAGTCATATGTAAGGAACATTAGTGCGTGCAGAAATGCCGCTCCTCACGATTTTGCGAGGCGTCCATGAACAACGAACCCTTAAGAACAATATGGATGGCAGTCATGCTCGGCGTTTTGATAGCAACTGCGCCCACATGGATCAATCGTGAGACCAAGGCCAGCTACGATGCCCCGTGGATGTATTCCACCACTCACCACTAACGTCTCATAAATTCTTCGCCCGTTACGCCGATTTTAGGCTCTGGTTGGAGCCTCCACCCGATGGCGCTTCCGAGCTCTGAGTAAGTACTGACTGCTGCAATGTCAAGCTCTCCGATTTGCTTCTCTCATTGGCAGGGACAAAGTTATCGAGAGGCACAGTCCATGCTTGTTGACATCAATTTCGATATATGACAGGGTAGTCCTTTCCCTGGAAACAAGAAGTTTTTGGTATGCCCGACAATCACGAAAAAGACGTCAACGGCTTGAAGATCGTCCTTCAGCTCTTCACCCGAGATGCTAGCCGCTTTATTTTGTCCACTGGCGCCACTCTGGGCGCAATCGCAATCGGATTAGCAGCAATAGTTTGGATGTGGTTTGAGTGGAAAAATCTTCCAGCTCCGAAACCAGCCCCCCAAATTTCCGCACTGCCACCGCCAGTGACATCAGAAATTCAGACGCCTCCGGTCGCACCGAAACCGAAAAAGATCAAGCGGCGCTTCACCGCACCGAAACAGATCGCACAAAGCTCCGCATCTAGCTATTCAAATCGTTACCGCTACATTCTCTGGCCCGTCGACAACCCACACGGCGGTCAAATCAACTACGCTGACGGCTACACAACAACGTACAGCTGGAACAAGTAGACTCGCTCGAACTAGCGATTCAACAACTGCCCATAAGCTTCTTTGCGAGCAAGCATCATGTCGGTCGAAGCTTCGGAGTTGCGATTGTAGTTGCCGTAAGTCGCAGGAGCTGCGGTTTCGCCTTTTCTATTTAGCAACTTGCCGTTGACATTCTCTTCGCGGTTTTTGAAAGAAAGCGATGCAGACACATCCTTGCCATCGCGGTGTACAAACGCGCCAGGCTGAGCTTTCTGAGCTACGGGCAGCGGATGATAAACACCCGGATTCGGAACATGTGTCGGCTTGATATAGTGAAACTCTCTTTGAATTGGCGGTGCGGTAACCGCTTGTTTGCGCGTCTTTTGCGCAGGCATTCCCTGGGTGTAGCTCACAATCGGAGACCAGTGGAAGTGCGAAAGATTGCCGTTTCCTTTGACTAGATTCTGTTCCCAACCTTGAGTTACCACTGCTCCGGTTGTATAACGCACACCAGGAACCGGCTGAAACGGCTTCTGCTGTTGCTGAATCGGTTGCATCTCGAATTGCTGGGCGTTCGCCGCGCCTACTGTCAAAAGACCAAATACGCCAGCCAGCGTGAGACAAACTGCAAATTTCTTCGTGCTGACCATGTTCTAGTAAATCCTCCGGATCTCTTTCCTTTACTTTCTTATCCAGAAAATTAGGAGCAAGCAAAAAGCGCAAGCCCCGGGTCCAAGCATCTTTGGAAGCGCTTTTCCGGATGTGGTGGGAATCGGTATCAAGCCTATACACAATCACGTGAAAACCGCGTGTATCGCGACTACGTGCACTGTTATCAGGCTAACCGAGCATCCACTGCGCTCCGAGCGCTTCCATAGAGCCGGGTGAGATGCCGTCTCTGGCTACCTAGAAAGGTTTAGCCAGGGCAACTGCCGCCTCGCTGGAGTTTGAGCTAACCGTTAGAGCCACTGCGCCCTGAAAGTCTGGTTGAAAGTTGATAGTAAGTTCGTCTTTAGAGACCGAGATGGACAGGGTGTTTTGGGTGGTAAGGGTCAGGTTCATTGTGCGCCTCCAGTGGGGGAAGTACGACGCTCACGAGTGTTAGTATCGGCAACAACTGTGAACTTTTGGTACCTCGCCAAATTCACGCAAAAATCCCGCAATGCCAAAGCCCGTGACCGTTCCTGCCCGTTGACGGCAAGTTTTAATGATCAAGTACACTTAGGTGGAACTGAAAAAAAGGTTCCAAAGCCCTAAATACATTCTCTTTAGTTCCATATCTTTGATGGAACCATCAAAAGACACTCAAACAACCACCAGAGTAAAACTCTCAACAAAGCGAAGAAAAATGGAAAAGAAGTTTGCAGCGATCATCACAGGCGCATCGTCTGGCATCGGAAAGGCGCTGGCGCTACGGCTGGCGACCAACCACCAGGCCCGCATAGTAATCAATGCGCGTTCGAAAGAAGCACTTGAAGAAACAAGCAGACTCATCCAACACGTCGGCGGAGAAGCAGTTTGTGTGGTGGGAGACATGGGCGATCCTGCGATGCCCAAGCAGCTTGTTGAAACCTGCATGTCCAATTTCGGCTGCATAGATCTGTTAGTAAACAACGCTGGACTAGCACGCCCAGGAAGCCTCGTGAAACTCAACGTCGACGACTGGCGCGCCGTTTTCGAGGTCAACTTCTTTGCGCCGCTTGCCACTATTTATGAGGTTCTTCCCCACTTCCTCGAACGCAAGAAAGGAAAGATCGTCAACGTCTCGTCCGTTGCCGGAAAGATCTCATTTCCTGGAAGCGTTTGTTATTCCGCCTCAAAGTTCGCGTTAACCGGCATGTCTGAAGGAATGGCTGCGGAACTCACTGCCAAGGGCATCGACACAATAACTGTCTGCCCTGGCTGGGTACGAACCGAATTTTTCGAAAAAAACAACACATCGCAAAATCGCAACCCCACACTAATTGCTCAACAAAAATCACTGATGGGATGGCTGATGCGCAGCTGGTTGAGCATCAGTTCAGAAGAAACCGCCAAAGACATCGAAGCTGCTATCTTGCGCGGCGGAAGCAGCGAACTAATTCTGACTGCACCAGGGGCGATGGCAGAACGAGTCGCCGGCGTCTTCCCCGGAGTGATGCAAGCACTAGTGAAGCGCATTCCACCAGGCTCTTACGCAAAGCGCTAAGTCTCGCCACTGCTGCGCTAGACTTTTTTCCCGGTAAACAACTTCCACGTCACGTAGGCCGGCAATGGCATGGTCACGATAAAGGCAAACAGAACTGCCATCTCAGTCTGCTGGTGGCCCCCATTAGTGCTGCCAAACCAGAGTGCTAAACCGGCCATCACCATCAAACACACCATATACAAGAAAAACAAGCCGATAAGGTCGATGACGAATTTCGTGCTTTCTTTGAAACCGAAGGGTGCTCCTGCAGCGTCACCGGCAACCACGTTGCCACCAACACCGGCATTATCAGGGGCTCCGACAGCGCGTCCGTCCTTAAGAGCTACAAGATCGTCTTGGAAGTCACCAATCGATTGATATCGATCTGTCGGTTTCTTCGAAACAGCTTTGAAAATTACTCGCTCCAACCCGTCGGGAAACTCAAGATTTGGTCGCACTCTGCGTAACCGTTCCGGCATTGCGCTTACATGTTTGTTCATGGTCTCGAATGCAGTTCGTCCAGTGTGGGGTGCAGTGCCGGTCGCAATCTCGTAAAGAACGCACCCCAATGAATAAACGTCAGAACGTGCATCGATCGCTTCGCCATTGCATTGCTCAGGACTCATGTAAAGCAAGCTGCCGAGCGTCTCTCCAGTCTGAGTCATTTTGAAGAATGTATCACCTTCAGTTGGAGTAACCTTAGCAATTCCAAAATCGAGAACTTTCACGAAGTCCTCTCCACTTGATCCCTTCGCAATCATTATGTTGGCAGGTTTCATATCACGATGAACCACACCCTTCTCGTGTGCGGCTCTCAGAGCAGCACTGACCTGCAGAGCGATATCAACTGCGCGACGCCATTCGAGCGAGCCACCACAATCACTCATAACATCTTGCAGACTGTGACCTTCCACATAGTCCATCACCAAATATGGTTGGCCCTGTTCAGTCTTGTTGAGATCGTGAATCGCGACAATATTCGGATGCGTCACAATGCGCGCAGTTTCAGCCTCTTGCTCAAATCTTCGAACAACCGCCGAGTCACCTGAAAGATGTCGATGCAAGATCTTGATTGCGACGTCTCGCTTACGCTGCAGGTCATAACACTTATAGACTGAACTCGTCGCACCGTTTCCAATCAAGGAATCCACGCGATAGCGTTTATCGAGCGTCGTTCCAACGCTGGCATCATCAGACCCAGAACCAACAAACCCCGCGCCAACAGAACCGGCGCCATCGATCACGCCGCCATCGGTCACGTCAACAGAAATCGCGCCCTCTTCAGCAGAAGGCGAGACCCTGAGAGTAATCTCCTCTGCTTCTTTGAGATTCTCCTGGTCTTGAGGTCCCATGTATTTTTCTGAGGTCCGCTAGATCCTGGCCAAAACCAATCGGAAGTACAACTCCAAATCAACACGCGAGATGCCGTCCTGCTGCTCTCCTTCTTGAGCAGCATTAGCGATATCGCTTTGATTTGTAAGAAGAAACATTATGTATGACTTGTCCTTCATCGGTGTGGCTTCATCCTGCATTGCGGCGTAAAGCTCATCTGTTTCGATGAATCCATTGCCGTTCTTATCCAACTTATCGAACGCTTCGTACGCGTACTTCTTAATGTCCTCGAAGTTTCGGCGAATGGGCGAAACCTTCTTCTCGCTCGCTACTGGAGACGCCTGAGATTGGTTAAGCCATTGATTTTGGAAGTCGTCGTCTTTGTTGAGTTCTGGTCTATTTCCGATCACAAATTTCCCTCTTGCTGCCTTATGACTTACTGTGCCTTGATGACTCTAGACTTGATCGACTGGCTGCGTCTTAACGGTTGACTCTGCCTTGATGATTCACCTTATCTTCTAGTCTCTGTACCTATGAACTCTTCTGACTAATTACAATCGTTACTGAAGTGCTACCACTACTAGTGTCTGTACCGATAACTAGTTGCACGGCTTGAGTTCCCTTTTCCGCAGTCATAATAGTTCCTTGGGCGCCCATGTTCGTTTCGTTGGATACGTGCCAGCCATTGGAAGTAAACCAGTTCTTATAGAAGGCACCGACCGTGGAGGCAGAATCTTTTGTCGTTATTGTTGCAGATTCAGTCTTTTGTCCGCCCGCATCTGATTTGGTGTAGACCTCTACTTTTCCGTTTTCGTATTTGGAAACTGGAAAATCCGCTGGAAGCGACTGTTCACCAATCGCCACTTTGCCCTGTCCATTGTCGAGGACTACTTCGTTTTTCGGTGCCGAGGAACATCCAACACACACAAGGGCTCCAGCAATCATTGCTATCGTTACTATTCCCTGCGAAGCCTTTTTCATTAACTTTACCTCTTGATGCTTTCTATTCTTCGGTGCACTGCAGTGATACGATGATTCGGACTTGGTTTCGTCAACTCTTTATTCGGTTGCTCAACTCTTGGTTCGGTTGACCGGTTCTTTATCTGTTTCGTTGTTCGTTGACGTCATGATCGGATCAAACGATACGGCGGCAACACCAAAAACGCGTTTCCAGTTGTCGTATTCCTTCTCTGGGCAAGAACAGGCTAAAAAGAATACACGATCGCCCTTTCTCAAAGCTGTGAATCTGGTCAAAATCTTTCCGAAAGACTTGTCTTCCAATGTCAGAAGGGAGTCCACGACTTTACGTCCTTCAAACTCGCCATTTTGTGTGGCCACCACATGGAAACCGGTCTTTTTCGCATAAACATCGACAAAATCGCGAACGCTGGCAGACTCAGGAAGGCGCATGTAGCGAATTTCAATTACCACCGCCGTCGCACCTTTGGGAGCAAGCTCTGCAAGCGGTACCTGAGTGTCACTGTCTTTGGCGAGCTGTTCTTTAGTAACAGTCACAGAACGGCTTTCCCAGTCTTTTGGAGTCATAACTGTAAAGCGAAGCGCTTCGTCGTCCAAGGGTGTTACTCGCACACGATCGAACTCTTTATCGATGTCTTTTCCGAAGTCAGAGCTAGGCAATAGCTTGGAAAGCCGTTCGAGTTCTTGCTTTTGTTCGTCCGTCAAAGTTCCTGCTGGGGCGACTGGCGGTGTGGCAGTTGCAACGGTGGAGGAACTGCTCGAACCAGTACCACCAGTGGTGCCTGCCGATGCTTGCTGATTGCTGTCTGCGGGATCACATGTGTTGACTACAATCTCAACTCTGCGGTTGCGCTGGCGTCCCTTTGGATCGTCGCTTCCATCAGGCTTAGTGTTGGGAGCAATCGGCTGCTTTTCACCAAATCCGGTCGAGGTCACCATATTCGGTGCAACGATGCGATTTTCCATGACCCAGTTCTTCACCCTCTGAGCACGTCGCTCACTCAGGTTCTGGTTGTAGTCATCGGTTCCAATTGCATCAGTGTGACCCTCGACTTGAATCTTGTGATTCTGTCCCAGTTTATGAATTTCAGGAATCAAAAGATTGAGAGTATCAATTGCATAAGGAGTGAGCGTGGATTGGTCGAACTCAAATAATGTATCCGCATTCACGATGAATCTGTGCTGACATGGTGTTTTGGTATCGGTTTTAATCGCAGCCCAACCTTGAGGTGCTTTTATTGCTCCGGGTTGCTGAATGGTTCCAGCCTTTCCGACCTCACCGGACTTTTGAATCTTATAGTCACCCTTCAAAGCGTCGAAATTCTTATTGATGCGCTCGGCCTCTTTTGCCCAATCATAAGCGCTCACAGGCAGTGAATATGCTATTGCAATCAACATAGATGCTGCCGAGAGCAATAATCCCGTTCTTTTCATTCCGTCCTATCGCCTCCGAGTGGCAGACGCATGTCACGATCTGAGGTCCCTGCCTCCTCATTCCACGCCGGTTAGTGACCTAACCTAGTCCCACATTGAATTAAAACAGCTAAGTTGGGCTATCCCGGGCAACAGAATGAAAACTGACGGATCAGCGATTTGAGAAAGTCGGAGGTTACATTATTCATACGATGCTTGAGCGATATCGCTGAGCAGAGGACTTGACCAAAAGCCGAGTTGGAACGTTACATCTGGTATACGACGCTTGAGCGATATCGCTGGAGCTACAGGTCGTGTCCCAATTTATCGTTTTGAGTGGCTAAAACAGATCGAGTGCGCAAAGATGGTGATATATGCTGTCTTTTGTATCTGACGCCCATTGAGGGTAGCGGGCCTCCATTTGCCCCCAGGCGTCCATCAACAGTCCAGAGGCTTGCCGACCTTCAGGCTGCCCCATTACGTCATTCCATGAGCTTTTCGCTTCGATCATTTTGACGCCTTTGTCGAAGAATGTAGCCTGCAGCGTCACAGCAGAAATCACATCATCGCGAAAGCGTTCCAAACCTTTTGGCGTCGGCTCTTTCCTTATCTTTTCCAAAGCAGGTTGGATCTTGGCGTAGTACTTCGCGTATCCGTTTCTTGCCGTTGAAGCGCTTCCGAGATCTCGAAGCATCATTTGCTTTGCTTGAACGCATTGCAAAACCATGGAATAGACGTGATTCACATAGCTTCTCTCGTTGTCAGGCACTCCAGTCAAGTTAGGTGGTAGTGCGGTCAACGCACATGGGTACTGCAGACCTTCTGGCATCGAAATCGATGCTGGGTACCAATTCGATTTGTCTTTCGGTTTGTACGATGCATCTGTCTGCGCCGCCTTTGCATTAGGATTTGCGCAACCCGGCAACACACAGCTAGTAAAACTCACCAACAACAATGTGTTGACAAAAGTGATTAGCCCATCACGCTTGCTCGACTTTCTCATCTTTTACCTCTGACCTGAGAGCTTCCACCAGTAACGCCTCTGACTTTCCTACATGTAAAACCGAGGAACTAGCCGAATCCGTTTCATCAGGTTCATCAGTTTCATCTTCATACGCAGGTTGATTTGCAGCTAGAGTGATCGAGGGTTCCGACTCTGGCACGGTAGACACCGCGCTAAGATCCTTCATCAGCTCCTCAATGGTCAGATATCGTTTCTTCGCATCGAGTGTGGTTGCTTTCGCTACGATCGCATCTAACGAAGGAAGGATTTCGGGGACTTTCTTGATTGGATGTGACGAAGTGATTGGATCTGGATCTTCACCAGTAAGCAAGTAGTACAAACTTGCACCCATCGAGTAGATGTCGCTCTGCACAGTAGGCTTTCCGCGAAACTGCTCGGGGGAGATGTAGCAGTGCTTTCCGACTACCGTTCCAGTTGTTGTTGCTTCGGTCTGTTGGGCCACATTAAAGTCGACCACTTTCAGCAAACCGTCTTTTCCCAAAATCAAGTTGTCGGGCGTAAAGTCACGGTGCACCACCGGCGGTGACAATCCGTGCAGATAGCTCAAAGCCTCGCACATTTGAGAAGCCAGCGAGATCACCTCTTGCTGTGTAAAGCGTGTTCCTTGCTCCACCATTGCTCTTAACGACAATCCATCGATTCTCTCTAAAACCAAATAGCCGCGATGATCCTCTACGAAAAAATCCAAGAGTCTGACGATGCGCGGATTATCTAAACGGCGAAGCATAGCTGCTTCGTGTTGCATTTTGTCCAACGATTGCCTGCGCACGTTGATATCCACATACACAGGTAAGATGAACTCTTTCAGTACCACATCGTCATTTTCGTGAGTGTAGGCCAGATAGGCGGTTCCCTGCCCGCCGACACCGAGCTGTCCGGCAACACGATAACCACCTTCTTGCAATTCGGCACCTTCATGAAGCGGCGTCAGCCGCTCTCTCTTTGGCGGAGCAGAAAGTGCCTGCAGCCACAACTCGGTGTAGCTATGATCTTGAGGTGGAGTAAGCATCTCGAGAAGTTGCGGATCTCTTCCGACTTGCCCTCCCCATCTCTCGATGCCGCGCAGCATCTTTTGCCGTTCCTCCACAGAGCCTATGGCACCGAATCTCATCTTGAATGCAGTGGAGTCATCGGCGGTCTTGAGCAGTATCAGGCAATCCTGGGGCGATGTCTTATCAGGCGGCCACGAGACTTGAATGTACTTCAGCTTCTCCCACGGAACTCTGGCGCCGTAAGAAAACAAACCACGATGCCATTCAAGACCAATGCCTTTCCTGCTCAATTTGATATGCGTAGGCTCAAGAGTATAGCGAAGCCCTATTAATCCTAGGGCTCCGGCGAACAACACGCCAAGCAGCTGCAAGAAAAAGATATTCATGGCTTGCGTGGCAGCAGCGCTTGACACACCACCGACGGTGCCGATCGCCGTGGTGCCAATCGCCGTGGCAGTCCCCGTCGCAACGCCGGTGGTAAATTCAGTTTCACTTGGTGCTGCGATCAGTTGCATGATCGACTTGAGCGTATACCCAGGACCGCCAAAGCCGAAGAACAAGACCACGATTGTCATCACGAACCAGGACTTGAAAGTGCTCCAAGCAGAAAATCTATACTTCACCCACTTTTCGACACTCGCCCATGGTTTGTAATTGATAAGGATTTCTTCCTCATCTTGAACTTTGGTAAGTGCATAAGTTTGGATATCTGCTGCCATTGGTGTCCTCAAGAAGCCGCTGGAGTTGCAGTTCTGCGTGCAATCAATTGATCGAGAGCGGTTTTGACCGCCTGCGCGTTCGATGGACGATCGCTCTCTTCCATTGCAGTGCATCGGGCAACCAATTCGTCAAGTTCAACTGAAACTTCCTTGTTCACCTCACGCGGGTGAGACTCGCACAGGGCCTCGGGATCTTGGCCGGTGAGCAAGTAATACATTGTTCCGCCCAAAGCATAAATATCCGATGACAGGCTTGCCTTTCCTCTTAACTGCTCAGGCGCGATGTAAGCTTGTTTGCCGACGAGAGTACCGGTTGCGGTACCCACAAATTCATTGGCGGCGCCGAAATCGATCATTACGATTTGGTCGTCAGCCTGCCTGACAAGATTGTCGGGGGTGACGTCTCTGTGAACAATCGGCGGCGACTGCGTGTGGAGATACTCGAGAATCGATGCAATTTGTCGCGACCAAAGCAAAACATTCTCTTCGGGTTGCGCGCCGTTTTGTTTGATCAGCTGCCTCAAATCCTGACCGCGCAAGTATTCCAGAGTGAGGTAGTATCTTCCGTCTTCGAAGAAATAGTCGTAAACCTTAGCGATCTGCGGATGGTTTAGTTTCACAAGAAACATTGCTTCGCGATTGAACATGTCCAGCGCTTTTTCGCGTGACGCTTGATCGGCATTGGCGGGAACCACAGCCTCCTTCACCACTACCAGCTCGCCTTTTTGCAGCTGGGCAAGATAGATGGCAGAGAGTCCACCGAACGCGAGCTGCCTGACAATCTCGAGGCGCCCGCCTCCGAGGCTGCGCCCTGGCTCCAACGGCACGAACGATGTAGCGCTAAAACGCCTGCTGAGCTCTTCTTCCCACATCTGCGTGTAGCTCACTTGCTCGATGCCACGGGTTTCGTTTTGCAGACTGTTTTGGAAATCGACCAGCTCAGGCGGTCTTTTGCAGTCTACTCCCCAGACCTCAATTGCCAGAAGCAGTTGCTCCAAGTCTTGGGCGGGAACATCCTTTAGTCTAATCGGCGCAGCTCCGCCTGATTTGAAGAACATCGTCAGATCGCCGGTCGGCTTGCCCACATCAGAGTTAGTGAGATTAAGCGTAACCGACTGCAAGTCTGACCACACGCGCTCGCGGCGAAATCTAAGAATCGGAAGCATTCTAACGGGAAAGGACAGCCCCTCTTTGCTGATTAAGAGCCGATCGTCTTCACAAATTGCCGAGACCACAATAGCAACGATAGGAATCAAGATCAGTCCAATAAGCACCATGGCGGCACTCATAGGCGTCACACGGTCGGGTGACTGCAGAAGAAGCGAAATAAAGAGCCCTAGGCAAAACGGAACAATAATCGCCCACACCGGCATGAGCAAGCCCATTGCAAACATTCCGGCTCTGGCCGGAACGCTCTTGTACTGGACCGAAATCTCTAACTCAGCCACTATGACTCCCGAATCTTGGACTTAATGTATTCGGCTTAGGTAATTGTTCCCTGGCATTTGGCATTATAGTCTGCTTGTTAAATGTGCGCTTTGCAGCCCGCACCATTCAAAATTCAGCGTTCGATTAGCCGTAAGACCTGCAAAAATGATGGTTTGCCCCGAAAGTCCTCTGGAGGAACCAGGATTAATGGCTAAAGATGGTCGTATTGATGTGCTAGTCGTCGGCGCCGGGCCGACGGGACTTACGATGGCAAGCGAACTTGCGCGCTACGGACTGACATGCCGCATCGTGGACAAGGCGCCAAAAGCCACAGACAAATCCAAGGCCCTTGCCATACATGCAAGAACTTTGGAGTGCTTCCAAAACATGGGACTCGTAGGCGAAGTCATCGCTCGCGGTATCAAGCTGCGTGGCATCGTCGCGTATGCAGAAGGAAAGGAACTGCTGCATGTGGGACTTGGTGAGATCGACAGCCCATATCCTTATACGATTTCATTAGCGCAAAGCGAAACAGAAAAAGTGCTTTCCGAGCACCTCAAAACATTCGGCGTTGAAGTTGAACGAAATGTCGAAGTCATCGATGTCAAACAAGGCGATGGTTATGCTACCACAACGCTCAAAAAGGCCGATGCCGATAAAACCAATTCCGAGTTCTCCATTGAATCTAAATGGGTTGTTGCCTGCGATGGCGCACATAGCACCGTGCGAAAAATCTTGAATGTTCCATTTGAAGGTGGGCAATACGACGAGATTTTTGCTCTAGCTGACGTTCAATGCGACTTCAAAGATCCGCCCAAAGAGGGGGTCTGCCTCTATGCCACGAAGCAAGGTATCGCCGCCGTTTTTGCAATGCCTGGCTCACACCACCGCATAATTTTCTCGATGCCTCCCGGTTCAAATGCGTTCAAAGATCCGCAAAACCCAACCCTGGATGAGATGCAAGTTCTGGTTGACGAGCGCCTTGGCGAAGGATCGCGAATTTCAGATCCGGCTTGGCTCACATCATTTACTTTGCGGCACCGCAAAATTTCGCAGTATAAATGGAATCGTGTTTTCTTTGCCGGAGACGCCGCGCACGTTCATAGCCCGGCTGGCGGACAGGGCATGAACACTGGCATTCAGGACGCTTACAATCTGGCGTGGAAGCTTGCGTTCTACGAAAAACACAATGGCTCCGACGAACTTCTGTCGAGTTATCACTCTGAACGACACGCTGTTGCAGTTGCGCTCATTCGCAACACAGACATTATGACACGCGTCAACGTGATGCGCTCGCCGATTGGACAAGAGCTGCGCAACCGCTTGGCGCCAATTCTTGCAGGGCAGGAAGTCGTGCAAAACAAAGTGCGCGGATTCATAACCGAGCTGGCAATCAACTATCGCAAAAGCCCAATAGTAGCTGAACGCCGCCGCACTCTAATCAGCGCCGTAGTCGGAAGCGCAAGCAGCGAAGAGCCGAATCTCGGCGATTGGTTTGAGTTCGGCTGCGGTCCTTCTCCGGGAGACAGAGCATGCGATGCTCACTTGACCTATGCAAAAGCCGAAGAAAAATCTGATGTGCAACTGTTTGATCTGGTAAAGGGAACAAGACACAACATTCTGCTTCTATCAGGAGTGCATCCAGATCCTGATGTAATAAGGAATTTGCGCACGTTGGCAGATCTTTTAGTGGAACACTTCAGTGAGTTGGCAGACGTAAAGATCGTTGTTGCTCAAAGTGAAATTCCTGAACAACTGAATGACTATAACGGTTCAGTTGTTCTCGATGCCGACTACAACATGCATCATAAGTACGGTTCAGGCTCTGAGTCTCTCTATCTGCTGCGTCCAGACGGATATATAGGATTCAGATCGCAGCCGGCGGAAGTGGATGGCGTAGAGAGTTACTTCGCGAAGCTACGTCGAAGTACCTAAGTACTCCATGATTACTGTCGGAACGTTCCTATAAGTATTAGATCTGAAAACACAAAGTTCACAAATTCTCAGTAGAGTTCATCCATAAGTTCCCCAACCATTCATAACTTCCCCAACCATCCATAACTTCCCAACCCCAACCCAGTACTAGCTTTTTTGCTCTACCAGATTTTTTCACGTTGCTCTGGTTAGAGTGAATTCGTTACCAACAAATTGTTCTCCCGAACAAGTTTCCCACTTTCCTTCTTGCCGGAGGCGGTTATCTATATGTTGAATGCGATTTACGGACCACCTGCTACCATTATCATCGGTTCCTATGCATTAGCTAAGGAAGAAATAGCCGTAGCTAAAGAAATAGAGTTACCCGAAGTAGAAGAAACCGCAGCACCAAACGTCGAAGAAGCCGTCATAGAAATAGAAGAGACTGAAGCTGCCCCAGACGAGACAGAAGCATCTCAAATAGCAGAAGATCAAGTCATTGTATTCATAGTAGATGACTTAGTTGCAGCCCAAGTAGAAGAAACAGTAGCGGCTAAAGTCGAAGAAAAGGCCGAGGAAAAAGCCGAAGAAAAATCATTGGTCACGGAACGCAAAGCAAATGAAATAGTCCAAGCTTTCCTTCGCGGACTAGACGTCAAAAATCTCTCAAAAGCGATAGCTCTAATCAAAGCGTGCCAAAACGATGGAACCTGGCAAGAAGTCCGCGCACTAGTCAACGCCACCTTGGGATTGTTCTTCACCGTTCCTGTGCAGGATCGCCTCGCCTAATTGCACTAACGCGCTCATCTAGTTTTTCGGCATCGGAGTCTCGATTGGTTTTGCGCAAAAGATCGGCGTAATTTTCCAAACAAGCAACTACATTGGCGTGTTCGCGGCCCAGAGCCTGTTCCCAAATTTCCAAAGCGCGACTATATAGAGACTCAGCGCGGGCAAACTTTCCATTCTGGTGATAAAGCCAACCAAGATTGTTCAAACTCTCAGCCACTTTCGGATGGTCAGGACTAAGAGTGCGTTCGCGAATTGCAAGCGCTCTTCTATGAAGAGGTTCAGCCTGATCGAACTGATCGCGATCAGTAAAGAGAGCAGCAAGATTGTTCAGAGTATTAGCTACATTTGGATGATCGGCACCAAAAACTCTTTCTTCAACAACCAGCGCGCGCCGGAAAAACGGTTCTGCTTCGGGGTTGCGACCTTGTTCGTAATACAAAAGCCCGAGACTGTTCAAGACTTCGGCAACTTGAATGTGATTTGTTCCGAGGTGTCTTTCTCTAATTTTGAGTGATTTCAAATACAAAGGTTCTGCCTCTGAGAACCTGCCCATGGCTCGGTGCAGTTCCGCCAAGTTGTTCAAACCGGCCGCCACACTCAAATGCTCGACACCCAATGTCTTCTCTTGAATCGCCAGAGCGCGTTTGAATAGTGGTTCTGCATCTTTAAATCGGCTGTTGGCGAGCAGGACCATGCCGAGATTGTTCAAGGATGCTCCCACGTCCGGATGATCGACAGCCAACACCCGTTCTCTTATGGTTAACGCTCGCTTGAGCATCGACTCGGATTCGTCGAAGCGGCTCTCGTGATACATTAAAAGCCCCACCGACGTTATGAAGTCAGCCAGCTGAGGGCTTTCCGCCCCCAATGCTTGCTCTACTTCCGGCAGCATGGACACTAACGCATCCAAATTGTCGTCAGCAACCGGCTCCTGTGTTCCTGTCATGCCGAACGCGCCTTTTCTTAAACCCATGTGTTTTGTGCCACGTTCTCGCCAAGTGCAACCAGCGACAATCTTTGTTGAGGTTCTAATTGCACGGTTATCAAAAGACGCGGATGTTTGTATATTTGCACGTCATACTTGCAGTTCAAGTCCAGGTTTACAGGCTCCATGCGCCCGCGCATTAACCGAGAACAGGTCAAAATCGCATCAATCATACCGGAGAGCTGTTTGCAGCCCCGTTCGATAGAGGCAAGCAATTCTTCAATGCGCATTCGCTGCATGCGTTGATCATTACAATCACGCGTGATAATTCCAAATCCGGCTGGATTTTGGTTTGCATCTCGCAATGAAACTATAAGCACCTCGGCTTTTCTGCAGCCGCTACTTGTCGCGCTCCTCGCTGCCGGCGTTTGCTTGAGCCGCTGCCAGGCGCGCGATCGGAACTCTAAAAGGCGAGCAACTCACATATGACAAACCGAGTTGATGTGCAAATGCAATTGAAGACGGCTCTCCGCCGTGCTCTCCGCAAATGCCGAGTTTCAAATCGGGTCTGGTTTGCAGCCCGTACTCAACTGCGATCTTCATCATTTTGCCAACACCCTGAACGTCGAGCACTTCAAACGGATTTTGTGTCATCACTTTATGTTTCTCGCCATTCACATCAATTCCTTCCAAGTATTTTTGGAGGAACTTTCCTTCTGCATCGTCACGACTGAAGCCAAAAGTCATCTGAGTCAAGTCGTTGGTTCCAAAACTGAAAAACTCAGCGTGCTCTGCAATCTCATTGGCAGTGACGCAGGCGCGCGGAACTTCAATCATGGTTCCAAACTTATAATCCACCGTAGTTTTCTCTTTGTCCATCACCTCTTTGGCAACCGACTCAAGCATAAGGCGCGCCATTTTTAACTCGTTAGGGTGACCAATCAAAGGAATCATGATTTCCGGAAGAACCTCGAAACCTTCTTTTTTCACCGCGATTGCTGCTTCAAAAATCGCGCGCACTTGCATTTTGTTGATTTCCGGATGGATAAGACCCAATCGGCAGCCGCGCAGACCCATCATAGGGTTGGACTCTTCGAGTTCATGAACCTTTTTGAGCAGCGTTTCTTTCTCTCTTAATTCAGATGGTTTTGCGCCTTTAGCTTTGAGAGTTGCCACCTCTTCTACAAGCGTTTCCAATTTCGGGAGGAACTCATGAAGCGGCGGATCGAGCAATCTGATGGTTACAGGTAGTCCATGCATCGCTTTGAAGATTCCTTTGAAGTCTTCGCGTTGCATCGGCAAAAGTTTTTCCAATGCCAGCCGGCGTTCTTCCGTGGAATTGGCCATGATCATCTGCTGCACCACAGGCAGTCTATCTTGGCTCATAAACATATGCTCGGTACGGCACAACCCAATGCCTTCTGCACCAAAATCGCGTGCCAGTTTTGCGTCTTCGGGCGTATCGGCGTTAGCGCGCACTCTCAGCGATCTGACCTCATCAGCCCAGGTAAGCAAAGTCTTGAACTCATCAGAGAACTTCGGCTCGTGAGTAGCAATGGCACCTTCGAAAATTTCACCGGTGGCACCGTCGATGGAGATGACATCGCCTTTCTTGTATGTCTTGCCGTCCGCTGTCATTTCGCCCTTTTCAAGATCGATCTTGAGCGCCTCGCAGCCGGCGACACAAGGTTTGCCCATGCCGCGAGCGACCACTGCGGCGTGGCTGGTCATGCCACCACGGCTGGTGATGACCCCTTGGGCAGGAACGATGCCATGAATATCATCAGGGCAAGTTTCAATTCTGACGAGAATCACCTTTTCGTTGCGCATTGCCAGCTTTTCTGACTCGTCTGGATCAAAGCAGATATGTCCAATCGCTGCCCCCGGTGAAGCGTTTAGCCCTGTTGCAATCAGACGATTTTCCTTTTTGGCTTTGTCTTTATCCTTTTGATCGAAACTCGGAAGCAGGAGTTGATTGAGTTGCATCGGTTCTACACGGCTGAGTGCTTCTTCTTTCGTGAGGATACCTTCTTTATGCATGTCGACTGCAATTTTGGCGGCCGCTGCGGCGGTGCGTTTACCGGTTCGAGTTTGAAGGAGGAACAACGTTCCTTGATCGATCGTAAACTCGATATCCTGCATGTCGCGATAATGCTTTTCCAACTTGCCTACGGTGGCAAGCAGTTCTTCATAGACCTTCGGCATTTGCTTGGCCATTTCGGCAATCTTGTTGGGAGTGCGAACTCCTGCAACTACGTCTTCGCCTTGCGCGTTGATGAGATACTCACCGTACAAACTCTTCTCGCCGGTGCTGGCGTTTCTCGTGAAACAAACCCCGGTGCCGGAGTTATTGTCGAAGTTTCCGAAGACCATGGATTGAACGTTTACGGCCGTGCCGAGGTTGTGATCGATTTTATTGAGGTTGCGGTAATAGACGGCGCGGCTGTTGTTCCATGATTTGAACACGGCTTCGATGGCACCTGCCAATTGCTCGGTGGTATCTTGCGGGAAGTCTTTGCTCGTGAGCTTTTTGACCAGTTCTTTGTATTCTTTGACCAATGCTTTCAAATGGTCGACCGTGAGATCTGAGTCATTGGTGATACCAAACTCGCCTTTTTTGACTTCAAGTATATCTTCGAACTTGTCCTTAGAGATGTCGAGAACGACGTTGCTGAACATCTGAATAAAGCGGCGATAGCTGTCATATGCAAAGCGTGGATTGTTGGTCAGTTTTGACAGCGATTCGACTGTCTTGTCATTGAGTCCGAGATTGAGAACGGTATCCATCATGCCGGGCATGGAGAATTTAGCACCGGAGCGAACCGATAAAAGAAGCGGCTTCTCGAGATCACCGAGTTTGCGATCGAGTGATTTCTCAACTTGCTTCAGTTGCTCGACGATTTCGTCGAAGAGACCGGCAGGCATCTTGCCGCCGTTTTCGGTATATTCTCTGCAGCACGAAGTCAAAATAGTCAAGCCAGGTGGAACGTTGACACCGCTGGCAGTCATCTCGGCTAAACCTGCACCTTTGCCGCCGAGGGCTTCTCTCATCACGGTGCGATCGCCGTCGAATGCTTTATAGGCGTCACCGAAAAGAAACACGCGTTTGGTGCCAATAGAGTCTTTCGATTTACTCTTATCAGTGGTGCTCAGCATCTTCGATTTCTCCGTGTCGTGTAGTTGGTCGTGATTGGTCTATGGTCTCGAATAGAGTGGGTCTCTCAGTTAGGGCGTTACTGTCTGAGGTGCAAATAAATTTCGCTCGACGTCTCCTCAATAGCTTTTGCAGAAACATCGATGACGTGACATTTCAATTCTCTGAACAGTTTTTTTGCATAGCGCACTTCCTGGCGAATTCGCTCAGGATCGGCATAATCATTGGCTCCGGGCATTCCCAGAATTTGAGCACGCGTGGTGCGAATTTCTTGAAGAAGATAGGGATCGATGTTTAGCCCGACGATCTTTTTGGGTGGAACTTGGAAAATCGAAAGCGGCGGATCGACACCATAAACAATGGGAACGTTTGCAGACTTGAGCCCGTAGTGATGTGCAAGATACATGCAGTTGGGCGTCTTGCTGGTTCGAGAAACTCCAACCAATACGATGTCTGCTTGCAAAATTCCGTCCGGATTTTTGCCGTCATCGAATCGAATGGCAAAGTCAACAGCTTCGATTCGCCTGAAGTATGTTTCGTCCAGCAAGTGCAATCTGCCTGGCTGCGACAGCGGGGTGGCACCTGTAAGTCCAGCGATCTTAGCCATCAGAGGACCAAGCAGATCAACAGTGGGAATTCCATGCTTGCCTGCCTCAATCTCCAGCGTCTCACGATACTCGGGAAGCACCAATGTGTACGCGATGACAGCACGAGCACGAGCAATATCTTGAACGATCCCCGCCAGCTGCTGACAACTGCGAACCTGAGGCAAGCGATAGATCGACGCGCGCCCCGGAGGAAACTGCACCAAAGCAGCACGCGCCACAGATTCAGCTGTTTCGCCGCTTGAATCAGACAAAGTATAGATGACAAGCTCTTTGGCATCGGTGGGCAGCGGCGTTTCCACTGCTGCACTATCAAGCTTCTCGTCGATCAACTCTTTGTTACCCGCTAAAAAAACGTGCGCGCGCGTTGACATCGCCAAAGGGGCGTTTCGCAAAGTATTTAACATATATATGAAGACTACTCTTTAGAGCGCAGACATCTTTTAATAAGTCGGGCAGACTGGCATCGATCGAACTCGGGAAACTGTCAAGCGCCGCTGCCGCCCGCACAGCGCAACCGATGTGCCCCAATCCCTAACTTCAGCGATATCGCTCAAGCAACGTACACCAATGGATGCGACCAGATTCAAACTTCGACGGATGTTAGAGCTAGACTGCACTGCAGCGCCGTATACCAATTGGAACCACCGAATCTAGATTTCGAAGCTTCTAAAGCATGAAAGCCAGACTTTCACGACACGGCGAAATTGCGCGGAGAAAGAAACTAGGTAACCGGCAGTTTAAGCGCCCGACGCAAAATGAGCAAATCGATTGAATTTTCGGTGGTTTTAATCAGATTGCCCTGGTTTACTTGCGGAACACTGATCGAAGGGCTGTATCGTAAGCAACCAAGAAACGGAACTCCTGTTCTAGTCGATGCCACCAACCCGATCTGATCGAGCGACAAAGTCGCTTCAAGTTCTTTTCCGGCATCAGGCGTCACTTCCGACGTCATCATACCGACGATGGTTAGACGTCTTGTCCGGAGATAGTTTGCATGCACAATCAGATTGTCGATCGCATCGAAATTGTGTTTTGACACAAGCACACATGGATAGCCGAACTCCACTGCCAGCTCCGCACTGTCTTTCCAGTTATTAGCAAAGTGACCACCTGCGTTTTCTAGTGAAAGAGGAGTTGCGCAAGAGCCTGGTACTTCGACAAACGTGAAGGCGCTGGTCGGCTGAATCGCGAGGTTTACAGCCCGCGTCCAATCATCTTCAGTGACGGACATGGGCGCATTTAAAACCTTCACTGGATAGTTCAAAACGGTGTGTGTGATCGAGGAGATGAACTTAAGTTCTGCTTCGGCGCCCTTCCTTGGTCCAATTACCACAGGTTTTATTGCACGAATTGCCAAGCCTTGATCAGCAAGCGCCGCAGCCAGTCCTGTCATAGCCACGGTCTTTCCGCATCCAGGTTCACAACCAAGAACGGTCAAACCGTTGAGACTTGGACCAACAAACAAAGGTATTTCGAGAGTCTTTGTTTTGTTCTCTTGCTCTTTGCGAAACTCGCTCATAGCGGCGGACCGTGATTCTTTCTATTAGGAAAAAAGCGCAAAAAAATACCTGTACAAGTCGCAGGAGCTTTTGAAACGTTATGTAGACGTATGTATGCTCTAGCTGTTGGAGTACAGGCCCAATTATCATACCACGCAGACGAAGCGAGCAAGCCTCTTGAGAGCGAGAGCTCCATCTATTTAAGTTAAGTCGGATCCAAGCTTCTTTGGCAACCGTCCACAACGCATTTCTCAGTCGACTAGCGCTCTGATGAACAAGCTTCTCGATGGTTGAAGGAAACAAGCAGTCCGGCGAACGAACGAAACAAGCCGCTCGATAAACAAGAGATGCCACTGAATTTAGTGGCGGAAACTTTAGTTCAGTTTTGAAGCGACCGGGCTCGTGGACTTTGAGGCTTCGGTGATCTTCTTGTGAATTTCATCGAGTGCGGCCTTCAATTGAAGATCTTTCAAGTCTTCCGGCTGACGCTTCACCTTGTTGTCGCGATCCAGCCACCACGGACCACGCCATGGAAGTTTCTCGTCTTCAAGTTCCTTCTGATTGAGTTCAACCACAACGTCAGGATTGATGCCCTTCTTGTTGATGTCGGTATCATTTGGCGTCAGATACTTAGCAATGGTGATATTGACACCGCTTCCATCTTCAAGCCTGTTGATACCCTGCACCAATCCTTTACCAAAGGTTTTAGCGCCCACCAGCACCGCTCTGCCGTTATCTTTGAGAGCGCCACTGGTGATTTCGGACGCACTGGCGCTTCCTTTATCGATCAAGACAACCAGTGGAACGCGGCACAACGGTTTCCCGTCAGATTGCGCCGGGGTCTTGTAACCATCGCGATCGACGGTCGAAACGATGTTGCCGGAGTCGAGGAACATGTTCGAGATGTCGATTGCGTTGGTCAGTAAACCGCCTGGATTGCCTCGCAGATCGAGAATAATCCCTTTTGCAGTAGAGAGTTTGCCCAGTGCATCTTTCATTTCTTTGCTGGCTTGCTGCGAGATGAAGCTTGAGAGCCTGATGTATCCGGTTTCGGTGTCGAGCATCTTGGATGTTTGCACTGCTTTGATTGGAATCTCAGCGCGAACCACTGTCATTTTGACCTTCTTGCTGTTGCGAACAAGGATTAAAATGACCTGAGTGTTTATCTGTCCGCGAATCTGTTTGGCGGCATCCTCAACCGAAAAACCTTTGGTCGACTTACCATTGATTTCAAAAATCTCGTCTCCGGCCATGATTCCAGCTCGAGACGCTGGTGTATCGTCAATCGGTGCAATGACGACAATTTTGTTGGTTTTGCTATCAATACCAATTTGAATTCCTATTCCATATAGGCGAGCGTCGATCTGCTGCTTTTCGTCGTCGAAAGCATCTCTGTCCAAGAAACGGGTGTAGCGATCACCCAGGCTGGCAAGCATGGTTTCGACTGCCTTATGGGCGTCGTCGAGCGTCTTGAGTTTTTTGTCGTACTTGTGTTCCCAACGGGCCCAATCCTGGCCGTTGTATTTATCGTCGTAGAAGTCTTCTTTGATAAGCTGCCAAACTCGGCTATACAGACTGGCCGGCTCGATTAAGGTAGCGCTTGAGACGCGCTGGGCTATACGACTTTTGTTGTCTGATGCCGACGCAATGTATTGGGTCTGGTTCTGTATGACCCCTGAGCCACCCAATGTCATCGAGAGGACGATCGGTAAGGCTAGTACAAGTTTCCACCACATGGGAGATTCCACCTTTAAGCTGCAAATAAGAATTGTTACGTAAAAAAGTCCTGAGTCAGTTCGCCTTCAGGCAGTCGTATCAGCCTTCTTCACAAACGCAAGCACTCGTCTTGCGGTCTGAATTTCGGTCGATGCTAGTAAGTGAGCGGCTCTTGGCCTGTGTCTCCTATTCAAACACGGTTTGTCCGAGATTGCTTGGTCAGTAAGTTTGCGACCTTCAGCACCTCATTTATACCCAGCCCACTGGGTTTCTAGACATTTCAGTTCGGAAATTCGGAGGTGCTACCATAGATTACTCGGCATGACTGGTCACTTGCCATGTGGTTTCCCCTGGCACTGGCTCATAGTAAAGATTGGTTTCTCGCGGAGTATCACTGGTGGACAAGCCTTTTGCGGATATAGGAGTTTTCGGCGGCTCTGGCTTTTACAAGCTTTTCGAAGACGGCTTCGAGGAGAAGCTGGTGGACACCCCTTATGGACCGCCCTCCGATCGCATCGCTTTAGGCACCATGGCAGGCAAAAAGGTGGCTTTCATGCCGCGGCACGGAGCCCAGCATCAGTATCCGCCCCACAAAATCAACTACAGAGCAAACCTGTGGGCGATGAAGTCTTTGGGCATCACCAGAGTTATCAGCCCGTGCGCTGCCGGCAGCCTGCAAAAACACGTGGCACCAGGGCACTTCGTCGTTAGCGACCAATATGTTGATCGCACCTCAGGCAGAATCGATACCTTCTATGACGGACCTGTCTCTACCCACGTCTCAGCGGCAGATCCTTATTGCCCCCAGCTGAGGGAATTGGCGATTAAAGCAGGCAAAGCATGCGGTATCACGATGCATCCAACCGGAACAGTGGTGACGATTCAAGGTCCCAGATTCTCTACCAAAGCGGAGTCGGCCTGGTTTACATCCATGGGCTGGGAAGTCATAAACATGACCCAATATCCCGAGGCACACCTGGCAAGAGAACTGGAGATGTGCGTGGTCAACATTGCTCTTATCACCGATTACGACTGCGGTTTGCAAACAACCGGTGTAGAGCCGGTTTCACATAGTGAAGTCGTAAAAGTCTTTACAGAAAATTTGAGCAAATTGCAGGCTCTTCTTGTGAAGCTTGTGGAGTTGGTTCCGTCAGAACGCACGAATTGCGGCTGCGGCGATACCCTCGCCCATGCCAGAGTATAGTCAGCTGCTCGGTTCTGAACCCCTCATGAGAAACCTGTTGCAACTGTGCTATAGTGACCATCGGTCGCTAAGAGTCGCGCACTGACCAGTTGCAGCGCCACATGCAGGCTGTAAGGAACGTCAGAGATGATCCCTCTATCCCTAACAGTCAACCACGTGGTATCACTCCTCGGTTTGGTTCTGGCTCTCAGCTCGTATCTTGTGCTAAAGAAATATGGCGTGCCTGACAAAATCTGTGTTGGAGCAGCCATCCTTTCACTATTAGTAGTGGCCATATTTTGGTCTTGTGTTTTGCTGGGGACTTCTGATGATGAAGATGACTAATCTGAGAATAGGTGGGCGAAATGTAATTGCATTAACTGCAATAGGATTGAGCGTCTTTACCACGTCAATTACGGCGCCCCCTGCCTCTGCTCAACAAAGTTCCAAAACAATCGAAAAGACTGTAAATGGCGTCACGTGGACATCACCCTTGATTCCAATTACCAAAGACTTCAAATTAGCAAATGGATTGAGGGTTATTGTCTCCGAAGACCACAGCGTTCCTGTCGCTTCGCTGGTCATCGTCTATGACGTCGGCGCCCGTGACGAGGAGAAGAAACGATCGGGATTTGCACACTTGTTCGAGCACATGATGTTTGAAGGCTCGCAAAATGTCGGCAAGACCGAGCACTTCAAATACGTTCAGCGCGCCGGCGGAACAGTCAACGCCTCCACCCACCCAGACTTCACCAATTATTTCGAGAAGCTACCAAGCAATCAGATCGAGATGGCGATGTGGTTGGAGTCCGATCGCATGCGCTCGTTGAAAGTGACGGAAGAAAACTTCAAGAATCAGCTCGAGACCGTCAAGGAAGAGAAACGTTCGAGAATCGACAATCAGCCTTACATGCCGGCAATGCTCAAATTGGAAGAAACGATTTATGATAATTGGAAAAACGCTCACCCTGTTATTGGATCGTTTGAAGATCTCGAAGCATCTTCGGTGGCAGACGTCAAAAAGTTTTTCGATACCTACTACGCGCCCAACAATGCCGTCATGGCAGTGGTTGGAGATGTTGATGCAGGCGAAATCGAGAAGTTGGCTCACAAATATTTCGACTCGATCAAGGCTTATCAGAGACCGGCTCCGCCTGATGTGAAGGAACCAACTCAGACCAAAGAAAAAGCATTGACGGTTGAAGATCCGTTGGCACAGATGCCCGCATTCTGGATGGCATGGAAAGCACCGGCGAAAAGAGAACCAGACTACTACGCTCTGGGAATCATTCAGATGCTTTTGTCGACCGGAGACTCATCAAGACTTTATCAGCGAATGGTAAAGGGCGATCAGGTTGCTTTGAAGGCTGATGTCTCTTATGACGAACGCAGAGGTCCCGGCGCGTTTGAAGCGAGCGTCGTGTACAAACCAGGCGTGTCTGCACAAAAAGCGAAAGACATTCTCATGAGCGAACTGGACAAGCTGAAGACGACTCCCGTGAAACCAGAAGAGTTGGAAAAGGCGCGAAATCAAATTATGCGCGCCTTGTTCTCGTCAGGAAGTTACTCATCGCTGCAGCGCACTCTTGGTCGCGCTGAAACCATCGCCGAGTATGCATCATTTTTCGGAAACCCCGCGCTCATCGATGACGACCTCGAAGCATACTTGAAGGTCACCCCTGAGGACGTGCAGCGCGTCGCCAAGCAGGTTTTCACCGAAGGCGGGCGAACGGTTGTGGATGTGGTTCCCGCCAAACCCAAAAACGATAAAGAAAAGAAAACCGGCTCCGCCGAGCAGCACCTCACCAGTTGGTCACGGTAAATTGCAGTAATTGAAAGATAAATCCGCAGGAGATTTGAATGTACCTGAAGAATTGGAAGCCAACGAAAACACATAGAAAGGGACTGGCCCTACTTGCAGCTTTTGCAGTTAGTGCGTTTTGCGCAGACAGCGGCGCTTTTGCGGCAGGACAAGCTCAAGACAACGAGTCCTTCAGAAGCGTTGCACCGAAGTTGCCGCCGCCTCGACCGTTCAATTTGCCTTCGATTGGCGCTTACAAATTGGATAATGGCGTTGACGTGAAACTCGTCGAAGATCATCGCTTTCCTTTTGTCACGGTTTATCTCGGATTCAAGTCAGGGTCTGTTCTAGAACCCAAAGACAAGCTCGGGCTGGCGGATTTGACTGCCGATATGCTGATTGAAGGAACCGAAAAAAGAACCAGCAAGCAGATAGCCGAAGAGGTTGACTTCATCGGCGGGGCACTGAATGCGGTGAGCGACTACGACATCACACTGGTGTCTGGTTCTGCTCTGTCGAAGTACACCGATCGGCTCCTAGACTTGATTGCAGATGTAACCTTAAATCCGAGTTTTCCTGAAGACGAAGCTACCCTCAAAAAGACAAATCTCATTCAGGAGCTTGTAATAAAGAGAAGCCGTCCGTCCTTTTTGCTTGAAGAGCGATTCAACCGCGCTGTATTCGGCAACCATCCTTATGCCATCGTTTCACCGACAGAACAGACAATAAACAGCGTCACCAGAAAAGATCTCAGCGACTTCCACAAAAAAGCTTACTTGCCTAACGATACGGTGATAGTAGTGGTCGGTGATTTCGATCAAGCCAAAATGAAAGAACGACTGTCAAACGACTTCGGCTCGAAGGTCTGGTCCAAAGGCGAATTAACGAAAGGTAATTTTCCGGCACCGCCGACTCAACACGGAAGAAAGATCTACCTTGTGGATCGCCCCGGCTCGGTTCAGTCTTCAATCAAATTAGGCAACGTCGGAATCAAGCGGCTTGATCCTGACTATTTTGCAGTGCAAGTAGCCAATCAAATTCTTGGCGGTTCGGCAAACTCACGACTGTTCCTCAACATTCGTGAAAAGAAGGGCTACACTTACGGGGCCTACAGCCACATCGCGGCACGCAGACAGGAAGGTCCCTTTGCTGCTGGAGCCGAAGTTCGAACCGATGTGACTTCCCCCTCGATCAAAGAATTTCTTTTTGAACTCGATCGTATTCGCAAAGATCTCGTCACAGACGAAGAAATAAACGATGCGAAGAGCTATATGGTGGGTTCATTCCAGTTGGGTTTAGAGACTCAATCAGGGCTGGCTCAGCGCATCTTAGAAGCCTCGCTTTATGATTTACCGTCAGATTATCTGCAAACATATGCCAATAAAGTGATGGCGGTTTCGCGCGAAGATGCTAAGCGCGCTTCTGCAAAACTGATTGACTCGGATAATCTCGTCATAACTGTCGTCGGCGATGGCTCGAAGGTCCTAAAAGATCTCGAGCAGTATGGACCGGTAGATGTATATGACACCTCCGGCAAGCTGACGATGCAAAAGAGCGCTGCGCCAAAGAGCAGCCTGGAAAGCACGCCGAAAGCACCGCAATAAAACAATATAACTACTCAGCCTAGTCTTCTTTGCCGGTTTCTTTGTTGGCTTGTTCGGCGTCACCGTTGGCGTTCTTGCTTTTCTCTTTGTCTGATGATTCGGAGGTCTTCTCAGCCGTTCCATTAGAAGCCTCTTTGCCTGCGTTCTTCGAATCGTCCTTGGTTTTGGCGGGTGCACCCTGACTTTGCAGGTCTTTGCAGTTTTTTGGGTTCTTCACGTTGTACACGTATACATCTTTGACGTTGATCACACCGCCCTCAGAAAGGCTGTTATCAAAAACCAAATAAGGCGCCGGCAATCTTACTTTCGTTTGCATCTCGATAGTCAGCTTGCGCAATTCCGCTTTGATGTCGTCTCTAAAATTAGTGAACACCGGTCTTTCGATGAAGTAGCCGCCCATGCCGCACATTTCCATAGATTCCATCGCGTCTTTCAGAACATCACGTGTCGGCTTGCCTTGAATTGCAGCTTTGCCTGCCGCCATAGCCGCGTCTTCGCAGATACGCTTGTTGTAGTCTTTTGCTGTCCACAAGACATAGATGTTGACGAGGAGCATCCCCAAGACGGCAAGCAGCAAAACCGCGATGCCGAGCTGAAACACTCCGACTCCGCGTTGATTTCTCACTCTCAAACCTCGTTGACCGCGCGCCCTGCTTCCCAAGGCTTTCTCGTCGTTGTCGCCGTTTGTGACCATGTTCAGTTTTGCCACCACCAATTGAACTTTGCCGACATTTGCCAGCCCTACTTTAGTTTACCCATGGCAGTATGTCCAGATAACACGAAACTCGAAGCCCCACTAGAAAATGAGGGTTGGGTCTCCGGTCCGGCACTCAAATCTGTACGGGTTAACGATTCCGAGCGATTCCAACCCAAAGTCTCACAGCTAGCAAAGTCTCACAGCTAGCAAAGCCTCACGGGTGGCAAAGCCTCACAGGTTGGGAATGTCGCCAAACTTAACTGGCGCTATCTGTCCTTTTGCGGACTATCGAAACTATTGCGGAAGAACGAGCTCACCCAAAAACGGCAACTCTCGATACTGCTCGGCATAGTCGAGCCCGTAGCCGACCACGAACAGATCTTCGATGGTGAACCCGACATAGTCAGGCTCAATCTGCACGATACGTCTTGAAGGCTTGTCGAGAAAAGCAGCGATTTTCAGGGTGTTGGGGTGGAACTGGTCGCGCAAATAATCCAAGAAAAACTTGGCGGTGCGACCGGAGTCAATAATGTCCTCCACAACCAAAATGTTGCGGCGGGAAATGTTTGGCAACTCGAGATAGGGTGTCTGAACGTGTCCAGAACTTTCAGTGGCGCTTCCGTAGCTGGCAAGCCGCACAAATTCGATTTGCAGTGGGTCTTTGCCTTGGATATTGCGCATCAGATCGGCAAGAAAGCAAATCGCACCTTTCATCACACCAATGACAACAGGTTTATCCAGTTCGGCAAAATCGTTGCTGATTTGCTTTCCCAGTTCTTCAATTCTGGTCTTAATTTGAGCAGAGGAATAAATTTCATTGATACGCGTCACGCCCACGCTCCCTACACTCATTTTCGTTTCCCCTGATTTAGCTATTCAACAAATGACTACAGCTACAATTCCCGCATGCACCTCGGACATTCATCTTATGCGGTGAGAATAAATCATATAACCACTTGCAACCTGAAGGAATTTAAAGAGGTCGATCTTTGCAATATCCGTTAAGACGCGCAAAAATAACTCAACATGCAGCCAGAGAACCACACTAAATCAAATAATGATCCGGTGATCGTTTATCGGGGACACATTGTCAGTCCTGTCAGCGAAGCGTCTTATGATGACATCATAGGTGGTGCCCTTGTCGTAAACGACGAGGGAGTCATTATCGATGTGGGAACATACGAAAAAGTAGAGAAAAAATGGACCTTCAAGGCAGCCTATGATTATGGCGATCGGCTGATTTTGCCGGGATTGATTGACTTGCACCTTCATTTGCCGCAAGTAACTCAAACGGGCAAGTCGGGCGAACACTTGCTCAACTGGCTCGAAAAATACATCTTCCCTGCCGAATCGCGCTTTCACGACGTTGAACACGCAAGGAAGATCGCCCGCTGGTTCTTCGACGAGCTGGCTCGCAACGGAACGACTACCGCTGTCGTTATGACCACGGTGCACGCCAAATCTACTTCTGTCGCTTTCGAGGTAGCGGCAGAACGCGGCAATCGTGTGATCATGGGCAAAGTGATGATGGACGCAAACTGTCCGGATACGTTGTCGGAGAAGAGTTCTGAATCAGTCGGACTGTCACACGACCTCGCTCAGACATGGCACGGTTATGACAAGGGTCGCCTGCTTTACGCGTTTACTCCCAGATTTGCCGTGACTTCAACGCCCGAACTCCTCAAGGAAACCGGCAAGGTGTGGGCTTCTGTGCCGAACAGTTATTTGCACACGCATCTTGCAGAGTCTGAAGAAGAAGTGCAATTTGTGAAAGAACAGTTTCCAAAATGCAGAAGTTATGTCGACGTATACGAACAGTTCGGGCTAATTGGGAAAAACAGCGTCCTGGCGCACGCAATACACCTCGACGACACCGATCTGAAACGACTTTCCATAACCAAATCTTCATTGGCGCATTGCCCCTCTTCGAACTTCTTTCTCAAAAGCGGCGTGTTCAAGTATTTCAAGGTGCGCGAAGCGGGCGTTTTGTTCGGGCTCGGATCCGATGTGGCTGCGGGCCCTCACATGTCGATGTTTACAGTAATGAAAGATGCCAATTACATGCAGCCCGAACAGTGGCTGACCGCGACAGAACTGTTCTATCGCAGCACCCTCGGCGGCGCGGAGGCCGCGCATCTGAGCCACATCGTCGGAAGCCTTACGCCGGGCAAAGAAGCCGACTTCATTGTAGTCGATCCGAGAAAGAAGAGTGGTATCGCCGATGATATCTTATCCCAACCCACCGATGAAATTCTCTCCGCATTGGTTTTTCTGGGAGACGACAGATTAATAGACGCCACCTTCGTCCGCGGCAAGTGCATTCACATGTCAAAAGAAGGACAAGCGTCGAGAGAGAACCTAATTTCGTCCGTTGTGAACTAGGCGAAAATAATGGCGCTCGAGCCCGGACAATGGAAAGACGTTCTCGAAGTGCTTCGAGAGACGCACAAAATCTGGTCGGCTGGATTGCCTGTCGATCGTTATCTCGAATACATTTCGTTTCAGCTTGGTCACAACTGGGCGCGCCGCAACTTTTCGTATCTGATGTTGCGCACCGAAGAAGGAAAAATTGCCGCCAGCTGCAAACTATATTCGGTGCCGATTCAAAGCCGAGGAAAGTTGTTTCATCTATACGGTCTCGGCGCGGTCTACACAATGAAGCAGCATCGCGGTCAGGGATACGCCACGAAACTAATCGAAGAAGTAATCGACCTCGCTCACTTCAAAGGAAAAGACGGAATCATTCTCTTTTCCGACATTGGACCGAGTCTGTATGCGGACCTCGGTTTCGCCGAAATGGGAGGAGCCGAGTTTTCGATACAAGTCGCCAGAGGAGCAGTTAGAGAAGACAGCCGGCTCATTGCTTTCGATGAATTGGGGAAGGGCACGGCGGAGTTCAAAAGTGATTCTAGAGTTCGAATGCAACCGGTGAATGTTTCGATGGTTCCGCACATGCTCCGACACTACAGACGGTGGCTAAGTAGAACCCCATTCGGATTCGCCAGAACGGACGAATACTGGAACTTCAAAATAAAGCGTGAAGCGTTCCTTCATAAATATTCGAGACTGGCATGGCCTCAACTTCAGATTTTGCACTTTGATCTCGACAGTCTCGATGGCGGCTACGCTCTTATCGAAACAGGCGGTCCAGTGCTACGTGTATTGGAAGTAATCGGCATAGACGATGCCAGAATAAAATTGTGGAACGCCGTTACCACTGTGGCCGTGCATTTGATGTGTTCGCGCATCAGAGGGTGGGAGGGCAATGTTTCCGACTTTGCTCCCGGGTTTACTTTGCGCCATCTCGAGCCGGATGTTACGTTCAATCCTGGATTTTCTGAAACTCCTGGATTTTCTGAAACTTTTGAATCTAGCGGTTCGGCACCTGCGCATCCATTGCAGTTGACATATCGAGAGAGAGATTGGGGCCGTCCAATGCTGCTTGTCATCACTGAGCAAATTCAAGAATGGTTCGAATATTTCCCCAACCCCCTTCTAGAGCTCGATCATCTCTGAGACAATTACTTCGGTTCTGGGACCACGTCGCTCTATTACTCCACGTCGCTCGATTACTTCATAAACCTCGACCGCTAGATGACAGAAGCTCTTACCAGCCATTTATTGATCGACCAATTGGTCGCAGAAGGATTCAGGCACATTTTTGCCCCGTCCGGTTGCAACATTTCCGAAGTCATCAAAGCGGCTGAGGGCAAGATGCAGCACATAATGTCGCTGCATTCAGGCATCGCCGGTTCGATGGCTTTAGGCTACGCGCAGGCGAATTTGCGCCCTGCAGTGATGATGGTCCCGGCTGGGTACGGTGTTGCCGAGTCTTTGCCGACGCTGTTGAACGCAAAGCAATCTAGATTGCCCTTGATCGTGCTGGCCGATCAACAAGACTCGCAGATATTCAACGATGATCCGCCTTTGGCCTCAAATGACTTAGCGCTTGGGGCGCCGCTTTGCAAATGGACTTGTGACGTTAAGACGGCAAATGAAGTGCCGCGTATCATCAGAAGAGCCCTGCACGAAACCATGTGCCCGCCCAAAGGTCCTGTCCTGATCTCGCTTCCCATGAACATTTTGGCGCGTCCGGCTCTGGGCAAGCCAATTCCCAGCATTCAGTCGAGTCCGATTGGTCCTGCCGATCCGTCATTTCTGACACGGGCCGCAAAGATGATCACGCAAGCCGCGAGGCCTGTAATTATTTGCGGTAACGAAGTTTCTCAATATCGTGCCAGACAAGAATCCGTGGTGTTGGCTGAAGTGCTTGGTTGTCCGGTGTTTAGTGAGCCGATCCCGACCGGAGTTAACTTTCCCAACCGGCATCCGCTGTATGGAGGCGTCTTGCCTCTGGATTTGTTCAAAGCCCACAAACTGGTTGAAGAGTGTGACTTGGCTATCGTGCTTGGCATGCAGTTGAGATTGCCGCCAAGATCTGACGAACCATCGCTGTTTGGACGCAACACTCAAGTCGTACAAATCAATGTAGAGCCACAGTTGGCAGGCCGAACCCTACCTTGCAATCTCGCTGCCAACGCAGACATCGCCGAAACCTTGTCGAGACTGAGAGCCGAGATTCAACTCATCGTCGACTCCCACTGGGTGCAGATGGCACGAACGCGGGCCCAAAGCAACATCAGCAAAATTGCCAAAGTCAAACAACAATTTGAAGAAACCCTGAGCTACCCCGATGCATCAACGCCGGTTCCACTTTTCTGGCTGTATCGAGTCCTTGATTCGGTTCGCCCGCAAAAGTCCACGATTGTCACCGATCTGGTTGCCGGTTCTACCACACCCATGGACGTGATGAGCCTAGAGACGAGTTCGTCCTTCTATTCCATAAACAGCGGTGGTGAAGGCTACGCGCTGTCGGCGGCGATGGGTGTTCAGGTGGCGAGCCCGGAATCGACCGTGATTTGTTTAACAAGCGATCACTCTCTTTTGCAGTATCCCCAGGCGCTCTGGACGGCGGCGCATTACCACCTCAATGTCAAGGTGGTGTTAGTCAACACTTTAGGAACCGTCAACTACAACCTCCAACTCCCAGGTTTGACCCGCGTTAACGCCTCCTTTGACAATCCGCAAGTCTTCTTTCCGGACCTCACAGCATCAATGACAATCAAGTCGCAGCGAGTGCTGACCATGGCGCAATTAGAACCGGCACTGACAAAGATGTTTGAGTCGAACAGCCCTTTCATTGTGGATGTTCGCATTCAAGAGCAAGGGAAGTAGCTTTCAGTTCTCAATAAACTTACGAAAAAATCCTTACAAAATCGACCGGCCATGGCTCAGTTGCTAAACTTATTAGGGCGTATTGCGCCTGCGCTCTGACATCGTGTCGGTTCGCAGATGGCATCAACGCCAGAAGTCAACCCGCCGGAGGCATCCGGTTTACGGCAGGTTGATATTGGCAACCGGTCGAAAACAATAGCCCGATTGCTACTCAGTTAGGTCACAAACATCAGGTAAGCGCCGTGAAAACACTAGCCGCCGACAGCTCGCAGAAAACAGAAAAAGGACGTATCGTCAACGACTTTTCAATTCAAGTCGCGACGGTCAATGGCTCTGGCAGCCAATCTTCCAACAATATTTTGATGCGCTCGATATTTCAAATGGGCGTTCCGGTAAGTGGTAAAAACCTCTTCCCGTCAAACATCGCAGGTCTTCCGACATGGTTTACGATTCGCGCCAATAAAGACGGATACATCGCACGCAAGAAAGAAATCGACATTCTCATTGCGATGAACCCACAAACGAGCGTCGAAGACGTCAAAACTCTGCACGCCGGAGCAGTCTGCGTCAGCCCGTTAGAGATGAAACTGGATGCAGTGCGCTCGGATGTTCGGCACTATCAAGTTCCATTTACCGAGCTGGCTGCAAAGACTACCGACAACATCAAACTTCGCAAGCTGCTCACCAATATGCTTTATGTCGGCGTCATCGCAGATTTGCTAGACATCGAAGAAGCTGAAATCGATAAGGCAATCAGAAAGCAATTCGAAGGAAAAGGCAAAGCGATTGACCTCAACCTCAACGCCGTCAGAATCGGCCGTGACTGGGCCAAAGAGAACCTCAAGAAAGAAGATCCTTTCTACATCGAACGCATGAACAAAACCGCCGGCAAAATAATTATTGAAGGCAATGATGCGGCAGCTCTCGGTTGCTTGTTTGCGGGCTGCACGGTCGTGACCTGGTATCCGATTACACCATCTTCCAGTCTCTGCGAATACCTCATCGATTACCTGAAAGAGTATCGAATCGACAAGGAGACTGGCAAGGCAACATTCGCCGTCGTCCAGGCCGAAGACGAACTGGCTGCAATCGGCATGGCTCTGGGAGCCGGTTGGGCAGGAGCGCGCTCGATGACATCAACATCTGGACCTGGCATTTCGTTAATGTCGGAGTTTGCCGGCTACGGATACTTCACTGAGATTCCGGCTGTCATTTTCGACATTCAACGCGTCGGTCCATCAACCGGTATGCCGACACGCACATCGCAAGCCGACCTGATTTCGACTCACTTCCTGTCGCACGGTGATACCAAACACCTCATCTTGCTTCCGGGTTCTGTCGAAGAGTGCTACTCGATGGCGATGGAAGCATTCGATTTGTCAGAGCGATTCCAAACCCCTGTATTTGTCCTGAGCGATTTGGATCTGGGAATGAACAACTGGATGTCCGACCCATTCGAGTATCCAAGCAAACCATTCGATCGCGGCAAAGTTCTCGATGCCGAACAGTTGGAAAAACGCGGGAGCTTCGAACGATACAAAGACGTCGATGGAGACGGCATCCCCTACAGAACGCTTCCAGGAACACCTCACCCCCTGGCCGCCTACTTCACACGAGGAAGCGGACACACTGAAAAGGCAACGTACACTGAGCGTCCGGATGATTACATCAATTTGATGGATCGTCTCAGTCGCAAGTACGATACTGCGCGTAAGTACGTTCCAAAACCAATCGTCGACAACAACAAAGACGCAAAAGTCGGTTTGATTGGCTTCGGCTCAACACACTTCGCACTTTACGAAAGCCGCGACCAACTCAAAGTCGCCAACATTCCGACAAGCTACTTCAGACTGCGTGCTTTGCCATTCACCGAAGAGCTGCGCAAGTTTGTCGAACAGCACGATCGCATTTATGTAATCGAGCAAAATCGAGATGCACAACTTCGCGATCTGATTCGCTTAGAGTTGCCTGAGTATGCAATGAAGATCAGATCGGTAAGACACTATAGCGGTCTGCCAATCGACGCAAGATTTGTCACTGACGCAATCATGGAGCAGGAGAGATAAGCAATGGTTTCATCCACGTCCACACCAACCAACAGAATCGGTTTAACTCTCGCTGACTACAAAGGCGCACCGTCGACACTATGCGACGGTTGCGGACACGATGCAATCACGAGTCAGATTATCAAGGCCTTTTACGAACTCGGACTTGAACCATATAACGTTGCCAAACTCAGCGGCATCGGCTGCTCGAGCAAAACGCCGGCGTACTTCCTCAACCGGTCGCATGGCTTCAACGCAGTGCACGGACGCATGCCGTCAATTGCTACCGGCGTCAATGCCGCGAATAAGAACCTGGTCTTGATAGGCGTCAGTGGTGATGGCGACACTGCCAGTATCGGTCTTGGTCAGTTCTGTCATTTAGTGCGCCGCAATGTTCCGATTGTTTACATCATCGAGAACAATGGGGTTTATGGACTCACTAAAGGTCAATTCTCCGCTACAGCGGACCTAGGCTCTAAGTTGAAAACCGGCGTCCAAAACGATCTAACACCAATCGATCTCTGCGGTCTGGCAATCGAGCTTGGCTGCGGATTCGTCGCAAGATCTTTTGCAGGCGATCCCAAACAGTTGGTGACCTTGCTCAAAGCAGCAGCGTCTCACAAAGGCACCGCAGTACTCGATGTGATTAGCCCATGCGTAACCTTTAATAACCACGAAGGATCTACCAAAAGCTACAAATATGCAAAAGACGCTGAAACCCCTTTGCACGAACTCGGCTATATTCCGTTCTTCGAACAAATTACAGTCGATTACGAGCCTGGCTCCGTGCAAGAAGTGGAGCTGCATGATGGTTCGCACCTAAGGCTGAAGAAACTGCATAGGGATTACGATCCGACAGACAAAATGACCGCGATAACCACTATTCAACAAGCTGCCAAAGATAAGCAATTCCTCACCGGTCTTCTCTACATTGACGAGAAAAAACCTGACTTTATGTCATTGATGGATGTTGATGATCAGCCACTTGCACTTCTCAAACAAGACAAAATTCGTCCTTCAAAGGCAGTGCTCGAAGAGATCATGCAGTCACTTATGTAGACGGCGGCAGCCGCCTGTCAGGGACTTGCAAAGCAGTGCAACCAACGTTGCGCCGCTTACCTTTTGAGAACTTGAGCGATATCGCTCAAGCATCGTATAACAAAGGATAGGCAGCGAACTCTCAATTTCGTCCTGTAGAAGATCCAACCTGGGAATTCTGCAAGATCCGCCGGAATTTCGATGACAAATCAGGATGGCCGCCCACATTACAGATGATAGAGCAGCCTAAGTCATGAGCGAGAATGGATCGCTCACTAATTGAATTTGAAAAACGACTTGCAGTTTATGCAGGAAGCACTTTCACGAGCGGCGGTGAAACATAGTTGCGTATTTCGTGCCGGTTCTTTGGCTGCGTTTTTGCACAACGCTTTAATAACGAGCCGGCAGACCAAAATGCTCGATCCAAGAAACACCAAACTGCAGCCATGTATGGCTGTACATTTTTGCGACTAATTCCACGATTGTGAACATGCGAGATGAATTCCTCAGCCTTTGGAATCGTGTCAGGCACATTTGTGGAAACACTTTTCGCAGGAACGATTCGAACGAACCTATCAAAATCTACTTCTCGAATTCTTTTGTCGATCCTCAGCATCGTAATTGCAGATAGAACCATTCCGATTGGCAGACCGGTTGATTCACAAACTGAGTCTATATCGATGGGTTCGGACGACATAACGTCGAACACCGTCCGTTGGTACTCGTCTGCGAACTCCGCGTCGGCAGATACATCGCCGCTGCCGGAATCTGCAGCTGCACTACAGCTGGACTCTTCGTTATCAATCTCTTCTTGTTCAGAACGTGGATGCCTTCCCGCTGCTGTCTGACTGCTTCTTCTAACAAAGATCTTTTGCAACAGAGACGACGGCACCAGCGCAGCATCTTCATTCATAAATAGAGCAATTAAATGGTCAAGCTTCGTCATAATGCCATTGCCTGTCGATGGATAAAGTCCCAAGTACCTGGCGAATCGATTTTTGCTGATGCCAATTCCTTGCTCCTTGAGCCAGACAGCCGCAGCGTAAGCTTTAATGTGTTCGGCCTTCTCGAAGAATGTATTAGCAAATAGGAAAGTGGTTCGCCAGCAGCTGTCACATTTCACTTTGGGAGATCCCCATTCTCGGGTGACGTCGCTACGCTTACAGAAATAGCAACAGAGATCCGTTCCAAACAGCTCAATAACAATGTTTTCAGTAGCATGTGCGTTCGTAGGATTCTTTTCGATAAACTCTGCCCACCTCACAAAAAATTCCGGTTCCGGAATAGAGAGGCCACGCGGGGAATTCGGTTTGATCATGATTTAGCCCTCCGTTGGTACCTCAATTAGAACGCATTCGAATACGAAAAGATCACGGTATCACATACAGTGTCATCATTTAATGAAGGTCCTCCGAGTTGGAGGGTTACATCTAATGTAGTACGGTTGAGCGATATCGCTGAAAATACGAAATCGACCACCAGCGACGTTCGTAGAATCAGAAAAGTGAGAGCCCGCAGACAATTGGCAATCTCAGCTGTAGGAGCGGTTTTTCTAATTGTTTCGAAATTTCAATTTCTCCGGAATTAACACGAAACTGCAAGCACAAATGTAAGGAGCATGTTAGAAATCATAGAAGTCACTGCTGATTGCAACGAACGCGCGTTCCAAAACCAATAGCAAAAGCAATAGCAAAAAGATCGTTGTTTATAAGAGGAAGCAGGTACAGCCACGTACATTGCTTGTGAATACCAATCACTACTTGTGGTGCGAGCCATGGCAAGATCACACGCCATGTTCCGCGAAGGCTGCTGAAACAATTCGAAAAGCGTTCAACTCTGGAGAGTCTCAAAGTTACTCGCCTCAGCAATTGGTTAAAGCAGGAGTGTTCAAACACTATCCCTTGAGTGGTGGCATATTTGCAAGAAGCTCCGCGGTCAAAAATATCGTTATCCATTCGACAGAAACCGCAAAGGAAGCTGATGCAAAACGCGTCGTGCGAAGTTGGAATATTCGCGGGCTTCGTCATTACGGCGCCCAATAATACGTCGTGGATAGAGACGGCGCGATTTATCAAACCGTTGCTCCTAAGTATCCCGCCGTATAACAAAACGCTCGTCGGGTATGCGAAGTCAGCCGTCGGATAGCGAGTTCAACCGTCGGGGTATAGCGAAATCGCAGACGGGGTTTCTAATTAGCGTTTCTTCGATTTCTTCGCAGCAGTTCCGGTGGTTTTCTTTTTGGGTGTCGGTTTGGATTTCTTGCCAGAGTCTGCCTTTTCAAAGTCTTCGTCATCGGCGGCGCTATCATCTTCGAGGTCCGCAGCTGTCAAACCTTGCAGCAGCTTCTGAATTGCCACGTCGCGGGTGCTGGGATCGTTCATCACTTTTTCGATTGTTTCAGCCATGGTATCTCCAATCCAATCAAGCGCGCCCTTTGTGCTTTGCCATTGGTAACCGTATTGCATGACGTAAGCAGCTGCCTCGGACTCACCGCCCAGCTCCACGAAATCAGGTTCACCATCTGGTAGGTCTACCAGACCAGCCATGTATTGAAGAACAAATGGGTTCAAATCGATTGCACGTTGCAATGCCGCATTCGCTTTTTTAGAGGCTCCCGTTTTGAACAGGTAGAGCGCGCGCGTGAAATTGATCCATGCAGACGGCTCTTCTTGGCACTCTTTGAGCAGGGCCTCCAGTTCACTAAATCGTTCGGACTGCAAAAGGCATGGCGCTAAGGAAAAGCGTGCAGCTTGGTGATCTTCCGGATTGAGCTTGAGCAGTTTCTCGTAAAGTCCAATCGCACCATCGAAATCTCCACTCAACTCGAGGCAGTTGGCGAGCGCTTGCAGAACGAGCAAATATGACTGAATCTCAGCAACATCCCAGTAATACTTCGAATCAAGATCTTGCGCAAAATGGCGGATCATTTTTTCTCCCGCCTTCACTCCCTGACGGAACATCTTTATGGCGTCATCAAGGGTGGTGCTATCTTGAGCAAGCAAAACGTACGCCTCAACGCACATATCGCACGTATCGAGTGCATCCTTGGCGTACTTGGTGCGCTTCTTGCCCGAGGTGTCGTTGGCTTGTTCGATGTATTCTTGGGCTGCATTCCAATCAGAGCAATCAGCAAACGCACGCGCTACAGACTCGACTGTTGCATGCTGTGTCCGCTTGCGCTCTTTTCCCGATTCCCGCTCGATCAGAGAAACAGATGATTTCTTGCTTGTTTGACCGCTGCTTTGCTTTTTGTTCTGGTTGCGAACGTCTTTGTTTTTCATCGTCAAGCCTGCGTTTTGCTGTCACAAACCGCCCATTCTACAACTGATCGATTGAAAAGAGGCTCCCAACAGGCTCTACTTAGAGGCGTGTGCTTCCGAGATTTGCTTCACCTTTTGAAGACGCTCTTTGACACCCTTGAGCGTTTGCGTGTTGGTGACTTGCTTGAGAAAGGGAATCGGAAAATCCAGCTCGATTCTCGAACTCAACTGCACATCAGTACTCTTCCCATCGGCAGCCGGAGTGAGAGACCACATTCCTTCGAAGCACTTGAATTTGTCCGAGTGTAACATGTGATACTCAACAGATTTGCACGGAGTGTAGTTTTCTTGATAGGTGCACTTCGCTTTGCCGACAAATGGCAAATCTTGGAACGTCTCCTCGAGAACCGCTTGCTCACCGGTTTTCTCGAGCTCCTTTACTTGATTGGGCGTGGCCTTGCGCAGTCCCAAAATGGTGTCGTAAATGACTTCTGGAGGAGCCTCAATGGTCAAATTGGAAGAGACTCCCTCACCACCCTTTTTAGCCTTCGCCAAGCAACTCGTTGTCGCAAACGAAACTGAAAGCAAGGTAGTAAGTAGCACCGTAAAAAGCTTCCGCATCATTACCTCATCAAGCGGTTCATAAGTACCGGTTTCATTGGAGTTGTGTAGTTTACAAGCAAGTTGAGGGACCGTCCTCGAAATCAGTTTTATCTACCACGCAGACACTTGGCAACGTGCGATTTGCGTTCGATTGCGCGATCACACCAGAGCGATAAGAGGTGCACATACACAGAGAGCATCGTGACATCATAAAGAAGCTTTCCAAGAGGCATAAATTTGTAAGGTTCACCTCGCTGGAAACGTAAAAGGAAGCGAAAGCTCCATTTAACTGCAAGCTTTGTCAGCGCAAAGGGTTTGACCATCTCTCCGGTGTCGCTTGGTCTCAATTACTTGACGCCATCTGCCCACTTTTTAGAAGGGGCGAAATCAAGCACTGGGCAAATTCAAGCAAGCGCCAAATTCAAGCAAGGGGCAAATTCAAGCCACCGGTGTCTTCAAATAATCAGCAAAATCGGGCAGCTTTGAAAATCTTTCAAACCAGATAGGAGGTTCAGGGGGGTTCTTTGAATCTTTGGCGGAAGTATTGAGTTCCAGCTGCCAGCGGCAAACATCTACCCACCTGCCCATTTTGAAGCCGACATCCTTAAAGGTTCCTACTTTTATAAAGCCCATCGACTCATGCAACGCCACACTGCTTTCATTGGGCAATGAAGCACCCGCCACCACCTGATAGAATCCTTGCGCCTGCAGAATCGAAAACAAACACGCGTAGAGCTTGCGACCAATGCCGCGCCCGCGGTAGTTCTCAGCTAGGTAAATTGACGATTCGACAGTCCATTGATACGCCTTGCGAGAACCGTATTCATGCGCGTACACATATCCCGCTATCTTCTGCCCATCCTGCATTACCAACCACGGCCACTTCTCGAGCACATGGCTGATTCGATGAGACATTTCAGATAGTGATGGAACCTCAATTTCAAATGTCACAATTGAACTTTCGATGAAAGGTGCATAAATTGAAAGCACTTGATCGGCATCATCGGCAGTGGCAACCCGAATGTCCATGTCCAATTATGCCAATCCATCGAGCTTGTAGAGAGAGCGCGCATTCGCGTGCAAGATTCGCGCTGCGATACGCATCGCTTCTTCTTCATCGATTGATCCATATTTGACCAAATCACCAAGAGCGCGCTCTAGCCCACGTCTCATCGAAAATGCGGCGAACCAATGAGATTCGGGAACACTATGCCCATCGGTTCCCCCTAAAAGCTTGGTAAATGGCGCAACCGAGAGGGCCTCAGTGAAGAGCCTGTGAGCTTGACTGCTAACCAGGCTGACCGCCAGGGACAAGTCAAAATAGACGGTTGGATAAAGAGAGGCCAGGTAAGCGCTCTCGTTGACGTAGGGGAAACAGTGCAACAAGACAAATTGAGTTTTGCCGAATCTGCGAGAACTGAAGACGTCTCGAAGCAATAGGGGGTTTGCATCGAGTAGATCAGCATCATCATCTCCGATGCCGGAATGCACTTGCACCGGCAAGCCAAAGGCAGCTGCAACTTCGAATGATTCCAGCAAGAAGTAGTGATAGAGCGGTCCTCGGTAGATACGCGCTTTTCCGGTTTTGGTAATAGAGCGCATTACTTCAGACTTGGCTCGATCGAAGTCATTCTTGGCTTGATCTGCTGATACTACATCCAGTGCCAGCCCTCCGCGATAGGCGGCAATCGTTTTCAAAGCGACGGTTTTGACAGAACCCGCGGCAACCAGCAGTTTGTGAAAAGCATTGCGCAGCTCCGTGAAGGAATTGGCTTCTTCGATGGACTGTTCGAGCATGTGCTCGATACGGCATGCTCTGAAGATGGGACGTCCTGAGAGTTCGGAGAGTTTTCTGAGGCTCAACATTTCCTCGGGCTTGTAGCCGTCATCAACGATCAAAGCTCCAATTGATGCTGCATCCCACAAGCGTTGTATGTATTCGTGTTGAGTAAGTTCTGCTCTGAAATCCAGAATTCTGCCTTCACCCTTGATACCAAGCACTTTTCCGAGGCGGTTGATCAGTTCTATAAAGTGCAGGCTTGAAGGGACGTGATGCTCCAGCATCTCGGCAGAGCGGGTTTCCGTGAAAGCACCGCGAAAGGCAAGAGCATCGATTTGCATGTGACCTTTCAAGATCGAATGCGCATGATTATCAATCAAGATTATTTTTGAAAGGTCGATCGCCATAAGTCCTCGTGTTTGGTCGTTAGAAGCGTGCGCGGTGATAACTAGTTTCGAAATCGGCATCGTGAGCAAATGCTGAAACCTCTGATGTCTTCACGGAAATGAACGTGTTGGCCATATCGTTTCCGAGCGCCTGCATGAGGTACACGTCTGTCTCGAGTTCTACGAGAGCTTCGTGCAGAGTTGTGGGCAGGCGGGTAATACCTTGTTTGATGCGCTCCTCTTCGGTCATTGTTTGCGGGTCTACGGTCACGGCAACCGGTGGTTTCATTGACTTGCGCACTCCATCTAATCCGCAAGCGATCACTGCTGCCATTGCTAAGTAGGGATTGCAGCTGCTGTCAACACACTTGATCTCGATGTTGGTCGACTCTTTTTCTTTGCCCCAATAAACGGTAGGAACACGTACCGCCGCCTCTCGATTTTCATATCCCCAACATACGTAGGCGGAGCTCCAACTGCCGGGTTTCAGCCGGCGATACGAATTTACAGATGGACAAGTCAGGCTTACCAAGGCCGGCAAATGAAGGAGAATACCGGCGACAAACTGTTTGCCGAACTCGCTCATTTGAGAATCGCCTTGAAAGAGGTTCTTTTCTTGATTGACGTCCCAACAAGAAAGGTGCAGATGGCACCCGTTGCCTGCTTGATCCTTGAATGGCTTTGGTGCAAGTGACGCTTCCCAGCCCATCTCTTGCGCAACACCTTTGAGTGTTTCGCGGTACATGATATGGCGGTCACAAGCCTTTAAAGCATCTGCATGCGCGATGCTCAATTCGTGCTGCCCGGCACCAAGTTCGGGATAATACTGTTCGACTTTGAGACCTTGCCGCTCGAGGCACTCGGCAAATCTATTTATGAAACGTGCTCCTCGATTCATCCCTTCGGTAGAAAAACACAAGCTCCTGTCGATTGGCTTGAATTGACCGTCTGCATCTGTTCCCAAAGAAAATTCCGGCTCGAAGGCTGCTTGAATTACCACGCCCATCGAACGAGCGGTTTCGATTTGTGCTTTTAGAAAAGAACGCGGGCAAAGGTTCCATGGCGTTTTATCAAGCTGAATCAGGTCACAGATGACGGAAGCCGTCGCGTCGACATAGGGCAGAACGGAGAAAGTGGCGAGATCGGGAATCAGTCGAACTTCACCGGTTGCACCAAGTCCGGTATCAGGCTGCATCTGATCCAGCATGTTCATCGCCATCATTCCCTTGACGAGTCCGATGCCAGTAGAAAGCCGATCTTTGAGCGTCGAAAGACTGGTCGCCTTTCCTCTTATCATGCTTGAGGTATCGCAATACAGAAAGCGAACTAACGCCGAGCCTGACGCGCGCGCCAACTCGACTGCTTCTTCTATCGATTTAGGCGCCATCTCGGGTAGCTCTCCAAAACTGTCGAAAACAGTTGAGGATATTGAACCACACCGCTACAACCAGTCTCAAAAATAATTTTCTATGTTTCGGATCGCACCGTCACATAAACCAGAAGAATGAACACCGCCAGAAGCAACGCCATTACCGTTTTGAGAAGAAACCAAAGAACGTCGATTATTACTTGAGGCATAAATGCGCTTATGACGCTCATAATCATTGGCATCACAATGAAGCTTGCCAAGCCTCCGGTTACGGTGCCAATCCACAGCCACTTTCTCAAAAGCAACCCATCACTCATCTGAGACAAAGCATGAATAGCTTCATCGTCTGAGCCGGCGCGCTTGAGTTCATAGGCGCGCAAACGGGTGACAAGGTCACTTCGATACTCTTTGAGAGTTCTTCTAGTCATAAGTCCCATATTTGCATGTCTTTGATATTTGAGCAAAAAGGGGTCCACCGACCAGACGGGCTTATCAAGAAGGATTTCTTACGTTATATGAGATCGCAAGCAGGGAACAAGAGAAATGTAAAGTGTCCAATTCAATCAGGAAGATTATGCGAGCGTCGCGAATCCTGAAAATCTACTATGGTGTCACGTTCCTAATTGGACTTGTACTCACAGTTCCGTTGGCGTATCTCGTCAAAATCGACGAAATCGGCGGTAAGGGCGCTGCCGTTTTAATTCTTTCGTGGAACGCCCTTTTTGTTTTGCTTTTGCCCATGATATTGGACTGGGCCGAAAGTCGTTATCTGCAAGCACGATTCGTAGCTGTTGAAGAAGTCGCCAAAACAAATCCCGAATTGGCTCAATTAATTTCGGAACAGTGCGAAAAATTGTCGATACCTGGTTTGCGTTTTGCGGTCGTAGAGTCTGAAACGGCTAATGATGAGCTTTTTGCTTACGGTCTATGGCGAGCTAATCCGAGGCTTGTGGTTCCTGGAAGTGTCCTTGCAAACACAGAGAAGAGTAAACTTTTGCCCAGCGTCGAGGCAGAACTGAACCGTTTCGCAAGCCAAGATCACACATTGCTGTTTATCTTGTTTGCGATCGTGCAAGTCATCGTGCAAAACATCATCGTTGCTGTGAAGTAGCGCTCAACTTCAAAAAAGCTCTTCTTCAAAAGCGCTGGCTCTAAACACATCGAAAGAGGCGGCGTCCTTCCACTCGTTTGGTCCGAAACCGGCCTTAATTGCGAGCTGAGCCAAAGTTTCATCCAAATCCCAGCCAAACTCGACGGCAACGTGGGGCAGAAATACGGATTGGCGCCCTTTGAGATACATGATGATGCCGTCTTTGCCGAGAGTAATTTCAGAGAGCGATGACACCTTATGCGGTGGCGTCAAGACGTTGATTTCTATTTGAAGCTGTTTTACTTCGCTCGACTCGACCGGACGAAACCGATAGTCTCTAGAACAGGCGCCGACGGCATTCTCGATCACCGCTTGCAACAGCGGTTTTATTGGCCATATATAGCCGATGCATCCCCTCAACTCCCTGTCGTGTTCAGTCTTCGATTGATCGGGACGCTTGAAGAGGGTGACGAAAGTTCCAAAATTCTCTTCCAAGACTTTACTTGTGGCTTTTAGGTTCAAGTCGCGCAGCGTCGGCGTTTTCTTATGCTTGGCAAAGAATTCGACGGTCTGTCTTGCCACTTTTAATAATATCGATTTGTCCTCTTCAGAAAGAACGCTCTCTACGTCTAAACTGCCTGCGGCATCGGATACGGGCCAGCCGTTATCAGCAGCGCTGGAGAATGCAAGCGCCATATATGTGACCGAATTCTGCTCGTCTTCCAAAATTGAGTCTCGGGAAGTTCTATAGTTGAGAAGCGTTCCCCGTGAGCCTTCAGGAAGCATTCCCAGAAGCACGGCACACGGATAAAGTCCGCAGATAGTATCACCTGTGGTGTGATGGAAGTCGAGGAAACCATCAAGATCGCACTTCGAGAGATGTTGAAACGCCTGACCGTCCAGCTTCTTTATGCTCTTTTGAATGTCCTCTCGAAACGGCTGATACCCGTACCTCGGTCCAAAGTGAGTGAAGTCGGAGCTGACAATCACCAGGTCGTTCTTCTCGATATACCCAAGCAAAAGGCGCGACACGAGCCGCACCTCAGCAGCATCAGCGAGGGTGCCGATGGCGATAGGAACTATCTTCGCATCCTCCATGTTCGGAGCCAACTTGATAAATGCCAACTGCATCTCGAGCGAATGCTCTCGTTTGTGCACTTCGGAAGATTCTTCAAAGAGCGGATAGCGGGCCAGCTCGTCGATAACCCGCCTGTCCAATTGAAGCTCACCAAGCGGCGTAACGAAGACATTCTCCGTCGGCAACGCCGCTCCATGAAATCCCACATAGTGACTTGGACCGAGCAAAAACACACGATCGATCTTTCTGCCTTTGACGGAATCGAACGCAAAAGCCGCAGTCTGACCAGAAAAGATGTATCCCGCGTGTGGAGAGACGATCGCCAACACGCAACCATCAATACTGGGGTTTTCGTCGATTACATCATCGGTTTTCTCGACCGGGATTCTATCTACTCTTTGCATAAACTGCTCGAGCTGCAGTCTCAGCTTGGCGGCATCAGCTTCATACCACTGCCCCGCGAAACGAGGTTGCCGCTTCTTTGGTGAAGCCGGAAACAACGATCGTCCCATGAAGTTTGCCATTCAGCTTTTGCCTCAAAAGTCCCACTACCTCACTACCCAAAACTAAGGACTTGGTTTCCGAAGAATTGTAGGCGACGTGTTCTACTTCTATTGACCGGCAGCAGGTTGAGCGATTATCGGATCCATTCTCATATTGATACCGCTTGAGCTGTCGTGTTGCGTGGAGGTTGAATCGAAAGTAAAGGTAATCTTTGCAGTCGGTGCAGTGCCTGAAGGAAGCGCCTCGAAAGGTTGTGCTTTGGTAAACGCCTCGTTAGCGGCTTCTTCTGCTTTAGCATTTTTCGGAGTGCTCGAAATATTTACATCGGTTGTGCTTCCATCAGTTTGAATCACCGCCGTAATCACTACTCGATTCTTGCCATCCGGCAAGTTCCAGCCGGAATTCAATCTCGTTCTTATGCGATTGAGGTAGGCACCATACGCCGCGGAGTAATTCGGGCCCGGCGCCGGTTTTGCAGGCTGAACTTGCGGCTTCTTCGCCGGCGCGGCATTCACCGGCTGCCAGAAGAAAAACGTCCCAACTGTCCAAACCAATGAAACAAACAAGATGGTGAAACACAATATTGCCGAAACTTCCGATGCTTTCTTGCGATCCATATCCCATCTCCAAGTAGATTTCGATTTCGACTGATCTCAATTATAGAGAATCAAATCGCCCCGTTCTACTTCTTACCGTCATATTGGAGGCAGACTTATGCTTTGTCTCTAAAGATACCGAACGAGGAAGTAAAGCCGTGCAAGAATGTGCTGCCGCCAACCGGGCCTATCTCGCCATTGCAAAAGAAACCGCCCAAAGGGACCTCACCGAGATACTCCTGAAAGCAGTCGCTATCGTGATTGACAGAACCATAGAGATGCTGCCCGCGCCCCGTGCAGGAAAATAAGATGGCTCCTGAAGCCTTTTGAGAGCCTTTGGCGTGTTCGTCGGAATATCGCTTGAGCATAAAGCGCAGATCGTCATCGGAAGTCGCAGCATCTCTTAGGTGAAACTGCACCGTACGCTCCTTTCGCAACATCTCTCCAATAACCAAAGCGCCTGAAGTCGGCTCTATGCCAACGATATTGCGAATTAGAAAATCTCCCTGCCCTGGATGATCCTTAAACTCATCCATGGCAACACCCATGAAAATAGCCGTTCTTGCAAGATCTTGGTCGCGTGGCGAAAGATCTTCGATTACCTCCTTCAAGACGTGCACGGCCGGCTTCCCATCTAACTCGAACAGAATGTTCTTATGGCATTTTGTGACCCTGAGCGGTTTTGCAATCGGACGACACCCCTGGGCCACTATAGAGTCGACGACTATGTTTCCGGAGACGGCAACACCAACCAGTCCGGTCCGGTGCACGCTTTTGTCTCTGAAAAGAGCATGGCTGCCGATTCGGGTTCCGCCGGATGCTAGTCCGCCAATCTTTACGGCTTTGGAAAAGGCGTAGTCAAGCCCATCTACGAAAACGTCAATGCGAAAAGAAAAGGGATCGGGCAGAAGCAAGAAGTCGGGCTCATCATGAGAGGCGACACCGACAAGATCTTCCCAAAAGTGCGGTGGATCATCGAGATCCGGCAGCTCATCATCTTCAATGTGAAACGATTTGACCTGTACGCCGGGCATCAAAGCGCCGGTAAAAGAGATGGCTCGCTCCTGCTCTACTTCTTTGCCGCCGCCAATCAGTCCAAGGGCTGAACATCCAATTAACGCTTTCGGCTTCAAATGTTTGTGAATGAGCTCAGGAACCCGCTCATAAACCGATTGAAAGTGCGGAGAAACAAAGGCAATCAGGAGGTCCGGGCTGTCAGTTCCCAGCTTTTCCTTGAGTCCGGCGGCGCAGCTTTCAATAAAATCGGTACCGTCTCCTTCTTTTGGTTCTTTGAGTTCAGGACCCGACAGTACGGATGCCCACTTCATGCCCCTCTCCCCGAAACTTCCAGCGGTTTCCATGCATTTACCCAATCGAGATCACAAAAGACACAAAGGACATTGTATGGAACAACCTTGCCTTTTCGCCTCAGTTTTAACCCCAAGTTTTGCTTTCGGATTTAACAATCATCGTTTTTCTGGAGTCAGACTAGCTCTCAGACTCCAGGGCCGGTTCTTCTCGAGGTTCTTCTCGAGGTTCTTCTCGAGATTTTTCGGGGTGTACATCGATTACATCGGAGGACTCCATTGCTTCAATCGCCGGAATCGTCGAGCCCGCAGCCGAGCCGGATGCAACCTGCGAAATGATCAGATGCGACAGAGCCGGGCGTTCGACGGTTCGCTGCGAGTGTTCGGCATCGGCTCTAAGCAAGATATCAAGCTCGCTATCGATTTCAATTGAGAGTTGATGCACAGACTCTTGGGTTAAGGATCCATCTTTTATTAGGTGCGCAAGGTGATCCTTGCGTTTGCGAAGAAGTTGAATTCTTGCCTGCCTGTCTTGCAGTTCGTCCAACGAATGGTCTGATAAACCCAATCCCTCGACTTCGTTGTGAAGGCTGTCCATCTCTTTCTCCAACTGCGCCTTCCAACTTGCAAAACCGGTAAGAGAAATTCTGCCTTCCTCCTTTAGGTTGTACAACTCAGCTAGTTCAGCCTTGTATGCCGATATTAGTCCTTTACACTCTTGATACCTCTTCAGCTCCTTGCGTTTCGGCACCATTTGCAAAACTCTGATCAGAGGCTCAAGTGTTAACCCAGGCACAAGAAGAGTGAACAAAACAACCCCGAAGCTCAAGTTAATCAGCATCTCGCGATCTTGAAAGTTGAGAGGAAGGCTTAGAGCTAGAGCCATTACCAAGGCTCCTCTCAACCCACCCCAAAACAACAGATGCCTCCACTTATCAGGGATTGGAAGTCTCTCCGTAGAAACAAAAGGACAAATGCCATAGACAACCAGTAATCGCGCAACTACAACCGCCAACACCCCCAGCAAGATAATTTGCCAGTTCTTCGTCAGAATCGGCACCTGCACTTCAAGACCAATCAAAAGAAACAGGAGCGAGTTACCGAGGAAGGCGGCATACTCCCAGAAGGAGTTGACTGCAAGTCTTGTAGTGGCCGACATCCCGGTTCGGCTGCCGTAGTTGCCCAAAACCACGCCCGCTGCTACCACCGCAATGACACTGGAAATCTTTAGTTGCTCAGCAAGAAGATAGGCACCATATGCGGTGACAGTCGTAAGTGTAATTTCAAGCAAGTGATCGTCGAACGCGCTGGTAATTCGCGAGGCAAAGTATCCGATGAGGATGCCGAGAATGGCACCGCCCAAGACGACGACGAAGAACGTTCCGGCCGTGTTGGCGAAGTTGAAAGAACCTCCGGCGATTGCGATGCCGAGAACCAATCGAAAAAGTACGACCGCCGTACCGTCGTTAAACAGACTCTCACCTTCTATGATCATGGTCAATCGTTTATCGATTCCCAAATGCTTAAACACGGCGATGACGGAAACAGGATCAGTAGCCGAGACCATCGCTCCGAAAATCAGTGCCGAACGCACGGCCATCCCGCCGCCGAAGTGCAGAATCGCCGCAACGCTAAACATGCAAACGATTACTCCTATGGTGGCTAGAGCCGTAATTGGCAGCCAGTCTCTGCGCAGCGCCTTGATGTCTAAGTTCCACGACGCTTCAAACAGCAACGCGGGCAAAAAGATGAGCAGTACCAGCTCTGGTGTCATATGCACCGGAGGAAGAATCTTGCACATGCCAATCACAAGACCGGCAATCACCAAAGCAACCGCATACGGCACCGGAATCCATTTGATTACGACGGCAGTCGCCGAGGCAATCAGCAGGAGTGCAAGTAGCGTGTTGACGTAAACGATCGTTTCATGCATGGACTAATTATCAGCCGATTCTCAAAGACATCGTATGCGAGCTTCCGGACGCCGTTCGATCTTAATACGAACATGCTTGAAACATTCCACTTTCAGCGCGAAATTATCCAACGCACAACTATGCAAAGATACAATCCGGCAACACGTAAAAGTCGCTTAACCGGCGCCAGGTTCAGTCATCTTTGCTGGATCAAGCAAACCTTTCAATTCGCTTTCAGTCAGCTTGGTCTTTTCACGAGCTACTTCGCGAATCGTTTTGCCTGACACGAATGCTTCATGGGAAATGGCAGCCGCTGCATCATAACCAATTGCCGGCACGAGCGCGGTGCAAAGCGCCAAGCCCTGCTCCACTATTTCCGGCCCGCGCTTGGTGGCGGTGATTCCATCGACACAGCGCACTGCGAAATTGTCTGTTGCGTTTGCCAAAAGTTGTATAGATTGCAAAAGATTGTATGCAGCGACGGGCTGCATTACATTAAGTTCGAAATTACCGGACTGCCCCGCAATCGTTATCGTAACGTCATTGCCGATCACCTGCGCGCAGACCATGCACAACGCTTCGGCTATTACCGGGTTGACTTTTCCCGGCATAATCGAGCTTCCCGGTTGCACCTCGGGCAGCGCAATTTCTGCAAAGCCTGCTCTTGGTCCACAGCCAAGCCAGCGAACATCGTTGGCAATTTTAAGTAGGCTAACCGCAATTGCCTTGAGGCATGCCGAGGCTTCTACAACATCATCAAGAGTGCTTTGGGCCTGGAAATGATTCGTAGTTTCTTTGACTGTGACGCTCAAGATTTTTGAGACCTTCGCCAGAACCTTTCTGGCGAACTCAGGACGGGTGTTGATCCCGGTACCAACTGCGGTGCCGCCCAGAGCCACTTCACTCAGGTGTTCTTCAGCGTTATCCAGCCTGGCAAGCGCCCGTTCGATCTGACCGCTGTAGCCGAGAAACTCTTGCCCCAGCCGAATCGGAGTCGCATCCTGGAGATGGGTTCTGCCTGTCTTGATGATCGGCATAAACTCTTGCGATTTGAGAAACAGGCTTTCATACAGTTTCTTCAGCGCCGGTCTAAGCTTCTCTTTGATCTCAATCAAGGCAGCAATGTGAATCGCGGTCGGAATTGCATCATTTGACGACATTCCGTGATTAACATGGTCATTTGGATGCACCAGCTTTCGATCGCCAAGCTTTCCTTGGAGAATCTCGATCGCTCTATTCGCGATGACCTCGTTGGCATTCATATTCGTGGAGGTACCGGAGCCGGTTTGAAAAATATCAACCACGAACTCCGAATCGAACTTTCCATCCGCCACTTCTTGGGCGGCTCGGGAAATTGCTTGCGCCACTTTGGAGTCGACATCGCCAAGTTCTCCATTGACCTGGGCAGCGCAGAGCTTGATTGTGGCAAGCGCTCGAATGAACGACCTGGAAAATCGAAGATCGCTTATCGGGAAGTTGAGAACCGCTCTTTGTGTGGTGGCACCGTAGTACGCACCCGATGGAACCTCCATCTCTCCCATCGAATCACGCTCGATTCTGGTAGCGGACTCTTTCATAACTTTCCTCATCCTTGACAAGCTCGATGGCTTATCTACTTACCGGCTAACGTACTCCACGAGCCGTTTCGCCAAGAGATTATACTAACCCCACGTTAATGGTGCTTAACAAGCCATAAACCCACATAGGCTACACTTTCGGGTTTGGCCCCACCCCCAATATCGCTAGCAATCGACTCTCAATCTCAAAGTCTCCAATCGAATTTCAGCAAATGAATCAACTAGCTTCAATCACAAAATCCGCAAATATTTCTCAGAGTTCTCCAAGCGCGCCGGCAGTGCCAGTGTTAGAAGGCGGATTAGCCTCATACCTTGAGATTCAGGCAAAGAGCCAACCCAACAAGACGGCGATTTTCTACAACGACGAAACCATCACCTTCGGCGACCTCTATTTAAGAACACTGGCAATCAAGCAACGGCTAAAAAATGCCGGTATCACATATGGTGACAGGTTGGGACTATTGTTTCCCAATCATCCGGACTTCGTTGCCGCCTTTTTTGCGGCAAGCAGCCTGGGAGCTACCGTCGTCCCCATCAATCCACTTCTCAAGTTCGAAGAGATAGCCCACATCCTCAGCGACTCACAAGCGAAGGGATTGGTGGTGCATGAGTCACATGTTCCGGAAGTTTTGTCAGCATTGCCTTTAGTGGCAGGACTGGAGCACCTGTTTATTTTCGCTTATGAGACCACGAAAAAACCAGATGTTCCGCTAACGGTTCATATGCTCACTCCTTCGCTCAAAGCACTTACGGCAGAAACCGCCGCCGGTGAAACCCTGCTTTGTCCCTCCATCAAACCGCATGAAGATCTGGCAGTTTTGGTCTACACATCAGGCACAACCGGTAAACCCAAAGGCGCCATGCTGACGCACAATAATTTGTACGCGAGCGTCAGATCAGCCGGCGCTGCCTTGCCGTTTTACAGCTCGGACAGACTGCTTGCCGTCTTGCCCCTTTGTCACATATATGGATTGAGCGTAGTTATGCTCGGCGTCTTCTCTCAAGGTGCATCGCTGGTGATTCTCAAGTGTTTCGAAGCAAAACTTGTGATAGAGACGATCGAAAAACATAAAGTCACTGTTTTTCCGGCCGTTCCCACCATGTATCAATTCCTTTTGATGGAACAGGAGAAACATAAGGCAGATCTTTCATCTTTGCGCATCTGTCTGTGCGGAGGCGCTCCCATGCCTGTAGAGTTGCTTGAACAATTCCAAAAGGACATCGGCGTCGAAGTAATTGAAGGCTACGGCTTGACCGAGGTCTCTTGCGCAGCAACGATGAATCCGCAAGACGGGGTCAAGAAAATCGGCTCAGTAGGGCTTCCCATCAAAGAAGTGGCGATCGCCATTTTCAACGATGACCTAGAGCTTCTGCCACCTGGTGAAATCGGTGAAGTTGCCATCAAAGGTCCAAACGTCATGATGGGCTATTACCGCAAACTAGAAGCATCGGATGAGGTGCTGAAGGGCGAGTGGTTCCTTACTGGCGATCTCGGCTATGTAGACAGCGACGGATATCTCTACATTGCCGGACGCAAGAAAGAACTCATCATTCGCGGCGGTCAAAACATCTACCCTCGCGAAATCGAACAAGTTCTGCTTCGAATGGCAGGCGTTGCTGATGCGGCAGTCTTGGGCGTTCCCGATAAATTCATGGGAGAACGGGTCAAAGCCGTAATAGTTCGCAAGCCGGAAGCGGCACTCACCGAAGAAGAAGTAAAGACATACTGCCTAGAGCATCTGGCGGAGTACAAAGTGCCTCGCTTGGTGGAGTTTAGAGAATCATTGCCGAAAAACTCGACAGGTAAAGTACTCAAGCGAACCCTTGTATAAAGCAGTTTCGTTTATTGGGGCTGCTCCACTATATCTTGGTACAATTCAAAATAACTGTTAGCGCGAGTCAAACGCGTACGGGTTTAGGGGCAGGTTGGCAGCATGTCCTCCATTGACATCCTTATCGCCGAAGATCATGAGATAACGAGGGTCGGACTTCGCCTCACGTTAGAGCATATTGAAGGCTTCACCGTTGTCGGTGAGGCCTCGGACGGCAAAAGCGCCGTTGAAAAAGTAAGCCAACTGAAACCGCATGTCGTTCTCATGGATATCGGCTTGCCGCTTCTTGACGGCATCGACGCAACATGCAAAATCAAGGAGACGACACCTTCCACTAAAGTGATCATGCTTACTTCGCACGACAATGACCGCGATATTTTTGCGGCTCTGGGCGCAGGAGCCGACGGATATTGCCTGAAAGAGGTATCTGAATCACAGCTGGTCATGGCTATAAGAGCTGTCGCAGACGGTGTTGCCTGGCTCGATCCCGGCGTTGCAAGCAGAGTCTTGCGCGCTTGTGCAAAAGTCACACCACATCCCGATGAACAGCGAATGGTTACAATCGCAGCCCCACTCTCACAACGAGAGATCGACGTACTGAGACTCGTGGTAGAAGGATTGAGCAACCAGGAAATTGCAGACAGGCTCGTTTTGAGCGTCGAAACAATCAAGACGCACATGCGCCACATCATGGAGAAACTGACCGTATCTGATCGCACGCAAGCTGCCGTGAAAGCCATGCGTGAAGGTCTTATCTAGTCGCAGATAAATTTTTCGTCGTAACCAGGTTATTTGTCTGTGACCAGTTCAACTGGTAGCAGTCGACCGTCATATGCAAATTGAAATTTCCTGTCAGGCGCATTGAAGCCGATGTGAACAGCAGTCACAGTGCTCTTTCCATTCTCCATCTGCAAGAGCCACTCATTAAACGAGCCACGTTCGTACTCCAGAGTATCGCCATCGTCTTCAAAATAAAATCCGGCAGATCGCTCGCCGAAACACATAAACGTGACCGGCGCGTAGTCAAAGTCATCGGTGCTTTGCACGATATCGCATAAAGGAATGATCGCCCCATCACGAACGAAGGCGGGAATATCGCCTAGCTCAAACGTAATGTGATAAAGCCTTCCTCCTTCAAGGGCCGGACCGCCCTCAAACGGGTGCCAGAGCCCTTTTGGCAAATACACCGTGCGTGTTTTGCATCCACGATCCAAAATCGGCGCCACCAAGATATCATGACCAAATAGAAACTCGTCGCTGACATTTCGGCAATGAGGATCGTCCGGATAATCCCAGAAGAGAGTCCGCATCAAAGGAGCACCGGATCTTACATTTTCGTAGAACAAAGTCTGGATATAAGGAAGCAGCCGATAACGCCACTCAATTAGACGCCTGCACTGGTCTTCCACTGCTGGTCCAAATGCCCAGGGCTCTTGCGAATAGCCCATCTTTTCGCAATGGTTGCGAAAGAATGGATAGAAGATTCCAACTGCATACCAGCGCACCAAAAGTTCTGGTGAAGAGTGATTTTTGAATCCGCCAATATCCACGCCACAAAAGGGAACGCCACTGAGCCCCATGTTAAGCAACATCGGCACACTGAGTTTGAGATGTTCCCACCATGAATAGTTGTCGCCAAGCCATACGGCTGCAAACCGCTGAATACCGGCATATCCGGACCTCGTCAAAACAAAAGGTCGCTTGTCCGGATTGAGCGCCATTAGACCATCATATGTCGCCCGGCTCATGCAATGACCATACACGTTGCGCAGTTCAAAGTGGCCGACATTGCCTTCAGGCAAGCTATGAACAAAGAGTTGATTATCGTCAGGCGGCAACTCGGTTGCCTCCACCGGCAGTGGCACTTGCTGTCCAAAGAGTGCCGGTTCATTCATGTCGTTCCAGATGCCGCTTACCCCATTTTCAGTGTAAAAGCCATGCTGAGCCGCCCACCACAAGCGAACATCCTCTCTCAAGAAATCCGGCAATGCCGACGGACCAGGCCAAACTCTCCCCAAGAAAAGTTTGCCGTCTTGCCGCTTGCAAAAGTAGCCATGCTTCTTTCCGTCATTGAAGACAAAGTACTTCGGATCTTTCTTCACACCAGGATCAACGATGGTTACTACTCGAAAATTGTTCTTCCTAAGCTCTTCAATCGTCTCCTTGAACTGACCAAAGCGCTCTGAAGACGCCGTGAAGACGCGGTAATCGTCCATATAATCAATGTCGAGAACTATGGTGTCACAAGGAATATTGCGCTTGCGATACTGTCGTGCAATATCCATGACTGTCTCTTGGTTTGGATAGCTCCAACGCGATTGATGATGTCCCAACGACCACAACGGCGGCAGCTTGCCTCTTCCGGTAATAGACGTATAGGCCGCCAACAAATCCGGAAGATTCGACGGACCAAATGCGTAAAGCTGAAATCCCCTGCGAGACAAAAGTTGAATACCTGCAAGGCACTCCAGTTCTTCATCCAGAAACCACTTCTGGCGCGCCGGCGAATCCAAAAACAAACCCCAAAATTTGTCTTCATTAGAGATGATGAGCATTGGAATCGACTTGTACATCGATGCCATCGACGCGATATGCAAGTCATCATCGGTGTTGAACAGTGTATGAACCGCACCTCTCAAATTGAGTGCTGACAACCGCTCTCCCAATGCATGGCAAGTTGCCTCAAACGGTAGCTCGAAAGAGAAGTCCCAGCGACTCTCTTGCGATTGCTGCCACTCCAAATTGAACGGCAGCGCTATTGAATCGTCTTGTTTCCATTCAATCGCCTGCAAGCGAAATGGATCAGAAAACCACTGTTCGTCGCCTTCTTGCTCTTCGCGCGCTTCATCTCCTTCACCAAATTGCTCAGTCTCAATCACAGCAAAAGAACTCGGACAAGCCTTCTTTCCTTCAGGCCACACGCTCAATCGAACGACGTCAACGCCTTCGATCTGCGCGAAATGATTGACGCTTCCGCCGCGAAATATATTCGCTTCGCGCTCAGACCGGCGCGGACGGTACACTGGTGCATTTCGAGCCTCAGTCCAATTCTCCGGGTCCGATGTTTTGATTGTCACCCTGCCCTCCGGTCATATCACCTGACTACACCCGCGCCTAAGGCAATAAATATAACCGGTGGAGCCTCACCTTAGTTATACGATGCTTGAGCGATATCGCTGAAGTTTGAAAACGCCACTAGCCGCCCGTTTCACAAAACGAAGAAAGGACCGGATGATCGGTCCTTTCAAAGATTGGAAATACGCGGTTACTTCAATTACAAAGGGAGAATCTTCTTGATGCCTTCAGAAACCTGCTGCTCGCCGGAGAATCCGATCGAGTAGGTGATTACCTCGCCTTCCGGGTTGAGGAAAACTACTGTCGGAATCGGGCTTACTTCGTATTGCTCGACGATTTGCTCGTTGTTTGGATCGTCAACGTCGACTTTCATAAACTTCACTTTGTCGCCATACTGAGCCTTTGCCTTCTCCAGAAGCGGAGTCAAGTCCTTGCAAGGCTTACACCAACTGGCGTAGAAGTCTATAACGCAAGGCTTCGGTTCGCCGGCGCCACGATCTCTTCCGCCGATTCCCAAAATGGCGGAAATCATTCTTGTCTCTGCGCCTGTCTTCGGCGCGGTCAAAGCTCTCGGCAATGACATGAGAAGCTGGTTGGCTTGTTGAGCATTAACAGAACCTTTGCCAACTCGAATGGCAGTGCGCAAATGCTGCTTGGCACGGGCATAGTTTTTCATTTTGCACAGCGCCTTGCCGAGCAGGAGATGTCCTTCACAGCTGGTTGGAGACTTTTTCACGACCTCTTCCAGGTCCTTCACGGCTTGGGCATACTGGCCCTTGTTCAAGCAGGCCTTTCCGCAAGCCAGCGGATCAACCGATGCAGCATCAACGCCGAAGGTGAATGCAACAGTCATGAGAGCTGCTGCCGAAAGTGAGACCCCTAAATTTCGAACGCCCCTAAAAAACATAACCCCTCTCTTTTTCCTTTCATATAGCATGAAGCGGCATGCTTTTTTCATTCTACTTGGCTGCCTTAGGTGTTTCTTCTTTAACCAATTCTTGTGAGTTTTCAGAAGGCAGGTGATCCAGCAACCATTTATTCACCGCTTCAATGTTCTGATCAGTAAACTGGTTCTCTTCAAAAATTAGGTGTTCTGCATTTGGAATTAACACGATTTGACGATCGGTGGTTGTCAACTCATTAAAGAGTTCTACTGTTCCTTCCGGACGCACCAACTTGTCATTACAACCTTGAACAAACAGAACAGGCTTGGTTTTTATCAGCTTCGCGCTTTCATGATTCTGGTTCATAAAGTTCTGAAACTGCACCAATTCCCGGGCTGAGATTTTCATTCGAGCAAGAGGATCATTGGCCCACAACGCCCTCAGCTCCTCTTTGTTGGTCGCCTGCTTGATTACACCCTCGCCGACGTTGAACGGCTTGTCCGGGTCGCCGATTAGCTTCAAAGCCACCTTCAGATTGGTCTTTGCCTGCTTGAAGCGATCGCCTGCCGGAACCGACGAGATCAACCCATCAACCAAATCAGGGTAAAGCGCAGTGGCCCTGAGCGCAATTGCACCACCCATAGATTCACCCAAAATGAAAACCGGAAGCCCCTTATTCGCCCGCCGAATCACCTTGAGTGTGGATTGAATATCCAATAAACACCCTTCAAAATCCACACGCTCCCGTCCTTTGGCATCCATCCAAGAACCAAACCCGCGAACGTCGATGGCATATGAAGGAAAACCAAGCTTTGCCATACGCTTGCCGAAATCTTCATAAGTTCCGTTGTGCAGACCCAGTCCATGCACACACAGAATCACGGCCTTGGCTTTTACGCCAGGTTCGACCCAAGCCATGCAAGGCGCATTTCCGCGCTTGGCCTTAATTTTCGGGTGCTTCGCCCCACGCTTTGACGACGGGGCTGACTGGTCGGCAGCCGGCGCCTGCTCGCTCGCGCTTTTCTCGGCAAGCGCGCACAGCCCATTTAGCGACAAGCAAGTCAGAAGAGTTGAAACCAGTAGCGCCTTATCGATCATTTCTTAGTCTTGGAATACCTGATGGCTCGAGCTATCCGGAAGGCTGACTTTGCATATCTTGGAAGCCCTTTCATTGTCGCACGCTCTTGGCCAACCTGCCACGACCGCAGCATTTGCGCATCGCACGCCATTGCTTATCAAAAGTTCAACTTACTTGCGTCGCCGACTAATGGAAAATAGGTCGAATAGTTCTGGTACGCCAGGAGTGGCTCTCGAGTGTCAGATTCAAAAGGCACATCTCAATCCAACCTAGACCTTTCTGCCCAAGCAACCCCCAGAACCGGAATTGCTCAGCGAGGTGCAACTCAACTGGCTGAGTTCGACACAATAATTACAACAAGCTCACGGGCGCCAGCCGCGCCAAGGGAAAGTAAAACTCAAAACGGCGAGACAGCCTCATTTCTATTTTCACTGAGCAACTTTGCCGCCTCGCTCGCCGACTCACTTGTTCTTATCTCCATTTTGAACGTGGCAATACTCGCCGGCCCGCCTGCCTCCTATGCAGTGTCAAGCGCGATCGCACTACCGGTGGTATCAACTTGCTTGTGCCTTTGCCTATTCATCAGATGGAAACACGCTCAAGCATGGCTGCATGCCAGCTTGGCTTTACGCGCCCTGGGTTGTGCGGTTCTTCCTTTCGCGTATGTGATGCTGTCTTCCAGTTCACTTGAATCTCTCGAAACCACGGCAATCACCACGTTATGTATATTTGCTTCAATTCATTGCCTGTCGTCATCCTTAACCATGCGCCAGTGGGGAATTCCCTTACGCTCACGAAAAAATGATCTAATTTTGTTCGGACAGATAATGGCACTTCCAACAGCGTGCCTCATAAAGCAAAACTTGGTTCTTGACTCTTCGTTTACTATAAAGCTTTGCATCATCTTGTACATTCTGGCTCTCTGGGCAATTCTTGAAGGGACAAAACGTGTCGAGACCCAGACTGCACTCGATGGCCGTAGATTGACTTTGCAACTAAGCGAAATCAGTTTTACCACCGCAAGCAAATTCGCAAAAGCGTCTTTGTTAGCCGCTTCAACACTTTCCATTGCTTCGGTGTGCACTATCATTGTTCCGATTGCATTGTTTTCAACAACGGCGACTTCAATCGGCAAAACCACTACTTTTCTCGATCTCTTTTGGTATTTGTCCAGTTCGTTTGTGATTGGCTGCTGCATCGCCAATCATCTTGTTTTTGCCGCTCGACAAAAAATTTCACATCCTTTCACCCTTGCTGTTGCCGGTCTCGTCATCATGGGCTTGGGCCTTTTTGTCTTGGGAACATTGGGTTTGGGCGAATGGTGCCGAGCTGCGCTCTTTGTAATTGGCATTGGTGGCGGCATTTCAATCTACAGCGCCGAAATGCTGTTAGCTTTTGCACCTCTGGCTTCAAACATCCTTGCGCCTGCTTTTGCAATGCGCGCAGCAATCGTCTTGTCGATTTCACTTTCCATGTCGGCAATGGCCGAAAGCTCGCTACCGTCAACATCTCCGACTTTCGTTTTCAAAGCTCTGGCAATGTTTGCATTCGCCCTCACTTCATGCGCATTGCCGGCGATGCTTTTAGCCTTGAAACAATTATTGCCGTCAAAACCATGACAAGAAAGAAAAATGCTGGATAACATTGAATTTGTCCTGGTGCGACCTCTCTTTCTCGGCAATATCGGCGCATCGGCTCGGGTCTTGAAAAACTTCGGCTTTCGCCATTTGTCCCTTGTGGCGCCGCCAAAAAACTACAAGGATGCAGAAGCACGCAAGATGTCCGTTGGTGCCTTCGATATCCTCAAACAAGCAAAGGTCTATGAGTCCCTCTCTCAAGCGCTGGAAGGTGTTGCATTCGCCGTTGCCACCAGCTCCGGACAACAGCGTCAGCGTCATTTCAAAACCCTTTCGGACGAAAATAAAGATAGTCCAAATATAAAGGATTCAATCAACGAGATTGCGAAACAGCAAAGAGTTGCCATCGTCCTCGGTGACGAAAGAAACGGTCTGACAAATGAAGAAGTGCAACGCTGTCATGAGGTCATAACCATTGTCAGCGATCCAACCTTCCCGTCCCTCAACGTGTCGCATGCACTGGCTATTTTGGCTTATGAGCTGGCTTTTGAGAGAAACAACGACGCACTCAACGCAAGTCAATGCAAAATTCTATCCACTGCTCTTGCCACCGGCAAACAAGATGACGAACTCTTCGAATTATTGGACGAGCTGTTTGAAACTATCGAATTTTCCAGAACTTACAACAAAGATTTGGTCGTCCGACAACTGCGCAGCGCATATCAGCGCATGCGTCCCACATCACGTGAAACCCAACTCTTGACCGGAGTGGTGCATAGACTCAATCAGAAGTTAGGACAAACCCAAGCGCAGTGAGTGCGTATCGGATAAAATTACCGGCGGGAATATATTTCGACCATTCGGCAATCCCAACTTTACTGAGTCTCGGGGATTCGATGTCGAATAAAGGACACAATTGTTGCGTTACTTACTACATAAAATCAGTGTACTATTGCGTGGATGCCATCGAATAAATATTCTGGTAATAAGGGTCTCTTGATAATAGGGGTTAACAACTGCATGCGCTTCCAAGAAGATTTGGGCCGCACTAAACGGAACAAGCATACGAAGGCTTTGAACAATGCACTTCCGCTCCTTCTGTCTGTGGTTTCGGTAGCCCTGATGGTTTTTGGCTGTGGTGGTGGACCAGGAGGAAAAGGACCGCCCGATCCAAATGACATTACTGCAGACCTGGAGTATGACCCTAGAGTTACCTTTCCGCTTGCCGAATTTGAAAAGTCCGATACTCTGATTCGGCAAAGAAAATTCAAAGAAGCAGAACAAGTTTTGATGAGCAAGTTTCTCGATGCTCGCAAAGCAAAACCTGGCTCTGTACTGCTCGGACGGTACTACATCCGACTATTGACATCCAACGAGGGCTTGGAGCGCTACGAAAAGGCAATTCAATTTGGTGAAAAGGGATTACAAATTCTCTACGCCCTGCCCGCCGATAAGCGCGGCACCGCGGTTCCTTTCTTCGTAGGTCACTCCCGCTTGGGGCAATGCTACATGTATCTCGGCAAACTCGATGAGGCCGAACGTCAATTCAAAAAGACGATCAACGTCGCAGCGAGCGCACCGAAGTCCGAAATCGATCAAGAATGGTTGAAGGGTTGTTATGTTGCATTGGCTCTGGTGCTGCATCAAGAACAAAAACTGGCCCAAGAAAAGATCGTCAAGAAAGAAGCAGAGACGCTGTTCAAGAAGAAATAATTGCGCAAGCGTCAGGCATCATAAACTGGAGCGCAGCGAATGAGCGGAGCGCTTACATCAAGATCGACGCTTCCCGAAGTTGTCTTCGGAACTCAGGTTTGGCAGCGTATTCGCAAGCCAATAATCAGTGTTTTCATCATCATCCACTTGACCTTCATATATTGCACGTTCTTTCCAGAGCATAAGTGGACACAAGGTGTAGTCGATCAGACCAAAGGCTATATGACGTTTTTGGGAATCGGCCAGAATTATGCAGTGTTTGCGCCCGCCCCCAGAGAAGTTAACGTGCATGTTGGCGCAGTGATTACTTATCAGGATGGAACCTCAAGAAGATGGGACTATCCACGCATGGATAAACTCAGTCAAATTGAACGGATTCCCAAAGAACGGTATCGCAAGTTCGGCTGCGACAATCTCGCCTGGTCGAACGTCAGACATATGAAAATGCTGCCGGACATGGCACGCTACATTGCCCGCCTCAACTATGATGATCCAAGCAATCCTCCGAAGTTGGTCAGCATTTATCGCTTTACTGCAAACATTCCAAAACCAAAAGACGGGCTTGGTAAGCCACTCCCGCCACAATCGAGCTACACCGATTTGATTCAGTACAAAGTCAATCCGTTGGAGGATCTCAAATGAGCCTCAAGCAGATTATGGCAGCCTGGGATCAATTCTGGTTCTCCAGTGGTTCACCACTGCCGGTGGCGGTCTTCCGCATCTTTTATGGTCTGCTTGTTCTCATTCATGGATTGCTCCTGATTCCGGATATGTATGTCTGGTTTGGCGCGCGCGGCGCTTTGAGTTATCAATCCGTCGTTGATTGGGCAAATCATCTGGTTACGCTAAATATTTTGAACTTCTTTCCAGGAAGCGATCAGTGGATGGTTTGTGTTCTTGCCATGCTAATGCTGTCGGCAATCTCTTTGATGGTGGGCTTCAAATCGAGAATCGCTGCCGCCATTGTTTTCATCTGCCTCACCAGCCTCTATCACCGCAATCCTTTTATATACAACTCCGGCGACACCTACATGCGAGTCGCTTCCTTCTGGCTAATCTTCGCAGACTCCGGCGCCATGCTGTCTGCCGACAATGTCTTGAGAAAGCGTGGTTCGCCGAAATTGCAGTCGACGTCTAGTTTGCAAGTAAGCATGTGGCCGTTGAGACTGCTTCAGATTCACCTGGTAGGCGTGTATTGCCACACTTACTTCAGAAAAGTAGTCGGTGACGTTTGGATAAACGGCGAAGCAGTCTACTACAGCTCTCGCATCGAAGACCTTTACAGACTGCCGATTCCATTCATCTTCGACAATATGCTCGTTTGTCAAATTCTCACTTACGGAACATTGATAATAGAGTTCTCGTTGTTTACTTTGATCTGGATTAAAGAGCTCAGATACTGGCTTTTGGCTATTGCAACCCTCATGCATTTAGTTATTGAGTATCATATGAACATTCCGGAATTTGAATGGTGGATGATCACGTCATACATTCTATTTGTCTATCCTCAAGACTTAGAGCCCGTTGTGAATCGTGTTATCAACTGGTTTGTGCCCGCATCAACGAAGGAAAGAAAAGAAGACTCAAAAACCCAATCAAGCTCGATGGAAAAACTCGAGCCTAGCTAGAGTGGGACATGACAGGCGCCCCAAAGACGGTATCACCTGTTCAATCGCCGGGCTGGTTGGAAACAAACGCATCCAACGACAGCACGTCCTGCCCGGCCGCACTTACTAGGGATTCCCAGTTGGCGCGAATGGTGGCGTTGAGATCGCGACTGAAGTTGGCGTTGGCATCAATCTGAGCTGAAGAGTTTGCTTGCCTCTCGTTGTTTACCTCGAAGGCCTTATCAAAGAGATAGGCGCTTCGAACAAAGCGACTCTGCCTGCGGCTTGCGTCTGTTTCCGATTCGCCCCACATCAGGTAAAGGACCGCCAGATTGTTGAAGTCACGTGCTACCAGGGGTGGGGCATCACTGTCGAGCGCAAGTACGCGCTGGTAGTAAGGCAGCGCCCGGTCGAACTTGCCCCAGTCGCGATAAAAACCAGCCAATTCATTTAGAGCAAGAGAAGTGCGACGTCTTTCCGACACGGTCTCCATGTCAGATTTGGGTACCATATCCTTGAAGACTTCTTCGGCTTTAGCCCAGTCGTTAAGCTGCGCATAGCTTGCCGCAAGAGTTCGCTGCGTCTCGGCAACCCTGTCATCAGAAACCGCCATTTCCTTTTGCAGTTCGATCTCTTTCGTCAACTTTTTTTGCAGCTGCGCCTCGTGGTAGGTATAGTTTTTGAGCGCATCGTTCGGCGAATAATCGTAGCCGGCCCAGGAGCTGGCATAAAGAAAACTGCCTGCCCAACCGGCAAGAAAGAAGAAGACGAGGGGTTTTATCCAAGTGGCGGGACGCAAGAAGTGCTACCTATCGATTCAAGCTATCTGTTTCAAATTTACCCCCAATGCTCAAAAACAGCGTCTGAGAAAAAATTGGTCTTTCGCTAGTGTTAAGATTAGACAGGCACAGGGCATGTTTACTATGTTTGCCTAGGGAGAAAATTTAAATTATGCGGTCCGCTACTTTTTGGTCCCGGAGTTTGCCAGCCGGTTTACTAGCTTTGAGTTTTGTTTTTGTCGCCGCAAAACCGGTTGCAGCCTTGGGCTCGACCAACCAGAAGATTTATCCGTTGCTCGGAAAGGCGTACGATCAACTAAGAAAAGGCAAATACAATCAGGCTGTCGGCACTCTAGTGCAGGCCGTGAGAACCGATCGCGACAGTATAACTGCACGACGTTATCTGGCATTTGCACTTCTCAAAAATGGCAGTTCGATGGAAGCGCTCGATCAAATGGAGTTAGTAAGCCGCTTGGTGAAGCCAGGCCCGTTTGATTGGTATCTATTTGGTGAAGCGTATCTTGCCCAAAACGGCTACAAAGAAGCCGAAGATTGCTTCAAGCAAGCGGTTGCGCTCAACCCTGGTTATGACGCAGCACGCGCTGGGCTAGTCAATACTTACGCGCGCACCGGCAAGTGGCAAGACGGTTTTACCACCCTTGCCGAAGGCATGAAATTGGCGAAAACAGCCGATGTCAGAAGTTATTACAAGTCGTTGTACGCCGGTTTGAAAGAAAGGCAAGCCTCCGGTTATATCGCCAGTCAAGCGCCTGCGTACAATTCCAACCCTTACACCAGTGATAGCAATACCAACGATAACTCTGGCGGCCCAGTTGCCGTTCCTAATTCAGATCAAGGCCCAGTAAGACTATTAGCGCCTGAAAAACCGGCCGGCTAACTCTCCCCTTGGAAACTAGCAAATGGCTCAACAGAGGGTCGTTTTGGGCAATTGACAGCCAAAGAAAATGCATGATAGCATTGTAGAGTCGTTAATGTTGCGGCCGTTATTGGGTATTTTCCGTAATGGTCTCTCTTCGCTTACCAAATTTTGTGATGGTGGTTAATGTGAGAATGAGAATGATGTCGAGGTCGAGGTCGTTCAGGCGACGCAAACGTGGAGCATTGGCAGCAGAGTATGTGGCTACGCTCTATGTGTTGTTTCTATTTATATTCTTTCCTGTTCTCAACCTCGCAGTCTGCGGGATGAGGGCTTTTTTCCTTTGGTTTGCAACAAACCAGGCCGTAATGTTGGCTATTAAGGCAAAGACTTTCAACACTCAGATTGAAATTCCGCCTGGCTCAGGTAACTTCTTTCCCGGCGCCTACATCACGGCGCGCACGCGAGCCAATCAAATTAAATCAGTATTCCCTGGTATTGGATGGACACAAACAGCCACTAATCCGGAAGTCAAAATCATTCTCAGCCCAATTCCCGGAAGCGGCGCCACCTCAACAATTACAGTCATAGGCGACGGCACCAACGCGCTTGGCATCGGCAATGCGCCGGACGTCACACAGTATGTCCCGAGTATTCGGGTCACTATAGATGGATGGGTAAATCCTTTGGTCCCAGTTCCATTCTTCGGAACTTTGCCTGGATTGACCGGACCAATGTTTTTGAAGATGTGCTCTCAAGCAGAGTTTGAAAACCCGCCTGGATTACAGATTTAATATATAGAATCCAAATTCAAGGGAAGGCAATAGTGGTCAAGTCAGTGGAGGCTGCACCGAAAATGGATTACAAAAAAATTCGGACACGTAAAGGTGCCGCGGTCATAGGGCTAGTTATAGCCCTATTCTTCTTTATGTTATTAGCCGGCATATTCGCATTTGATGCTAGCCGCGCCCAGATGGCGCAACGCGAGCTCATTGCCACTTGTGACTCTGCAGCTCTGGCTGGCACTGCCATGCTCGCCAGTGAAGATATAAGCAACGACGTGAGCCCACCGCCACCGGCGGCAGGCTCCAAGCTTTATATCGCACAGCAAAAGTCAGCCGGTTATGCTCGCAACATGTTTCAAGCCGGAAACATCTTGGGTCAACCTCTCACGGCTGCAAACCCCGTAACTGTGATGTCGAGCTTGTGCCCTTCCGGTCCCGTGACCACTGGGGCAGCAAATGTACTGATCGGCTTGGCTGACCCGGAAAACAACTTCAATTCGGTCTCGCCTGGAGACACTCATGGTAAAGCCATCATGGTCTTTGCCGCTTACGGCTATCACCCAGTATTTCTCGGAATTATTGGCGTTCAAAACCTGTGGTTGAGAGGTCAGTCAACAGGCGGTCTTCCGCAGGTCGACTCGGTCATGGTGTTCGACTATTCGGGCTCCATGGATGACAACACTCGTGTCACTTTCGTCCGCAGGTATTGGGACAGAAGAGCGATTCCACCATCTGGAAGCGCTGATGGTCTAAGGGACAACGTCAACCCGACCATAAGCGGCGCTCCACCCAATACCAATGGATGCATTCGCTACAAACCAATCGTTCCATGGTCTACGGCTTGCGAGTTGACCGAATACATCAAATTCGACTTCGGCAACTTCCCAACCGGCACTCACTTGAACGTGCTGCCACCACAAAACCTGCAAGCATCAGTTGCCGGAAGCCAATTAGGCGCTGGCGCCAATATTGTGTTCGACACACTTTTGCGGTGCCCGATTGGTCGCAGAGACGTAGGAACTCCACCGGGAAATTGCACGATTGACTCGGCAATCTGTAACCATCCAGACGCAACTTGCACGGTTACAACCAACGGTAACAGCAACTGGACGTCAGCGCCGGCAGTAATAGGCGGCAATGGCAACCAGTATTGCGGTGGACCTTCTTACACATTCCAAATGACTTATGACGATTCTCACACTGGAGGGTCCGGATACAAAACAAACAACGTTTACTTCACAGATCTAATCGTCAACATTGCAAACCCCGGTTCGTGGCCTTACACCCAACCGCTCAATGGAGTAAATAACTTCGACTCAGGCGGTAACTACACATGGAATAGCTGCACTGTTTCGTTCAACTCAACCGAACCAGACTCTAACTTGCAAGGCAGGTCGTTTACCTTCCCCAGTTTGCCATTTGTGGTTGAGTGCGCACGGGGCAACTTGGATCAAGCCAACAGAAGGCAGGCAGCTTTGTTGAGTCGCGGTGCGTTCTGCGATTACGCTCCAGCTTGCACTTCGCCGGCGTCGTTTACGGCGGCTGACTTTAACCCTGCAGGTGGTGCAGCAGTCGATGCTCACTATCAAAGAGCCTATCAGCGCCTGGCGATGTTGTACTCGCAACCGATTGCCACAGCAACTGATGGCGCCGATGGTGGCTTCTTCCAGAAGGTCAACTCACTTTGCGATGCCAGATTCGGCTTCGTCGGTTTCTCCGACAGCTTCTTCGGCACACCGCCGACAGCCTTCTACGAAACCCAAGGCAGCCCGCAAGGCTCTGCGAGTATCGGTAACAGCGCCTTTATCTCGAGTAACTTCTGCGGAGCTCCATACAACCTGTCCCAAACAGTTTGGAACGGACAGCTGACTTGCGCTTCCGGTGCAGCACTGCCCTACGGTGTAGGAGCGACGACAGCCAATAGAGCTCTATCTTCACCAGAAGGAGGATCAGGATTTAGAGTTCCGCGGGTTCGCCTAGCTAATGGGCCTGGTTCTCCAGAAGACCAGGCTACGTTGTTCACAAGGTGTGTCGGCCTCGCCTCAGGCTTTGGCGGATCGCCTTTTGATACGCCGTCAACCTCGGCTCCATGGTCGGCGGTAACCAGCGCAGCAGACGGTGTTTACAACGGTCGACCAATGACCAACACCGACTGTTATGAAGCCATGAACACTGCGTATCTTTCGTTCACTACCTATGACCCTGAAAACTACAGAATCGCCGCTCGTAGAGCAATCGTGTTCTTTACCGATGGAGAACCGACAGGCGGTCTTGGAGGTTCTGAGGCGACCAACACCACCGGTTTGGCAGCAAACATCAAAGGTGCTGGTATTGCCGTCTACACAATCGGATTGAATATTACCGGTAACATCACTTTGACTAACGATCAAAGCTCGTTCCTGGGCAACAACACTGGCGGACTTGCAAAAGAATGCGGAAATGGAGGTCGATTCTTTGCTTGCAACTCAGCTGATGCCGTTAAGAAGGCGTTCGCAGCAGTCGCACGCCGTCTGACACAGGCTCAAAGATAATCCAGATAGATCTGAGGGAATAGTATGGTTGTCTTTGGAATAATAAATAGGTATCCCTCAGGAGGAGGAGGAGGAGGACAAACACAGTGAAGAAATTGCCGGATGCTTTGTTAAAGAAGTTACCCCAAGGTGTGCTCTCAAGACTTCGGGGCATCACGGCCATCGAGCTCGCGTCCGTATTGGCACTTTTGATTGTCATATGCGCACTCGCTCTCAATATTTGCGTCCTTATATTCGCTGCCGACATGTGCGACAGATGTTGTAAGGACTGCGCCCGTTCAGCCGGGCAGATGGCAACGCCACAACAGGCAGTTGACGCGATGAACGCGGCTTTGAATACCCACTTGCCGGTAGACGGTGTGGTGATTCAGAGCCTTACGGCTACGCTCATAACATACGAAGACTATGTAACCCCATCGCCGGCATATCCGGCAGTGGGGTCAAACGGTCCTGTAGGCACAACAACTTCGTTGTCACTCTCACCAGCAAACACTGTACCGCTACCCGGTACAGGGGGAGCAGGGGCCTCGCCGGGTCCTTACGTGAGTGTACGAACGACTTTGAGAGCTCGGGTTCCCGCCCCGATATTTTTCTTTGGATCTCAATTCAAAGGATGGGATGGAAGCGGATACAGCAGCAGCACCATGCAATTCCAAAGTCTGTATACGTATCCAATTACGAACACATTCGGACCAGTCGCAGTCGGCGCCACAAGCGGTACACCGGTACTTAGCCCTGTAACCAGCGTAGGCGTCGGACCTTTGGGACCTGGCGGACCTTTGGGACCCGGTGGTCCTTCCGGTCCTGGCGGTCCCTCCGGCCCTGGCGGTCCTGGTGGTCCTGGTGGCCCTGGTGGTCCTGGTGGTCCTGGTGGTCCAGCCGGTCCTGGTGGTCCTTCCGGTCCTGGTGGACCTGGTGGTCCAGCCGGTCCTGGCGGCCCTGGTGGTCCTGGTGGTCCTGCCGGTCCTGGTGGACCTGGTGGTCCTGGTGGTCCTGGTGGACCTGGTGGTCCTTCCGGACCTGGTGGACCTGGTGGTCCGGCCGGTCCTGGTGGTCCAGCCGGTCCTGGTGGTCCAGCCGGTCCTGGTGGTCCAGCCGGTCCTGGTGGTCCTTCCGGTCCTGGTGGTCCTCGCGGTCCTGGTGGTCCTCGCGGTCCTGGTGGTCCTCGCGGTCCTGCCGGTCCTGGTGGTCCTCGCGGTCCTGGCGGTCCTGCCGGTCCTAGCGGTCCTGGCGGTCCAGCCGGTCCTGGCGGTCCTTCCGGTCCTGGCGGTCCTGCCGGTCCTGGTGGTCCTGCCGGTCCTGGTGGTCCTTCCGGTCCTTCCGGTCCTGGTGGTCCTGCCGGTCCTGGTGGTCCTTCCGGCCCTGGTGGTCCTGCCGGTCCTGGTGGTCCTTCCGGCCCTGGCGGCCCTGCCGGCCCTGGCGGCCCTGCCGGTCCTAGCGGTCCTGGTGGTCCAGCCGGTCCTGGTGGTCCAGCCGGTCCTGGCGGTCCTTCCGGCCCTGGCGGTCCAGCCGGTCCTGGTGGTCCTTCCGGTCCTGGTGGTCCTGGTGGTCCTTCCGGTCCTGGTGGTCCAGCCGGTCCTGGCGGTCCTTCCGGTCCTGGTGGTCCAGCCGGTCCTGGTGGTCCTCGTGGTCCTGGTGGTCCTGGTGGCCCTGGTGGTCCTGGTGGTCCAACCGGTCCTGGCGGTCCTGCCGGCCCTGGTGGTCCTTCCGGTCCTGGTGGTCCTTCCGGACCTGGTGGTCCTCGCGGACCTGGTGGTCCTGGTGGTCCTACCGGTCCTGGCGGTCCTGCTGGTCCTGGCGGTCCTTCCGGTCCTGGTGGTCCTTCCGGCCCTGGTGGTCCTTCCGGCCCTGGTGGTCCTGGTGGTCCTTCCGGTCCTGGTGGTCCTTCCGGTCCTGGCGGTCCCAGCGGTCCTGGTGGTCCTTCCGGTCCTGGCGGCCCTCGTGGACCTGGTGGTCCTGGTGGTCCTTCCGGTCCTGGTGGTCCTTCCGGTCCTGGCGGTCCTGCCGGTCCTGGCGGTCCTTCCGGTCCTGGTGGTCCTTCTGGCCCAAGCGGCCCTGGTGGCCCTCGCGGCCCTGGCGGCCCTGGTGGTCCTCGCGGACCTGGTGGACCTGGTGGTCCTACCGGCCCTGGTGGTCCTTCCGGTCCTTCCGGACCTGGCGGCCCTGGTGGTCCTGGTGGTCCTTCCGGCCCTGGTGGTCCTTCCGGCCCTGGCGGTCCTTCCGGCCCCAGTGGTCCTGGTGGTCCTGGTGGTCCTTCCGGTCCTGGTGGTCCTGGTGGTCCTACCGGCCCTGGTGGTCCTGGTGGTCCCGGTGGTCCTACTGGCCCTGGTGGTCCTGGCGGTCCTGGTGGACCTACTGGCCCCGGCGGTCCTGGTGGTCCTGGTGGTCCTTCCGGCCCTGGTGGTCCAGGTGGTCCTGGCGGTCCGTTCGGCCCTGGTGGTCCTATCGGCCCCGGCGGTCCTCTCGGCCCAGGTGGACCAGGCGGTCCTGGCGGTCCTTCCGGTCCTTCCGGACCAAGTGGTGGACCTTCGGGCTAGACCTCGAAACCAACAGAAAACAAATGAAAAGCCCCTGCCTCGGCGGGGGCTTTTTATATATCTTTACAACCATCAAATGGGCTCGGGCTCAGCCTGTCACACAAATTAGCTGATGACATTTCCTTAATCTAGTGAGACAATAGTTTTGTATTAGTTCTAATTGGGCCCAGACTTTGGTTCGTGCCATACTTGCGTAGCTGCAACAAGGCGCTGACTGACGTCAGGCAATCGCTCAATCGAGCTGCTTTTAAGCAGGAAGCCTAGTGGTGGGTTTTGACAGCGGAGGGCTGATCGCAACATGACACGAAAGAGTATTAGAACCAGAAAAGGTGCGGCGATCATCGGGTTGGTCATCGCACTGTTTTTTTTCATGCTGCTGGCCGGAATTTTTGCTTTTGACGCAAGCCGCGCTCAAATGGCTCAGCGAGAAATCATTGCAACGTGCGACTCGGCAGCTCTTGCCGGCACTGCTATGTTAGCCAGTGCAGACATCAGCAACGACGTAAATCCACCGCCACCGGCTGCGGGGTCAAAACTGTACATTGCGCAGCAAAATTCAGCTGCCTATGCCCGCAACATGTTTCAAGCCGGCAACATCCTTGGACAAACCTTGGGTGGTGCGCAAAATGTCCTTCTCATCTCCGACCTCACTCCATCAGGTCCGGTTCCTACCGGGGCTTGCAACATGCTGGTCGGTCTGGCCAACCCTGAAAACAACTTCCAGTCAGTCGATGCCGGCGACGTAAATGGCAAGGCAGTAATGGTCTTTGCTGCATACGGCTATCACCCGGTCTTTCTGTCTGTGATAGGCATTCAAAACATGTGGCTGAGAGGACAATCCACCGGAGGTCTGCCGCAGGTAGACTCGGTAATGGTCTTCGATTATTCCGGCTCGATGGATGACAACACACGGGTCACCTTGGTCAGACGCTACTGGGACAGAAGAAGCGCCCCTCCATCTGGTGCTCCTGATGGTTTCACCGACAGCACAAACCCAGTCAACACCGCCAATGGTTGCATTCGCTACAAACCGATTGTGCCTTGGTCGACAGCTTGTGAATTGACTGAGTACATCAAGTTCGACTTCAGCAACTTCCCGACAGGCACACACTTGAACGTTCTGCCACCTCAGAACTTGCAAGCATCTCAAGCCGGCAGCACCCTGCCATCCGGCGCGCAAATCATCTTCGATACTTTGCTTAGATGCCCTGTAGGACGAAGAGATGTCGGCACTCCACCGGGAAACTGCACCATCGATTCGGTTATAGGAAGTCACCCAAACCCGGCTTGTACCAATGCCGGAAACGGAAACGGCAACTGGAGCAGCGGCACCGGCAAAGGAGGCTGCGGAACCTTCTATTGCGGCGGTCCCTCCTATACGATTCAAATGCTTTATGACGACAGCTATACCGGAGGAACGGGATACAAAACCAACAACGTCTACTTCACCGATTTGATCGTCAACATCGGCAACCCGGGCAGTTGGCCGTACACGCAACCTTTGACCGGTGCAAACGTGTTCGATGGCAGCGGCAACTACACATGGAACGGTGGGTCGGCTGTGGCAGTCACTTTTGACTCTAATGAGCCGGACTCCAACTTGCAGGGAAGCACCTTCACATTCCCGAGTCTGCCGTTTACAGTTGAAGCTGCAAGGGGCAATCTGGATCAGGCAAACAGAAGAAACGCCGCATTTTTGACTCGCGGCGTGCTTTGCGATCTCGACTCCTCATGCACTGCACCGACCTCGTATTCGAGCGCCGCCATGACGCCGACTACCGGACCGACGGCGCACTATCAACGTGCCTATCAGCGTTTGGCAATGCTGTACTCGCAGCCGATTGCCACTGCCACTGATGGCGCAGACGGTGGGTTCTTCCAGAAGGTCAACTCCATGTGCGATGCCAGATTTGGCTTCGTGGGCTTCTCTGACAGCTTCTTCGGCACACCGCCGACGGCCTATTACGAATCCCAAGGCAGCCCGCAAGGCACCGCCAGTAATGACAATAGCGCCTACATCTCCAGCAACTTCTGCGGCGCTCCATACAACCTTTCGCAGGTGATTTGGAACGGTGTTTTGACTTGCACCACGGGCACGGCACTTCCCAATGGAACCGGACCGACCGTATGCAGCAGGGCTCTGGGAGCTCCCGAAGGAGGGACAGGATTCAGAATTCCACGGGTTCGACTGGCTAACGGCCCGAACTCTCCTGAAGATCAAGCGACGCTCTATGCCAGATGCGTCAGCGCACAATCGGGCTACGGTGGTTCGCCCTGGACGGCTGCCGTTACTTCGGCTCCTTGGTCGAGCGTGACCAGTGCAGCAGACGGTGTCTACAACGGACGACCAATGACCAACACCGACTGTTACGAGGCGATGAATACCGCCTACACTTCGTTCACGACATACGACCCTGAAAACTACAGAATCGCCGCTAGAAGAGCAATCGTGTTCTTCACTGACGGTGAGCCAACTGGTGGTCTCGGAAACTCCGAGGCAACAAACACCACAGCTTTGGCACCCACCATCCGTGGTGCTGGTATCGCGGTCTACACCATCGGGTTAAACCTGACTGGAAACGCGCAGCTGACCAACGATCAAATCTCATTCTTAGGCAACAACACTGGTGGTTTAGCCAAAGAATGCGGAAATGGAGGTCGATTCTTCTCGTGCACTTCAGCCGATGCTGTCAAAAAGGCGTTTGCTGCTGTTGCTCGGCGATTAACTCAGGCTCAGCGCTAGACTCTTGCAACTTTGGTATGAGAAAACTCTGACCAAGTAACCAATTAGGCTACAAAACCCAGGACATAGGCTACAAAACCCCAGAGACAAGAGGAATACGGCTATGACTATCCTCAAAAAAGAGGATGACATTTTGGTAACTAATAAGGATAATGAAAGCAACATCCACAATGAGCTCACATGTGGTTGAGGAGGAGGAGGAGAGGTAGTGAGTAGGATAAAGCCATTTTTTGGCATCAAAAAAATCCCCCGGAAGATTATGGCCAGGCTCCGGGGCTACACGGCCATTGAATTAGCTTCAGTACTGTCGCTTTTGATTGTCATCTGCGCGCTGTCACTGAACATTTGTGTCCTTATATTCAGTGCAGATATGTGCGACAGAGCTTGTAAAGACTGCGCACGTTCAGCTGGGCAGATGGCCACACCACAACAAGCAGTCGACGCAATGAATGCTGCGTTGAACACACACCTGCCTGTTGACGGCATCGTAATTCAGAGCCTGGCAGCTGAATTGATCACGTATGAAGACTATGTCGTACCAAATCCAGCGTATCCGGCGGTAGGATCCAACGGTCCTGTCGGCACCACGACATCGCTGTCTTTGAGCCCACCGGGAGTGGTGCCACTTCCGGGAGCAGGCGGTCCGGGATCTTGTCCTGGTCCGTACGTCACGGTCAGAACGACATTGAGAGCCCGGGTTCCGGCCCCGGTTTTCTTTTTCACAGCACAGTTCAAAGGGCATGATGGAACAGGCTTTAGCGCCAACACGATGCAGTTCCAAAGCCTTTATACATACCCCATCACCAACACATTCGGCCCGGTTGCAGTCGGTGCCACAAGCGGAACCCCAATCATCAGCCCCGTCACAAGCGTAGGCCCTGGTCCTCTTGGTCCCGGTGGTCCTCTTGGTCCTGGCGGTCCTGAAGGTCCTGGCGGCGTCTCCGGTCCTGGTGGACCTGGCGGACCGGAAGGACCTGGCGGACCTTTGGGACCTGGTGGTCCTGCCGGTCCTTCTGGACCTTCCGGTCCTGGCGGTCCTGGCGGTCCTGAAGGTCCTGGCGGTCCTGCCGGTCCTGGTGGTCCTGAAGGCCCTGGTGGTCCTGAAGGTCCTGGCGGCCCAGCTGGACCTGGCGGTCCTGCCGGTCCTGTAGGACCTGGCGGTCCTGAAGGTCCTGGTGGTCCTGAAGGTCCTGGCGGTCCTGCCGGTCCTGGCGGTCCCGGTGGTCCCGAAGGTCCTGGCGGTCCTGAAGGTCCTGGTGGTCCTGAAGGTCCTGGCGGTCCTGAAGGTCCCGGTGGTCCTGCCGGTCCTGGTGGTCCTGCCGGTCCATCCGGTCCTGGTGGTCCCGAAGGTCCTGGCGGTCCTGAAGGTCCTGGTGGTCCTGAAGGTCCTGGCGGCCCTGAAGGCCCTGGCGGTCCTGGTGGTCCTGGTGGCCCATTCGGACCTACCGGCCCCGCTGGTCCTGGCGGTCCTGGTGGTCCAGTCGGTCCTGGCGGTCCTGGTGGCCCCGGCGGCCCATTCGGTCCTACCGGCCCTGCTGGTCCTGGCGGTCCTGGTGGCCCTGCCGGTCCTGGCGGTCCTTCCGGTCCTGGTGGTCCTTCCGGCCCTGGCGGTCCTGCCGGTCCTGGTGGTCCTTCTGGCCCCTCTGGTCCAGGCGGTCCTGCCGGTCCTGGTGGTCCTTCCGGCCCAGGCGGTCCCGCCGGTCCTGGCGGCCCAGCCGGCCCTGGTGGTCCTTCCGGTCCTGGTGGTCCTTCCGGTCCTTCCGGTCCTGGCGGTCCAGCCGGTCCTGGTGGTCCTTCCGGTCCTGGTGGTCCTTCCGGTCCTGGCGGTCCTTCCGGCCCCTCCGGCCCTGGCGGCCCTGGTGGTCCTCGCGGCCCAGGCGGCCCCGGTGGTCCTACCGGCCCCGGTGGTCCAAGCGGTCCTGGTGGTCCTTCCGGCCCTGGCGGTCCTTCCGGCCCCGGCGGTCCTGGTGGTCCTGGTGGTCCTTCCGGTCCTGGTGGTCCTGGTGGTCCTTCCGGCCCTGGTGGTCCTGGTGGTCCCGGTGGTCCTACTGGCCCTGGCGGTCCTGGCGGTCCTGGTGGACCTACTGGCCCCGGCGGTCCTGGTGGTCCTGGTG
>CAZCZI010000013.1:0-43164 GCA_964503045.1 uncultured Candidatus Obscuribacterales bacterium
TGAACCGTCATCGTCATCATCATCGCCGTCCTTAGGCGCGAAGAACTTGTACATGCGCCACATTTCGGCGACAAAACCAGCCGAGCCCAGCAGGAACATCAAGATGGTCGACCATAGCCCGCCGCCCAGAAGCGATCCGAGCCAATGCCCGAGCCAACCCATGAGTAGCGTGGCAATGACGAGCGTGTAGGCAAATTGCGATGCCACGAGCGCCGATTGCCACCGCTTGCGGTTGCGTTGGCGCTCTTTGTCATCATTCGGCTTATTGTCGCCGGGACCTTTTTCCTTCATGTCATGCTCCCAATTTGCCGTGCCGCCGAGCGTACAGGCCGCTTCAAGCAAAGCCGAAGCCATGCCTGAAGCTAAGCCGGTACGCGTCAGCTAACTCGGTGGTTGTGAAAACGACCGACCTTGTGGTCAGCCGTTGGCAAAAAAGGGTTACTCAGACTTGCGATCTGTATCAGCGCCGGGCTGAGCGTTCTGCCCATCCGTCGCCGAGGGGGCCGCATCACCAGTGGTGGCATTCGCCTCGCTGGTCGTAGCAATCGGCCCAGCCGTCACCTGTTCGACGGCAGCAGCCGAAGCCACTTCCTGCGCCCAGAGCTCGCGGAAACGCTGACCGGTCAGGGTCTCTTCCTCGAGCAGGATTTCAGCGATGCGCTTGATCTTCTCGCCGTTGCTGCCGACGATCTGACGAACTTCGGCTTCGGCATCAGCGATGATCTTGCGCCAGGCAAGGTTGAACTCGCTCTGCAGCTCGGGTCCGATGTTGCCAACAGGGAAGCCGTTCTGGTCGAGAGGAAGAGAAATCAGACCGAGCGAAGACATGCCGTAAGCACCGACCATGCCGCGTGCCATCTGACTCGCTTTCTCGAAGTCGTTGGATGCACCGGTCGACACCGAGTCGGCATGCATCTCTTCCGAGATGCGACCAGCCAGAGCCGACTTGATGCGGATGAGGAACTGTTCCCGCGTCCAGCCGTAACGGTCTTCCTCGGGAATGCTCTCCATGTGACCGAGCGACTTTGTGGTCATCACGACAGTGATGCGGGTGACAGGGTCACCGCCGAGCACCGTCGGAATGCAGGCGTGGCCGATCTCGTGGATGGCGGTCGTGCGCCTCTCGGCCTCCGAACGCACCTTCGACTTGATAAGCTCGCCGTACATCACCTGGTCGATGCCGGTGTGCAGGTCTTCGCGCGTGATTATGCGCGGAGCCTTCGCCACTTCCTCGGCAGACTTGCCGGAAAGTGCTGGGGCGTTGCGCTTGGCGGCAAGCGTGGCAGCCATGTTGACGGCCAGCTCGATGTCAGCGCCGACGAAGTCGTGCGAACGCCTCGCCAGATCCTCGCAGACACTGTCGAGGGTGACACCTTCCTCGAGTTGGTGGCAGCGCAGGTAGATCTTGAAGATCGCCTTGCGGCCCTTCTTGTCGGGGCGGCCGACTTCGATCTTGTAGTCGAAACGACCGCTACGAGTCAGACCGCTGTCCAGGGTCTCCGGACGGTTGGTAGCGGCGATGACGAGTGTGCCGTTGTTGGGATCGAAGCCCTGGATGCATGTGAGCAGCTGGTTGACCGTCTGGTCACGCTCGGACTCACCACCTTCGCCGGTGGCAGAACGCTGCTTGCCGACGGCGTCGATTTCGTCGATGAACACGATAGACGGCTTTCCCGTCTTCTTGTAGCTGTCCCTGGCTTTGTCGAAAAGCTTGCGGACGTTGTCGGCACCGACACCGACGTACTTGTTGACGAACTCAGAACCGGATGCGGCGAAGTAGTTACCATCCACTTCGCCGGCAAGAGCACGCGCCAGAAGCGTCTTACCCGTTCCTGGAGGACCGGAGAGCAAAACGCCCTTCGGCAGCTTGGCGCGGAAGTGACGGTAGACCGTCGCGTCACGCACCCACTGCGCCACCAGGCGGAAGCGCTCGACCGCTTCGTCGCAGCCTGCAACATCATCGAGCGTTTTGCGGTCGTCGCCTTCGATCAACAGATCGCCTTCGCAGGTGTCGCGAGGGCTCGGCTTGTTGGGGCTCGGCCTTGTGTCAGGAGTGCTCGACACAGGAATGGCACGACGGCCAATTGAGTTGTCTTGCCGCTGACGCTTGGAGGCGTCCCAGCGCACCAGGAGCGTGATGCCGTAAAGCGCCAGACCGATGCCGAGAAAAACGAGCAGATTCGCCCACCAGGAGGGAAGCGTCGCAAACCAGTTGTCGTTGGTCTCAGCAGAGACGTTCTTGGTTGGCACCTTAGCTGCCGTCACAGCCGCAACGAACTTGTCCATGCGTGCCTTGTCTGAGCCGAAGAAGACCACACGTGCAGTGGATATCTTGGATTCGAGTTCGTCGGGCTTTCCGCTTGCAGGCTGCACCACGACGTAAACAGCGTTGGCGCCGTCGATGATGACGACACGCTGAAAGTCGTGTGGAGACTGCTTCAAGTAGTGCTCGACCTGCCACGCCTGACTCGCGGGAACAGTCGCATACTCAGTGGGGAGCTGCGGCACCGGCGGGTTGTGGAAGGCCTTGGTGAGCATCAAAGTCGCTACCGTTGCGATGAGCAGAAGCCAGAGGTAGAAGTGGAACTTGAAGGGGTTCCAGCGCTTGTTGGCCATGAGCCGGTCATGCCGTCCCTTCAGTCCGATGAACGATATTCCGGCCAGAGACGGATGATAATCGTCGGGGCGGCTGAACATGATGAAGAAGAGCCATAGGCCCAGACCGCCCGCGATGACGTACCAGAAGAAAACCGTCTGCGTGGTCGTGACACCATCGATGGTGCTGGTCGGAACATTGTGCGCCGCAGCCGACTTAGCCAGTTCGTCGGTGTCAGCCAGGCGAACCAGGCGACCCTCTTCGAACTTCTTGCCGACAACGACAACACTCTTGGTTCCCTTGATGAACACAAGCTCGCTTGCCTCAGTCGAACTCTCTGCAAGCTTCTGTTCGACTTCTACCGGAGACATGTCCTTGAGCGAGTTGTACGCCTCGGGAACTGAGACCGTCGTGGTCGAGAAAGTTCCTGAGAAGGTGAAAGCAAGAAAAAGAGCGACGGCAGGAATGAAAAAGAGTAACTGCCAGGCTTGCTTGGAATTAGCTGCCTTGGGGCTAAACAGTCCTGCAAAGGACTCCAGGAATTTTCTGATCATGATTGGGAACCCTGCCATTGGGCAGCGAAGCTTTTGCCTCCGCTTGGGATTCAGTTGCTAGAAGTAAGAGCGCCTCTACCCCGTGCCAGACGACCGTAACTGTCTATCGACCAACGCCCAGAAGGGCGCATGCAATGACGGCCGGCAGCTATTCGTCCGCCATCTGAAGAGCGAACAGGTATGTCGGGGAAAGTAAGCAGGAGATTGGAAGCGCTTTTCGAGTTGGTTTAAGGGGCAAGAAAAAATAAGTGCTTATAAGAGCTAACCTGTGGCGCGATCTGATTTCGACCTCGTAAACGTTAGATCTGCTTTTTATTTCGGGGATTTTTGTATTCTTGAAGTAACCCGCTCGTGCTTGACATGAGGGCTATCGTCTCTCGTGAATGGAGATACACCTCTTGGAAGGCAGTCAAGAAGTGGCTCTCGGCGCCGAATTTGAAAACACTCACTCAACTGCGCTAGGTGCAAGATTACGCACGGTTGACAACCGGTGTCGGTTTTCAAGGACCCTGGCAACTTCGTTGTCAGATGGCCAAAATAAGCCATCGTTACCGCGACACTTGACGAGCAACTATTCGCTCGCCATCCGAATGAACTGTTCGAAATCCTAATGGTAACGATGTCGGCACCAAGGGTGGTGCCTAGAAATCTGCTACAAGTTCGAGTGTACCGAGAGATTTTCCTTTGTTATCGTCCTAATTGTTCGGTTTGACGGATTGAACGCTCGGTGTAACTGCGGGCTTGCGTTTTGTGTCATTCTTCGTGTTCGTCGATTTTGGATTGGTTGCGCCCCCAGCCGGGACGACACGGTTGCTGTTTGCACTCGTCTTCCCTTTTGCCGTTCCCTTTTTCTTTGAAGCAGCTTTTCGTGCTTTTTCTTCCATTGCCTTTTTGAAGTCAGGAATAATCAAGCCACCGGAGGTTCGTGGCATTTCTGCTCCCAGAAAAATTTCCATCGAGTTGCAGCCGCGGCAGTGTTTTTTCGGGTCAAGGATCAATGCGGTCTTGAATTCTTGCCGCGCCTCTTCCATCATTCCTTTGGCGTAATAAATTATGGCTACGATCTGGTGACAGTCTGCGCACTTAGGGTCGAGATCGATTGCTAGTTCAGCTTCTTCCTGTGCCTTGTCCAGATTTCCAAGCCGAAAAAGCGTCCAACCCAACCCTCCATGCGCTTCTGCGCTTTTGGGGCGCATCTCTACCGCTTTTGCAAAAAAAGGCAGCGCTGCCAAATCTTGATTTGTAGCGCGTAAAATTCCAGCTTTTGCCATTACTTGATTGAAGGTTTCGGCTGCAAAGGCGTTGCTTGACAGGCAAAAAGTAATCAGAATTGACAAGCAAGCTCCCGAAAACAACTTTCGGGGTTTGGGATCCGCGGGATCCTTGTCGTTTGGGTATTTTAAGTGATATTGATCCGAATAGACCATCTGCTTACTTCTGCGGTTTTAGGACCAGGGTGCAACACATGTCTGCATTGAGCGTAGCATGAGTTTCATTCGCCGACTGTTGTCTTTGCGACCAGGCATTGTCTTAATCACCCTGCTTGCACTCATGATTCGCCTTCGCGCAACAACGGTAATTGGGTTGGGGCCGGATGAAGCCAACGGTGTAGCGATCGCTATTACTGGAACGTGGCAAGACATGCTGCTGCACTTGAAGGAGGATGGTAACGCGCCTGTCTTCTATTCGATTGTGCGATGGGTTTGCCAGTTTTTCGGTGCCTGCTTTCCTGTCTGGTTTGGCCCGGACGGGCAGCATGACTATGTCGTGAAAGGACTGGCGATCGCCATTTCCACAGCGGAAATTCCGATCACGTACTTGCTCTTGCGGTCGTCACTTCCGCGCTATCTCAACCTTCAAATTTGTCTGCTTTTGGCGGTCGCACCATCATTGGTGCGGTGGGGAACGATGATACGCCCCTACGGACTGATGAGCATTCTTGGCTTGCTATCGTCGTGTGCGTGCGTTCGCGTGCTTACGAAGGGAACGAACAAATTGTGGGTTCCTGTCTACGGCATATCGACCGCACTGGTTGTGTGCACGCATTATTGGGGTGCTTTCGTTCCTATCGGGCAAGCTGTCTTGGCGTTGTGGGGATGGATAAATCGATGGTTTCAGAAGCAAGAACTCTACCGATGGTTAGTTGGAGTGGCAATTTCTCTAATCGTGTTTGCACCGCAAATTCCTGTTTTGATCTATCAATTGACGCACGATCTGAGCCCGTGGGATATGGTCCCTGATCTCCTCTCGCTTGGGCCGCAGTTTTTTGCCGGGATTCTTTTGGATGCGCCCTACGGCGATCAACGCTTTATCTTGTATTGCATTTTGATTTGCAACTTCTTGATTTACCTCACGTTGATTTCTCCGAGCGTGACTGTGATTGAGGATAAGAAGAACGTTCGAATCTTTGATGGCAAGCTGTGGAAGGCTCTTACAATCGGCAGTCTTTTGGCAGGATTTGCGGTCAATGTGGTGTTACCAGCGATGCGCTATCGCTATACAACGACATTTGTTCCTCTCATATTCATTGTCTATGTAACGGGAATTGATGCACTTTTCCGGCGCTATTCAATTTGGTTGCGCTTTGTCATTGGTAGCGTAATTTTTGTCGTTCTGTCCTATCCTCAACTCAGATTTCAAGGCGAGGCACCCGAGACTGACAGTTTGACCATCTGCACGAAGATCAGCCTTGGTTGCGATCCCAAAAAAGATTTGGTCATCGTAGCGACGCCTGTGTTGTCTCCTTCCATTTATCGCTATTTGCCGCAGAACATTCATTGCGTCACGTTCCCGGATTTGAAGCGGCTTCCCTTCAATTACTGGCCCGGAATGTCCAAGCGAATTCGCAACAAGGAGATCTTTGAAGAGTTGCTCGGCATGATTGATAAGACTCTCAAAAACGGCGGCCGTGTCTGGATTGTGGAAATGGCGCACATTTTGAGGCAGCGCGACTATCGCAACAACGACATCGTGCAAAATGTCTCGTTTCTCGAGGCGAGCCTTTTGCGATTGAATCAGATGCGCACGTTTTTGTCGGAGCGTTCTATGCCTGAGGGAACCAACATGATGGTTGCCGGCAGAGACTTCAATGTTTTTCTGAGTGTGCATAGACCTTTAATGGCAGGCGAAACTCCGATCAAACTGCCGGAGCCTCTGCCAACCGAGGGTGAAGTCGAAGTGAAAGATTGAGGAGGCAACGGATCACAAATCCGTCACAGCCCAGGCGATACAAGATTTTTTTGGATTTTTGGGAACATCTTTAAACAGCACTCGTCCATTATTGGTTATTCGTGTAAACAGCCGATTTTGTCCGTGGATGCATCCAATTCGAGGATGAGCCCATAGTGTTCGAAATATTCGAAGTAACGAGAGCAAGGAAATTTGCCGAATTTGCAAAGGTCCGAACGCTTGGAGTCGTAGTAAGCATTGTCGTGCCGCTTTCGGTCGTCTGTGCCGGTGTGTGCTTTGCGCAGCCTGGTAACGGGGGCGAGCAAGAGTTTTCGCTTCAAATGTGTCTGGAAAAGGGGCTGAAGCACTACCAGGCAAATGAGTACGGCACAGCGATTTTGTACTTCGATCGTGCGAAGATGTTGGCGCCCGATCGTGCTGATATCAATTTCTATCTTGGTTCGTGTCACGACCATACCGGCGACAGGCGCAATGCGAAGCGGTTTTACGACAAGTGCGTGCAATTGGATCCAGCAGGTACTTTTGGATCGGCTGCGTCGTCGGCTTCCAGTTCGATGATGAAGAGAGCGACCGCAATTCCCGAGCCTACTTTGTCTGCGCTTCCTAACTTCCCTTCCAACTACATTCCGCGGGGTGGAACCTATCCTGGCGCTTCCTATCCAGCTGGCGGAAACTTAGGACCGCCGCCCAGTTTTGGCGCCTGGCCGCCAGCTCCCAGTTCGTCGGGTGCTAATCGAAACTCCGGAGCGATCGATACTCCAATGTGGCCGCCTCCGGCGTACAAACCCGGAAGTAGTTCGTCCTCATCAAGCTCAGACAAGGCAAAGCAACTCGACGATAAAGTCAAAAAGCAAATCGAGGAGTTGAAAAAAGAGCAAGAAGCTAATCGCATCAAGGCTCAACAAGAGCAAGCAAAGCCTTTCTCAGTCAATGATCAATTAAACTCCGTCGTCACCGAAAAAGACAAGAAAGACAAAGATTTTTCTTCCACCCTGGAGATTCTCAATCGAGAAGCACAAATTGAAGCCGACAATGCGAAGACTATTGGCGACGCCGGTTCCAATGGAGTCAAGTTGACTGCGACGAAGGAGCGTGAACGAATTCAGCAACTGCTGCAAGAAGAGCTTGCTTCTTTGGACCATCAAATGAAACAACAACTTCGTGCAGGCAATGTTGTCGATGCTCAAGCCACGCAAGCATTGGCAGAATGGATAAAGCGCAAGGCAGAACGAGATTTGTCTACTGCATCGGAAGTCGGTGAGTTCAAAGCGAAAGCCTACGCCAATTGGAAGAGCGTTCGTCAAAAGTCAATTTCCGATTCGGCTTGCAATCTTCTTACTCAGATTCGAAGTCAGAAAGAGAGAGGTGGCTTTGGACTTCAGTCTGTAGGAACGAATTTGTACACCCGCCAATATGGTGTGCCCGGCGCCTTATTGCCGCCGGTTCACCCAAGTGTAGCGCGAGTATTTCCGGCTGGTTCGCTCTACGATCCACCGCCCAACTACATAATTCCCGAAGACGCGCCCAGATTTCAACATCCAGCCGCTGACCGCGATGTACGTGGAGCTATCTTAAAATCCGACCCAAAACAGGCCGAATAGGCAAGATTCCCTTAGAATAGATGTCAGTGTGTCTAAAGAGTTCGTCCATGCCAACCAGAAAGCATTTCCTGCTGGTAATTGCGCTTGTGGCTTTCCAGTCGCAGGCGCCAGGTTATTGCGCTGCGGTTTTCGATGAGGGACTCGACCACTTCAACACTGGCCGTTGGACTCACGCAGCTCGTTGTTTTCAACAACATATCCTGGCGGCACCCAGAGATCCCAATGGTTACTACTATCTCGCCAACTGTTTGGTGCATTTGAACCAGCATGATCGAGCCATTGAAGCATTTCAAGTCTGCTACGGTCTCGACCCTTACGGCACTCTATCCGGTTTTTGCAGAAAGGCATTGAAAGCCTACCGCGCGCCCTTGCCCGACGCTGATGATGCCGAAGGTCAGCGCACACAGGCTTCAAGAATTCAAACCGCGGCTGCCGGTACAAAAACCGATAGCACGATTGCCAACATCAGAAGACAGGCGTTGGAAGTGAAGGAGCGGCATCGGCACGCCAACAACTCTTTGGCGGAAAGTGCCAGAAAAACCGGCGAACGCCAAGCCAGCGCCATTCGCGAAGAAACAAGCGCAGAGGCGGAAAAAGCACTGCGCGAACCACCAACCTACCAAACTCGAGGAGGAGTAATCTCTGCGCCTTACAATCCGGAACTGCAGAAAGCCAGAGCTGAAGAGATTCGGCGATCTGGAGAAGAGCGGGCGAAGTATGTTCAAGATCGTGCTGAAGAAAAATCCAACGAATACAAAAAAGCTGCTCAAGACAAAGAACAACTTCTAGATGAGATCGCAACGAATTTAGAAAGTCAGTTGAAGAGCAGAAGTAGCATAAAGGGTTCTGCACAGTTAAATTCTGTGGGAACCGGATTGTTTGTGCGGTATTACGGCGTTCCATCCAAGACACCACCAGTGGAAGTGCATCAAAGCGTCGGGCGTATAGTCGAGCATGGCGCACCGCCGGCGCAGTCAGAGCCCGACGTTCCGCAGAGGGAAACACCTAAGGGAACGGTTACCGGCAAAGTTTTAGAAAGATAGAGAGTATTTGACAGTCTCAGTTGTCTTTTCTATGATTCCTTTAGTCTCGGTCCGGGACAGAGCTCAAAAAAGTTTTGTCCTATTGCTTCGAGTAATCGGGGTTCCGGCTCAAAACACTGGCGTATACCTATGACCTTTGAGGCGCCGCGAAATTCAAAAGAAGAGCGTGGAGTGTCAAAGAGTAGGAAACGGTAAGGTGTAAGGAGGTCCCCCACCTGGTATTTTCCGGGTCAAAACTCGTGCACTGATCCTTGGCTGAGACATTAATTTCTAAAACAAGAAAAAACCAGAAAACAAATCGCTTCTTAAAACTTGATGGAACTGTTCCTTCCAGATCACCAAGCAACGCTCTGTCTGGGCGAAGCGATTGCCAAATGCATTTGTAACGGCAAACACACTGGTTGTGTCATTGCTCTTCACGGGCAGCTGGGCGCCGGCAAAACGACGTTGGTGAAAGGCATCGGCGGCGCGCTGGGTGTCACCGAGGCGATAAGCAGTCCTACTTTTACAATGCTCAATGAATATCACAGCGGCCGAATGCCGCTTTATCACTTGGATTTATATCGAGTGGGTGAAAGCAGCGATGTGATTTCGCTTGAGATGCTGGCGTTTGAGATTGATGAACTGATTTGTCGAAAGCCAAACGAAGTATATGGAGTGACAGTTGTCGAATGGGCGGAGTTTTTTGTCGGGGGCTCTCACAACAACTATCTGGATCAATACGACCACATCAATCTGTCGATTTCCCGTGAAGCCAAGTCAAGTGTTAAGAAGGAAGTACCTACCTTTAATAGGGAGCCTAATAGTAAAGATCGCGCAGGCGCTCAGGCGCGCGTAGACACTACTAATACGTCGGGCGGGCGCGCGGGTGAAGACGGGAGCGCGCACGCGCACGCGAGGGGAGGCGAGGATGCCGACAGCGACTGGCATTCGGAAGATGAGCTCGGGCGACTGGTCTTGTTGTCCGGCACCGGTCCGAAATCTCAGCAACTGATTTCAGAGTTGTGGCAAGAAGTTACTGATATGCTTATTTATTCGTAAGGAACATGCAAAATGGCGGGCAACCCATATAACAATGTGTACCGCAATCGGCTCGCTTCAAGGGGCGGGACGGAGAGCCGATTTTGAAATAGGGGTTTTCGGAACCATGCTATACTTCTGCCTCGCCGGGATACTTGACAGCACACTGGCGACCCTTGTGACAGATGGGGTACTTCCTTTTGAGTAAGAAACTGAGTGAAATGGGAAAGTCTCTAGTAATAGTTGAATCACCCGCGAAAGCGAAAACAATCAGCAAGATCCTTGGCAAAGACTACCAAGTCAAAGCCAGCGTTGGACACGTAAGAGATCTGCCGCCTAAGAAGTTGGGTGTGAATGTCCGCAAGAATTTCGAGCCTCTATATGAGGTTCCCAAAGACAAGATTCAAATCGTTGAAGAGCTGAAAGAAGCTGCCAACGAAGCTGATGCTGTCTTCCTGGCACCTGACCCTGACCGTGAAGGTGAGGCGATTGCTTGGCATTTGTCGCAGGTTTTGGATCTGCCCAAAAAGAAACTGCACCGCATTGAGTTCAACGAGATCACCAAAGACGCTGTTCTTTCTGCACTCAAGATGCCGCGACAAATCGCGCAGCGTCTAGTAAATGCGCAGCAAGCCAGACGTGTTCTCGATCGTCTCGTCGGCTACAAGATCAGTCCGCTCCTTTGGAGAAAGGTCAACGGTCGCTCGGCAGGTCGTGTACAAAGCGTCGCCGTCAGATTGATTTGCGAACGTGAAGAAGAAATCGGAGCCTTCGAGCCGAAAGAGTATTGGTCTATCAAGGCTGACTTCTCGCGTGCACGTTCGAAACAGGCTTTTTCAGCCGCTCTCACGCGCTGGCAAGGCAAGCGAGTGGTTGCGGCTTCCGACAAACAATCAGCCCAGACTTTAGTTGTAGATAGTCAGAAGTTTGCAAACACCATCGTCAAATCGATTGAAGACAAAGAGTTTGCAGTCAAGACGTTGGTGGAGAAATCCAGCCAGCGCCAACCGCAACCACCATTCATCACATCGACAATGCAACGCGATGCCGCAACCCAAATCGGTTTCGGCGTTAATCGCACGATGAAAGTAGCTCAGGACCTTTATGAAGGTATTGACTTGGGCGGAGAAACGAGCGGTTTGATCACTTATATGAGAACCGACTCGACTCGTGTGGCTCAACAAGCGCAAGACGAGGCACTCAAGTTCATCAAAGAGCGATATGGCAAAGAGTATTGCCCTGACAAACCGAGAGTGTACATCCGTAAAGCGAAATCGGTGCAAGACGCTCACGAAGCGATTCGCCCGTCATATCCCGATCGCACACCTGAGTCAATCAAACAATATCTGAGTTCAGATCAGTACAAACTATACAAATTGATTTGGGAACGCTTCATGGCAAGCCAAATGGCTTCTGCCGAGCTCGTTACGCGCAGTGCCGAAATTACAGCCGGCGAGGCGATTTTCAAAGCCTCGGCCACTGAAACGAAATTCCAAGGATTCTTGATTGTCTACAAAGGCTCTGGTGAGAAAGAAACCAACGGCGAATCGGAGGATGATGACAGCGAAGGCGCCACCACCAATCTTCCGGATTTGACCAAGGGCGAAGTGCTCAAGATGAAGTCCGTCACGCCGGCTCAGCACTTCACTCAACCACCGCCGCGCTACACCGAAGCAAGCCTCGTGAAATCGCTTGAAGAAATGGGCATCGGCAGACCATCTACATACGCTGCGACTGTTGAAACTATCGGCAAGCGTAAATATGTCGAAAGAATCAATAAGACGTTGGTTCCAACAAAACTGGGGCAGGCTGTCAATCTTCTGTTGGTGGAACATTTCGGATCGATCGTCGATGTCGGATTTACGGCTGAGATGGAAGAGAAGCTCGACCAAATCGAAGAAGAGAAAGTCGAGTGGCAGCGCATGTTGAAGGGTTTCTACGAGACCTTCCAAGACACGCTCAAAAAAGCCGAAGAGAACATGAACAAAGTGACTGTGTTGTCGGACCAACTGTGTCCGCAATGCAATCAGCCAATGGCCATCAGATCTTCGCGTTACGGACAATTCTTAGGTTGTGTTGGATATCCCGAATGCAAAACCAAGATTGCTTTGACGAAAGAAGGCAAGCCGGTTCCTGCCGACAGACCATCCGATGAAACCTGCACTCAATGCGGTTCAGCGATGGTGATCAGGCACGGCCGCTACGGCGATTACCTTGCTTGCTCGTCTGAGGAGTGCAAGGAAAAGACCCAGCTTCTGAAGAAGACCGGGCTCGACTGCCCGCGCGAAGGATGCGGCGGGGTGATTGTCGAGAAGAAAACAGGTCGCGGCAAGACCTTCTGGGGCTGCAGTCTCTACAAAGACAACCAATGCACCTCGGCGTACTGGTATCCGCCACTTCTCAGCGGCGGAGCCAACGGTGGCAATACTTGTCCGAAGTGTGGGGCGCTTGTCGTGTACAAGAACTTGAAGCGTGGCGATCAAATCGCTTGCTCCAAAAAAGACAAAGAAGGCAAAGGTTGCGATTGGTCTGAGATGGCTACTGGCAAGGAAGTGCACGTAGCTTCTCCGCAGGTACAAGAGCAGACCCCGACGCCTGTTTAGTTGGCTGGGTGGTATCAAAAGGGATACTCTGCTGCCCTCGAAAATTTCAGGCTCTGTAAAGAGCTTGATAGTCCTGGTTCGGAGCCTCCTGGCTTGGAGTTTGATAGTCCTGGCTTGGAGTTTGATAGTCCTGGTTTGGGTTTCGGGCTTCTGTTTGATTTTCCCGGGAAAATCAAACAAAACTTTTCGCCGCCGTTTTGCTCGCTATGTTGCCGTCTGGCAGTCCGTGCAGTTGGTAGGTAAATACGCTATCTTTAGTGAGTATGGCCAGTGCCGCGCCGAATCTATGTAATCTCGGCAGCCGATCGCCTCAGGGAACACTGGAGGTTAAGACTCGTCGATTGAGCCCGCGCATTGTCAGGAGCCCTTCAGGAATTCTTCACGTATTAAACGGCTTGGAATCTGGGTTTTTGAAGGCTCGCGTACTGTAGCTGATGTTAGAATGTAATCACTTATGGGAGTCTAGGAGGTTTTGAACCGTCATGTTTGAAAGGTTCACCGAGAAAGCGATCAAGGTCATCATGTTGGCCCAAGAAGAAGCTCGTAGACTTGGTCACAACTTTGTTGGTACCGAGCAAATTTTGTTGGGCTTGATTGGGGAAGGCACCGGCATCGCAGCCAAGACCTTGAAGTCGATGGGCGTTAATCTCAAAGATGCGCGCGTCGAAGTCGAGAAAATCATTGGCCGTGGCTCCGGATTCGTCGCCGTAGAAATTCCATTTACACCGCGCGCCAAGCGGGTTTTGGAGTTGTCCTGGGACGAAGCTCGTCAACTGGGTCACAACTACATTGGTACCGAGCACCTGTTGCTTGGATTGATTCGAGAAGGTGAAGGCGTTGCCGCACGAGTTCTCGAAAATCTGGGTGTCGATCTCACCAAGGTGCGCAGCCACGTGATTCGCCTGTTGGGAGAAAGCGGCGCTGCTACTTCCGGTACGTCAACAACCACAGGTACCGGGCGTTCCAAAACACCCACACTTGATGAGTTTGGCTTGAATCTCACTCAGGCTGCTCAAGAAAACCGGCTTGACCCGGTTGTCGGCCGTGAAAAAGAAATCGAAAGAGTGATCCAGATTCTCGGTCGCCGCACAAAGAACAATCCAGTTCTGATTGGAGAGCCCGGTGTTGGTAAAACCGCGATTGCAGAAGGTTTGGCAATTAGAATCGCCAACTCTGATGTTCCGGACATCCTTTCCGACAAGAAAATCGTCATGCTCGACATCGGCTTGCTGGTTGCAGGCACGAAGTACAGAGGTGAATTCGAAGAGCGTCTGAAGAAGATCATGGACGAAATCCGCGCTGCCGGAAACGTCATGTTGGTCATCGACGAGCTGCACACATTGATCGGCGCAGGTGCTGCTGAAGGCGCCATAGATGCCGCCAATATCTTGAAGCCGGCTCTAGCGAGAGGCGAGCTGCAATGTATCGGCGCCACCACGATGGACGAATACAGAAAGCATATCGAGCGCGACGCGGCTTTGGAACGCAGATTCCAACCCGTCATCATCGATCCTCCGTCGGTTGAAGAGACAATCGAAATTCTGCGCGGATTGCGTCCGAAGTATGAAGAGCACCACAGACTCATCATCTCAGAAGAAGCAATCGATCAGGCTTCCAAACTTTCCGATCGCTATATCTCTGACAGGTACCTGCCGGATAAAGCAATCGATTTGATCGACGAAGCTTCCTCGCGCGTTCGCTTGAGAGCGAGCTCTCTGCCTCCTGAAGGCAAGGAAGTCGAGCGCGAATTGAGAAAGGTTCGCCGCGACAAAGAAATGGCGATTCGCAACCAAGAGTTCGAAAAAGCTGCTTCACTGCGGGAGCAAGAAACCAGACTCTCCGAAAAGATTCGCGAAATTCAAGCGGCATGGAAAGCCAAGCAAGAATCTGAGAAACCCGTCGTAACCGCTGAAGAGGTGGCGTACGTGGTCAGTTCTTGGACAGGCATTCCACTGCTTAAGTTGACCGAAGGCGAATCCGAAAAACTGCTCCATATGTCTGATGTATTGCACCAACGTGTAATCGGTCAAGACGAAGCGGTTGAAGCGGTTTGTAAGGCGATTAGACGCGCCAGAGTCGGTTTGAAGAACCCGAATAGACCAATTGGAAGCTTCATCTTCTCGGGACCAACCGGTGTCGGTAAGACAGAACTTGCGAAGGCTCTTGCAGGATACTTCTTCGGCTCCGAAGAAAACCTGATTCGTATCGACATGTCAGAGTTCATGGAGCACCACACAACCTCCAAACTAATCGGGTCTCCTCCCGGTTACGTCGGATACCAGGAAGGTGGTCAGCTCACAGAAGCCGTACGCCGCAAGCCGTACAGCGTGGTTCTGTTTGACGAAATCGAAAAGGCGCACCCGGACGTGTTCAACGTTCTGCTCCAGATTCTCGATGATGGTCGCTTATCTGACAGCAAGGGTCGCACCGTCGACTTCAAAAACACAATCATCATCATGACCTCCAACGTCGGCGCACAATTCATCGACAAGAGCGCGCTCACGTTAGGGTTCCAGGTGCAGACGACTGAAGGCGCTCACACCGATCGCTACAAGAAGATAAAAGACCTGGTCATGGACTCGATGAAGAAGACCTTCAGACCGGAGTTCTTGAACCGTATCGACGAGATCATCGTGTTCCAACAGCTGACAAAGGAAGAGATCCGCAAGATCGTCGACCTCATGTCCGCCGACCTCCAAAGCCGCATCAAGGCGAATGGTATGGAACTCGTGGTCACCGACGACTGCAAGGATCTGATCGCTAAAGATGGGTACAACCCCACCTATGGTGCCAGACCATTGCGCCGCGCCATCCAACGGCTGCTTGAAGATGCGCTTGCCGAGCAAGTCTTGCAAGGCAAGTTCAAAGAAGGCGATACGATCGAAACCATTATGGAACCCAGTGGTGATTCGATCAGATTCGAAAAAGGCGCCGCTAAGAAGGTCAAGAAAGAGGATAAAGCTGAGAAGTCCGAAGACGGTGAAAAGCCGAAGAAGGAAAAAGGCGACAAATCCTCTGACAAGAGCGATAAAGATGGTGGTGACAAGTCGGAGGAGGAAGCGACTGCTGCTAAGTAGGCGTCAATCCGCAAATCAGAGACCGCAAGAATCAATAGAGCCGCCGGAAACTCCGGTGGCTTTGTTCTTTTCCCTACTTTCGCACAACGACTGTTGCTGCCCACCATGGCGCATGCGTGCGCTGCATTGTCGCCGCCCAGTACCAGGAAGAAACGTCGCTCCAACTCGCATTCTTGCTGTCAGTGATTCTCTCGCGAATTACCAACTGTTCTGTGGCTTTATCTGCTTCGAATGTCGACCATCTGCTGCCATCTTTGTCTATGAGCATCGGCAGCCATTTTACGGAGAACCCCAATCCGCGATAGCAGTCTGACGATGAGTGCAGTTGCCTGGTTGGGTGCGCTACCCAACGCAGCAGAATTGTTTGTTTTCCGTTTGTGAACGCTTTGATCTTGCCCGGGAATTCCTCTGCAAATCTCTTCTGTGCCTCTGTTTCTGCAATGGGTATCAATTGGGTTCCCTCAAAAGTGGAAGGCCAGCCAGGGAAGTCGGAGTTAGCTTCTGTCTTTGAATCTGGGTGCGAACCGATAAGCGGAAGGATGGCCGCGACACAACAAAGAACTAAGAGAGTGGTGTGTCGCCAGTGTAGCCTTGCATGACTCTGGAAGCCTGCTTTGGGAGCTGATGATGTCGTTGAAGGTTCTACCAGTTGAGATTGAGGTTGTGTCGATGTCGTAGTTGTGGGCGATCTCTTGTATAGGAAGTGCGCATAAAACAGAATTGAGCTTGCTGCTAGTGCAAAGACAATGACACCAACACCTTGATGCAGTGGGTCATGCCACTCTCGAGGCAGAGCGAGAGTGCCTGTCTCCAGAAGGAACAAGGATGTGATGCGCAAGGCATTGGCTGCAATTGCGGCTGCTGCAGCGACGATACAGACCTTGAAAGTATCTAGATTCTTCAAGTTGAAGTATGCGCTGAGAGAGGCGGAAAGAAACCCCGCAAACCAAAGCATTTTTATGCCGCTGCAAGGCGCATCTATCTCCACTATTTGGGAGTTCCACAGTAATGCAGTTCCCTCCAACTTTGTTGAATATCCAATCATGTTGAGCGAGGCCACGGCGATGTAACCAATCAAGACCCGCAGTGGGTAGCTCAGATAGAAACTAAGTGTAGCCACTACTGGTAGTGATAGAAGGGCAAGCATCCAGCCGGGTAATGATAGTGCCGATGAACCAGGAAGAATGAGGCACATGGCTGCTACTGCCAATGTGCCTTGAATTAGTTTGGGGGCAAACAACGTCGAAACACAATATAGAGCGAGAGTGATGAGCGCAATTATGGAAATCGGTTGACCCTTGCAAGCTGTGTTATTGCGGCGCTGCCACAAGAAACAACCAAGCGCGATCAAGGCCAAGAGGCTTAGTGGTTCGTCAGACTTGTCCGTCAAGCGCTCGAAGTTCCACAACCAAACTGGCCAGAGAGCTAGCAGCAGTGCGATTTTGGACACCATAGAAGATTTCTTGCGTCACGCTTTGACGGCAACTCCTCGTTTCTTAAGGTACAACGCTGCTCCCGTTAGGGCTGCCATCACAGCCAACAGTAACCAGGTGTCGGACTCCGGAGCCGATGCTGCAGTGCCGGTATCTTCGGCTGGTCCGCCTCCTGAGACCGCACCGTTGTCGCCCTGCGAACTCAGTTGGTCGAGTTCTTGGGCTGGGCCGTCAAACCGACCCTTCTCATCGGCGGCGAAGTTTGCTCTGCCGCCTTGGACCATTTCTGCGTTTCCGGCTTGAGGTCCAAGGGCACCGCTTGTGCGATACGGCGGGCTCGCGGCGGCGCTTATGCTCTTTGCCTCTTCGCATTTAGGTGCTGTTTCGCCCATCCGCATTTCGTAGTCCTTGTTTCGGCTTCTTTCGTTGGCAGCGCTGTCAAAAGTAGCGGCGCCATCAAATGATTCGCCGACCTTTCCTAGGCTCATAACATTGAAAATCCCATTGAGTCCTCTTACACCGTAGCTTCTGCGACCGGTGTTTGGCGCTTTCGCGACAGGAGCGGGATTATTCGCCGGCAAGTTCATCGTGACGACGGCGCTGGTTACCGGTGTAATAATGTGTTGCCCTTGCGCGATTCGAGCGGCTGCTGAAAAGTTGTTCTTGGCGAGAAGCTCTCTGACTTGGCGATAGGCCTCTAAATCACACAACGATTGGTTGGTTGCGACCTTCAGTCCTGTGCCACCACCCGTGGTTTGGACCGGCTGTTGCCATGCATGAAAGAGGTTCTTAAGATCCACTTCAGCTGAGCCGGTTCGATGAACTCGCACGATAGAACTCATTGTGTTTACACCATCGAGGATTTCGTTGGCGCTGGCTACGACTTGCATGTCGTAGAGAAGAACGGGGGAGTTCGGATATCTGAAGATCGACTGTACGATTGCCTTTGTCGTCTTCGGACAAATTGGTTGGGCGGCATGAATCCAGAGCACGGCTCCACCGTTATTGCGCTCGTTAAGTGCTGAGACCAGCGAAGAGACATTTTCTTGCCCGCCCTCGCAGCGCACATCGGCGAGATCTTTGGCTCCAGTGAGCAGCTTTTCTTCGTCTTTCAGGAGCACGTACTTGGTATTGAGGCTGGTTGGAATTGCCTCTAGACCTTTCATTACCTGTGGCAGGAACGGCGCCATACCTACAGATCCATCAATCAAGACTGTAAGTGTCGTTGGCTGAGAGTAATGCTCTACGGCTGGTGACAACTGAGCTTCGTTTATGGAATGAACGACTGGCACCAGTTCTTGTCCGGTCGGTTCTGTATAGGCATTGGCAAACACTGTAGTGACCTGCGGGTTGCGAGAAGCCGACAATGTCGTATCGCCACGAGCCAGTTCTGCGGTGTCCACAGCGCCAGAGACAAGCAGCGTGTCGCCCTTCAATTCGGTTTTCAACTCTTTGCACGCAATATCTACAGATTTTCCTTTGCTTGTCAGTTCAATGTCGTGGTGTACATCGATTTGGAAGTTGCGCTCGTCAAACGCCGGCAGCATCAGCGATGCATGGTCTGCTTTGGTCATTTGCATTGGAGCCGCCATGTAGATTTTGACCAGCATCTTATCGTCTGGTCGAACCGGGAAGCATTGCACCAATAGGAGATCTGGACCGCACATACTAACTAATAGCGGATCCTTCTTCTCGGCGACAGCGCGGCGATAAACCGCCCTGGCTTCGCTGCGACCCATAATTACTGCATCTCTCTCTTCGCCGTTTACAGTAAGTGTGGCCTTGTTCACCACCGCATTTGGTGGCAGAAGAATCTTGGCGCGTGCTTCGCGGTCGAACTTCGATGTGTTGCTTAGAGTAAATGCCCATTGAAGATTGGCTAAGGTAGCATCCGGGTCGACGGTTCCTGAAATCTTCGATGTGGAAACTGATAAACCTCTTGCTACGCCGCTTACAATTTCGCCTGCAATGTCTGCGTCGTAGTCGAATTCGTCTTCGACACCGGCGTTTAGATCTTCGGGATCGCTCATAATTCCAGCATGTTGAATAGTGGCACGCGCTGATGTCGGTATTGGGACCGTGTTGAAGGGCTTACCTGTAACCTTGTAGAAAACGTCCCTGGCTGTGTTGACGCTCATGGAATGAGAGAACTCCCAGAGCGAACCGAGAATATCTGTTGCTCTGCCGGAGCGCTCGTAGCAAGCTCTGAGTAGAACCTCCTCGCTTCCGTAGGAACGCAACCAATTGAGCGCAGCGATTTGTGCTTTTGGGTCTGCATCGGCAGCCTGAGCCAAGTTAATACGAGTAAGTGTCGACGGCAACTCCAACGCAATCACCATCACGAGAATAATTAGGTGACCGACATGCTTGAGTTGATGCGGGTCAGCATAGCTGTTTTCTCTTTCGGCAAGGCTCGTGGCCACTCTGCCTGATTTGACTATGCATGGCATCGAAAGCATTGGGGAAAGACCCAGAAGCCCGAACCCCAGAAAAAGGATCGCTAGTATCGAGAGTGGTGCCATGGGCAGAAACATAAGACTGTAAAGTACGGCGATGCCCATTGCCATGCCGCTAAAGAGCGAGAGGACACCGGCGTGTGTACTCATGTCGGTGTCCGGATTGAACTTGCGACGACCCGCTATCCAAGCCATCAGTGAGGTGAAGGGAATCAGCGAGAAAAAGAGAATATGCGGCAAAGATGGGAACGGATCAAAGAAGTTGAGCGCGCAAAAGTGAGTTTGAGTTTCAAAAACAATTGCAGCTGTAGGAATGATGAAACCGAAAATTAGGGTTCCAAAGCCGGCTGGACGCTCTTGCGGTTTTTCCTTTTTGTTTGAGGAAGTTGTTGAAGCTGCTGATTGACTGCCTTTCGCACTCGATGAATTCCAGCCTGATTCAGTGCGTTTGTTGTTCCAGGTTGATTCTGGGCGCTGGTTCCAGGAGGATTCAGATCGTGTGTTCCAACTGGATTCGGAACCTGAACTCAAACTGGATTCGGAGCCAGAGTTCCGAGCGGATTCGGAGCCAGAGTTCCAAGCGGATTCGGAACCAGAGTTCCAAGCGGATTCGGAACCAGAGTTCCAAGCGGATTCGGAGCCGCTGTTCCAAGTTGGCTGCCCACTTTGCGAGGATGAGCTAGAAGCCGACCACGAGCTCGAACCTGACGTAGAGCGCGTGCTTGATGTTGAGTTCGACGATGTTGAATTGGACGTTGAAGAACTTGATGCTGAACCGGTATTTGACGTCGAGGAATAATTGGAAGTTTGCTTTTGCCGGCTTGACCGCGTCGGCTGCTGTGAATTGGCTTTGTCGGTCAACTGTTCTGACAGCGACTTGCCCTCAGCCGCGCCCACCGAAAAATGATTTTCAGCGTCAGCCGACGATATCGAGAGATTGTTCTTGCCGCATCGGCTACAGGAAGTGGCAAATCCTTTCATCAGGTTTCCACAGTCGTTGCAGGCAAACGCGACCATCGTTATCTCCTTGGACCCTTATGGTCTTTTGAACTCATATATGTTTTTCCCTCTAGGGGTTTCACCAAACTCATCTTGACTTTATGTCAAGAATGGTTTGTCTGAGATGCGGGCATATTGCACACTGGTAACCGCCAAACCCGATATGATGGGTTCTTCAAATCTCACTTCATCGTAGCTCAGGGGCTAGGACAACCCCACGGGAAATTCCCTGATTTTTGGCAGCATAATCCGGCAATAATTGCCCAGCTGCACAAGAACATACAGCCGGGAGGCAACGAATGCTAATCGAAGTCGTAGGCGGTCTAGCTGTTTTCGGTACGCTGATGTTGCTTTCTGGGGTGCGCAGGGTTAAAGAATACGATCGACTCGTTGTTTTTCGCTTCGGCAGAGTCCACTCGGAAAGAGGCCCGGGTTTGAATTTGGTGGTTCCGTTGATTGAACGAGCGGAGAAAGTCGATCTCAGAATCGTGACTCTGCCTGTTCCTCCGCAAGACGGTATGACCAAAGACAACATTCCTATACGAGTTACCGCCGTTTGTTTTTTCAGGGTTGTAGAGCCGAAGAAAGCCATTATCGGCGTTCAAAACGTTATGAATGCCACCAGTCAAATCGCTCAAACCACGCTCAGAAGCATTGTTGGGCAGTATCAGTTCGATGACTTGTTGACCAATCGCGACAAGATAAATGCGCAATTATTGGCGTTGATAAACGCTCAGACGCATGATTGGGGCATTACGATTTCTAGTGTGGCACTCAAAGACGTGGAACTGCCCACTAACATGAAGCGCGCAATGGCTAAACAAGCCGAGGCCGAGAGATTGCGTCGGGCCAAAATCGTAGCGGCAGAAGGCGAAGTGCAAGCGGCAGAGAAGATTGCGCAGGCGGCAGATGCGATAAACAACGTTCCGGGAGCGATGAGATTGCGCCAGTTGCAGTCAATGTCCGAGGTTGCAATCAAGCAGAACAAAACGATTCTTGTGCCGATTCCTGTCGAATTCGTCGAGATGCTTCAATCTGACGAAGATGAAGATGAGGCGGGCCCGCAGGGTTAAGCAACCGTGGTTCGCGTTTAGGAACAAATTATGTAAATGCAACTTTTGCTGCCTTTATTTATGGCAGAATGAACCGTCCCTGCTGGAAGATCGAGAGCATCACCGGCTTGCATTAGATAAGTTGTCCCTGAGATTGAAAATTCAATTTCACCAGAGGAGACGACGATGTACTCATCGTGGCTGTGCGAATGCGGTGAATAGACGGCACCCGGACTGTCTTTCCACACAAACAGAGAATGACCTTCTGCGGCAAGATCTTTCTGAAGTTCAGAAATATCTGCGCAGCACCTTTTGTACTTTCCCTTGTGCAGTGCGACTTTTTGAAACATGGTGCGCTCGCCGTTCTTGTTGTGATTGTACATTCAATCGCAGACCGGCAATCACCTAAATGGGGGGCCACTCAATCAACAGTTTGATGGACACCGAATAGACACCCAGCGTGATTACCTGCGGCTCTCCATGAGCGAAGTTGGTTGTGTGGTGTTACGAGGTGAACTTATGAGCGTATCGGAAGCAGTGCGTGCTTGTTGGGAAGGAATAACAAGAGTTTGGCCTAAAGAAGCCGAGCGTCCAGAGCAACCTATTGCGGAAGAAGCGAACCAAGACGACAGCGCTTCAACGGAGTCGTTTGCTTTGCGCATGGCTGAAATACAGCAGGCTTTAAATGGTGGTGTGTCTCAAAACAAGAACTATGATTCACTAAGTACAATGGAAACGGTTTCTGACGCGGAATTGGCGCAGCTTCTTGGAGCGTGTGCCCGACAAATGCGCAACGAAAAGAAGCCGAATTCTTGATTGGATCTCTTGATAATCATCATGGAATGGAAAACGTGTTCCATTTTGGTTTTTGGGATTCTGTATGATTTTTCCGGGAAAATCGTACAGAACTGCAAACTCGAAATTGGAACCCACCAAAACATATGAGGCACCAGTAGCTATGGTGCTTGACAATGCTAAGCCTTGGTTCCAATACGCATAAATAGTGGGGTCTTGACCGTTCTGACTTTCTCGGGATTGCCCCAAGCGCTCTTCAGTTCTTCAAAAAACTGCTCCACTCGATCTGTGCCCTGCTGTTTCACCAGAGATTGCATGGCAGACCAGGTCGACAGATATCCTGCAAACTGCTCAAAGGTCCATTGCATCGACATGTCGAAGGTTGGCGCTTCTATCTCGTGGAATGGAAACTCGAAGCTCTTGTATTTATGAACTATGTGGTTGGTTTCCGGTGCCCAAAGACTCGCAAGTGCTCTCTGGTTGAAAGACTCGACTACGAGATCTAGCTCTGGATTTGCGCTTGCGCGACCGTATGCCCAAACAGCAATTACTGCGCCGTTGCGCATTGTTCGACGGGCTTCTTGAAAGAATGCGTCTAGATCGAACCAGTGGAGCGCATTGGCGCAGACAATAGCATCCAGGCAATTGCTTTCGATGCCTGAGTGTTCGGCGGGTGCGACTCTGTAGGCGATGGCATCACATTGAAACGCTTGATCGATTTGTGCCTTACTTGCATCAGTGGCGATAACTTTTTTGAAGTACTTCGTGAGGGCGATTGCGGCTTGGCCGTTGCCGCACCCACAGTCCCAGGCGACAGTGTGCGATGGGGCGAGTTCGCTGATGAATCGAAACACCGCTTCAGGATACTTCGGGCGATACCTCGCGTAATCTTGGGCGTGCCCTGAAAAGTAGTCTTTGAACGTGGACATATTCTTGCAAAATCTACCATGGGGAAGTCCAAGGCGGGGATGTCTAAGGCGTGGATGTCTAAGGCGAGGATGTCTAAGGCGAGGATGTCTAAGGCGGAGGATGTCTAAGGCGCCGTTGATGTTTTGACTACTAAGTGTAATAGTAACGCAGGTCTAAACAAAATAAGCAACGATGCGCGTATCTAGGCTGCAACACGGCAGCCCAGATACACGCAAAGTGATGTTGTTATCGAGGTGGGCTTAGAGACAAGTATTGACGCTTTGTCACGAAGCCTTTCGAGGAAGTTAGCGCCAGGCGTATCCGACCATTGCTTCGATGCTGGAGGCCGGAAGAGCGGGCCCGCTCGGTGGAGTGAGCGACCCGGCTCCTACTCTGGTCGCTTGAAGCTGGCTGCCACCGCGAACGACGATGATTGCTGGCTGTCCTGGCTCGAACGGAAGCTCGCGAACGTGGATGACGAGGATGTCGAAAGTGCTGGGACGCGAGTCCTCCATGGTTTCTTTCAACATGTCGAGCATCTCTTGGTTCGGTCCTGCGTTTCCGAAGTGCCACTCACGCGGAGCCCGCGTCGCATACCAACCGTTGTTGTTGAAGCTGGCATTTCGGAACATCTTCTTGGCGGCCTTGCTGCGGCTCTTGGGGTCGGCCCCCTCGGCGCGGTTGATGCCGTCTTGGAGATCGTAGTTCTTGGGTACCCGCGGCGGCAGGGTCATCAGCACGCGCATGACACCGAATGCTGCGCCGACGAGACAAGCCCAGAGTCCGGGAAACCAGCTTCCGGTTGAATTGATGTAGGCGCCACCGCCGACGATACCGGCTGCGGCGAAGGACCACATCAGAGCTCCCTGCGAATCGAAGCTCCAGCCGCGGTTCTCGCCGCGGGGTGGTACGCTTCCGATCAAGAAGCCGAGGAATGCGGCTATGCCGGCGGCCCAGAGGACGCCGCTCGAAATGCCCGCATCAGGTGAGGTTGCAGCACTCGTTTGTGCGAATGCGGCAGAGGCAGCGAACATGGTGAAAACCAGGGTGGCTGCCGAAGTCAGAAGTCTCATATATCCTCTTTTGACGCACAGGGCGACATGCTGTGCGTGACGAAGCTCTTTGCTGGTGATACCACTGGTGGTGCCACTGCCGCGAATCGTCTACAGAACGAGCGAGCTCGTCTGCATCCGACCAGCAAAAGCTAAAATCAATGTCTCGAGTCTTACGTGCGTGTTCGGTACTGCACCCAGTTAGAAATTCCGAAAACGCGGCTCCCGACTAGCGGCAGTGCCGCCTATTTGATGCGATGCTCGAGGGACAAAGTCGGGAGGAAAGTCTGCGTGGGAGGGGATGTTACAGTTGCGAACTAAACTTATGACTACGTGCGATTGGCTGACAACCCAATACCGGCTTGATGTGAACATCTTAACTGTTCCATGTGACATACCAGAAAGTTGTTATTGAGGCAGTATGTCTTGGTTTTTGCGCTTCTGTCGACAACTCCTGTTAGCCGGTATTTATGAGTTAGCGCTAGCAAAGTTCGTTTGCACAGCTAGGCCAACGGTAGAAATTCGACGAAATTAGTGCTCGTGTTGATGATGCTGATCCGGAAAATGCGGATGGCTGTGCCGCATTGTTTCGTGCCTGTGCCAATGAACGTGGGGCTCACCGGGTGGATCGTTCGGACTATGTTCGTGCTGGTGGTGTTCGTCGTGCACGTGTTCATGTTCGTGTTCCACTTCGTCGTGTTCATGTTCATGATCGTGAACTTCGGTGAGGTGCAGATAAAGTCCTATCCCCATTAATGTAGCTGCTGCCAGCAGTTGAGGTGTTGGCTGTTCCTTCAAAAAGAGAACTGAAATTGTGGAGCCGACAAATGGTGCTAAGGCAAAATAGGCGCCAGTGCGTGCTGCGCCGATGTGTCGAAGCGCCAAGACATACAAAACCAAGCTGACACCATAGCCGAGAAACCCAATGACCAGCGCCTCGGCAGCGGCGAGGGCCGCTGGAATGGAAGCGCCCAAAATCATGGCAATGGAAACATTTACCACCCCGGCACAAAGACCCTTTGCTGATGCGATTTGCGCGGCGTCAAAGTTTGACACCTTGCGCGTGAGGTTGTTGTCGATTGCCCATCCGGCGCAGGCTAGCGCTATGAGGATTAGTCCAGCCGACAACGCCAAACCGGTGCTGTTGAAAGAGAGTGCTACGCCGCCTAGGACGATTAGAACCATGCCGATGAAGACGCGCTTATCGAAGTTTTCTTTAAAAATGAACCAAGCGATCACCGCAGTAAAAACACCCTCAAGATTGAGAAACAGCGATGCTGCCGAAGCCTGTGTGCTCGAAAGTCCGAGCATAAGGAGAATGGGTGCGACGATGCCACCACAAGCGATGGCGCCTGCCAGCCACGACCAGTCCTTTCGCTGCAGCACCGGTTGGCCTGGTCGGGTACTCATCGTTAAGTTGGCGCCTAACCTCAAGAGAAACAATCCGATGCCTGAGCCCAGATAGAAGAGTCCCGCCAGCAAGACCGCATCTATTTGTGCTAAGAGAACTTTCGCCAAAGGAGTCGTAACGCCGAACAAAAGCGAGGCGGAAAGGGCGTAAACGACCCCTCTCATCGGCATTTTTGTCTTTGTGTTTGACTCTGTCACATTGCCTCTGGTTTGGCTACCAGTACCATTGCATGCCACCTTTGAATTATCAACCGATCCACCGCCAACTCCAATACAAATCAATCAAAACTTCGGTAACTAACACAGTTCAATTTATTGCACTTTGGTGTTATTTGAACTTATGTTGAAGAAAGTTCTTGATAACCAAATTCCAGTTGATATCCTACATCAAAACAAAGTACTGAGCCCAATTTCGCAATGATAGTCGAGCGTGAGTGCGCTGCGAATTGGACTGACGAGCCAACCACCTTGATTTATGAAATTAACGAAGCGAGCCGTATCGCGTGCGGCTGTTTTCTGTCTGCTTTTCTCTTTTTCGATTTTGCTTACCTCCTGTGCGTCCATTCAGAAGGCGTTTTCTGAAGCCGCGGCGGCGTATGCAGCAAAGACCCCCGACATCAGCCCGCAGGGAAGCTACAACACTGTCTGGAAGCGAGTCAATGAGGGCTTCCTCTTTCGTGATCGACTGGAGCACTTCAGCGATTGGGAGCATAAGTTCGACGGCGAGTTGGCGTCGGCAAAGGATGCCCAAGACGCAATCGATGCAATGCTCAAGTCCTTGAATGACCCGTACACTTACTACATGCCGCCTGCCGTCGTGACTAAAGTTGATGAGATTGAGCGCGCAGTCAATCTCGTCGAGTATTCCATATCCGTTTCCGGCGACACAAATCGGGTGGCGAACATCAAGATTGCCAGCTTCGACTCAGTAAACATTAGCCGCGAGGTCGAACAGGCTCTTAGGCGCGCCACTGCCGATGGTGCTACTCAGTTTGTCTTCGATTTGCGAGGAAACCCGGGTGGGTTAATCGATCAAACTTACAAAGTGTTTGCCATGCTCGTTCAGGAGGGAACGTTCGGATCGATTATTGGTTACAGCAAAGGCGAGGCCTTCGAGCAGAAGATGACTGTCACTGCCAAGAATCTTGTCTACTGGCAGAAAGGAGAGTCACTGAAAGAAGATCGACCGCCTTATCTGCTCAATAACAAGCCCTTCAAAGTATTGATCGATGGTCACACTGCATCATCTGCAGAGATGATCGCTGCTGCTCTAAAGGGGCACGGCACATTGGTGGGAACCAAAACCTACGGCAAAGGAATCGTTCAGTTTCAAATTGGTATTCCCGGTGCCGGTGCAATTTCGCTTACGTCGGCATTTGCGCTTACCGCATCGGGACAGGTCTATCACCTCTTGGGCATCGAGCCTGACATCGTAGTTCCAGCAACTGCGGACTCAACGAAAAGCCACTAACAGAAAGGGAATGACTATGAATTCGTTCGAAACGACTGAAATCGCAAATTTTAGAACCACTGAAATCGGCAATTCTCGAGTCACTGTTCTATCAACGGGATGTGACAGCTGGTGCGGGAGTTGCAAGGCAATCTTTGTCAACCGCAGTGCATCTGCATCAAGCTCGTGTGATAACTGCGGCAAGCCGCTCTACATCAATCCGATTGCGGTGAGCGGAAGTCTTGGACAGGGTGAATCTGGTCGGGGAGATGCCCTTGCGGCTTCACTCTCCAGAAACTGACGGAATTCAAAGCAAGTGATTCGGGTCGGGTGTGAGATTTCGGAAGTCTCACATCCGCCCGAAGAGATAGGGACGAGGTCGCATGCAGAGATCCAAGTCGTACGGCTCTCAACGACTCAAGTTGGTGATTCTTAGGTGACTTAACCCTTTAGGAACTTATTTCAAACCTGGTAATAACTAAAAAAGATAGTAAATCAATTCAATCGAAAATAACGCCATGGCTTGTGGGTCGAAACCCGCATGCACACAGCGTTACTTCGACTCTCTTTTATTCGAGACTGATTAGCTGTTCTTGTTGTCCGACTTGAACAGCTGTTTGCCCACGAAGCTTCCGAAGAGGCTCCAGAAGGGCATGATGAACGCCCAGATGAACACCGACATGATGAGGTCGATGTAGAGCTTGCCGATGAAGGCGTGGTCTGTCTGGAGCCATGCAGGCAGCCAGGCAAAGACGGTACCGGCGACACCCCAAAGGAGGTAGCCGATACCGAACAGAAGTGCCATGCTCAGCGTGGCGAACACCGTGGCGTAGCGTTCTTTTCCACTCATTGCGCGCCACTTGCCCGGCAGTGAAGCCAGACCAGTGAACAGCCGGCTGAAAGCACCGGAGATAGCTCGTTTGGCGTCTTGGAAGAACTTCCAGGTCGCGCGGGCAGCCGAGGGAATGCCTCGCACGCCCTTGGCGATGCCGGTGCCGATTTCACGGAAATCGTGCACGATGCGCGGAACGTAGACACAACCGATGAACAGATAGAGAGCACCCTGCAACGTCCAGAGCAAGGTGATTGCTCCGAAAGTGACAACGGCTCTGCCGAAGGCGAGCTGCCAGGTTGCACCGTCAGTGATGGCGTGCTGATAAGTGCCCATCGCAGCGCCAGGCGCGGTAAGGAGTGTCAGAAGCCCGATGACGATGGCGAAGATCGCGAGTACGCGCTTCGACGGCTTTTTGGCATGCTCGAAAAGACCTAATCCGGACTTGCGTCGTTGGTTCATAAGTCACCTATTTTCTATTCGAGGTGGATTCGCATGCGAAAGAAAGTGCGCCGAGCCGCATCCTGTCTCGACCTGAGTCGATGCAAGAATTGGCCCGGCGCACTTTCAGTTGGGAACGACACACGGTCGTTCTATCGAGAGCAGACAATTCTAAATGCCAGGCCCTCGAGATCAGCCTCTCACTTGCCGGGGTTCGGGCCCTTGCCCGTGCCAGCGCCCGAGAGGGGATTCTTGCAGACCTCGCAAACGTTCTGCTTGGAGGCGCAAGTCTTGCACAGCTTGCACATCGCCTGATGCGTTCCCGCACCGCAATTGGTGCAGCGACCAGGGACCTGCTTGCCGACCTTTTTCTGACAGGTTGAGCAGCGCATAGTTTCTAACTTCCTTTTGTCTTACTGCTTTTCGCAGCGAGAAGACGAGTAGCAGGAAACTTGCGTGGTGTGTGTCCCGAAAAAAGCTGGTTGGAGATTACCGTCTGCGTCCGCTGTCATTGAACAGCAGGGCGAAGATGATGAACATGACTGCCAGCCCAACGTTGTGGGTGAGCAGCATGAAAAGGGCCAGAAAGAGGAATACAGGGGCCATATTGTTTCTCTTGAATTTGATGCGGGGAACAAACAAAGAGGCGCTTCTACACGCCCCTTCGAAGAGACTTACTGAATCTCGGAATCCGGGTCGGGCAGCTGCACACCAGTTTCCGGTTCGACGGAGATGGCAGTCTTCGGGGGAGGACCGTTCAAGGTTCCCGCGACGATCCATTCGTCATTGCCGAACGTGATGGGTGTGAAGGTCGGATCCGGAGTGAAGCCAGGCAGCTTCTGCGCGATGCTTCGAGCATCGGCTTCACTTGTGGCTTTGATGGTCACTAGGACGCGCATAGTTGTTTCTCTTTTCGCTTTGGAACGGCAAGCAAATTCAGTTTGAAACTCGAATCGAATGATCCGAACTTGAAATTCGCTCGCCGACGCGTGCAGCACCACTGTGGCTTCATTGGACAGGACAACCGGCCATGCAAGAGCACATCGCTCCTGTAGAGGGCCGGTTGTCTGCCGCTTGCTTACTTCTTACGCGAATAGATCGCGTCGACGTGGGTGTTGAATCGCTTCAGCACCTCTTCCGTGCGAACCTTCAGCGTAGCGGTGAGCAGCCCGTTGTCCACGGCCGCGGCGACCGGGATTACCTCGAACTGCTTCACCTGCTCCCAGTGCTCCAGCTTCGCGTTGGCTTCCGTCACCGCATCGGCCACCGCTTTCACGATGTCCGGATGCGACGCGTAGAACGCCGCCTCGTTGCCGGCAGGAGCGGTGACGCCCTTCTTCTCCAGCACTTCCTTGGCGGTGAGCTGGTTGACGAAAATGAGCGCGCCGATGAACGGCTTGGCGTCGCCGACCGGCACGATGCACTGAATCATCGCATTGCCGTCGAACGCCTTCTCCACCTTCTCAGGAGCGACGTACTTGCCGCCGTCGGTCTTGAGCAGCCGCTTCTTGCGACCGGTGATGTAGAGGTAGCCGTCGTCGTCCATGCGGCCCAGGTCGCCGGTGTTGAACCAGCCTTCGGCGAACGACTTGGCGTTCTCGTCAGGCAGGTTGTAGTATCCGCTGAAGATGCAGTCGCCCTTCAGCCAGATCACGCCGGAGTTCGCCTGAGTCTCGCTCGGCTCGGGAACGAGCTTCACCTCGACGCAGTCGACGATCTTGCCGACCGAGCCGACCTTGTTGGCGTTCGTGGTATTGACGGCGATACCACCGGAAGTCTCCGTCAGTCCGTAGCCCTGGAGCAGGTTGAGCCCGACCAGGTTGAAGAACGTCAGGATGTCCGGCGAAATCGGAGCGCCGCCGGAAAGCAGCATGCGCAGCCGCCCGCCGAGACCAGCGCGCACCTTCCTGAAGACCAGGAAGTCAGCGACGAAGCGCTTGAAGCCGGGCTGGTTCTGCTTGAGCGACCACTTGATCAGCTTCGCCTTGAGGCCGGTGGCCTGGGCGAGCTGCGCCTGGATCTTGTCGTTCATCTTGCGCCACACCGCAGGCACACCCAGAAGGATGGTCGGCGAGAGCTCTTTCACCACCGTGCCGACTTCGTCGACGCGGCAGAAGGCGGAGGGAACGGCATTCCACAGGCACAGCGCCTGGCCGTTGACGCGCTCGTAGACGTGCGCGAGAGGCAGGTAGCTGAGGTAGAGGTCTTCCGGATTCATGTCGAACCCGTGGCGCATGAGGCTCGAGCAGGCGGAGCCAATGTTGCCGTGCGTGAGCACGACACCCTTAGGCACGCCGGTCGAACCGGAAGTGTAGATGATGGTCGCGGTGTCGGTCGGAGCGACATCGAGCTTCGCTGGATCGAACAGAGGATACTCCTTGTGTTCGACCACTTCGCGAGTCATCATGCCGACCACAGGCGGAACCACTTCGTTGACGCCGGTGTAGTCGGGTCCGCCGGTCAGAGACGCGGCGAACAGTGCGGTGTGAACTCCGAGCGTGGGACTCACCTTCGCGAGCTGAGAAGGCTCGTCTGCGAAGATGAACTTCGAACCGGAGTCCTGCAGGATGTAATTAACCTGATCGGAAGCGGAGTTCGGATAGATCGGAACAGTCACGCCGCCGAGGCTTTGCACGGCCAGGTCGAGCCACACCCACTCGGGGCAGTTCCAAGACAGGATCGCTGCCTTGTCGCCCTTCTTGAAGCCATTGGCCTGGAGGTAGGCCATCATCGTGGTGACGAGCTCACCGCACATCTGCCACGAGACATGGCGATAGGCAGGCGGCTGGATGGTGGTGGTGGCGGGATGCCCGACCGCGCTAGGAATAACAACGATCTGAGGCGTCTTGGGAGCCTGGTTCTTCACCAGTACACCGGTACGCTCAGGCGTTTTGTAGACGTGCGACCAGAAGCGGCGCACCAGGGTTTCCTGAGTCTTGGTCATGTGTTCAACTCCAAAACCGGCTTGATTGCCGGTTGGTTTGTTACTGCGTAGGCGCAAATCGCGCGGGTAGCGTTTCGAATGAACAACGTCTCCTGTAGCCTGCTGAAGAGCAGTACATAGGAGTCGTGGAGGGAGCAACAAAACCTGATGGTTGTGATCAAACCGAGGTGAGCCAAGAACAAACAAAGTCTTGAACTCGTCTCGAATCTGTTTTGCAACTAACGAACACGACAGCTTGCAACAGGTTCAACACCACTGAGAGCGTTTGCTCGATCAAGGCGTTAAACATCAATCTGGTGTAACCAGATACGGTGCAGAGGAATGTGAGCTGATCGCGCGGGTTAGAGAATCACAGCTACCAGATATGAAGAGTATGAATAACGTAGAGAAGCTACAAACAACGAACAGGCAATAACAACTGTTTGGAGGTATTCGAAGCTAAACCTTTTCTGAACTCATGATTCGCGCAACCGAGATCAAGATAGAAACTATGAAACACGAGTAAACATAAGCCTCTTGACTTCAATTGCATTCGACATTTGTTTACACGTAACAGCGTTTTGGCTGTCTTTTGGCAAAAGAACAGTTGGTCTGACCGGGATGAACAGTGAGTTCGAGTCACGTGAACAGTTTGTTTTCATGCGATGAACAGTGAGGGCGAACGCAATGAACGATGTGTTTATCGTGGAACGCATTTCTACCCCGATGAATGCATTGCCGTGGGGTGACTGAGTTTCAATGCATTTTTGTTTTTTCTTGGGGGCGTCAAGGCTGCGAACAAAACCAGCAATCACTTTTTACTGCATTTCATAGGTGATGAAGGAGCAGTGAAGGAGCATTAACGCTGCCCTTGAAAACTGTTTGCTCTAACTTTGCCGATCGATTCTTCGTGAGTTAGCAAAGCGAAGCGAGCTGTAATCGAACTTGTAGTGTTTGAACTACCGGGGTTGTCATGGTGTTGGTGGAGTGGCCGCTTGGAAACCTGGATTTGATGCGAGTTTGGAAATGCCTCCTCTTTGCAATTGTGTATTGAATCGATTTTACCGAGCACCGCGTATGGTGCCAACGTTTTGAACGTTCCTTTAGAAATGTCATGGGCTGTCATCTTTATAAAGTTGTCGATCTTGCTAAACTTGGTTCGCAAAGCTTGTCTAACTGCTACGCGACTTTAGCACTCACTTCTTGACTTCCATTGTGTATAGATTCTGGAGATGCTGTTTGAGCTTTGCCATATATAACAAGCTCGCGTGCGCGACTCATCTTATAAAAGATAATTCTCCAAAACCTTCGCCTGGCTTATTGATAGCGATATAAGCACCCCAATAGAGTTCTTGAGTTACATCGTTTCTTGAACTTCATTCAGAGCAAACCTTTCTTACCTACCTAGCCCCAAGACCAACTCAGTCTTCTAGGTTTTCTCCCTCGTAATTACGCGAGGGACAAGCTTACAGCTCCGTCAAAACAATTGGCTCCAGAGCGCGCGTTGCGGCTGGTTCCTACGGACTGTCTTTGGAGCGCACCATGAGCGACAAAAACAATAATGGTGCTCCGACCCAAACGCACCCTGATCTGCATCTCGTATGCGGAAGCGGAGGGTCGCGAGCGATTCTGGCTAGTGCAGGCGTCATCCTTGCGTGTGATCATGCAGGAATCAAGAAGTGGAAGTCCATGGGCGGTGTTAGTGGTGGTTCAGTCCCCACGGCACTGCTGGCGGCCGGCCTCACTCCTCAGGAGTGTGTGCGCCAGGCCATCGACGTCGACTTTTCCAGCCTTCTGACGCGGCATGGCAATATCTTGCAGATTCTTATCGCCTATTTCATGCAGCGTCGTTTCGAGAAGACCCGCCCTCGTAAGGGTGTGTTCTCCTCGGAGAAGGTAGGCGCCTTCATCGAGTCAATCTCCGGCGGCAAGTGGCCCGAGCGCTACTGGACGCTGGCAGTGACTGCCGACGATTCGCAGTACGTATTCACCGATTCCGCGGTCTATGAGATCACCAAGGATGGCGCCTTCAAGACGCTGGCCAACAAGCCTGGTCCTCTGGGTGCGGCGGTCCGCGCCAGCTGTGCGGTTCCCGGTATCATCGATGCAGTAAAGATCGACGGTATCTGGCTGCACGATGGAGCTCTCGGCCCTGAGGGTCGTTGCCCCGTCGGCGTTCCCGTGCGCATCTACGGTGCCAAGCGTTCGCAGACTGTGGCGATGGATGTCGGCGACGACACCAGCAAGCAGTCTCAGCGCATCCTCAAGATCTGGCGAATCCTGTGCGGCAACGAGTGCGTTCCGCCGGATCAGCCGAATCTGACCGAGGAAGGCGGGCTGATTGTGGTCACCCCCACGATCACCAACTTCCGTTCGTTGCAGTTCACCCTCACTGGCGACCAAAAGTGGCAGGCGGTCATGTCTGGCTACATGGGCGCAGTGCCGGAGCTGGAGAAGGCTGGTCTTCTGACTGGTAAGGCTCTGGATGACGCCAAGGCGATCATTGTCGAGTTCAACCAAATTCTCGTGGACAACGAGGGTGCGGAAGACGGCGTGATCACTCGGCTCACCGAGGCGCTTCTGGCGAAGTACGGCGTGATGTAACCACCGAAGCGGCGCGCCACAACCTGATGTATGCAAGACATCGGTCGGCGCGCCGCTTTTGGTTGAGTACGTCGCGAACTATTTCGTAAGCGCGAGTGTCGCGCGACTGCGTAAGTCTCAAACATCCTGATGGCGCCCTGTTGCTTGCCGGTATACCTCCAGGAGAACTAACGTTGCGGATCCTACTGTGTTTGGGTTCTATGGACCCGCACCACGGGAGGTGCAGCGTGAATCCTTCTTCTTATGGGTTACCCACAAGACAAGAGGACTTGCGACTAGGGTGTTGCGAGATTTGACGCTTGACGTTTTTCTCAATAAGAACATGACCACTCCTTCCTGCTAAGCTACCTGCAGTTCACTGTAGGTAAAGAAAAAGAAAGCCTGCAAATAGACAGGCGGCACCACGGTGAATTTCACTTTTGGTGCTAATTCCAAACTCCTAAGGAGTGTTCTATGAAGAGCAATAAGAAAGTCTGGCTTGTCAGTGGCAGCCGGACTCCAATCGGTTCTTTTGGACGGAGCCTCCGCAAGGTGACGGTCGACAAGCTTGCTGGGCATGCGATGAAGCACGCTGTCCGGCGTTCTGGCGTCAATCCCGACCAGATCGACAGCATCATCCTTGGGCACGGTTACCAGTCTTCCTACACCCCCAACACCGCTCGCTTCTCCGCTCTCAACGAGGCAGGTCTGCCGGCTTCCATTCCGGCGATGACCGTGCAGCGTCAGTGCGGCTCGGGCATGGAGGCGGTGAAACTCGGCATGCAGGAGATTCTCCTGGGCGATGCCGACATCGTTCTTGCCGGCGGCGCCGAGTCGATGTCCACGGTTCCGTACATGATTCCCGGCGAGAGCAATCGCTGGGGGTGGTGGACCAACTTCCTCCAGAAGTACTTCAAGATTCCGAAGCAGGGTCCGCGTCCCACCTTCTTCAAGGTGATGGACAACGGTCTGGCTCCGACGAAGCTGCTCTGGGACACGAAGTCCATCTACATGTCTGCCACCGCTCAGCGGCTGGCCGACACCTACGGCATCACGCGTCAGGCGGCTGACGAGTTCTCGCTGCGTTCGCAGCTGCTCGCGGCCAAGGCGCAGAAGGATGGTCGCTTCGATCTCGAGATCGACGCCATCGAGGTGCCGGGCAAGGGCTACTTCGCGAAGGACGAGCATCCTCGCGAGACCAGCCTGGAGAAGCTCGCTTCTCTGCGCGGCGTCCTCAAGACGCGCGACATCACGGCGGGCAACGCCTCTGGTGTCAACGACGGTGCCTGCGCTCTCGTGCTGGCATCCGACGAGAAGGTGAACGAGCTCGGTCTCACGCCGCTTGCTCAGCTGGTTGACGTTCAGGTTGCTGGCGTCGACCCCGAGCAGATGGGTCTGGGTCCGGTGGCATCGATCACCAAGCTTCTCGAGCGCAACAACCTGACGCTCAAGGATGTCGATCTCTTCGAAGTCAACGAGGCTTTCGCAGCGCAGGTTCTCGCCTGTCTCAAGCTGCTCGGTCTCGACCCGAACAAGGTCAACGTCAACGGCGGCGCCATTGCCCTCGGTCACCCGATCGGCATGTCCGGTGCTCGCCTGGTTCTCACGCTTGCTCATGAGTTGAAGCTGCGCGGTCTGAAGCGCGGCGTCGCATCTTTGTGCATCGGTGGTGGCATGGGTATTGCCATCCTGATCGAAATGCCGTAAGGCAGAATTCAGAAGAACGAGGACATTACAATGACCAACGCTGTTAATCTGAAGATGCTTCCGAGCGGTGTCGCGCTTGTGACCATCGACCTTCCGGGCAGCAAGATGAACTTGCTGTCCGGTTCGGTCATGCAGGAACTCAACGAAGTTCTCTCGCAGGTCGAAGCCAACGCTCCGAAAGGCATGATTCTCGCGTCGGGTAAGCCCGACAACTTTGGCGCCGGCGCCAATGTGGAGGAAATCCAGGCTCTCCAGAGCCAGCCGGCAATGAACATCTACGAGGCGTCGAAGCAGGGCAAGGCGGTGTTCGCCCGTATCGAGAAGCTGCCGTTTCCGACGGTGGCTGCGATTCACGGCACCTGCCTGGGCGGCTTCACGGAACTCGCACTCTCGTGCAAGTACCGCGTCGCCTCAGTGGACAAGAAGACTCAGATCGGTGTGCCCGAAGTGAAGCTCGGCTTCCTTCCGGGCTGGGGCGGCACTGTCCGCCTGCCGAAGCTGATCGGTCTGCAGGAAGGCTTCACGCTCATCTCCACCGGCAACAACGTCAACGCCTCCAAGGCGTGGAAGTTGGGCCTGGTCGACGAGACCGCTGAGCAGACGGAGCTCCTCGAGACCGCGGAGAAGGTTGCGCTCACCGGCCGCGTGAAGCGCTTCAAGGCTCCCTTCAAGGCTCGCGCCATGAAGAAGCTGCTCGAAGGCAACGCGCTTGGCCGCAAGGTTTTCGCGACGATGGCCTACAAGGGCGTCATGGCTGTCACCAAGGGCAAGTATCCTGCTCCGCTGGAAGCGCTCAAGGTGGTGATGAAGGCGGCAACCGAGAAGCCCGAAGTCGCATTCGAGGCTGAGTCGCAGGCGTTCGCGCGTCTGGCGACCACGCAGGTCTCTCACAACCTCGTCGGTGTGTTCTTCGCTCAGACTGAGTCGAAGAAGATGCCCGAGGGCGTGCGTCCGACCATCGACGTGAAGGAAGTCGGCGTACTCGGCGCCGGCGTGATGGGTGCGGGCATCGCTCAGGCTGCTGCCTACAGCGGCTACAAGGTGGTGCTCAAGGACATCAACAAGGAAGCGCTCGACAAGGGCATGGCTTCGATCAAGGCTCTGTTCGACGGGCTGGTCTCGAAGCGCAAGTTTTCGCAGACCGAGGCTGACCTGATGTACTCCGCCATCAAGCCCACGATCGACTACGCCGACATGAAGGACTGCGACCTCGTTATCGAGGCTGTGGTCGAGGTCATGAAGGTCAAGAAGATCGTGCGCACGGAGCTGGAAAAGGTGATCGCCAAGCCGTTCATCTTCGCCACCAACACCTCTTCGCTGTCCGTCAGCGAGATGGCAGGTGGCGCGCGCTCCGAGGCGAACGTCGTGGGTCTGCACTTCTTCAACCCCGTGCACAAGATGCCGCTGGTTGAGGTCGTGCGTGGTGCTGCGACTTCCGACGAGACGTTGGCTGCTGCGAAGATCTTCGCGATGAAGCTGGGCAAGACCACGGTCGTGACCGGCGACGCGCCTGGCTTCGTGGTCAACCGCATCCTGGCTCCGTACATGCGCGAGGCAATCGTGATGATGGAGTCGGGTGTTCCGCTCGAGGACATCGAGAAGGCTGCTACGTCCTACGGCTTGCCGATGGGACCGCTGGCGCTGCTCGATGAAGTCGGTCTGGACATCGCGGGTCACGTCATCCACACGCTCCATGGGGCGCTCGGTGAGCGTCTCTCTCCTCCGGCCATCCTCAAGGTGATCGAGGAGAAGAAGCTGCTCGGCAAAAAGGGCGGCAAGGGCATTTACCTCTACGACGCGGACGGCAAGCGGCTCTTCGACAAGAAGACCAAGAAGTACGTCTTCAACCCCGATGTCGTGGCGGCCATCACCGCGCCCAAGAGCCCCAAGCTCAAGGGCGAGATCATCGACCGGCTCATCCTGCCGATGGTCAACGAGGCCGCGATGTGCTTGCAGGAAGGCGTCGTCACCGAGCCCTCGCAGCTCGACCTGGCGATGATCTTCGGCACCGGCTTCCCGCCGTTCGAGGGTGGCGTTCTGCGCTACGCCGACACGATGGGCACCAAGACTGCGCACCAGAAGCTGACCTACCTCAGCAAGGTGGCGGGTGGTAACTACGTTCCGTGCCAGCTGCTGACGGACAAGGCGGCCAAGGGCGAGAAGTTCTACCGCTAAGCACGTTCAGGTGAGTGAGGCTTCTTTGGAATCCTCACTTGCTGGCGTCGCGAGGTGGTAGATTCCCAACCATTTTTGATGCAGCCGCGGGGAACAAGGTCGCCCTGTTAGGGGCCCCTCCCGCGGCTGCACTTTCTTATTGAAGGAAACTCCAATGACTATCAATTTCCACGACATCTGGTGGGTGTTTCTCACTGGTCTCGTGTTCTGCGGAGTGTTCATCAAGACGTCCGGTTGGTTCGCAGATCGCTTCATCGCGCCGCGTCCCAATTCGCACCCTCTTACGAACACACTCCGTGTGATCGCATACATGGCCTTCCGAGTTTTCGGACCGGTCGTGGCATGGGCTCTTGGTTTGGTTTGTGTGGTCGGTCTCATCCTCGCGATGCTGTAACGTGACCGCCTAGGCACCACATACGATGGCGCCTGCAAAAGGGGAGACGGCTCGAAACCGTTCTTCTCTTTTGCTTTAAATGGAGGAGCTACTATAATAGATAAGAAAAATGGACGAAAATCCAGCAAAACTAAGTCGACTCCTGCCTTTGCCGGTGTGAGAGATTTTCCCGGGAAAATCAAACAGAATCCCGCGAACCAATTCGACCAACCCTTTGCGGCTATTTAATTGTCAAGAAACACTAATGCAATTGTTCGGTACCCTCTGGGCAAACTCGACGCCGGATTGATACGCTGGAGAAACCGCCAAGCACAACAGGTAGACAATGATGAACCGCGAGATTGCATCTTCATCTTCATCTACATCTTCAAGTTCCGAACAGGTTTCGAAGGCATCATCAAGCCGTACCGCCAAAGTGCTCAATTATGTATTGACAGTGTTTTGCAGCTTCGTCGTTGTCATCATTGTCGGCATCCTTGCCTTGATTGTTTGGATAAGCCCGCGGTTCAATCCCTCGTTGTACGAACGCATGCTCTTCGATCCTGAGCCGATGACGAAGGCTGAATACACTGCTCCTCAAGTGTTAAAGCCAGAATTGGTCACAATTGATAGCACTGACGGAGTGAAGTTGGCTGGTTGGTTTTACAAGTTTTCCGACGCCGGAAAAACAGTACTTGTGAATCATGGAAAAGGGCGCAACATAGGGCCTCTCAAAGTCGCCGTTCAAGTACTCAAAGAGTGCGGAGCCGGATCGGTACTTGTTTATGACTATCGCGGATATGGCATGAGCACAGGTAAAGCAACACTTCGTGGTGTCTGTGATGATGCGCTGGCAGCTTACGATTACCTCAACAAAGTCCGCAGCATTCCTACAGCCGACATAGTCATCAACGGTGGATCACTCGGCACCGGCGTCGCCTGTTACATCGCAGAACACAGACCGGTAGGCGGGATCATATTGGAATGCGGCTTCGCATCATTGAGAGAGCGCATGCAAGAATTGACACCGGCTTCAAATATCTTTCCGGAATTTTTGTATCCTGAACACGGAGTCGATAACAGACACGTCCTAAGGAGCAAGCACGCTCCGGTGATCATTTTTCACGGCATGAATGATGAGATGTTTCCCTACACTCAGGCCGTTCACCTCTATGAATCTGCCTCAGAGCCAAAAGAACTGCGACTGTACTACGATAGTGGCCATGAATCTGTGTGGCACAAGCACCGCGCCGACTATGTGAAGCGACTTGGCTCATTTTTTCACAAACAAGCTCCATAAGTCATTCTCATCGACAAATCTGAACTCTTCATTGATGAAGTCACCGTACACTTTCAGCAATTGCTGAGTTGCTAATCCATTGAATTGCGGATATCTATAGGGTTTAGGAATGAGTAACACCTGTGCGTTTCCGAATGCCCGTTGTTTTGACGGATAACAACTTGTAGTGAAAGTGTGTTCATCATGCCACGTTACTGCGCCCCCAGTTGGTGGATCAGACGCCAGCATAATCGGAAACGGATTGGAAAAATCCAAACCCTGCACTCGCTGGCGTTGCAGATTGTGTTTCTTTATTAGGAATATACCTGAATTTACGTATTGAACGTAGTCAGGACCATACTTTCCGGTCAAAATCATTCCTAAGAGACTGTTTTTTTGCAGCGACTCAGATGAAAGAGTTTCGAATTTCCGCATGTCGTCATGCGCAATGTAAATGCTTGCGGCGTCTTTTGCTGTGAGTATCAGCGGGTAAGTAATCGCAAGAAGAAGAAGTCCGACCCGAACACATTTTTGAACTACAGTAGTGGCCTTGAGAAATTTGTCAGCGGGGGCTAACGTGCAATAGATGTACAGTGGTACCAGTGCTGCAATTTGCGAATCACCAATCTCCGAGTTGGTGCAATAAGTGCTCCATCCGCAGGCAAGCATGAATAGTGATGTGATGGTGACTTTCGCTGAGTTCATAGGCTCAGAGGCCCTTGAGTTGCAAATTAGAAGAATGACCATAAACGTAAGGTGAAGCCATATTCCCTCGCATTTGCCCATTAATTCGACGGAGTACGAACCCACGATCTTGCTCGTCATCTCCGTTATCTGGAGCGCCAAGCTCTGAGCGCCACTAACCATCCGATAGTCCGCAAGAATCTCGGATATGTTCACTTGAAACACCATCAGAAGTGCAGTTGCAGTCAACACAAAGGCGACAATAATATATTTTGTGTCGAACCTGTTGCTTTGTCGTGACAGAAGAAAGAAAACCAAGGCTGCAAGCGCAATTACGAAGTAAGTGACTTTGCCAAAAGCCAACAATCCGATGATCAGACCAACCAAGACACTCTCGGCAATCACCCTTTGTTCCTGATTCTTATTGGTGTCGCTTTCGCCTCTGCGTTGGAAAAACAAAAAAACAAATAGCAAACAAATAAGTGCTTCAAACCAGCGATTGTATTGCATCACCGGACTCAATGACACCACAGAATAGCCTAGCGGCCGTTGCGTCACGACGTACAAACACATCCAAATTTGGAGGACTATGAGCCAAAAAGCAGACAATCTCGCCGTGCCCGCAAGGAACAGTGCTGGAGCTACAAAGCAATAAACGATGCAGGAGGCGGCGGCTACTGCATTTGTGAGCCCTACGGTCTTGATGCCGACTGCCATAAGAAATGGAAGTTCAGTGCCAAGGTGGTTGTAAAAGTCTCTGTGAGGGATTTGACCATGGATGATTCGCCAGCCACTGTCCAGAAGTACTGCGATGTCATGTTCGAAACAGGAAACTGTTCGAAAGCAATGCAACGGAACAAGAAAAGTGAAAAGAACTGCACCAACGGTGATCGCAAATGCAAACGCATAACTCCGATTCGATGTGCTGGTGACCATCGACTCAACAGGGTTCAAAGCGGTTGGGCCTCCCCTTGGACGACTTAAAGTCTACATTACTTTGTGATCATTGTCGGATCTTCGCCCGTTGTCGACCAAAGCCACAACCCGAGTTTGGACGTTGATGTGGCATCGTCTGTGTCCGAACAGCCCTGTCAGTAGCCCAATCAGCGCCGTGTCGAAGCAATTACTTTGGTCATGCACACCGAAGACTTGCCGAGTGAATAAAATAGATAGAAGTCACGCGCGGAAAAACATGAACGCAAAACTCCCGGAAGGCTCAAAAAAGCCGGCTGCGAAATCAAAGTTTAGAAGAGTCGCAACCATCAGTTTGTATCTCGCCACCGCGTACATAGGTTGGTTTTGGTACGACCAGTTCTATTGCACTCCCGTTGAGTTCTATCATCGTGTCTGGGTTCTCGCCCGCGACAATGTCTATAGTCCGGAGAAACTAAAGAATTGGAGTGTGTGGGAACACAAGTTCGATTCTCAAATCAAGACAGATGAGGACTCAGTCAAGTTTGCCAATGAGATGCTGGAATCATTGAAAGATCCGTACACACGCGTAAGTGACGCAACTCAGGTTCAAAAGGCGGCGGAGCAGGGCGACGGATTGTTCGTTGGCATTGGCATGATTGGAGATCCCGAGTTCATCAAAGAAGCGGAGAAAATAAAGGCTTTGAGACTTGCTGGTGATACTGAGGCGAAGACAAAAAGAGTTTTGCAAAAGGTAATGAAAGTTTGGCCGGACAGCCCAGCAGAAAAAGCGGGGCTAAAAAGAGACGACAAGATTGTAAGCATCGATGGTGTCGCACTGGAGTGCGAGTCGATGCCGGCGATATCAAAAATCATTCGTAAAAATGTGGGAAAGACCTTATTGATGGTTGTAGAACGAGACGGCAAGCCGGTCACACTCAGTGTGGTTCCTGGCACCATTGTGTTGAAACCACTTGCAATTGCAGACATTTCGCCGGAAATCGGTTATCTGCGTATCAATAACTTCCTTCAGAAAGATGTGCCTGAGCGGGTCGAGGCAGCAATTTCCGGCTTCAAGCAGAAAAAAGGTCTGATTCTGGATCTTCGTGGAAACGGCGGCGGAAGCGTAGATAGTTGTTTAAAGGTTGCCTCATTGTTTCTTGAAACAGGACGATTGACGTCGATAAAAGCGCGAATGCCGCAAAAGGGTTATGTCACCTACAACTACGACTTGAAGCCACAATTCATCGAGACGGATACGTGTGATGGCGACAAAGTACTTTACTCCGATGAGAAGCCACGATTCGACAGTTTGTGGAAAGACAAACCAGTAGTACTACTCTTTGATGAACACTCAGCGAGTGCAGCTGAGATGCTGGCTGGCGCGCTTGCTCAGAATGATCGTGCGCCGACGGTTGGCGAAAAGTCGTACGGGAAAGGCGTAGCGCAGCAAAGTATGAGGCTTCCCAATGGTGCTCGAATGACGGTTACTACGGGCAGATACTACACGCCGAATGGCCAATGGCTCGGCGACGGCACCGACAATGAAAAACACGGACTCGTGCCCGACACAGAAGTGGTTATGAAAGACGGCATCGACTATCAAGCAAAAGATGATAATCAGCTTCAAGTAGCGACGAAAATGTTGAAAGAACGATTGAGCGCACTGGGCACCACAAGCAACTAATTTAGCTTCTGAGGGTTTTAACAGGTTTACCTTTTGAGTATTTATTGCTGCCGGCAATAACGACAACTTGTTGAGGCAGAATCTTGGGGAGTGTTACGGATTCTGACTCTGTCTTGTTTTTGCTCTCTTTAACAGAGTCGTATGTTCCCCAATATGTCGGACTTACTTTCTTTCCTGCTCGCAATACTGTCGTGATGCTTGACTGTTTGCGAAACCAAAGCAAACCCAAAATGGCGAGTCCGCTAAAGATGAAAAACATGGTGTCGAGCGTGATCAATGGGTGGTGGAACATTTGAGGTCTCCGGGAGGCAATGAGGAATGGGAGGCAA
>CAZCZI010000013.1:43264-140438 GCA_964503045.1 uncultured Candidatus Obscuribacterales bacterium
TGGCATGGGTATTTTGGGTTGACCCGTCGTTCGAACTCGGGACCGCCAAAGCAGCCGGGGAAGATTACGGCTATCTCATCTGCGCTAGCTTGTCGGGAAGAGAATGAAATTGCCCAGAAGTATAATGAGGTTCGAAGCAGTGCGGACTGTCGCGTTCGACGCGAGTCGAATGAGGAAAGTCCGGGCACCACAGGGCTGGTTGCTGGGTAATTCCCAGTGCGCGTGAGCGTGAGGATAGTGCCACAGAAATGAGGACCGCCTGCGGTTTCCGCAGGTAAGGGTGCAACGGTGCGGTAAGAGCGCACCAGCAAGGTCGAGAGGCCTTGGCTAGGTAAACCCCGCTGAAGGTGCAAGGCTAAGGTATAACTTGAGGCAATGGTGGCCCGCTATCTCAAGTTGCTGATGCCGCTAGAGGGTGCAGGAGACTGCACTCCCAGAGAGATGACAGTCGAACACAGAACCCGGCTTATGCATTGCTTCGTTTTTCTACTGCACGAGTGTTTGCTTTGGTGCTATATGTGTCAATGCTTTTGCTATTGCTCGCCGTCGTCGTCTGTGAGTTTGCGCAAGTAGGCCTTGTCCTCATCTGTAAGTGGGGCGTGCTCGAGCAAGTCTGGGCGACGTTCCAGAGTTCGTTTGAGAGACTGTTGTCTGCGCCAACGCGCAATCACTTTGTGATCTCCGGATTTGAGAACTTCCGGAACGGCCATATCTCGAAACGCGGGTGGCTTCGTGTACTGAGGCGCCTCCAGCAAGCCGTCTTCGAATGATTCGTGCGCAAGCGAAATTGACTTTCCCAGGACACCGGGAATGAGCCGACCGACTGCATCAATGACTGCCAACGCAGCTAGCTCGCCGCCTGTCATCACAAAGTCGCCGAGCGAGAGTTCCATTGTCGCCAGCGAGCAGATTCTTTCATCGAATCCTTCATAGTGACCGCAAATCAATGTAATGTCTTCATACGCACTTAAGTCACGCGCGGCCTGTTCCTTAAATGGCACTCCCTGTGGTGTCAAAAGAACGACTGGAGATCCTTGAGAGCGTTCGATGCTTTCGAATGCCGCGAAAATTGGTTCTGGTTTTAAAACCATTCCAGCGCCGCCACCATAAGGAGTGTCGTCAACTTTTCGGTAGCGATCTGTGCACCAATTTCTTGGGTTGTAGGTCTTAACAGCTATCTTGCCTGCGCGAACGCCGCGACCTACTATGCTAGTCAAGCAGTAGCTTTCGATTAGTTCTGGAAACAATGATATGACGTGAAAAGTGAGCACTTGGCTTCCGTTTTGAACGCTGCAGATGTGACACCTGCAATTGTACGATAACCTGGTTGTCTACTTGAGATCCTTTGGCGCAATCAGTTTTTTCAGTACCAAATGTTTCTACTGGCATGATTGTTTCTCCAATCTGAAAAATATTTTCCGCCAACTCTTGTTACTTAAGTTGAGTGATCCAGGTTTGCTGTCATAGGGTAAGTCACTTTCTTTCCAAGTCTTTTTGGTGAACTTCTAAACCGGCTGCAATAACCACAAACACGACTGTCAACGCTTACGAAGAAGCGCTCGTGTGGTGTATGCGATGCATCTATTTTTGCAGTCCGGATCGAGTTCGCCTTGCAAACTCACGCTTTGTATTCACGAAGCGTGCATCAATAGAGGATTACGCAAATGAACATATCGCGGGCATTCAAACTGCCTTTCTCGGGTGAGGGTTGGATCAAGACCATCCTCATTGGCTTTGCCATCACCGCCGTCTCCATGCTGGCCAATAACGTCGAGCATGTCGGTTGGCTGATCAACACGCTTCTGGGTTCAGTCACTCTCGGCTATTGCGTGCGCGTGATGCGCAACGAAACGCGCGCTGCCGAGGGCGCTCAACCTGTCAGTCTCCCGAAGTGGGACACACAGGCGCTCAAGGACATCTTCGTGGATGGGCTCCTCCTGACCGTGGTCAACATGGTCTATGGTCTCATCTTCGGCATCTTTGCTCTGGTCGTCACCATGCTCTTTGGCATGACCGGTTTTGTCACGGCGGCGCTTTCCGGCGAAGCTGCAGTTCCGGTCGGTGGTGGGCTGGCGCTCGTATGGTTCGCAGCGATGGCTGTGATGGGCATCTTCTTCGCGTTTTACAGCGCGATCATGATGGCTCACTATTCACATGAAGATCGAATCTCGGCTGCCTTCGAGATCGCAACCATCTTGAAGAAGCTGTTCGGCAGCTTCGGCAATGCGTGTGTCGCGGCTCTCACCTCGCTTCTGCTTGTGGCGCTGGTGATGTTGTCCGCCATTACCATCGTCGGACTTCCGCTGGGTGTCTTTGTCTCCCAGGTGATCGGCTGCAGCATCTGGGGTCAGGTCTACCGCTCAAGCAAGAACTGATCTGAAGGTCTGGACTGATTCGGACGAACACGGAAGTAAGAAAATCAACCAAAGCGTTCGTCTTTGCCTATAGCAACATTTGCATGAAACGTGAGACCCGAGACTGTGATGAAGCTTTGATGATGCGTCATTTAAGCTTAAGCGCCACAGTTCTCGGGTCTCGGCTTTTCTTTGGGAGGTGCATTGATTTTCCTTCGCTTTCTTTTCAATTGTCTTTCGATATCCAATACGAAGTGGTGTAGTAGGTGTGACTTGTATGCCAAAACCCTCGCCCAACCCTCAAAACCTGATGGATGCTGAACATGTCATTATTCACTTCGCGGTCAAGGGCGCTCGAAGAACCTTTGTCCGACTAATTTGCAATTCCACGAAACTTCCACGCATCTTCCACGACATTGTCACAGCAAATGCCTACTATGCACTGCACACGGTTCCCTGAAGCAAAAAGTTAGGCAAGGAACGCATAAGCGTTTCCTCCATACCACCATGTTTACTAAATGCAATTGAGGCGCTCTGTACAGAGTGCCACCATAGTCGATTGCGTGCAATGTCTATCGAGGTCTCAATGAGATTAGAAATGCAAATCGTCAAACACTATACATCTTCGAAAGCGTATACAAAGATGCTGTTTTCGATGAGCGTGCTTTTCTTGTCGCTTCTTGGTTTACCAGCTTTCGCGCAGGCTTCATATGATCTCGGCTATTCGAATGATTCATTCGGGGTGGCATCGAATGGTGGCATAGCTGGTGCCTACACCAATCCTAATTACGCAAACGACCAAGGTGTTTCTTCTGCCTACAGGAGCCAGGTAGACGCGCAGACCATAAGAGTATCGCCGGCATATGCAGATCCAAATTACAATCCCAATTATTCGAGTCCCAGAGGATTCTCTGCTGCGTTTTCTCGTTCAGGCTATGCTGTTCCTGTCAATTCAAACAATGTAGTGGTATCGGCTGAGCCTGGCTCTGTGTCAGTCACATATGAAGATCAAAGGTTTGGTGTTTCTGGTGGAATTTCTGCTGGTTACACAAGCCCTGGTGCTAGCCTCTCTGTTCCAATTGCGTTTGCCCGAACCCAGGCAGGTGGCGTCCCCGGCGCTCGTCGGGGACTGCCTCCTACCAGTTTGGACAGCTTTGTTTTGAACGCTGGTGGCATGTCCGAACAAATCTATGGTGACGAAGGCTCTGATGGGCTGCCTCCTTATTTCGGTTTTGATCAAGGACACAGGATTCAAGCGGGCATCATGGGACAGCGTGCAGAAGGGCTAACTACCGGTCATGCAAGCGCACTTCCTGAAGCCTGGGGATATCCGGAATAAGTCTAGGCGACGGCGCTCACTTCGCCAACTAACAATGATAACTAGATTGAACTTGCTATGAAGAGTAGTAGGTGTAGGCACAAAAGGAAGCTGGTGAGTCGTTCTTCGAAGTTGCCTTCGAAAAGACGTTGACCAGCTGTCCCTTTGTCGCAAGTTGGCTTCAGTCTTAAACTCCTAACCACCTGTGGTGGCAAGGAAGACTTGCGAGTGTCTCGCGGTTACTCGCTTGGTGTTGTAGGCGCGTCTGTCGTCTTGCCTGGCAGCAAGGCAGAAAGAGCGGCGTTGAAACGCAACAGACCTTCTTTGCGGCCGGCCGTCAGCTGCTGCGAGAGGGTTCGCGCAGCTTGTTGGGCGGCCTCTTGAGCGTCGAAGAACGGCTTGTAGACCGTTTCGATTTCGCTGAGTGCGGCATCGAGTTGGGCTTGAACTTCCCCTTCGACGACCGCGACCTTCGCTTGGTATGCGGCGACGAGTGCTTGTTTAGCCGCATTGAGAATGCGGTCGGCTTCGACTTGAATGCCGCCCATCTCTTGCATGATTTCGCTCGACTTCTGAGCGAAGACTTGCTCGTGTCCGTCGTGGCGATTTCTGTACTCTTGGCGGAGTTTCGTGGTTTCTGCTTCGTGGTCGTGGTTGATTTCGCGAATCAATTCCGAAGTTCTGGATTCTTCCCCCAGAAATGTGGTCACGCCTGTTTCATCTGCGACTGAGCGGAAAGCGGCCAGACGCTGGTGAGCGACGTTGAGACGGGCATCGCGAGCTGTTTGCAAATCTTGTGAAATGCGACGGGCCAGCTTGTCGGTTTCTTCCTTCGCTGCTTTGAGGTCTGCCTGGAGCGCCCAAATCTGCTCTCGCATCGGTTGGAGCAGGCTCATTCGTTGGCGGTACGCCTCAAGTAGTACGGCGTCTTGGGCGGCGAAGTCCGCATCTAGCGGTTTGAGCCTGGTCTGGAGCAGAAGTTTTGCTGCGTCGATGAGGGCTTGCCTTTGCCACCTGTACAGCTCCGTTAGGCAGCGGCGCGAGTCTTCATGCAGAGCCGGCCACTCCTTGTCGAAACGCTGCGAGGCTCGAGCGGCTTCGAAATAGACGTGCTCGTCCAGAACAGTTTCGGGAATGGCTCCGAGCAATTGCTTGGTTTGAATGTAAACGGCGTTTCCTTTGTTGACCGTATCGAAGGCGCGAAACGGCCACCAAGAACCTTTTTTCGTGGTCATGTTGATGCACCGGACTGTCTGAACCTTGTCGGACAGCCCCGAACTCACTGTTGATTCGAGGCTTCCACAGCGTTGTGAGACCGCTGCTTCTTAAGCCTTCCGAGCGGTTGGTGCTTGCTATCGAGCGGCATCTGCGTCCGCAAGAGATGAGGCCGCGGCCGGGGCACCCCAGATGGTGCCCCGGCGTTCTCGGGATTTCGGTGTGAGTTACCTGAGTCCCGAGGTCGATGGAACGCGTCTGGTCAGCCGCGGACCATGAATCCTTCGGCGAACAAGCCCAGGAGGAACATCACACAGAAGGAGATTCCTCCGATGCAAAGTCCGACGATGTGCGCGCTGGCAGCGGCTGCCGAGTTGAGGCAGGCGAAGTACGCACCGAGCCCCAGAAGGGCCATGCTGATGCCGAACGTGACGAATCCAGGTACTGGATTGGCGCGATTGCGATCTGCCCATGTGGTGCCAGGCCACTCGCCGAACCACTTCAGGCCAAACAACGGCCAGAAGAAGGTGGTGAACAAAAGGACGCTCAGTCCGGCGTCGAGCATGTTGTTTCCGTGGAAGCTTGCGCACCACGAGATGATTGCTCCGACAACGCCGAAGTAGCCCACTTCGGCGCCGACCTCTTGGAGGTGCTCGCCTTTCCAGTGATGGACTTTCTTGACGCGAGCGCCGATGACGCACAGCGTTGTTACCAGAAGCGTGATGATGCCCAGCTGACTGCCGATCATTTGAAGGGGTGTCATGATGTTTTTTGCTTTCCGACTCGACTTACTAACGGTATGCACACTGGTCGGAGTGGGTGTGCATGCGTCGCGGGTGCCGGGGTTAGCCGCTACCATTGCAGCGAGCTTTCGAAGTGGCACTCTCACGCAGTGAAGCCTGCAGTCGAGTTCGAACTCTCGACTGCAGGCTAAAAGGGCGCAGGGGAGTCAGTCAAAACTGACTAGTAGTGCCCAACCATGCCGCGCTTCTTGGCGCGAGCCTCACCCTTGCGGAATGCGTACATTCCCAGAAGGAGATACACCACACCGTTGGCGATACCAACAAGTGCCATGGTGATGTCCAGATGTTGGCCGATCGTGACGCTTCTCAGTGCCGCCGCTGCTGGTGCCAGTGGAATCAGTGCGCCGACCCAAGTCATGGCACCGCCCCAACTTTCGATGGGGGTCATCACGGCAAACAGAAGGAGGAACTGAAAGACCATCTGCAGCGATCGAATCTGCTTGAACAGAAACACCAAAGAGCCAACGGCAAAGCCCAGCCCCGTGGATCCAAGCACGATGGCTCCTATCGGAATTGCCATCGAAGGGGCGATGTAGAGCCGTGTTCCGGTGAGCAGCATGATTAGTGCTGCTACGCAGCTCGTGAGCACGATGGAGACGGTGACGTCAGCCATGGCGCGCATCAAGAGGATTTTGGAGAGACTAAATGGTGAACTCATCAACTGCTCGAGAGTTCCCGTCGAGCTCTCCGACTGCAGGTCGGATGCTATGCCACTGTAGGTGTGCATGATCAAGATCCAGACGACATAGCCGACGATGATGGCATCGAGCCGGTCGCCGAACTGCGCGGTTGGTCCTGCCATGAACTTGGCGCCAAGAAAGAGCATGTAGAAGAAAACGGCCATCATGGCCGTTCCTACAATTTCCTCGGCCGGATAGGCTTTCGCCAGGCTCCAGCGGCGCTTCAACTCGGAGATGAATACGGTTAGCATTTCGATTCGCCTCCTTGTATGGGCTTCGCGGTGGGCGAGCCCTCCTGGTCCTGCTGAACGAGGCGCAGGAAGATCTCGGTCAAGTCCGCGCCGCCGCGGTCGACTGATGTAATGGCGTTGGGACGCACGGCGTCGAGCACCTTGTAGAGGTGCTCGCTGTCGCCAGAGGCGACAATTTTTCCGTCTTCCACATCGGCGCCGAGGCGAGCGAGGTCACCGGCTTGCTGAGCCGAGAGCGCGCCCTGGTATTTGACGGTAAACGAGCCGCCGGCGTACTGCCTGATCAACTCTTCCGTCTTTCCTTCGGCGATGATGGCGCCATCGCGGATGATGGCAACCCGATCGGACACCGCTTGCGCGACGTCCAGCTGGTGGGTAGTCAAAAGAATCGCGTGGCCTTCCTTCGTCAGCTTGCGCATCATGGCCTTGATGTTCTCGCTCGACTCGACATCCAGACCGTTGGTCGGCTCGTCGAGAAGCAAGAGCTTGGGGTTGTGCACGATGCTGACGGCGATGGAGAGGCGCTGTTGCATACCGCGAGAGAGTTCTCGCACGCGGGCGTTGGCCTTGTGCTCCAACTCGAAGAGCTTCAACAGCTCGGTAGCGCGGGCGCGCGCTTGGCTGAGGCTGAGCTTCTTGAGGGCGCCGAAGTACTCCAGATTCTCACGCGCGGTGAGTTGGAGATACAGGTTTCTGCTTCCCTCGAAAACGGTGCCGAGCTCAGTGTAAACGTCTGCGTTCTCATGCGGGCTTAGGCCGTTGATCTCGACGACGCCGTTGTCCGGAAGAAGCAGTCCGGCGATCATCTTGATGGTTGTGGTTTTTCCGGCGCCGTTTCTGCCGAGAAAGGCGAGTATCTCTCCCGGTTCGATAACCAGCGACACTCCCTTGACGGCTTCAATGCGCTTGCCGGAAGAGCCAAACGACTTGCGCAGGTTCTTTGCTTGCAAGATTGGCTTAGGCATAATTGATTTGTCCTGTTTTGAGATGCGCTCCTAACCGAGTCATCCGGTGCCTGTTGACAGCCAAATGACAAGAGGTAGCGGGTAAAAAAATTAGGCCTAGCGCTTGCGGCGGCGCGACTTCTGATTCGCGTGAGACGAGCGCGCCGGTTGAGGCCTCGCGGTGATCGCCAGAAGATGCGCAGCGGTCTTGCCGAGCGCGTGGTCCTTGAGTCCGACCGTGTCGAGAGCGTCGTACGCGAGCTGCGAGTACGAGTTGGCCAAGTCGGTGTCGCCGGCTTCGATAGCGAGCTTCGCCAGGTTGAGCATGAGAAGACCCTGTGTCATCGAGGTGATGACCAGCGCCTCCTGAAACTTGCCCTGACCGCCGCCCTTGTTGCCGCCTTCGATAAGCTTGCAGGCTTCATCGACGAGCCCCGGAATCTCGGTAACCCGGTCGAGCCCTGCACGGAAATCAGTGAGATCGATCATTGTCTTCTCCTCAGAAAGGTTGAAACCAAAGAGGTGCCGCACCGTATTTGGTGCGACACCCCCGGTTGTTGAAACTCGCGGTTTTGAGACCGCCTGTCGCAGGTGCGGCCCCGAGTGCTTTTCGCACCTGCCGGGGCCGCTGTCCTGCTAAGAGAAACTATGACTTCGCCTAAGCTTCTGACCTGTTGCACAAGGGAGGAGTGCATTGACAATGCGCTGCAGATCACCTCTGTGGCTTGGTGTTACTTCTTGGGCGGAATCAAATCGACGATCACCTGCTTCAGCTGCTCGGTGGCCACGCAGTCGTCTGCATGGAGAGTGCTGGCAGGAATGGGGTCACCGACGACGACTTTCACGCCTCGCCGGTAGTACCAGAACATGAGAAACACCAGAAGGTATTCCACCGGCGGTGGGAGCTTCGTGATCCAGGCGCCAGGGTACTTTCCGTACCGCATGCCGACCGGAACGATGTAGGTTTCTTTGCCCAGAGCCTGGTAGGCCTGGCGGGCGATGCGCACGGCACCTCGCTTGAACTCGCCGAGGTGTCCGTCCATATACGCCCAGCCTTCCGGGAACATGACGAGCGTTTGACCGCTCACCAAAACCTTTACTCCCGCCTCACGAGCAGGTCCACCTTTGCCCTTGGTCAGGTCGGCAGCGAACGCTCCCATCGGACCGGTGATAAGCCCACCCAGACCGCGTCCGAAGGTCATTACACCTCGGGCAGCCATGTAGCGAGCCGGCCGGTTAAGAAGGATAGCGGCGATTGCCGGGTCCATGAAACTCGGGTGGTTGGGAGCGAGAACAAACGGGCCTGGCACCCGGTCGAGCTTTTCGCGTCCCTGTATCTCGACCTTACCTGTCTGGATGAAGGCAAGTATTCGAGACATGCGCATCAGCCATCGCTGTGCGCGTGGCGTCGGCGGCCCAGGCAGATAGCCGCAAGTCATCATGTTGTTCATGTAGACTTTGGCACGCTTGAGCGCCGGCCAGATCTTGGCAAACCACAGATAGATGCCGGTCACCGCCAGGACTACCAGCACTATGTGGGTAGGTTGAAAGACCATAGGGTCCTCCTTATTTGTAAATGACGAGCAGCGAAAGCAGCCCGGTAGTGGGCCGCTCTCGCTTGCACGTTGAAAACGGAGATCCGATAGATCGCCGACTTAGCCCTTGGCGGCTTGGTCGACGAGTTCCTGGATCTTGAGTCGGAGAACTTCGGTCGCGGCTTTCGGGTCTGCCGGAAGCGAAGCAAAAGGAATCGGCTCGCCGATGACGACGGTGGCGCCGTAACGCGTGTTACGACCCCACTTGCGGAAACCCTTCAGGCCGACGCCGTGAACGAGCTTCTGGAACCAGCTCGCCTGTGCCGGGTCTTTCTTGTACACGATGCCGATCGGTAGTGCCGCAAGTGGCTGGCGGTCGATCTTGGTGGCAGCGTGTTGCATGGCGCGCACGGCGCCCGTGCGAAAGTCCTCCGCACGCAGGATGTTGTCGTAAACCAGCTTACCCTGCGGGTAAACCAGCTCACGAGCGTTGTACTCGGAGACGAGCACATTGCCCATCGTCTCGATTACCGCGTTGGAACCCGAGCCCTGCGCCTTGCCGCCTTCGACGTGCACGGCGAAGTGACCAGTCCAAGCAGCGGCCATGCCCTTGAGACCCTTCACTTCCTCGGCTTTCGCCAGGTGGCGGAAGCAGTAGGGAAGCGACTGAGCCGTGGTGGCGAAGTCGAGTTCGAACTGGTGGTTGCCGACCAGCATGAGACGGCCCTTGAACTGGGCGTTCTTGCGACCGACAACCTTGATCGGACCAACATAGAGGAAAGTAGCAAGCTTCGTGAGAAGCTTGTAGGTGATGCGGGCGAAAAACGTCTGAGAAGGCGGCAGGTAGCCGCTCTTCTGCATCTTCTTGCCCTCGTTGTACCAGAACCACACGCCGTAAAGCGTGTAGAGGGCTAGCCCGCCGAGAGCGAGCATAACGAGATTCATAATCGTGTCCTTGTGTTTTTTTGCCGGCGAGTATCATTTTTTGAGGACGACTCGCCAGTAAGGTAAGCAGTGAAGAACTCAGCTCAAGATCATGTGCACTGCCTGAGGCTTTGCACGCAGCGTGACAGCGAGAGTCTTCTCGCCGGGGTCGCCGTCGATGTTGGGCTTGATCGTCTTGTTGGCCTTGATCGTGACCTCTTTGGCACGGATGCGCCGGTAGTGCGAAGAGCGCTCCGGGCAGCCGAACGCCAGACAGAAGGCGACAGCGATCAAGTGGAACATGTTGGTACCGCGGAAAACCACGACGTCGAGCATGCCGTCGGATGCATTGCAGCCGCGGCTCATCATCGCCATGGTCGGCGGAAGCACGTTGATGACGAAGACAGCCGCAGCTGCTTCCGTCTGTGCCGGACCGCCACCGGTATTACTGGTGGTGATCTCGAACTTGCGGGAGTTGGGCCAGAGGCAGGCGAGCGTCACCTTGAACACGTACGCCAGCTTGCCGAAGAGACGCTTGAAGAATGGGCTGGCATCGGAGATTGCATCCGACACTTTGCCCAGTCCCAAAGCGACCAGAAGCAGCTGGTCGTGCTCTTTGCCGTCGACGTCAGTGTATTGCAGCTGCACCATGTCTATTGGCTGCGGCGTTCCTGCCAGAACCATCTCCACGAAAGCTTCGGGCTTCGGCGGCGAGTAGAACGTGCGGGCAAAGAGGTTTCCGGTTCCACCGGGAAACACTGCCATCGGCACGGTCGTGCCCATCAGGCCTTCCGCAACCTGACAGACTGTTCCGTCACCACCCACTGCCAAAACGAGGTTGAAACCGGCGGCAGCCTGGCGAGCCAAGTTCTTGGCCGAGCCGGGCTCGGGGGTGGTGGAAAGAAATGCCACCTCGATTCCCTTTGAGGTAAAGGCGCCTGACAGACGATTGACGACGTCCTGCCTGGCAGAGCCGCCCTTGGGGTTGAACACTATCGCAACTTTCTTGAGTTCCACGATGAATGGCTCCTGGATTGGCACTTGTCGGCTCTTATACGGGTCGAGCCAAAAGCGCTTCTGTTCGGCGTGACAGATGAATGCATGTATCAAGCCGAACGGCGCAGCTGCTTATCGATTGCGCTTACGATGAGCTTGCTGCCAAAAGCGATACGCTTAGGGCGACAGAATTGTGCCGAAAGCGGTCGCAACGTAGTTCCTTGAAGCGCATGCGGATACGCCCACGTGATCGTGCTTCCAGCACTTACACTGGGCGTATGCGCATGCCCTTCAGGAAGGTGTCTAGAATATCTCTCGATCGCTCAAAGCGAGCCAGCGCGGCGAGTGAGCCGTGCTGAGCGAGCGTTGCCCGACCGGCGCGAAAGAACGAGCGCCAGCGAGTGACTGGAGCGCTCATAAAAAGAAAGCCGCAATGCACCACCTCAGGTGGTGAAGGATGCCCCCCGACCCGCCTTACGCAGCTGTTGACGAACCCCTCCGCGCATGGCGCTAAGGTAGTTCCAACTGCGTTAATCGGCAGGGTCGAGGCCAATGCGGGCCTATTTGAAACACCAAATCGGTGCCTCACCGTCTCACCTTAACCCAGTCCCCTAGACGGTGACACCATTGCTGGTGCAACTAGGAGGGGTGGCTGGGTGCACCACCATCGGTGGCACACTGCGGATTCTTACAACTGACTAAAGGCGCCCCGAGTCCAGGCGGGGCATGCACGCTCGGCTCGTTCTGTTGAATGGAACGGCTCTGCGCTCCCCCGTTTCCAGGGGTGATGATGCGTCAACAATTCCCGACGACCTTTCGATCGCCAGAGGTCTGGCCTGCCTGGTTAGGCCACCCTGGATGAAGCCTGGCTTGCGCCAAACCCCACCCTACGCCCGAATTCCGTCCCGCTCCCAAATGCCTGCAAGCAGTTACCGCCTCCACCATACCCGCGCCAGCGGCGCAAAGTATGGCTTCAGCGGCACACGCTTGCAGACGGCAGTACGGTAGGGCTAGCAGCGTCGTCAATTAGGTGCTTACCGACGTTGACAAACTGCTAGTTTCAAGTCCGCCTGCCAAACTTGCGTCTGGCAAGCAGCGTGCGGTGTCACCCGCGGTGAACGACTTTGTTATTTTCCTTCGTCGATCAGACCCAGCACCATGCGTCCAAACTCGATGACCGCAGCCGGCATCGGCTGACCGGTCAGGTCCACGAAGAACCGCTTGAACGCCGGAGTGTGAATCTTGTCGACAGCGACCTGCACGCAGATGTAACCGGCTGCCTCGAGCTGGTTGACCAGGTGGAACAGCGAACCCCATGTGCAGTCACTGGGCGCGCCGTCTGAAACCATGATCAGGATTTTGAGATCCTTGCCGGAGTTTTTCGCCGATTCTGCCATCTGATAGAGCCCGGCGGAGTCGTTGTTTCCACCGTTGCCCATGTTCGCTTTCAGTCCTGAGATGCGTCTTTCTCCAGGCACACCGCAATCGTAGATTTCGGTGCCGGAGAAACCCCAGAAGTGGCATGTGATGCCGCGCGAGCCCACGCAAGCTTCCTCGGTCAGAAGACCGAATCGCTTGGCGAGATCGTGCTTTGCTCCCAACATCGAGCCGGAGCAGTCGATGGTCAGCTCGATGTGAACCGACGCTTGCTGCTTCTTCGTCTCATCGACGCACAGAGCGGTTTCGCCCAGCGCCGCTTTCTCGATGTCTTCGATCAGCTCATCGCCTGTCTCTTGATCTTCGATGTCGACGGTGACCAACCCGCACTGTTCGAGATGCTGTCGCATCTCTTGAGCGGCGGGAAGCACCTCCGGCAGGACCTTTTCCAGATACTCGTTGTCGGGTTCGATGGCAACGATCGTCGTCAGTATCTTGAATTCAGCCTGCTGGTCGTAATCGAGTTCAGGAGCGTCGTTGTCTTCCGGTTCGGGCTTCGGCATGTTCATGATGAACCGCTTCAGCTGTTTGCGGAAGAGCCAGGCAAGCAGCGCCAGAAGGAGGAGCAGCGCCAGCAATATGAGCAGTGACTTCCAGTCTGTCTTAGCGGCGACTGCAGCAGCCATGGTAAGGAACACGGCAAACGGTATGGAGAGTAGCAGGATGCGGAACAACTTGTTGTGCCACAGCCAGACCAGTCCTCTCCACAGTTGCGTCAATCCCCTCCAAAGCAGTTTCAGAAGCCACCAGAATCCCTTGGCGAGCAAAACCGGCAGCGCCACGAGAAATCCGCCCGCTATCGCCAACCACCCAAGCACCGTTTTTACGGGCTTCGGCGTGACTCGCAAGAAGAAACCCGAGACTTTGCCTGCATTCTCTTTGGTTTTACTCCACGAAGACTTGAACCACTCTCCAACCGGTTTCCACTTGCTGGGTGGTTTTGCCGGAGGTGGCTGTCCTTGTCTCCTTCTCGCCAGCTTTCTGTCGAGCCACATGGCGCCGGCTGAGACCACGATCGAGACGATTGCCGCCACCAGAATGACCCAGAAGCCGGTGTCCCAGCCATCCAGTCCTTTTCTGGTGAACAGTGCCACCCACACCGTCACGAAGCCGGCTAGAAGCAGCCAGCTCCACTTTGATTTGAGCAGTTTGCGCCAGTGGAAAACTCCACCGGGACGCCCGTCGTCATCGTCTTCTTGCTTGGGTGACGGCTTCTTCTTTTTCTTGCCGGGCTCTTCCTTCTCCGGTTCGACGATCTGCACCGGAGGCGGTGCTTCGACGCCCTTGCAGAGACAGGCGTGAATCTTGCGCACCAGCTCCAGCAACTCGTCTTTGGAGAGATCCATCAGACGGGTGGGAACCATCGCCAATGCTTCGATAACCACCGGGTCGGTGGCACCGGGCAGATGGCGGCGCAGGTGGTAGATGAACTCGTTGAAGCGGCTAACGTAGTCCGGCTTCTTGTCCTTATCGGGCTTGCGAGCTCCTCTGAAGATCCATGCCACCATGGTTTGAACGCACTCGCCAATCTCCTTGTCTTCGGAGCGCAGGCGCCTTTCGATTTGCTCGTCATCGAGCGCGTTCATCAAGTCCTTGCAGCCTTCAGACGCTGCAGTCTTGTACTGTTCGTCGGCGGGCCAGAGGTGGTGAGCCAACTCGTGAAAACCAATGCCTCTCCAGACCTTGCGTGCGCGATCCTGACTCTTGATCTGGAACAGCGGCGACGGGTTGATGTAGACATCGATGAAGTTGGCATCACCGCCGGTGTCGACAGTAAATGCAGTAGGAAAGCCGGTGAAATGAACTCGGACTGGCCGGCGTGCTCGCCATGCCAAGTCCGATGCAAGCCGTTTGGTCTCGTCGATGACGAACTGCCTTTCGGCAGCCGTCAAATCTCGCTTAAGACCCGGCATTGATCTGAGCTGTTCAGACATGGCAGGGGTTTCCTTTTTCTGTAAGTGCTCCGCTTGCTCGCTTTGCTCGCGCGCTCAGCTGCTTTGGCACTTGTTCTAGAACCGCTAGGCGGTTCCGCACTAACTGGTCGACGTTACTGCTTCAGCTTCTCGCCGATGATTTTCACCACGCGGCCGGCCTCGGAGTTGACGTCGGTGTTGTTGCCTTCGAACTGGTTGACCACTGCCGTTGTCAGCGCGGTCTCCAGGTCGATGCCGTTGCCCAAGAACATGGCGCAGTTCTCCGCGGCGCGCGTGGAGATTGTCTTGGACAGGCGCATGTTCACGTTGTGCCGAACGATGCGCAGATGGTTGATGATGGTCAGCGCCTTGTCCAGCTGACCCTTGGGGCAGGAAGGATACTTCCTGAGGCAGTGCGCCAGTTCTTCGGCCTGGGGCATGTGTTCGATCTTGACGATCACCCAGCGGTCTTTCGCCGCTGCGTCCGCCTTACGAACGACGAAGGCGCCGCCTTCGTTTGCCGCCGCCATGAAGCGCACGTTGGAGGGCACCGGCACGGGGGTTCCGTTGGGCAGATGCAGAACGCGCGTTTGGCCTTCGATGAGGTCGAGCAAGATGTCTCGCGCGTCTTCGTCGATGCGGCTGTATTCGTCGACCATCAGAAGGAAGATGTGCTCGGGGGTGCGAGCGGCTTCCTCGAGGAAGTTGACGAGCTGGGAGTTGACCCAGGTGAACTGCTGCTGTCCGTTGACCACGGTCGGAAGCAGTCGCCCGAGCATGTACGCCACCTTCTTGATCGAGCCGCCGGAGACCTTGCGGAACTTCCAGCCCAGCCCTTTGGCGATGGCATGCGAGATGGTGGTCTTGCCGATGCCCTGGTCGCCGACCAACATCAGGTTCTTGTTCTGCTCCTGCAGCACAATCGCCATCAGCTTGGCCTTGAGCGGATCGACCCAAACGTCGGGGAAGTGAGTATTCACTTCCTGCGTGAGCGGGCGCACAATGATGGCGCCATGCACTTTCGAACCTTCGTTCGTGATGCGCTCGACTCTGCACACCCAGGACTCGCCAGCCTGGGGGGTGCGTCTAATACCAGTCAGAACAGGCAGAACGATCTTCTTGGTGCGATGACCGTTGACCTTGTTCGACTTAATCGGCGATGAGCCTTTCGGGTTCGCCTCGAAAAAAACCACGCAGTTGGTGCCCACGACCAGGTCGGTCGGGGCGGGACCCGCTGCGGGCGGTGTGTTATTTCTAGGCATGTTAAGCTCCAGAGATGTTGTTGTCTTGATCGGAACGCTGGCCTTGATTAGCCCAACGGCTCGTCGAGCAGTTCGATGGCGATGATGTCCTCGTTGTGCACCTGAGCAGACACGAGTTTGTTGAGCTCTGCCATGCTGAGATGCGTGTGGATGCGCACTTCGATGTTGGCGCCGCTCTTGATGGCGCGGTCGACGTGGCAATCATCGCCGAAAAGATCGCGGATCTCCGTCCACTTCGCCAGAGGACAAGTGACAGCCACTACGTGGCCGCCATGCCCATCGGCGCGGTCAGGAAAGATTTTGTAGCTCAACTGCAGGCAGATGAACATCAGAACTGCAGTGACTGTAGCCATCAGGAAGAATCCGAGTCCGCAGGCGATTCCGACCCCTGAAGAGAGAATGATGGTCGCTGCGGTCGTAACGCCCGACGTATTGAAGCCGCGCTTCAAAATCACGCCTGCGCCGACGAAACCGATACCAGCCATGACCTGACCGGCAAGACGAGTTGGATCGCCAGCCGAGTCATGTCCGATGGCCAATGCACCGCACAGCGTGATCAAGCAGGCGCTTGCAGAAAGCACCATGTGCGTTCTGATGCCGGCGACCTTGCCACGCTTGCGGCGTTCGAATCCCACGACACAACCCAAAAGAATCGCCAGCCCGATGTGGCTGATGAATGGGCTCATGTCCTGGAAGATCGAGAGAGAAAACAAGCTCTGCAACCAGTCCGTGAAGGATGCCTGGTGAAACGAGCTTACGTTTGTAATTCTGTCGAACATAAAACACGTCCTTTTGACGGGCGTCGTTCAGCTTGAGGCTGCGAGCGCACATGTTAACCACATCCAAAGCAGTCAGCTTCGGATGTGTGCCGATCACACCGAAAGAGCGCGTTGCTCTTTAAGTGCCTTTACTTTTGTCTTTGCGTGTCGGCTTGGGTGAACTTAGATAGGGAGACTTCCTAGAACTTGGGGGCAAATGATCTGTTTACATCCAGATAGACTAGGCCACTGACTCTTAGAAACTAAAGAGCTAAGGAGATTACATATGTATAAAAATCTGTAATTAGCTAATTTCGTTGACGCTCAAAACCTTATCTTTAGCTTATATGGTGTACTAAACGTGGCTGAGAAAGAGGTTTTCCATCATCAGAGGCCCTGATTATCGAAAGGTTATCCAGAATGCATAAGCAAGAGTTAGGCTAGCGCTGCTGTACTATGCTGCGCACAGCCGCTCTATCTGCGGAGTTACAACGCTGCTACAAGGTCCGCTCTTCTATTGGAACAGAATCGAGTTTTGATTTTTCAGAGAAAATCAAACAGAAATCTAGAGTCAAATCCGACCGTGTGATTTTCCCGAGAAAATCAAACAGAAATCTAGAGTCAAATCCGACCGTGTGATTTTCCCGAGAAAATCAAACAGAAATTCTAGAGTCAAATCGACCGTGTGATTTTCCCGAGAAAATCAAACAAAATTTCGGAAGAAGTTTCGACCCGATTCTTGGCCGCGTGCGGCGCCAGGATGCACCGCTTTTGATACCAGTCAAGTGCCACCAAAGGTGCCGCTAGAAACAAAGCAAAAAGAAGAGAGGACCGAAGTCCTCTCTTTATGGGCGTTCTATTGCTAGATGGGCCCGGTTACTGTGGGTTGTTATTACAGTACCTTACCTAACCTAATCCACCATGAGAAGTCTTACCTTCTCTTTCCACCCTTCTTAGCAGCTTTCTTAGCGGGCTTTGCGGCCTTTTTCGCTGGTTTGGCTGCAGCTTTCTTAGCCGGCTTGCTGGAAGCGGCTTTCGGTTTTGCAAGAACGAGCGTCGGTTGCTTGGCGCGACCATTGACGATGTCCTTCAGTTCTTTTCCGGCGCGGAACGCAGGAACGCGAGCAGCCGCAATCTTCAGCGGAGCAAGTGTTCTTGGGTTGCGACCAGTGCGGGCTTTCCGGTTGCGGCGTTCGAATGTTCCGAAGCCAACCAACGTGACCTTGTCACCCTTGGCGAGAGCGCCAGTGATGCTATAAATCAACGCGGAAAGTGTGCGTGTTACTTCAGATTTTGGTTGTCCCGTAGCCTTGGCCACGTTTTCAACGAGCTCTGCTCGATTCATTCGTTTTCCTCCTTAATGGAAAAGCTGATTCCAACCCACACGCAGGGATGATATCACCCGCACTTTGAATAGACAAGTGATTCTGACTGCAATGCGCAAAAATTTTTTTCTGCGTGATTTTGAAAACGTGATTCCATCAAAGTTACAACTGGTCAGTGTTTTGAGCGTTCGTCGAAGCACGGATGCACAGTTTTGTTTACTCGATCACCGAAAATATTTCGTTGCGGAATGTGTCAACGGTCGATGTTCTATTCAATTTGCACGAAAAACTGGGTATTGAGAAAAAAGATGCATCAATAAAAAGTGGCGATTTTTAGGGGTTTTCAACAACATCCGCCAATACGCACTATAATGCACGAAGATTATTCGCGAACTCGAATCGGGAGTTCTGTCTCATGACAACCAATAAAAAACGGCAACCTGTCCTGGTTTCGAAAGCTACACCTTTGGCGCTCTCCAGTGTTGCGATTGCTTGCTCGGCATTCGTGTTGTTAACAACAGAAGCGACCGCCGATTCGAAAGTGGCGCAAAATCTTGTTTCGACGCAGAGTGGGGGGGCGAGGTCTCAATCTGCAAGTCCTGTCGGACAAGAGTCACTTATTGCTCAAAACGATCCCGCCACTCAAGGAAAGAAAGCTCCCGTGCCAGACGCAGGCGGTACGCCTGCCGGTTCTCCCCAAATTGGCACGTCGGCTGACCCGGCTAGTGCATTAAAAGGACAGGCCACCCAGACGCAAGAAGCAGCAGCCCGACCGAATTCAGACCAGTTTCTCAAGTCTGCCGCAGGTATGGTTGGAAAGTATCGAGGCAGTTGGTCGATGTTTCTGCAGAATCCTAGCCACACTGCGAATGTCAGTCTGGACAAGCCTTTTACGCTACAAGGCAAGATGCTCTGGAGATTTCCTGCAGAGGGACCAATCGATTCATCGCCTGCTATATATATGGGAGTGGTATATGTCGGCTCTGATGATACCTATTTATACGCGTTGGACGAACGAAATGGACGCATGCTGTGGAGAGTGCAACTTGGTGACAAAGTGAAATCGTCTCCGGCTGTATCCAACGGTATTGTGGTGGTTGGCTGCGAAGACAAAAAGATCTACGGCATCGACGCGAAGCGCGGAAAAATCTTGTGGAGCTACGAAACTACTGATCGTGTCTCGGCTTCGCCCACAGTTGATGAAGGTGTTGCTTACATTGGTGGATGGGATGGATATCTCTATGCGCTTGACTTGAAAACTGGCGCTCTGAAGTGGAAATACCCGCCCAATGCCGGTTCTTCCCTGGGTCGCATTACTGCTGCCTGTGCATTGGGGCCGGGCATGCTGGTTGTTTCGACGCATAGCGGGCTCGTGTGTGCCCTTCATACAACAGATGGCGCTCAGATTTGGCAATACAAGACAGGCGGCAAGGTTTACTCACCTCCTCTGCTTATGGATGGAACCGTGTACTTCGGTGGTTGGGACAAGACGTTTTATGCGCTAGATGCTTTAACCGGTCGCCTGAAGTGGAAGTACACTGCCTCCGAATCCTTCAGTATTGCTCCTGTGGGCGCTAACGGTCGAGTTTTTATAGGCAACGACGATCTCAAAATGTATTGCTTTGATGCTCAGACTGGAAAACTTTATTGGAAGACGCAATTTAATTCGCCGGTGCCGCTTTTGGCTTCATCACCTGCTTTGGTTGGTGGAATGCTTTATTGCGGCAGCTCAGATACGAATCTGTATGCAGTAGATGTTCGAAATGGTCTGATCAAATGGAAGTACAAAACACAGCGTCCAGTGATCAGCTCACCAGCCGTGTCTACTTTTGGAGTATGTGTAGGCAGCCAGGACGGCAACCTGTACATGATCAACTGACGCCAATTCAAACGGCATTCAGCTCAAAAGTCCATTTTAGGCGGTCATTCAGGCGGTTTAGATTCTTTCTTGGACTTCTCTTCGGGCAGATCTTCGGTTTCTGTGTCCACCGGTTTGGTGGAAAGAGAATTCTTTCGGAACGTCTTCATGTTTTGTGCGATCGCCATTTGCGCGCGAGCGGTTCTAAGAGCCGCGAGATACTTGGGAACCTCTTTGATGTACATCAACGGTTCAATGTATTCCTTCGTGTCTTCTTTGATCACTGTGTAGTGAACATGCACACCTGTTGAGCGCCCGGTAGAACCTGCGTATCCGATGACCCTGCCGCGCTGAACAAATTGCCCCGGCAGCACTGAATATGCATTGAGGTGTCCGCAGATAGTTCGAATGTTTGGATACGGGTGCCAAATCTCCACGGCAACACCTAAGTTGCCGCGATAACCGACACGAGTCACAATGCCGTCGAGTAAATTGAATACCTTATCGTTTAGTTTTGCTCCCAGGTCCACACCGCTGTGGAAGTCGCCCTTGCCCGTGACGGGATGCACACGGAAACCGGCTTTCGACGTGACGATGCCGAGACCGACAGGGGTATATACCTGGTCTTCTCTCATCGGAGAAACAAGAGGCGTTGGGCAGTAGTAACCCTGAAAATAGTATGCCTGAGCAGGCGAAGAATTGCCGGAAATTCCTGAAGTAAATGAAGCGAAGACGAAAGCCGCCAAAGCCAGAGCTTTAAGCATCCTTTGTTCCTTTTTCGAAGGACCGCCCTGCTTCATCTGTCTCCAACCAACTTTTCAAACTTCAGGCATTGTCATTTATAAATACGTTGCCGAACGGCAAAAAAACTGCCTACAAGACTCATACCACAATTGATTGAGCCTTAGCCTTACAACAACTCGTCAAGCAGCTTGTTGATGACTTGCGGATTCGCCTTGCCCTTCGTGGCTTTCATCAATTCGCCGAAGAAAAACTGGCGCACCTTTGTTTTTCCGTCTCGGTACTCTTTATGCTGATCTGGAAATTTTTGAATCGTTTCATCGACGACACTTCTTAATCCGGATTCGTCGCTAATTTGGGCGAGACCTTTGTCTGCAATCACTCTTCTGACGTCACCGGAGTCTTTTAGAAGGTCGGTCAGGACTTGCTTTGCAGTAGTTGAACCAATGATTCCCTCGGAAACACAGTCGACTAAATCTTTGATGTTTTCCGGAGTGATTTTTGTTTGAGCAAACTCTAGCTTATTGTCTTTGAGAAATGCGGTGGTAGGACCAATAAGCCAGTTGGCTGCGGCTTTCGGCGAGGCACCCAAAACCAACACTCGATCGAAAAAGTCAGCCAACTCTCTTGCTTCCACTAACACCGATGCGTCTTCTGTAGATAGTCCGCAATCGCATGTATACCTCAATCTGCGTTGTTCGGGTAATTCCGGAAGCGTGGCCCGCACATCCTCTACCCATTGTCTTGTGATCTTAAGTGGAACCAAATCCGGCTCAGGAAAATACCTGTAATCATGCGCCTCTTCCTTCGATCGCATCGGATATGTCTTGCCGTCCACGTCGTTCCACAAGCGTGTTTCTTGCTTGATTGTTTGACCCTTACTCAGCAGTTCCGCCTGTCGATCTATTTCGGATTGAATGGCTCTCTGAACGCTTTTGAAGCTGTTCATGTTTTTGATTTCGGTTTTAGTGCCGAGTTTCGTTTCGCCCTTAGGTCTTAACGAAACGTTTGCATCACAGCGAAAACTTCCCTCTTCGAGATTTCCGTCGCACACATCGAGGTAGCGAAGGATGTTTCGCAACTCGGTCAGATACAGCCGTGCTTCCTCTGGTGTTTCGATGTCGGGCTCGCTGACGATTTCCAGTAATGGAACGCCCGAGCGATTGAAATCAACGAGGCTATAGTCGGACCCATGTAAACCGGCAGCACCGGTGTGAACAAGCTTGCCAGCGTCCTCTTCGAGGTGTGCTCTATGAATGCGAATCTTTTTTTGATTGATGGCAAGAAACCCGCCTTTGCAGATTGGCTGGTCATACTGCGATATCTGATAACCTTTTGGAAGGTCCGGATAGAAGTAGTTCTTTCGATCGAACTTAGTTGTCTCTGCAATTTCGCAATTGAGTGCCAGGCCCGTCTTAATTGCGAAATGAACGACATGCTCGTTCAAAACCGGCAGCACGCCGGGCATCCCTAAGCAAACTTGACAAACTTGATCATTGGGGGTGCTGCCAAAATCAGTTGGGCAGTTGCAGAAGATCTTTGTTTTAGTCTTGAGCTGAGCGTGCACCTCAAGACCGATTACCGGTTCAAATTCCATTTTTGGCACCATGGGTGCAAAGCATTATAACTGTCAATCGAGTTGTCGACTGACAGTCAAAATACTTATTGCCGAAGCCGTTGCTTAGTAGCGTCTTCCGCCGCCACCGCCGCCGCCGCCGCGACCAGACGGCTTGGGCTGCGAGACAACTACCGAAATTTGGCGGTTGCCGAGCGTGTGCCCATTGAGACCTTTAATCGCTGCTTCAGCTTGTTCTTGAGATTGCATCTCGACGAAGCCGAAACCACGCGGTTTTCCAGTCTCTCTGTCTTTGGCTACGTTGCAGGAAACAACTTCGCCGTACTGGGCGAAGAGCTCTTGCAACTCACCATCGGAGGTGGAGTAGGGAAGGTTTCCAACGAAAAGTTTGTTGTTCATAATCTCAACCTTTGACCGGAGCGCCTCATCAAAAGTTGAGAACCAGGTCAAAAACACGTAACGACGGCTATTGTCCTACAAGTTTGCTTATTAGCAAACACATTTCACGATCACAAATGCAACAGTAATACAATTGCCAAGTGGCGACTTTCTGCCATTTGGTGAGGGTTTTGGGGAACGATCTCAGCATTTCGAACACTAAGAGATTTTGAGGTTTGTTGAGCAAATTGAAAGATCGAACAGACATTTATAGTTCTTGACAATTGGTTTCTGACGAAGAACCTAGAAATTGAGGTCGGAAATGTTTGTGTGATTTTCCCGGGAAAATCACACAAACACCGAGAGACCCAACTAGAGAAGGGTCTAAGATTTTTAGTTGAAAAGTGCCTGATTACTCTCCGCTTCCGCTGCCATTTGTCGGCGCGGGCGTTGCGTTCGATGTAGGTGTCTCCCTCTTTGATGCATTCACCGATTTGGCATCAGGAATGTAGCCAGGGCGCCCAAACATCAAATGGAACAGCATGAATCGTTTGCCGAGCACCTGATTCAGTTGCTTGGCAGCGATGTCGATGTTTGCAGACGCGTTCTTGAAGTTCTTAATGGCGCCAGGAATATCCTTAGCGACGTCAACCTCATTGATTAGCTTGCGAGCACCTTCAACAGTTTCTTTTGCCTCGCGAACTGTGTCCCGTATGTCTGTTTTCAATTCGCCGTCATTGGCCAGTTTATTGATGGCGGTTACTGACTCGCGAATGTTTTGGGTTGACGCACTGAGCTTATTCAACATGTCGTTGAGTTCTTTGCGCAGCTCCGTGTCTTTCAGTGTCTGATTGATCTCTTGCATCGTCGACTGAATTGCTTCGGCGGTTTGTCTGGCTTGGGTTGCGGTTTCTTTGAGATCGCCTGACAACGCAGGGTTATCCAGAACTTTGCTTACCTTCTGAAAAGCCACTCTGGAGTCCTTTGCCGCACCTTTGATGTCTTGCAGCGTGGAGGAACCATTTCCAAAGAAGGCTCTAGCGTTAGATGCCATTGCTTTGGCTTGATCGGCGGCATCGCCTATCTTTCTTGAGGTTTCGGTCAGGGACTCCGTGGTTGCCGACCACTTATCCATGTTCTTGTTCAGCTTTTGTGCGGCTTCGTTGATATGACGAACAGCCTCTCCGGAATGCTCTAGCGCTTCTTTCAGACCGCTTCCGGCCTTATCGTCTAAAGTGTCACCAACAACGCTATTTAACTTGGTCGCAATTTTATTGATCACAAGCTCTACGCGAACTGGATCTTCGCCATCCACGATTTCATCGGGCTTAATGTCCGGTGGTGGTTGGTTGGGGTCGATTTCAGGAAGAGTGATTTCAATGTATTTAGCGCCTACCAGACCCAAGGTTTGAATTGTGAATCGAGAACCTTTCGGCAGAGTGACTTCCTCTGTTTTTATTCTCAAAGTGACGTGAACCAGACCCTTTCCTTTTAGAGAGATCTTATCAACCGTTCCCACCCTGACACCGTTTACGTTTACTGGTGCATTGTTATTGAGACCGGCGATGTCGTGAAACTTGACAGTTACCTTTTGCGGCGGATGCAAAGGATCAAGCGCTTTCAACCATGAAATGCCCCAAATCAAGCCAATGATTGCGATTATGACGAATAGACCGACTGAGTATTCCAGGTGCGCTTTCATTTTGTTTCGTCCATTGGAATCAGCATTCGTCTCTCGCATGGGTGCCTTTGTGATCTTCTCTTTAGTTGCCGTTCTCATACGCCTCCTGCCAGCATTGGACCGTCTTTTGTGGCTTGTGCGAACTGTCGCATGAACGGGTTATCAGAGTGAACTGCTTCTTCCGGATCGCCCTCCCAGGCTACGATTCCTGCGTGCATAAGAATGATGCGATCGGCGGTGCGTGTCCATGTGGAGAATTGGTGCGTTACGACGATGCATGCGGCTTTCAATTGTCCTTCCAGTTCAATCATATAATCTTCAATCACTGTTGACATTACAGGGTCTAATCCAGTTGTGGGTTCGTCGTAGAGAATGATTTTGGGATCATTGACGATCGCCCTTGCGAAGCTGGTTCGCTTTTGTTGTCCACCGGACAGTTGTGTGGGGTAAGCGTCGATATAGTCTCCCAATCCGACCAGCACGAGCTTTTCGCGGATTATCTTGTCTTCTTGGCTCTTGCTCAGCTTTCTTTGATGTAGCGCAAGGGCTAGATTCTCTCTGACGGTTAAAGAGTTGAGAAGTGCCGAACCTTGAAAAACCAGCCCAATATCTTCGGAGTTCTTGATAATCGTGCCGCCGTCGGGTTCAAGCAACCCGCAGATCAATTTAAGAGCGGTGGACTTTCCGCAACCTGATGGACCGATGATTCCCAATGTTTCACCAGGATAGACTTCAAAGGAAACGTCTTTCAATACTGGGCGCCCATTGAATCCCTTTTTCAGGTCCTTAACGATCAACATCGGTTCGTTCGACAGTCTCGAACCTTTTCGATCACCTTTTGAAGGTGGTGGCGGTGGTGCTGGCGGTGGTGTGAAATCCGGCATGAATACTTAATCTCGGTCTCGACCCTTACTACCCAAATTATCTTGGCGCGTATGTTAGTGATGTGACAAAGAAGTTGAAAATGAAGATCATCGTCATTGTCCACACGATTGTTCGTGTTGTGGCGATACCTACATCTTCGGCGCCACCGCGGGTGTGCAGCCCAATTGCAGATGAGAACATGACGATTATGGTCGCGTTTATGAATGATTTGAGAAAGTGAACGACGAAGTCGCGATCGAGCAAAGTTTGTTTCACGGAGTCGAGGAACGTTGCTGCAGGCAAATTGGCTGCGACATTGGCGATCCACACTCCGGCGACCATTCCGATGAACATCGCATATACGGAAAGCATCGGGATCATGATGATGGCTGCGACATATCGTGGAACGACGAGAAACTTGACCGGGTCGATGCGCATAACTTTCAGCGCGTCGATCTGCTCTGAAATCATCATGGTTGTGAGCTCTGCGGCAATAGACGATCCGACACGTCCGGCGACGGTGATACCAGCCGTGATGGGTCCGATTTCGCGAACTAGAGCAAGTGACACGACACCGCCGATCGCTGTATCTGCACCGAAAAGAACCAACTCGCGTGCCACTTGCAGTGACATTGCAAAACCCACAAACAGGGCTGTAACCGCAACGACGGAGAACGAATTCACCCCTATCATCTGCATCTGACGCAGCGTTTCTTTCCAATTAATTTGGTTGGTGAACATGTATTTGTATGTCTGACCCAAAAGAATCACCACTTGCCCAATTAGCTCAACGCTTGAGCCAAAGGTTTCCGTCACATAAAAGAACGGTGTGAGCGCGACCTTGGTCTTAGATTTGATGGGTTCTGCCGACATTGTGTAAATTGTATTGTCTCGCGGTGCCGGAATTCCTTGTGATCAACAGTTTCACTGCTGTTGATCGAATTGATGAATCCAATAATTGACAGACGTCTAGTTGCGCTGCTGGTGCCCACTTCTGGCGCTTGGCAGCAAGGCTCAACACGCCATCTTTCGTTTTTGCCTATCTATTTTTTCCTTAATGTGAGCTGTTCTTGCTGCTTTTGCAATCGAGAACTGTCGCGATTCTTTATTCACAAATTGTTCGGTCGAATTAAAGCCACTGGATCGACAAGCCGAATCAAGTGCAATCGTATAGGCTGGGTACATAGGATTTGTATATAAAAAAGAGATAGGAAATGTCGCAAAACAACAATGGCAGGAATAAAGCCCTTCTGGGATTGGCAGGTGTCATTGGGATTGCCTTGTTGAAGTTTCAGGGGCTGGCTCTGGGAGCACTGAAAGCTTTGTCGTTGTTCAAGATTAGCTGGCTGTTCAGCAGTTTTGGAAGCATGTTCGTCACGCTTTGGCTTTATATAATCGCCTTCGGCTGGAAGTTTGCAATTGCAATCATGGTTCTTTTGTATATTCATGAGATGGGCCACTACATTTTTGCCTCGGCAATGGGACTCAAACCGCGGCTGCCGAAGTTCGCTTTCTTTGTTGCCTGGGTATCTCATAATCCTGCCCCAGACCAGGTGTCAACTGCATGGCTCTCTATTGCCGGTCCTCTAGTTGGTGCTGTCGGCTCGGCAGTTTTTTATTGGACCGGCGTGCATTTGGACAATAGATGGCTGATGGCTGCGGGATCGACTGGGTTTTTGCTCAACCTTATGCAATTGATTCCGGCAAAACCTTTGGACGGTGGACATGTCATTGGAGCTGTGTCGAAATGGTTACTTGTTCCTGGTGTCATTCTAGTTTTCTATTTGGCTTGGCGTCTGCCGTCTGCGATGTTCTTAATCATTGGTGTGATCAGCCTCTTCTCGCTAATTAAGGACTTCCGCGGCAACTCTTTAAAAGAACAAGCGAAGCCCACTTCGGTGGTTAGAACTCCTACTGGAACTGTGGTTACCGTGCGTGACCTGGAGCGTGCCATGCAGTCGCAGCAGTCTCAGCAGTCTCAGCAGTCACCGCAAGCGCCGTCACTCGCTGAGAGCGAGCAAACATCTAGAACTGAAACGCTTCTTGCAGCAGGTAATCTGGACACCAAGACGAGCGCCAATGCACAAAGTGATACGAGCCAACCTGACGGGCAAAGTGCGCCGAAACAAGAGCCGGGTAAGGTGCAAGAGCTTAGTCTGCCGGAGCGGACTCCAGCGACTCCAGCGACTCCAGCGACTCCATCGACTCCATCGATTCCAGCTACATTCTGGCAGCGCGTCACAATAGGGATTGCCTACGTCACGCTGGTAGGAATTCTTGGCTATCTTTATGCAGTCACTGGGGTGGACATGAAAGAACTCAGTCGCTGATCGCCTTGTCGACATATCAAAACCCTTGCTTTTAGTTAATCTGTTGAAACGCCCATCAGCTCTAGCTCTTGGTGCTAGTCGTAGTTTCCCCATCGACACTTGGTTGTCGAAACGATATGTATATCAAGTTGGCTATTGTTGTCGGGAAACTAGATGCATTCTTTAGACGGACCTTCTGAGAAAAGACAGCTCAAAGACACTACGCTGGACAAATCGGCGGGTGAAAATCTCTCGACAGAAGCAAACGCCATTGCTATGGCAGTGCTTCAAGATATGCAGAAGAACCATAAGGACCTGCAAAAGGTAGATTCCAAGCTCTACGACAAGATCCATCAATTCAAGATAGACGAGCGCGAAAACGAAGGTCAAAGAGACAAGATGGCCTTTGCCTCGATTGCATTTTGCGGACCATTGATGCTTCTGGGCATGGGTGCTGCGTTCAGCATAATGGATCAATGGCGCAATGCCACTGAGCAAAGTCTTCAGAAGCAGGAACAGAAAGCACTGCAAAGGCCAAAAGCGGGGTCCAAGTTTTTGCATGATCAGCAAACCCAAATCACCGAGCGCTTGTTGCAACCGGATGCTCAAATGCTTGGATTGGCTGGATTAGCTGCATTGGGGGGTCTGGAGAACTCCAGGAGACAGTCGCAAGCAGACAGAAAATTTGCTGATCGATTGGGTCGAGAACGTTTTCGTGCGTTCCGGTTGTCTGAGGAAACCAACATGGCGAGGGCGCCTTTGACGCCTGAGAAGAGTTGGCTCAAGACAAACAAGCTGATCAAAAAGAAGCAAAAACTTGTCGATATGCTCGAGAAGATGCGCGGCAAAGAAAGCTTGAGTACCGTCTCGGCATTGGTGACCAAAATTGAGCTTCTTGATAAAGAACTCAAGAAAATGGGCTGCTGAAAAAGCGAAACTATTTAGGAACAATCATTCCCGGTGGTGGATTGTCTCTGATTGCCCGAGAGCGATGCGCAAAGGCGTAGGCTTCTTCCGGCTTTTTCTTTTGGCGCAAGAGGCTTGCATACTCATCCAGTAAGACAGCTACTTTTCGATCGTTGTCGAATATCGGATCTCTAGTGTTGGTGCCGTTGATTCCATCAAAGGCGCTAAGGGCAGCTGCAAATTGTTTTTCAGCGTCTTCGAGTTTTCCCTGTTTAGCAAACAATATTCCGAAGTCGCGTTGAATTAGTGCTTTAGAATATGGATCTTGGTCGATTTGCTTGCGCTCGTTAAGGATCTTTTCGGCTTCGGCGAGTTTTCCTTCTTGCATCAGGGTTTCAGCTTGCAGATACTGAATTTCGTGCTTCCAAAACTGGGCGGCGTTTTCGGAAAGGTTTACGCGTGAGGGCTCATCATAAGCCTGTTTCAAGTATTGTTCTGCCAGTGGATACCGCTGCATATTGAAATAGCATTCGCCTAAGTGATAACCCAACTCCATGCGAGAGATGGGATGAGCTGCAGTATGAGGGCCATCTTCCGGCATCGCGTAAGCCATCAGGTAGTACTTTTCAACCATTGGCCACTGATTTTCAGCTTTTCGATAAGCATCTCCAAGGTACAGAATCACGTCTCTGCGCGTGTGATCGTTGGGCGCGCCTGATTTCTTGAAATAGTCTTGATCGATTTGGGCAAGTTTCATTTCAAAGATCTTCTGCTCGTCTTCTGCCTTGCGTCGCCAATCGGCACCAACCACGGGTTTTTGCTCGCTGCTCTTTTGCCGAAAATTGTCGCGCGCAAAATCGTCGATTTTTCTGAATGTATCTGCTCCTGGTGTTTCTTGACCACCATCGCGCCAAAGGAAACTCCCCATGAAGCCTGCAATCGCGACCGTTCCACCCAACACAATGAATGCAAGTAATGGATTGGCCTTTTTGCCTGCATTGGATTGCATTGGGTCTGCCATCGTTACAGCAGATCTAAGGTGTGGCTCCCCGGATTGTTGCGAGCCGGCCTCTGAAGTCGCGGTCGCTTCTGTGTTGGGCTCTGCTTTTGACTCCGCCGGGCTTCCAGTTTGAGCACTTTGAGTTGACTCGGCGCTGGGTGTTTCGTTCGTTTCGGCGCTGGTTTCACTTCCGTTCGTTTTTTCAGTGCTGCCAGATTCGGTGCTTTGTACACCAGGTTTGGTTGTCTCTGGTTCGGTCATCAAGTAGCTTCCAGTCTGGGAGGGGCTCATAGTTATAGTACCCGGGTTTTTGACGGGGGTGCAAACTGTTGCGGGTTGTTTTTAATACTATACAGCTTAGTGGTAGCGGCGGAAAAAAGGAAGCGGCGTTAGCCACTTAAGGCTTCCGCCGCTTCCCTGAGTCAATCTCGACTCCAACCAGCCTGCTTTAGGCCAATGCGAGCTGGCCGTTTTCGTCGTCGGCGCGCTCTTGCTTCGTACCGTCGGTGAGAAGCAGAGGTTGCGCTACAGGCTCGTCATTGAACAGCGCTTCCCATTCCGGGGCCAGGATGGTTTCCTTCTCCAGAAGCACCGGAACGATGCGACGAATGCGAGCCTCGTTCTCCTTGAGGAGTTCGATCGTCTTCGTCTTGCATTCCGCGAGGATGCGCTCGATGGCAGAATCGACCTTGTTCAAGAGGTCGGGGCCCATGCCCTGGCTGCCACCACCACCGCCACCACTGCGGAAGGGGCTTCCTCCCGAGTAGTTCAAAGAGCGGAAGCCAACCTCTTCGGACATTCCCCACTCGGTGACCATGCGGAAAGCGATGTCGCTTGCTTGCATGAAGTCGTTGGAGGCGCCGGTGTCGACCGTTTGCAGGAACAGTTCCTGCGTCAGACGACCAGCCATTGCTACCATGATTCTCACCTTGAGCTGCTCATCGGTGATTGAGAACGAGCTCTCCTTGGGCGCCGGCTGCATGTAGCCCAGTGCCCGAGCGCGCGGCATGATTGTGATCTTGGACACGGGGTCACCCAATAGGTGGGTGATGATGCCGTGACCGATCTCGTGCCATGCCGTGTTCTCCATCTCCTTGCCGCTCATGATCTTCGCGCGTCCGGGTCGGGCGATTCCGAGCTTCACGCGGTCGATGCCCTCGTCGAAGTCTTCGAGGGTGATGACGCGGTCGCCACCACCGACGGTGAGGGCTGCGATCAGGTTCTTCGGGCAGAGGCTGTTCTTGCGCGGCGTGCGACGAGCGGCGACGATTGCAGCCTCGTTGCACGCACCAGCAATTTCGGCACCGCTGAAGCCGGGGGTGCGCTTGGCCAGGAGCTTGAGGTCGAGACCTTCAGCCAGTGGCTTGCCCTTGGTGTGCACCTTCAGGATCGCCTCACGACCGTTGAGGTCGGGCAGGTCGACCAGCACCTGACGGTCGAAACGACCGGGGCGCAGAAGTGCGGGGTCAAGGATGTCGACCCGGTTGGTAGCCGCGATGATGATGATGTTGTTGTCGGCAGCGAAGCCGTCCATCTGCACCAATAGCTCGTTGAGGGTGGTCTCCCACTCGGAGTTGCCTCCACCGTCTTGTCCACGGCGGCGACCGATCGAGTCGATCTCGTCGATGAAGATCACCGCTCTGCCTGCCTTCTTCGCCTTTTCGAAGAGCTCACGCACACGAGAGGCGCCGACTCCGACGTACTTCTCGACGAACTCCGAACCGGAGGCGCTGAAGAAAGCCGCACCGGCTTCGAAGGCGACCGCCTTAGCCAGAAGTGTCTTGCCGTTGCCCGGAGGTCCGACCATCAGGGTTCCTTTCGGAACCTTGGCGCCGAACGACAGGAAGTGGCTGGGATCACGCAGGAACTCCACGACTTCCATCAGCTCTTCTTTTGCTTCGTCGCAGCCGGCGACGTCTTCGAAGGTGATGGTGCCTGGTGCTTTCTGTTTGTTCTCCTTGGCACTACTAGTGGTGCCGGTTGGGATCGGCATAGGCAGCATACCCGGATGATACATCATGGCGTTGGGCTGACCGTACTCACCGTAGAGGCCTTTTCGTTTCTGTTCTTCGCGGGTGCGACGAATCGAAACAAAAATACCAATGATTACGAGCATGCCGACGGCGCCAATTGCGATCTGAGTCGCATCCGGCTGAAAGCCCTTTTGGGGGGCGGCGGCTCGGATAGAAGGAGTGGTGTCCGCCGGCGTAGCAGCGCGCATTGCCGGAGTGGTGTCGGCCGGCGTTGCAGTGCGCATTGCCGGAGTGGACGACCCGGATGACGTGTAGGTGCTGTGAGAGCTGCTGTTGTACAGCCCGATTCCAGCCGACAGAGCGAACTGGAGCACCACCGACGTCGCTACAAAGATGAGACCGTTTGCCACGAAGGGCATCCACGGTTTTGCGGTCATGAAACGCTTGTTGCGCAGCTTGTACATGAGCAAGCCGCTGACGATGAACGTCACTACGAGCAAAAGGATTTGCATGGTTTACCTCTTTTCTTTGGAAGTTGCGAGTTGCTTCCTGCAAAGGACGGGAAGCGTTAGCGACGCGCGAGACCTTGCATGCGTCAGACCTCGTGGCTCGAGGCAGCGCAGCGCACAGACGAGAGCGAGGTGTTCCTCTCGTTACTCCATAGTGCGAGCTGACGAATACAGTTTTTGGTCTCGTCGATTTTCGAGAATGACTGCGCAAAGCTCGTTGTGCTTTTGCGCAAGCAGTTGATTGCGAGTTCGAACAGATCGAACCCATGAGCTCATATGATGTCGAACCCCGGCAGAATCAACTGACGTGTTTGGATACCCGACCTCTTGGACGGCTCTTTGATCATGGATGCAGCTTGTGGGCGCTGGTGGTTCGGGGGTATCCAGAAAAATAAAGAAACTATGAATTTATGCTATCCACAAGATGTTATCAAGAGCAAGCAAATGCTTGCTGGATAAGGTGTATGAGAGATTGTCAAGTTCTAATATACGTCAAATTGTTAGCGCGGCTGACGCTAGTTATATGTAGTTGTCAAAATTATTAAAGCTGGAGATCCTTGACAACGCGGCGGTTTGGGAGGTGGCTTGCTGATTGCTGATTTTACTATGAGTTGTGTGTAAGATTTTTCTGGAAAAATCACACAGAGGTTTCTTGATCAAAATTGACCGAACCACCGTTGTGGTGTTTCTCTTGACAACTCTTCTCAAAGCGAAGTCCCGAATCTCAAATTTTGAACGCTCCTCGAATCTACAAATCAGAAATCGCTTTCGTAATCTGTTCCGCCAATTTTCTTCCGCCATTTAGTCCAAGGTGCACAGGGTCTAAGAAGTCCTCCCTGGCAAATCTGTCGCTGTCAGTGAGATCCAAAAACTTTGCGTGATGCTTTGTGCATGTGTCTGAGATTTTTGGAGCAAATCGAGACCAGCATACCTTGTCGATCTCGGCTCGATCAATTGTGTATAAAGGCGTGCCGATCACGACCGTGTTGATGTGTCTCTTGTCGAGAAACTCAAGCAGGCGGGTGAAACAGAGGAGCTCATTCGTGAAGTAGTAATCTGGCTTTTCATAGGCCTTTTGAGGATACTTCATCTTAAGATATGTCTGCATGTCCTTGGCTTCAAAATAAACTTGCTTCGGTTTGAGTTGCTCCTGCTTTGAGCCTATTTTGTTCGTTTCGGCTGAATCATTGTCGCGGGCGCTAGCGAAAATCCTCGGTGCGATTCTGTCGGAAATAAGCCAATGCAGCCGAGATTGAAGGCTCGAAAAGATGATGTAAGTGAGATCTCCGAGATCGGAGTATTTTGACAGACACTGAAAGGTGCTCGATGAGCCGATGTAGGGACGTGAGTCGCTGAGAAAATCGCGAGCTGTCACTGTCACAACTACTGTCTTTGGTTGATATGCTGGTTTTTCGAACCAGGCTTGAGCCATGACCAAAAAGTCAGCGACTAGGGTTCCTGGCTGTTGGGCGACAAATACCGTTTGCTCTTTTCCGGTTTTTTCTCTTAATAGCTTTTCGATGGTGTAGCCCCGATGATCAAGGACTATGTCCAGATTCCTTCCTGCTGTCTGCGCATCAGCCGATCGCATGCCACCAATTTGGGAGCTGCCGAAGACCACCACATTCGGTGGCGAAGTTTGTGAGAGATAGTCCTGGCTGAGCCACACAATAAGAGGACTTGCGGTGCGCTTTGATTGTTCATGAGTGGTCTCGAACTGGTGTTCTATATCAATTGGTCCCGGGTCAACTAGCGATCGAAGACGGTCATCGCTGATTACAAGCAAAGTGCACAGAAAGCCAAAAAGGAACACTAACGCGAACACAATAAGAGTTCTTTTTGCGAGTGCGCCTTTGTGTTGTTTGGTACTAGCGTTCACGGAGTTTTGGAGAATTAGATAGAAAGTGGCAGCTTTATGGCTTCAAGAACGATAGATCATATCGGACTTGGTTTTGGTTTTGTCGAATATATGATATAGTAGGCAATTCGAAAAAACGAAAAAGCCAGGACTTGTCCAGGCAAACCTTATTCAGGAAGCTGGATAAGACACAGGCTTTTTCGAGGTTACTTAGCTGCCGACGACCATGGCTTCGATGAAGCCTGAGCCGGCGAGTTTAGCCGCAATCACGCGATGGCGGCCGTCTTCAACGTTGTAACCGCCTCCGCAGCGCGGACGCAGCACAACACGAACAATCTCGCATCCGTCTTCGATGTCCTGGCGCATTTCCTCAATCTGAGCGCGATCGCGCTTCAGGAGGTTATCCCAGGTGTTATCGGAGATGTAAATCTCGGAAAGAGGAACGAAGATAGTATCGTCCGCCGCTTCTTCGTGATAGCGACGGTGCTTATGAGAGTAGGACTTGCCCATGACGCCTCCTTTTAGGAGAGGCATCTGGCGCAAGTGAGACGACAGGCTTACCCCGCGTGTGCGGAGTCAAACTATCCCGTCCGTCTATGTATGCACCAGAGCCCCTACCTAAGGTTTGCTGTCATGTGCAGTCCTCCTTTGTTGTGGTTGAAGCGCATTTTGTTCTCCGCTAAAAAGAACAAAAAGGGAGCCAGACCCCGTGGCCTGACTCCCCTTCTGTATAGAACCGACTTATCGGTATTCGTTACCGACGGCGGGAGTGTTTACCGGTGTCGGTTCTTGTCGCGCTCGCGCTGCAGCTTGTAGTGCACCGCGAACAGGACGCAAACCAAGAACACCAGAGCCACACCCAGACCGATGACGATGGGCGAGCTTTCCAAGTCTCCTTCTCCTTCCGAGGCGGCAGCGCTCGAGCTGGGAGTGAGCTTTGAAGCCTTCTCCATCACATCTTTCACGCCGCTAGCCATCTGCACGTCGATTGCCGAGCCGGCCGGGCGCTCCACGACAACGTTAGGCGAGATGCCCTTGTTGGCGAGGTTGTAACCCGAAGGCGTTACGTAATCGAGCGTAGTGATCAGCAAAACACCACCAGTGGGCAAACGTCCGGTGTTGTAACCGACGCCCTTGCCGTAGGTGGTGGTACCGATAATGGTGGCGCGACCGTTGTCTTTCAATGCGCCCGTCACAATCTCTGCCGAGCTGGCCGTGCTGCCGTCAACGAGGACGGTCAGAGGCACAGTGTACAGAGTGTTGATCAATGCGACGGCATCAGCGGGAGCGCCGCTGAAGTCGTGTGCCTGAGGCGGAATCACATCGAAGGTCGTGTGGGTCACCATGCGGCCATCACGAGTCGTGGTGGTCACGACTGTTCCCTTCTGGATGAAGAGAGAGGCCACCTCAAGAGCCAGCTGGAACTGACCACCCGGGTTGCCCCGAAGGTCGAGAACCAGACCCTTGAGTCCACCGGACTTCTTCTGAAGGTCGGCGATGTGACCGACAAACTCGGCGATCACGTCTTCCGATTCGAAGCTGGGCAGACGCACGTAGCCGATGTCGCCAGGCAGGAGTTTGGACTCCACCTTCGCATCGGCAATGGGAGCGAACTTGAGCGTGAGCTTCAGTTCGGTGCCTTTGTGCTCGTATACGACTTCGACGTCGGTCTGAGCCTTGCCCAAAGTCAGTGCTTCCACTTCCTTCTGAGTAAGACCCTTCAAGTCCTTGCCACCGATAGACTTGACCACGTCGCCTTCTCGGAGATCCGAGCCTCGTGCGGCAGAGCCGTAAACGAGGAAGTCGACGCGGTAGCTGCCGTCTGCCTGCGCCTTGAGCGACATGCCCAGAGGCGCGTTACCGGCCTTCAGGTTAGCTTGCGCTGCCTGAATTTCGGTGGTGGAGACGTACTTGGTCCAGGGGTCGTTGAGACTCGAGAGCATCTCTTGGATGGCGGTCTCGAGTTCGGGGACGGTGGTCAGCTTGCCCTGGTACTTGTTGCGCCACGAGGCCCAGTTCTTGAGGGAACCGGGGTCGTGGTAAGACTGCGCCACCTGTTGCCAGACGCGGTCGTAGACACGCTCGAGCTGGGCGGGAGTCGGCTGGGCCGGAGCAGCATGCTGTTGCATGAACTGCTTCAGCATCTCCAGCGGGATGATGAACGGCTCGCCAGGCTTGGCGGGCAGTGTGTCAGGCTGGGCCTGAGGTTGCTGTTGCGGCTGAACGGCAGGTGCGGGACCCGGTTGGGGTGTAGCATCCTGTGCGTACGCGGGGGCTAGACCCAACGACAACACAGCTGCGGCCAGCAAGCTCACAAGCAAGGTTTTGAAAGTCATTGGAATGCCTCCAAGTAGGAGTGGCGGTCGCACTGCGACCGTTGAAATAGCAAAGAAGCGGCTACTCACCGCTTCTCCAAAATGCAGCCGCGAAAAGGGCTGCCGCTCGCCTCTTGCGATTTGAGCGGCAGCTTACTTCTCGCTTGCTGTGCTTACTTGCGATCCCAGGGCTTCGGCACGATCTTGGTGAACTCGTCCACCAGCTGCCGATTGTCGTCATCGTTCAGAGCCGTCTTCGAGTAGATGGCGCGGTCGCACTTGGACAGCGCACTATCGATGGTGGCGATCTGAGCATGAGCCTTGAGACGCTCCCTCACTTCGGCCAGAGTGGCCGGCTCGACGCCGAGGTACACGCGGAGCGCCGAAGCGATCAGCTTGTACACACGCTCGCTGTAGCCGTTGGCCTTCACCTCTGCCATCGCCTTGTCGAAGATCCTCCAGGCCTGTTCATTGGCCGGAATCACCCGACGCGGGCGCACGCGGTTGATCCACTTCACGAGAACCAGCCCCGGCCACAGAAGCACGAGGAAGAACCCGCACACGAGCAGCGGAACCGTGAGCCAGGGCGAGGGGCCAGGCTTGGCTTCGAGGTCGCCCTCGAGCAGCTCGTCGCCGTTGTCGGCGGTGTTGGAAGTGGTGATGACGAAGTCAGGCGTGGTCAGGCGCTTCCAGTTCGGCGTCTTGCCGTCCGGAGCCATTTCAGTGGCGTAGCGCAAGTCCAGGTTGAAAACAATCGGGGCGTGCTGCACGTAGTGCGCAGTGAAACCCTGGAGCTTCAGGTCGATCCTGTACAGGACCTTGCCTTCCTTCGTTTGACGTGCAATAACCGTCGGCGGCTCAGCCAGAATGAAGTCAGAGCCGTCGAAACCCAGGACTCCCTGGGCAAGGGACGTGAAGTCGATTTTGACGTCCGGGTCGGTGAGAATGAGGATGGAGACCGGAATCTTGTCACCGATGCGGTGCCCGAAGTGACGCTGGGAGTCTTTGCCTCCCTTGAGGTCAGTCGGTGGCACACCGACAACGATCTGAATCTTTCCACCTTCACAGCTCTTCTCGACCGGATTGGCAGGCTTCGGTTCCTTCTGAGGCTGGGGCTCTTCGCCACCTTCCTCTTCTCCGTAGGGATAGCCGCCGAAAGCCTGAGCCGTCGCTGAGCCACCACTCGCGGTGTTGGACACCGGGCTGCAGGGGTCAACCTGCGGGACCGCCTGCGGTGACGCCGGTGCAGCTGGCGCAGCCTGGGGCTGCGGAGCCGCTTGTGGCGCCGGCGCAGTGGTCACTGGAGCCGGGTTCGTTGTCGGCTGGACAGCCGGCGTAGCCGGTGTGGGAGCCGGAGCCTGATTGCTCGGCGCCACCTGACCCTGCACTTGTTTTGCAAGCGAGTGGTTGGGATCGTCAACCAATACGTCAGTCTGCACCTTGTGTGCTTTGTCGTACTGGTTGGCTAGCGAAAACCGCGAATCGTCGACCGTCCGCACGTTCTGCTGCGCGAAGGCAGACCCTGCAAACAGCAGGGCCGCCAGCGCAGTCAGGAGTACATGCTTTTTGGACATGGTAATTCTCCTATGTGCGTTAACGCCGGTGTCCGCCGAAGAGGCGCATGAGCTTGGGATGAGCCGCGGCTCCTTCCTCTGTGCTGAACACCGACCAGTCACAGTGGGCCTTTTTGAACAAGGCGAGGAGTGCGGAGTTGTGCCGCTGGAAGTTCTCTTGGAACTTCTGGCGGGTTGAACGCGACAACCAGATGGTGCGGCGTGTTCCGGTGCGCATGTCCTGAAGGGTGTAGAACCCCCAGCCAGCCGGCAGCTCACGTTCACGCCTGTCCTGGATGACCAGGCAGACGATATCGTGGATGGTGCCAGCCCGACGCAGCGCCTTCTTGTCCTCTTCCGAGAGGTCGAAGAAGTCGGAGAGCACGAAGACCAGTGAGCGCGAAGACGGCAGCCGAGACAGGGCCTTCACCAGACCGCTGACAGGCTTTTCGGCCTTGGTTGCCTTTTTGCCTTTGGCACGCTCTTCGGGTGCGTTGCACTCGAGAGTCGCTGCCAGGGCGGGAACGAGGTTCATCTTCGCGGACTTGGACGGGTAGTACTTCTCGACTCGATCTTCGGAGTAAGCGACGAAGCCGACTTTGTCGTTCGTCTCTTCTGCCGACTTGATGATCGAGGCAATCAGCTCGGCCGCGAGCACACGCTTGGTGGTGCGGTGCGTGCCGAAGTCCATCGTCGTCTTGGTGTCGACCAGTACAAAGAACTTGGTATCGCGCGGATCGTAGAATTGGACGGTGAGAATTTCCTGCCCACCGGTCTGAGCGGTAGCCGCCCAGTCGATGTCGCGAGGGTCATCACCCGGCTCGTAGGTGAGTCGAGCCGCCAAGTCGTATCCGTTCGATCCACGGGACCGGCTCTTGCGAGAGCCGGCGCCACCGTACGCGCTGGCGGTGGTACGCCAGTTGATCGGAATTTCGCAGGACACAGCCTTGCGAAGAATTCCGCGGATCGCGTCCTTCGTTTCCTGTTTCATGGATGTTTTCTCCTAATAACAAGACTGAAAGTAGATACGAGGCGGAGGCAAGCTTCTGGTTTGTGCGGCATGTGCGCCGAACCGGGGGTTTTGGACGACTCACCAGCAACGGCCATCTACGAATCGCGATGATTCGCAGCCGGACATTGAATGCTGAGTCCTCCTAGCCACCCGGCTCGGCGCAAACCTACGACATACGTCGTCATGCTCGCAGCCAGTTACTTGCTCTTGCGCTCGATCACAGGCACCTGAGCCAGAACCGCCTGGATGAACTTGTCGGTCGTGAAACCGTCGAGCGCCGCATCCTGCGTGAGGATGATGCGGTGACGGCACACGTCGCGGAACACCGACTTCACGTCGTCGGGCGTGATGTGGTCACGACCGTCGAGGAAGGCGAGCGCAGCCGCGGTGCGCAAGGTCCAGATGATGCAGCGCGGAGAAGCGCCGAAGGCGACCTTCTCCGAGAAGGTCTCGCCGTCCTTGTCCTTGATGTTCTTGAAGGCCGGATCGGACGGACGAGTGGCGCGGACGAGGTCGACGATGTACTCGACCAATGCGTCCTTCGCACCCTGATCCGCGATCGTCAGAACCTTCTCGCGCATCGCCAGGATGTCGACGGTGGAGAGCACCTTCTCGATGATCCGCTGTGCGTCACGGCCGTGAACCTTGGTGTTCTTGGCGACGTTGATTTCGTCGTTGCGAGACACGTAGTCCATGACCAGCTTGAAGCAGAAGCGGTCCAACATGGCTTCCGGAAGCGGGAAGGTACCTTCCTGCTCCACCGGGTTCATGGTGGCGAGAACGAGGAACGGGTCCTCCAGGTCGTAGCGCACACCACCGATGGTGACGTAGCGCTCCTGCATGGCCTGGAGCATGGCGGAGAGGGTCTTCGGGGTCGTACGGTTGACCTCGTCGGCCAGAAGCAGGTTGGTGCCGATCATCGGGCCGGTCTGAGTTTCGAACTCGCCGGTCTTCTGGTTGAAGATCTGGACGCCGATGATGTCGGTCGGCTTGAGGTCAGGGGTCATCTGGATGCGGTTCTGGCGGGCGCCCTCGATCGCCGCCTGCAGCGTGCTGATGAGGGTCGTCTTCGCCAAACCGGGCATGGACTCCAGAAGAACGTGGCCGTCAGCCAAGAGCGCCAGGATGATCTGACGCTTGATGTGCGAGTAACCGATCACGACCTTGTCCAATTCGGCGGACAGGAGGTTGATCTTCTCGATCTTGGTGTTCATGATTTAGCTCCTTTTGAGCAAAACTGAAAGTTGAGGTTTCGTTTGCAACGGACAGCCGGCGCGCGCCCGAAATTGGGTTCGCGCTGCCTGACTGTCCTGACGAGTCGCAAAAGACTTAAATGAGATCCTTGCGGGGCGCGAGCCCACGCAGGAACAAAAACCCGAGCAGAAGCACGGCGCCTCCTACGAAGTAGAAGTACACGTGATTCTCTCGCTTCTCGGCGCGCGTTCCGCCGAGAGTGGAAGCCCACTGAACGTTGAGCTTGCCGGTGCCCTCCAACTTGACGTAGGTGCCGCCGGTCTGGGTAGCCAGAGCCATGAGCGGAGCCTCGTCGAGCGCGGTCGTCTGCACCTGGCCATCCTTTTGCAGGTAGCCAGTGAGTTGACCGTCGCGGCTGTAGAGCGGAACCGGGCTGGGAGTGGTAGCGCCGACACCGATGACGATGAACTTGACGTTCAGTTCGCGCATCTCTTCGAGAACCTTCGTGAGATTCTCGTTGTCGCCGTCGAATCCGCCGTCGGAGAACAGAAGAATGACGCGCTGCTTGTCCGTAGCCTTTTCAGCTTTGAACATGCCAAGCGCCATCTTCAGCCCTTCGGCGTAGTCCGAACCGCCACCAGGGGCGGAGCCAATGGCCATCCAGTTTTCCATGACCCAGCGAAGCGACGTGAAGTCGTCCGTGAGCGGAGCCTGGTTAAAACCATTGCCGGAGTAGTTGACGATGCCGACGCGGTTGCCCTGAACAGCAGGCATCACTTGCTTGGAGATGACCAGCTTGGCCATATCCAGCTTGGTGCCGTACGGTCCGGGTACCATCGTCGGGTCCACACCGTTTTTCGGTGGCATGACAGGGCGGTAGTCTTCCGCCGCCATGCTCTTGGACACGTCAACAACTGCGATTACTTCCAGCGTGCCCGCCTTGACGTTGGTGGGGGCGGCAGGGGTGACTGGACCAGCGGCTGCCACCGTGAGCAGTGTCACGACAGCGAGCCAGCCGGCCAGCACCAAGCCTTCAGCAGCCAATCGAAGCGGTTTTGTGAACCGCCCGATCAGCTGCTCTTCACCGTAGGCCTTGCGCGCCTTGACGCGCAGTTTGTAGCCTGTGTACCAGAGCGCGATGACAGCCGGGATGAGCACGACGAGCGCACCCAGAAACTCCGGCCTCAGAAGGTGAATGCCGTTGAACATGTATTCATCCTCCTTTTACATCTTGTCCCGGTCGCCCTTACCCGGCTGATTGCCAGGCTGGTCTCCGGGAACTTGTTTGTTGCCCTGGCCGGGCTTGTTGCCCTTGCCGTCGCCCTTACCCTGGCCCTGACCCAGTTGTGGGTTGTTCTTGTAGAGAAGCTCCAGGTCGTACTTGACGATCATGGCCTCTTCCCGCAGCCGCTCGGCGTCTTCGAGGCTTACGCCGCGATAGCCGTTGCCGGGGTTGAGTTTGAGCGACTCCTTGAACGCCTCCACGGCGGGCTCGCCCTGCCGCATACGCAGCAGAGACTTGGCCTTGTGGAAGTTAGCCAGTGCAGCCAACTCCGAGTTGGCGTGGGGATACACGAAGCGAGTGACCCAATCGGCTCGGGTCTGCTGCTTGTAGGCAGCGATTGATTGATCGAACAGCTTGACTGCGGTCTGAACGTCGCCCGTCTGATACGCAGCGACACCCTGGTTGTAGTACTCAACCTGGGCACTGCGCCATGTGGCGAGCTGATAACCGTAGTTAAGCGAGAGGCAGCCGGCGACGAGTGCCGCCAGCAGCCAGAGGTAGCTCTTCTTGAAGAAGCGCATGGTTTAGTCCTCCTACTGAATTAGGCGTCCTCGCGGACAAGTGCCGAAGCGATCAGGAACAAAAGTCCCAGACCAACCGAGACCATCACAAACCAGTGATAGACCTCGCGGTACGAAACGTTCTTCTCAACTTCGATGCGCGACTTCTCGAGCTGGTCGATGGTGGCGAAACCATCACGCATCTGTTGAGCGTCGCCGACAACGATAACGAGACCTCCGTTGGTCTCGACGAGGCGACGCAGTGGCTGAGTCATGCTGCTGTTGTTGACCCAGCCTTCGCCAACACCCAAGACGTAAATCTTGATGCCGGCGTCTTGCAGCTGTTGCGAGAGCTCCTGGAAGCGCTGATCGGAGATCGACGATTCACCGTCGGTCACCATAATCAACACCTTGCTCTTCGCTTTACCGAGGTCCTTGAAGTGGTTGATGGCGCCCTGAATGGGTCCCATCCGACCATTGGGGCCGTCCGGTCCGTCGAAGTTGGTGCCACCGCCGTTGTACTTGCTGATACCGGTGTTCTTCTGTGAGATCACCTTGAGGTCAGCAGACAGAGGCCAACTGTAGTACACCTCGTCATCGAACAGCATCAGAGCGACGCGGTCGCCTTTTCTGAGCTCGATGAACTGAGCGATCGCCTTCTCGGCGACCTGAATGCGCTTGGGAGGCTGGTTGTTCTGGGTATCACCAGAGTCACCAGCGAATGCCTGTTGCGCCGGGTCCTGAATTGCGGAGGACATCGAACCCGAAATGTCCGTCGTGATGACGAAATCACGCGTCTGCACAGCTTCCTTCTCAGTGATTTCCTGCAGGAGCGGTCGCGACAGTGCAAGGCACAGCGCCGTCCAAAACAGAATCAGAAGAAGGTTGGGAATCCATCCAATCAAGGGAATCCTGCGCAAGTTCGAATGCATCGAGACCTGCGAGTGCCCGAGAGCTTTCCGGCGCCGAGTGGCGAACCAGAGGATGGGTACCAAAGCGAGCATGAGCGCCATCATTTGGGGAAATGCAAAGCTCATGGTATTCCTCCATGTTAAGAGTTTGGAACGCAAGTAGAGGGAATACGAAACTGCGTTTAAGAGACGGCACGTCGCTGAGAGCGATGTGAACCAGTTCAGTTGGAACCAGTTTTCATCGGGCGAGCAGATGTCGACTCTGAAACGGTGTTCTGCAACGACACTTCACTTGCAGCGGGTGTCATTGCAAACGGATTGCAATCGCAGAGGGCTTGCGCCAGCGAACACCGCTCCCTTTCGTGGGGAGGGTTCTACTGCAATTACTTTCGGAAGAAGGTTGGTTTTCCTAGAAGCGGAACACTTAAAGAAACATGAAAAAACGACGATCAGACCATATAGAAATGACATGCCCAAAGCAAATGAATAAAGCCAATAACTGAGGCCCTGGAATCGAGATGTAAGCCATCTAATTCAAACTGATCATAGGCGCGTTGATTGTAACGCGATCTTCAAAAACCCCATGTCATCAGGGATTCGAGAAGTGGTTTTGTGCAAGACTTTGAATATTGAGATGTCAAGACTGTCTCAAAACCACTGACGATCGGGGTTTTCACCACTTGACAGCCAGCTACTCCAACTAAGTTGATACTTCGCGCGGCTATCGCAAGAACCGAATCTCTTGACAGGTTGGGCTTTTCAAGGGGTTCTAGTGCCGATTGATGATTCGTTTTGGACTTCCTGGAGTCTGTGTGATTTTTCCGGAAAAATCACACACTTCGAAATCGCAACATATATGATTGATTGCGTGTCCGATCTTGTTGACAACACCCTCCGGGCAAGTTTCAGTGTTGGTCGTTTTGATTGGTGATATCAAAAGTGGTGGCATCAATTGGACGCGCGGTAGGCTTGGCATGCAGTACTGCATGTGGTGTCAATCTTGTGTGATGGCTTGGCGTAGACAAGTAGACTGTGCTGATGAGATCAAGCATACCTGCGTTCCGGAATTTTCAATACAGTCATGTATGTAATCGTGTTTTCGCTAACAATATTTGGGCTGATACCGAAGTAGTGGGTGTGTTGGAATATCATCTCGGCGAAGCTTCTTACATTGAGTGGTGTGTTGGTTCTCCTCGTTTGGGTTTTCTTGGACTTAACCTTATCTCTGGTTTTCTTGTCCACTTGTGTATATTGATTGCTTGTTTCTGTCGGCTCAAATTCTTGTTTTTGTCTGATATCTAGAGCTGTTTGAACCCCGCCCGCTCGTTTCTTTGTTTGTGTTATCTCACTAGTTTCAAGTGAGAGCACTTCAGTGTTACTCATTGCTTGAATCGACATTCTTGGCATGACAGGCTCAATGAAGTCTTTTAACCAAGCAGGAATCAAGGAAACAAATTTCCAGAGCAATTCCTTTTCTGTTCTATTTAGCAGTTGCATGGTATCGCGGATCAGCTGGGAACTACAGTTCTCTCTTCCCAATTGCCAAAATGCTCTGAGCAAAGCACCAGTAGCGGTGTCTCCTAGGGCTAGTTTCCGTGCTGAAACTCCATTCAATTGAACCTTCATGCCGTGCAAACACAGATTGAATTCAGTTGTAGAGCCGGATGCAGCAAAGGAAACCTTGTCCCTTGGCGTTTCAGTTATGTTCAACTGAGCCATGATTTCGGAGCCGTCCTGCAGGACTCTTTTTCCAAAAGCGGTTGCCTTTGCTTGAACGATTTCTTCGGGGTGAATGAGCTTTGTTGGGTGATCGTACCTTGCAAAGACGCCGTTGGCGAGCCGTATCAGGGTTCCATTTTGTACAAGTCGCTGCATCTCTTGATCGACTGCGCCACGGGTTCCGCAATACAAAACATCGCGTGTGCAATGGATTTTAGTGGGTTCGGCAGCGTGCACGTGGCGACGGATCATGGCAGCTGTGCTTATCATCATGTCTGCTTCCTCGCGTATGTGCCTACTATTTTTAAAAACGTTTGAGGAGTGCAAAAAGTTCAACGGAAATTGAAAATTTAATTCCGTCTTCTCGTTGGAAAATCTGTTTGATTTTCCCGGAAAAATCAAAACATGAGACGCACCCACAAAAAGCAATTGCCTTTAGATAAATCCCGACCGCCGAGCACCTGCCTGTTTGTCACCGTTTGTGGTGCTTACGAAAGAATATAGTAAAATCCTTCAAAAGACGAAAAGAACAGAAGCGCTTGCGCGCCACTGCCCTTTTCGCGCTGCTATAGGAACGCCGGCGTGAGCGAACCGACTACGAGTTAGGCGTTCGCCAGCTCGTCATCGGTCCACAGCGACTCGCGGACGGGGAATCCCTTTGCTGACTTCAAAGCTATGAAGTAGCAAGGGCCCGACGACCACGGAGCGGCCTGGACGAATTCCTCGTAGACCTTGCCGTTGGGCAGGTGGTAGCGATGAAGGTGCGCGACCACGTCGGTCCACGCTCCTTCGATCTTGCCAACCACCTCGACGCGCGCGACCGGCACCCTCACCCACCGCTTGAAGCGTCGCTTGACGCCTCCGGGATGGATTCGAACACCGATCTCACGCACCTTCTGCGTGCGCAGAACCTTGGCTTGGGCCCACGAGTTGAGTCCCACGTATTGATCCGATCGCATGACAGTCTCCTTCGCTTGGGGCTTTGCGCTCAGCGACTCGAAGCCGCCCCAGATTGCTTCAAGCCGCTGCAAGGACCGTTGGTCGTGCGCCAAACGAGTCGAGACGATTGCCTCGACTGTTCAGCGACATCGACACGAACACAAATTAGATGTGTGAGCATGCGTCCGCGAATGCGGTCGCTACTCGATGCACGTTCCAGTTCATGTGTTAAATGGTCTGCGTGTTCATGCGGGTCTTGCGCGCTTTTGCGATAGTTGACTTGTGCGATGCGATTTGTTCAGCAGCTTTGTTGATTTACCAGTGGTTACCGCTTCACGATTATCGTGACGGTCCACTTCGTTCCGGTGGTACCACCGCCCCACAGCTGGTGCTCCACGATCTCCAGGGTCGTCTTTCCGGGCGAAACCGCCTTGAAAGTGAGGGAGCGAGTGCCCTTGCCCCACTGTTTGCCGGGCTGGAAAGCGCCGGTCGAAACTGTGGAAAGGATGCTCCTGTCATGCGCGTAGCCGGGCTTCCACTCTTTGTAGTTGCCCTGATCTTCGTGCAACGTGACTTCCAGCTCGTCGTCGACCTTGAGGTTGACGACAGCGCCGTTGTCGTTGGTGTTCTTCTTTATCGTCCACGCGCTCGGGGTGCCGGGCGGCGGAAGAGGAGAACCCGAAATCGGGTTGCGGCATGAGGCACATTCGCCCAGCGACTGGCTGCACGAATCGCACAGACGCAGCATGGAGCTCGGCGTGTAGCCTCCGCAGTGGTGGCAGTACCCGGGAACGGTGATGAACGCTTTACCGGTGCAAGGTGTGCACAACATAATTCGTCTCCCGTATCCTTAGATACTTAGTTTCCAAGAATGAATGGCAAAAAAATAGGAAGCGAGACTCCGGCCTGTACTGAGATTGCTCTCTAGCACAGATCCGAAGCTCGCTCCTATCCTGCCTTGCGGTTTAGCCGTGCTTGCAGCAGCTGCACCAGGGCTTGGTGAGCGGCTCGGGCGGAACGATCTTGTGGAAGTTCGCCGCAGTGATGCGAGCGTGCTCCTTGGGCTCGTTGAGCTTGAAGAGCACGTCTTCCGGGTTGGAAGGCGGAGGAACCACACCCGGTACCGGCGCCTGCTCGACGAAGCGAACAGAGATGGCCAGAAAACCGGTAGGCTGACCGAGACGCTGTGCCGCGGGAAGCGGCTTCTCGTCGGCAGTCAGCTCCCCTTCGACCGGCTCACCTTCGGTCTCCACTTCCTGCGCGATGGCAGGCGTGGTGTTGCCGGTGGTGGCGGGAGTGAAGGCGAAGAAAGCGCCCTTGGAGTCGCGCTCGATGGTGTTCACGCCGGCGGGCACCTGGACCTTGGTCAGCTCCACGTCGTCGAGTTGGACCTCGACTTCCGTGAGATGCGGCGTGTGAACGCGCACCTTGAACTGGCCATGCGGCAGGCGAACCAGGGTGATCCCATTGTCGAGCAGAAGGTCCAACGGCTTGAGACCGGTGGCGGCGTTGATCACGTCCACCGAGATTCCGTTTTTGGTCTGCATGTTGACTTATCTCCTGTTAGAAGTTGTGGCTTAAGCGATGTGCTTCAGCCGGGTTCAATTCCGACATGGAAATGCGCAACCCGAGCCGGCCGGCAACTAGTTCCTTATTAGGGAACAGTGCCGGCCGGCATCGGGTTTAAGCGCGGCCTTTTACAGCCAGCGCTCGCGCACCTCACCATCCTCGTCGCAGTAGTACTCGTAATCGCGAGGCTCGCCGATGGGGCGACCCCAACGATCTTCCTGCTGCTCCTTGGTGATGAGTCTGACCGGGCGACCCCAGAGTCGCCGAGAGTACCGCACCGTGTCCTTGCACTCGGACTGGAGCAAGAACCCGAACGTCTCGTCGTGCACGTGACGCAGGGTCAGCGTGCCCGTGACGTCGTTGGACATGGCGCCGCCATCCACGACCTCGATGCGGGGCACCGAGTGATAGCCCGTGCGGACCACCATCATGTTGCGGAAGCGCTTCTTGTCCTCGTCGTAGGCGGCGACGAGCTGCAGAACCGTACCCATCGTCTTGAGAGTCTGGGACGGTGCAGGGAACATCGGCCAGCCTTCCTGGCGCATCTGCTCGGACTGTTCCGCCATGTTCATCCACTTCTCGACCACACCCATCAGACCTTCGAGGTCCTGGGGAATCGGGTGAACGACGTGCTGCGGGCCCCAGCCGTGCTTGAGGATGGCGCGGTTGATGATGCCGATGACGCGAATGACCCAGTCCAGCCCCTTCTCGTTGATGTGCTCGATGAGCTCATCGGTGAGGAACTCGCGGATGAAGGTCTTGTCCTCGTGGTTCTTGCGAACCGAGAACATCTTGTCGCGGTTGCGCTTGACCGTCTTGACCTTGCGGGTCTCGCCGGTCCACACCACCACCTTGCCGTCGAGCGTCTTCAGCGCTGCATCAGCAGACGTCAGATCTTCGGCGGTCTCTTCACGCGTGGTGAAGATTGGCGCGTCGACCTCGATCTCGCCCTCGTCGTAGCCGTACTTGCGGTCGATGTAATCGAACACAGACAGACCCACGGTGTAGGGGTTGAAGTAGAAGTCGGTGGCCTGGCGGTCGTGCATCGACCAGTAGCTGGGAAGCTCCAGCATCCAGTTGGTGCCCTCGATGCCGGTCTCGGGCTGCTTCAGGAGGTGCTTCTCCCAGTAGCTCGCCCAGCCCTCGTTCATGATTTTGGTACGCGCCTGCGGCTGCAGGTAGCGCGCCTGATCACGGGTGATGGCGATGAGACCGCGCTCCTCTTCGCCAAGACGCGGGTTGTTCTTCTCGTCCATGATGAACGAGAGAATGTCGCCGGTCGGGTTGATCGGGTCAACCTTCAGCTTGGCGCGCACAGCCTCGATGTCTTCCTTGATGCCCTGGGCTTCGAAGTCGGACACGGTGCGCTTCAGCTGCATTTCGAGCTCGATGAGACGGTGCTCGAGCTCCTGGCGCGCCTGCTTCTCGGACACGCGGTCCTTGACGGTCGGCAGCCAGCCCACATGGTCGTCGAGAGCGTGAGCAGCGTCGAGGATGTACTCGACCTTCTCGACGCCATAAAGCGGATTGCGGGTGAGCCGCTTGACGAACTCGGCGTTCTGCGCGAGTCGCTCGACGATAGAGGAGGCACCTGACTCCTGGAAAAGGAAGTTGTTGGCGAAGAAGTCGACGTGTCCCCACTTCGCGTGCGCCATCACCAGAACCTGCATCGCCATCTGGTTCGTGAGACCCAGGTAGCAGAAGCTCGGATTGGAGTTGATGACTGCTTCGAAGATGTGGAAGTTGCCGCCGGCCTTGACCTGCTGCTCGTACTTCTTACCAAACGACCAGTGACGGTAGTGGGTCGGCAACATCACGTAGGGGATGAGGCGAACCATCTGAGTATCCGACACCAGGTGATAGTGGGTCGGATAGGGGTTCAGCCCCATCCGATATCCCGCCGATGCAAGGCGAGCATCCCACATCTTGATGTCGTCGATTACCTTATCGTGAACAGACATGATATGCCTCCTTTAGGACTTTTTCTTGTCCTTGGTGAGAATCTGCTTGAACGCCTCCGGCACGTCCTTCAGGCTCGAGGCCTGACCCATGCCGACATGCGCCTTGATCTTCTCGTCCAAGGCAAGCAACGCCTGTCCACCGTACTGCCAGCCGCGACCTCCCCAACCAGTGGGGATTTCGAGGTAGCCGCAATAGTTGAAGGCGTTCTCGATGAGTTTGGTATACCAATCCCGAACGGCGGGCTGTCCATCGAACATGACACCGTCGGTAGCCTGGAACATGTAGCGGTTCCAGGTGGTGGAGGGGAACTCCGCCTGTGCGATCTTGAAGACCTCTTCGTAGGCCGGGACGAACATGGTGCCGCCCGCAACCTCGATCTGGTAGAAGTTCTTCTCGTCCTCGATCCTGTAGGCCTGCGCGTCGTGCGCGATCATGACGACCGCGACGTCCTTGTACTTGGTACGAAGGAACAGCAGGTTGAGCAGGAAGTAGCTCTTGGCGATCATGAGCGGGTCACCGCCCATGGAGCCGGAGCGATCGAGAACGAAGAACACGACGCACTTGCTGTCGTCATCGAGGGTTTCCTCGACGCGATGGTAGCGCATGTCCGAGCGGGAGAACGGAACGTCAGCCGTGGTCGGCACGTTCGTCTCGACGTGTTGGAACTTCTCGGGGTTGGCGTTCTTGACGCCGATGGCACGCCGCACGCGAGCGCGTGCAGTTTCCGGCTTGCGGAGCCGGGGTTTCGGTCCCTGCGGCTGTACACCGCGGAACTTGTGTGCCTTCACCTTGGTGGTCGCCAGCTGCTTTTTGAGCATGTCCGGCAACTCCATCTCCTCGAAGAGCATCTGAATGAGCTCTTCCATGGAGATTTCGACGTAGATCAGCTCACCGGGATCGCTTCCGGCTTCGCCACCACCGCCGCCACCACCGCCTTTTTGGTCACGACCGTACCGGAAGCGCGGCTCATAGCCACCCTTGACCGGTACCTTGATCTTGCCGCCTTCACCGAAGATCGGGTTTCCACCGATGAGCTCCGGAAGCTGCGGCTTGATCTGATCCCGAATACGATCCTTGTGACGCTCGCGGTCCTCACGGGTGCGGTCGCCACCGGAATCATCGGGCGGAGCGATGACCGTGTCCATCATGATGTTGCGGGTCATGTTCGCCATCGGAAACGGCGAAATGTCCCCATCGAAGACGGTGACACGGCTCGGCTCCTGAGGGAGCTTGTTGTCTTTCTCGTTCGACATGGATTGATTCCTCCTGGGATTCAGGTTGAAAAACTTTTACGGCACTGCATCTAAAAGATGTTCTGCAGGCAACCTCGATAGGCCTCGCCGCACTACCTTCGGTGGCACACAGATTCCTCCGGAGCAGAACCGCGTACGGTTAGTCCAGGGGAGTGATGTCAAGCCGCTCGTCAAAAAGAAGACTGGAAACTGCACCTATATAAAGGTCAACGGGGAGCGGCTCCGCAAGCGCACCGCATATAGAGGTACGAGAAGTTCGTCTTTCAACGAACTCCCCATACATTTATGTGTGCGCTTGCGAGAACCGCCCCCCGCCTTCCTCTAATAGGCACAACCAGACAGCCTGCTTTCAGAGACTCTTGACCGCTCCTTCTGGCGACGCAATCGTTTAACTGGCGCCGGAGCGCTGGAAGCCGCTTTCGCAGCTCCCAGACGCTTACCGACACCAGTTATCCGGCAAGCTTACGCTTGCCAGCCGATTACGCCTCCTTCAGGAAGTCGCGGGTCTCCTCGGCTTCCTTGAGCACTTCCTCGGCGGTGTACTCGTCGAAGCCGTGGTCACGGATCAAGCGGTCCTTCACACCCGCGAGCTTGCGCTTGTCCTCTTCGGAGCCAGCGTTCTGCGAGTTGAGGATGCGAGCCGTGTCCTTGACCTTCTTGCAGACGAAACGCTCGATGGCGCGCTGCAGAGGCTCGTAGCAGGTGAAAGGAACGTCGATGACCTTGTTGTCGGCCATGTAGGCGGCGACGACCGAGGCAACCTCGGCGCGGAACGACTTGGACTGAGCCGACGTGATGTTCAGCTCGGGGTCCGCCTCGATCTCACGCATGAAGTCCTCGTCCGGACCGCTCTTCCACATGCTGCCGGAAGCGCTGCGAACCGACGTGCCGCGGTTGAACGCCTGCACGTTGTCGAAGTACTTCTTGAACACGTTCTGGCACTCGTCGCGGAAGTTCTCCACCATGGCGGCGAGAACCACGCGAGCCAGACGCTTGCGGCGCCACTCGTCGAGCAGCGAGCTCACGAAGATGCGGTAGCGCTCACGGACCTTCTCGTCTCCGATGAGACGGATTTCCGCGTAGAGCGCGTCACGCAGTTCGCGGCTGGTGACCGCCTTGTTCTTGACCATCGCCTGCGAAGCGAGCGAGGTCAGCAGCTTCGCGCAGAAGCGGGGCGAGATGCCGTCCATGCCTTCCCAGGGGGTGGCATTGCGCTTGAGCGCCTGGACGTCGATCTTGGTGCCCATGCCGCGCAGACGCGACTCGTCGCCGTTGTAGGCGTCGAGCTTCATCATCAGGTCGCGGACCTGGCTGTCGTCCTCGAGGCGCGTGAGCACCGCGAAGCGAGCGATGTACGGCATGATGGTCGGCTCCAGGTGGACGCCGCCCTTGGTCATCGACTTGGCGAAGTCGGTGCCGCCCCACAGCTTGCCGAGCACCTTCTCCATCTCAGACGCTTCCAGCGGATACGGGAAGTTGATCTGGACGAAGCGGTCCAGGTACGGCTCGTTCTTGGGCTCGTTCTTGAACTCCCGGAACTCCGGAGCGTTCGAGTGATACACCAAGATGCCGTCCCAGTGCAGGTTGAGGCGCAGCGGGTCAGGAGCGGGGATGCTCTTGTCCTGCGTCGCTTCCAGCACGGAGCGGTGCGCTTCCTTCGGGTTCTTGAAGCCCTCGACGAACTCCAGGAGACCACGGTTGGACAGGTTGTACGCGCCGTTCAGGATGACGGCACGCGGGTCGTCGCGCTTGACGTTGCCGAGCGCGGCGATGTCCTCTTCACCGATCATGACGCGGAGGTCGAAGTTCAGCGGCTGCACTTCCTTCACGGAAGCGATACCGACCGAACCTTCCTGGTCATCGGCGAAGTAGAAGGACGAGATCGGGAACTGCGCCAGCTCCACCGTATCGGTGTTGAACTGACCCAGGACGCGGTCCTTGGAGACCGGGTCGGGGTACCCGACGTTGGCGCGGGTCGAGCGCGGCAGTCCGAGACCGAACACGATGGCGCTGACGAGCAGCTTGCCATCGGAGATCTCGCACAGGCCCTCGAAGCCCGGCTCGGCGCCAGCCGCGGTGAACGCAGCCACGCAGTCCTCGTTGGCGAAGTTGAGCAGACCCTCGGTGTCCAGACCCAGGTCCTTGAGGATCTGAGTGCGGGCCGCCTTGAGGCTCACCTTCTCCGTCAGGCTCTTCTTCTGAGCAGCCTGCGGGATGAGGTACAGGAGGTTCAACGGGTTGACGCGCATGGGCGAGCCATCCGCGTACGGAATCGGCTCGCTGGTCTTGAGGATGTCCTTCAGACGCTTCACGAACTGGGACTTGCCCGAGCCCTTCGGTCCGATCAGGACCAGGACCTGGTTGTCCGCTTCACCACCGTGAATGGCGGCGCCGAGGTAGTTCGCGACCACCTCGTGGATGGCCGGCTCGATGCCGTAGAAGTCACGGAAGGCGTTGTAAGCAACGATGGAATCCTTGCCGAAGATGCGAGCGAGCTTGTCGCTGCGCATCACGTTCACGCCCTGACGCACGACCAGCCGGAACAGGCGGGCCTTGGCCGACTCGACGTAGGCCGGGTGCTTCTTGACGAGAGGGAGAAACTCCCGCAGCGTGCCGGAGTACGGCGCTTCGGGAAGATAGAACTGTTCGCTCAGTTTGACGGTGCTCATGATGTTCACCTTTCTCTAGGTTGAGAGTTAGGAGGCAGAGGAAGCCGGCTTACGCCGACTTCCAAAGCTCGAATTCCTTGAAGTACTCCAGAGCTGCCTTCAGGCAGTGGTCGGAATAACCGAGTTGCTTCAAGCGGTCAATGGACTCCTTGCGGAACGCTTTCTCTTCGACAGAGAGGTTGACGTCTTCCGCAGTCAGGAGTTTTTGCACCTTGTCAGCAATCTCGCTGTTGAGGCGCTTAGCAATCGCCTTCTCGAGGTCAGGCTGCGTGTGCCAGTCGATCACGACGTGGTCGCACGGACCGTCTCCTTGGTGGAGATGGTTGGCCGCCTGGAGAAGTGCCACGATGTCCGAGGACAGACCGCGGCGGAACTGCTCGCGGTCCTCGACGTACGTCTTGCCCATGCTCGTCTCGAGCTGCTCCAGGAACGCGACATCGATGTCGACGTTCTTCTGGTGCCGCTCGTCGAACACCTTCTTGTGTCCGCCTGCCCACGCCGTGGCGTGAGAGCGGTACTTCGAGAAGATCTCGTTTGCACGAGACTCGAAGTCCGGGGCGAACTGAAGCAGCATCTGCTCGCGCAGAAGCCGGCGGTATTCCTTTTCAATGATGCCCGGCTCGCCGAGGCGAGTGGACGCCATCTTGAGGTGAACCTTGCAGCGCTCCAGCACCTTCGTCTCCTGGGACGTGAGTCCCGGGCTCTTCATGTGCTGTTCGATGCGCGCATACAAGTAGTTCATGACCGCAAGGGCGGTGACGCACTTGTGCTTGGAAGCCATGCCCAGCTCGCAAATCTGCGAGATGCAGGACAGCATGAAGCCCATGTTGAGCCCATACTTGCCCTCATCGTCACCGACCTGCGTCCAGATGTCGGCCACCTGCACGTTTTTCGCAGCCTCATCGGACTGCGGCTTGGTGCCCATCGAAGCGAGACCGCCACCCCACGGGTTGGAGGGGACGACCGTGCTCTGCTTCTTGGGCACGACGATGGACTCGCCGTTGTACATCCGAATACGCGTTGACAGGTCGATGCCGGCGTCCAGCTTGGTGGTGTCTTCCACCATGCGGCTGGCCACAGCAAGCATCGCTGCCATGTGCAGCGCGAACGGATCGAGACTGGGGACTGCCTTGAGCTTCTTGATGAAGTCCTTATAGGCAGCCTCTTCCTCGCACACGACGGTGTTGTACAGCATCGTGAGTACGCGGGTACGGCGAGTGAAGGCATCGGGATCTTGCTGATCCTTGATGAACTGATTCCACGCGCCTTCGTTCGTCTCGAGGACGATCAAAGAATCGAGCGGTACGAAACCAGTCGAGGTGCCGCAGCTATTGCCACCGCCGGACGGCATGCGCCGCCCTTCCGTGGCTTCGAGCAGCACCTGCAGCTGGCTGACACTACCGGCTTCGGCGCCCTTTGCAGAAAATGCTTCCTGCAGACGGTTGAGCCCGCGGCTTCCCTGCATGAGGGAGGACTGCAGCGAGCAACCGAGACCCGGGGCACTGGGGGTCCACTGGCTGATGCCAGCATTCCGGGACGACAGACGCAGAGCCTCGACCTGGAGGTTACCCAGGTTGGGCTTCTTCGCCTTTTCCTCGTCACCGACGCCCATCACCTTCTGGAAACAGTGAGCGCAGGGCTGCAGCGTCGCTTTCATGAGTTCGGCGAGCTGGTCTTTGCCTTCTGCGTCCACCATTCCGAGCTCCTTGGCCAGCTGTTTGAGTTGAGCCGGCTTCAGAAGATTCAGAAGGTTGAGCGGGTTTTCGTGAACGGGGCAGTCCTTCACGGCGTAGACGATCTGTCCTTCGAGAAGGGCGATCATCGCATCCACGAGGAACGACTTGCCCGAGCCCGGTCCACCGAAAATCGTCAGCATCTGACGAAGTTGGTAACCGTTCTGGGCGGCGGCCTCATAGTGCTTCATGAGCCGGGCGACAACGCGCTGACTGCCGCGGACGTGATCAAACGCTGAATATGCCGGGATCTTCATGGACCGCAGCATTTCCAGATAGGGGCGCCGCTCCGGGCTGGCCTGCTCGATGTCTACCTCACCCGCTTCCTTGACGGCGCGGACGAAGAGAGCAGCAGCCGTATCGGCGCGCTCGGGATGCTCCTTGAGTGACGCAAGGAGTTCGCGAAACGTAATCGTCTCTTCGACCAGCGGGGCGAGCCCAAGCAGGTCGTTGAGGTTATCTTCGGGTTTCGACATTGCGATCCTCCTTCAGGGGTTTAGAAGTGGTGAATTACACCAGAGGCTATCGATGATGTTCATGCTCAACGCTCCGTGTGTGGCTTCCGGTGCACGTTTCCTTATCCTCATTTCTGAAGTCGGGCAACGAACAACGGAGGTCGGCCAATAAACAAAATCCCGCCGGACTAAGACCAAACAACCAACAACTGCTCGCAACCGAAATTCAGCAATGACGCACACGATGTGACATCAGACGCTGAACAGAGGTGCGGTAAATCCATGCAAGTGACGAACCGAAGCAGCGATGTGCTTCGGTTCTTCTATTTCAGGGATTTGTTTTGAGTGAGCGGTTGGGCGTTTGTTTGGTTTCCTGGGAGGGCGGGGTTCTAGAATCGGATATGTCCAACGTATCAAAATGGCCAACAACATCAAAATCTCTTTTTTCTCTATAGATCAGGGTTTGCAAGATAATAAAGAAAAGGCTAATCGCGCAAATCCTTGCCCGAGTTACACTTCCGCTTGATAACTAAAATTTTGGAATATATGGTGCTTGGTTGATGTTGTCATGAGCCCAAAAGTTTTTGTGTGGTCTCTTGAATTTTGGGGTACATTCAGAGACGCGGTGGAGGCTTAAGAAAACCTTGTGGCGCGGGTTTGTTCTGTTTAAGCTCTTTTGCAAAGGTTAGCGCTGCTCACACAGTCACGTAAGCGAGGCTCTCGCTACCGCTTTGAAACGTAGGTAACTCTCGATAAAATCATCGAGATCGCCATTTAACACCGCCTCGACATTCGTGGTTTCGCATTTGGTGCGTACATCCTTGACAAGTCGATCGTCAAGAACATACGACCTTATGGCATTGCCAAAAGTCGCGGCAACGTTGTCTCCCTTGAGTTTTGCCAACTCTTCGTCTCGTTCCTGCTGTTTTATGGCAAGCAGTTTTGATCTAAGAAGTTCGAGCGCCAGCATTTTGTTTTGCAGCTGACTGCGCTCCTGCTGGCACTTTACGGCGATGCCTGTGGGTTTGTGAACCACTCTTACCGCGGTCTCCACTTTATTGACATTTTGACCGCCGGCGCCGCCTGAGCGCATGGTGTCCACTTCTATATCGTCGTCTTTGATCTCGATTAGTGAATCGATGTCTTCCATCATTGGAGAAACGTCCAGGGCGGCGAAACTGGTTTGGCGTGAATCGTTGCCCTGTTTGAACGGAGATTTGCGCACCAGTCGATGCACACCTTTTTCGCATGCGAAATATCCATAGGCAAAGGGTCCGTCAACTCTAAAGGTAACGCTCTTCAGCCCGGCCTCTTCGCCGGCAGATTGATCGAGAACCTCGGTTTTGTAGCCTTTGATCTGGCAATATCTCAGGTACATTCGCAAGAGCATTTCCGCCCAATCCTGGGCATCTGTGCCACCTGCACCCGCGTTAATTGTTACGATGGCGGACGAGTCGTCATATTCGCCGGATAGAAGGCGAGTCATTTCGTACTTAGCGAGATCTCTCGCGAGCTCCTGACATCCCCTTTCCACCTCATCTGAAACTGATTCGTCGTTCTCTTCTAATCCCAGCTCAACCAGAACCTCGAGATCGCTTTGTTTTCTCAGCCAATTGTCATGCTGTTCGATCTGAGCCTTTATCCGACTCATTCTCTGAGTGATCTTCTGGCTTCTCTTTTGGTCTTGCCAGAAATCTGGTTCGAGAGTTTCTTGTTCGAGTTGCGAAAGTTCGTTTTTCAGCCGGTCTTTGTCAAAGATATTCGCTGACTTTCGTCAGGCGCTCCTCAAGTGCTTCGACTTCTCTTTTTAGCTCGGATAACATCATGGCTTGGCTGGGTAGACTCTAGTTGTAGTTTGTAGTTGTGTAAGACGTAGATGAACAGATTTGGGCGCCGATCAACGGCAAAAACAAGGTTTCATCCCACTTATTATACGTATGAAAATGGTTGTCACCCCTGGTGGTTGTCAGGAGGTTGTGATTGACTCTTTCAGTCTGGTTGGACGACAACATTGAAACCGGCGCCGAGAAACAGCAAGAGAAGGCTGACGTAGTCATCATCGGTGGTGGCGTCATCGGTTGTGGTGCGGCCTATCTTCTTGCCAAAAGAAAGCTCAGTGTCACGCTTTTGGAAGCCAACAAAGTGGCTGGCGGCGCATCTGGTCGCAATGCTGGGTTCGTCATGCGTGGCATTCAAACGTACTACAACTCTGCCGTGAAGATGTATGGGCGTGATAAAGCCAGGTTCGTCTATGAGTTTGCTCAAGATAACCTCAAACAGATAAAGGCTTTTGTAGATGAGCACGGACAAGATCTGGATTATGAGAGTTGTGGTTCGTATTTGCTGGCATCGTCTTTGGATGAACTCGAAGATTTATCCCAGTCGGCGGAGTTGATGCTGTCCGATGGGTTCGATTTGACTCTTTTGAAAGAAGATCCAATCGATCGAGACTTTTATGGTGCAATTTTCAACCCATGTGATGCAGCAATCAATCCGGTCAAATTGGTAAGAGCGCTTTTAACTCACTCAAACGCCACTGTCTTTGAAAATGAGCCAGTGACGCGGCTGGAGTCGGGTTCGCAGTCGGGTTCAAAGACGGTGCTCGTGCGCACGGCACATCGCATCATCGAAGCCGATCGTGTCTTGCTTGCGACCAACGCCTATGCACCCTTTCTTAACTCCTGGTTTCAGGACAAACTGAAGGCCGTGCGCGGACAGATTCTGGTTACACAGCCACTCAAAAAACAGATTTTGACAAATATCTGCTATGCCAACTACGGCTTCGAATATTTTCGCCAACTCAAGGACAAGCGGCTGCTCTTGGGTGGTTGTCGCCAGTTGTTGGTGGATGAGGAGATAGGTTATGCAGACATTGTGACGAAACCGGTGCAGCAAGCCTTGGGAAACTATCTCAAAGACCACTTCCCGGATATTGCCGGAGTCCCTATAGACTATCGCTTCTCCGGTGTAATGGCGTTTACCAACGATGGGCTGCCAATTGTAGGAGAGTTATCGAAGGTATCCGGCGTGTTCTTTGCGGTGGCTTGTAACGGTCATGGACTTGGATTCGGATTGAACATGTCGAGGGTTCTGGTAGAGCTGGCGATGGATGGCACCAGTCCTGGTATCTTTTCGCAGGATCGCGCGTCGCTGACTAACCAGATGTCGCTGGCGCAAAAAAGAGATGAGAAGGGACCCTGAGAAGACCGTTTTTTCTAGTCACTCTTCCAATTATCAGGAGTGGGTTGATCTGGCGTGTCCTTTGGCACTTCGCGTGCGGAGACGTTGACGATCACACTTCCTTTTGAAGCCATTCCGTTGGTTTTTACGGTTATGGCGACATTGAATTGAGGCGCATCAAGGTTTGGAACCTGCACAGTAAGCTGGGTATCGCTGCCGTTCACGATTGTTCCGGCCATGCCATTGAAGAAGATTTGGTTTTCGGCAACGTTCTTGGAAAAGTTCTTGCCATAGACCTGCATCGTTCCCAGAGGTGGAATCGAGAACATGTTGCATGAGGTGACTTCAGGTGGAACTTTCACGATCAAATTGAACGGGTCGAGTTTGATGTTTCCCACATAAGCCTGAACCACTTGTTTGCCGCCTGGAGCATCTTGCGGTACTGTGAACGTAAGAGTCTTGTCTGTGACTTCGGTTACTGTGGCAGCCTTATCTGCAACCAAGATGCGATACGACTTGATTGTTTTAGGGAGTCCTTTTCCGGTTAGCACCACCTTCTCGTTAGGACCCGCTGTATCAGGAGCCATAGCGCTCAACTTGATCTTTGGAGTGGTTAGCTTCCAATTGATGGAAGCGCCTGGTGGTCCATAGGCTTCAATCTCAATTTGTGTGCTGCCCGACAAGGCGCCCGTCATATCGAGCACCAACGTGTCGCCTTTGAAGTCGAGGTTTGTAGCCACTCTTCGACCAGCGATGTCGATAGCCAGACGCTGGATTTTCGGCGCACCGCTCGGTCCGTTTGTGAACGTTAGCGTGAGTGGCAGCTGGTCTTGACCGGCTTGCAAATTGATGTAGTCGGTGAGATTTTGCCAGGTCAGGGCTGTGGTCGACAGCGGTTTACTCTGATAAATAACAATTGGGGCGTTCGGGTCTGCCTTGGTCGTTGATGAAGATTTGCTTGGCGGCGGCGGAACCGCTTTCTTCACCGGTGACAAGTTGACCACAGGCGGTGGTGGTGGTGGCAACCTTCTTTGCTGCGCCAGTGCGGGTACAAGAGCAATACCGGAGAACACCGAAACCGCCGTCGATGTTGCCACACAAGCAGAGTAAATCCGTTTCTTCATGAGCCTGCTTCTTCCCTTTTTGTTGGCGCCAGACTTTTTGCCAGTGCCTTTAACTGACAGTACATTATAAGTGTGTTTGGAATTCAAGTGAAAACTGCATCAAATCCGGCGTTCTCAGTCAAGCGCATGTACGGATGTGCTGAAAGGCTGAAAAATACACAGTTTTCGGCGATTGATCTGGCTGAAAAGTTTGTGAATCAGGTCTGTTAGATTTTTCCGGGAAAATCAAACAGCTGATAAGTTGAGATGATTTTTCCAGGAAAATCTAACGCCCAAAACCAAAGTCGATTTACTTGAAATTGATGAACCTACCGAATTTGATGAAAATATTGAATTGGTCGAATTTATGTTAAAATAGTCTGCCAACTGAGCGTTCCAACCAGGGGATGAAAAGACAATGCCTACACATTTGACGATCAGCCCGCAAGACGAACAGTCATTTGAGATAGCTGGAGTAGCTCGAGTGTTGAGCAGTCAACCGGACGCGGCATTCATGCTCTTGTGTCCAGATGGAACTTGGGTACCTTTGCCAGCGCCCTTGATAAAGATGCTTTCAACGGCTGCTGTTGCAATGGTACGCAAAGAGTCGGTGACTATGATCGTTCGAAGCTCCTGGATTACAACGCAGGAAGCTGCAGATTTGATGGGCTATTCGAGGCAGGTCATTGTCGACCTAATCAAAAAGCGCAAGCTTAAAGCGTCGAAATTGGGCAGCCACAGAAGAATTCGTTTGTCCGATCTTCTTGAGTACATGAACAAGGAAGATAAGGAAGAGGAAGCGATGGGGTTGGAACCATCAACCGATATCGATGCGGATGATTTCGCATCGCCTTGATCCGAATAACCGGAAGACGAGAGTTTTTGTGTGGTATTGGATTTGGTGCTATACTGTATGTATTAGTAAAACTCATCAATCAAAAAGTCAAAGTCAGCGATAGTCCCCGAGCGTGAGTGGGTGGCAGGACGGTCTTTTGACGGACAGACCTGCCACCCACTCGGGTCACCGATAGATGCGCTGTTGTGTGGGGTGCAGCATCGGGCTTTCGGTAGCCTTGTCGAGAAGCACCTTGCTCACCTCGGTTTTTCCGTCGGCGGCGTACTTGGTGCGCCAGATGCAGCAGTTCGTGTATCGATCTTCCTGCTCGAGCGAGCCATCGATGCGGTACAACCTCTGCCAAATCTTGTCTCCCGTCGACCATTCGAGGAAAGCTTCGCGCCTGCGATAGGTTCCTTTCTTGGCCGGATGCGGAATGAGCTCCTCCTCGCGCTGGACTCGTCCAGCTATATAGGAGAATTGCATGGTGGTGCCATTGAGGTAGACGATCTGAAGCATCATCAGCTCACCGGTCGGAGGGTAGCTCGAGCGAAAACGCTCGAGCTCACCCTTGGCGGGGTCACCGGGCTCGCGAACGGTGCGAATCTTGGACGGCGCATTCGACGAGAAAGAGGACTTGACGCCCACCGCGTCGAATTGGAAGCCCGCAGCTGGTGCGGAGAAGGAGGCGAAGACGGCAGTAAACGACGCCAGCATGATGGCGAGCGTTCGCTTGCGCGTGGACATTTTTGGTTACCGCGGCGTTGTGCCCGGGCGCACCGTTGGTGGTTATCCAAAGTTTGGTGCTCGAGCACTAGGTCGATTTAACGCCGCAAAGGACCCAGCGATTGTCGTCGCTGAATCGTTGTCGTTTCCGTGTAAAAGAGGTGCGTCCCCTTTCGGCACGGTCCAGTCGCTTGTCTTAGAGTTGAACCCCGAGATGCGACTACTTGTTGAGCATCTCCTTCCGGAGCTTGAGGCCCTGCCGGAAGATGAGAATGCCCATGATTCCAAAGAGAACGGAGAGTACGCCCGGAAGGAGCCGGGAGCTCTGAAGGAACATCAGGCTGCTCAGCCCCGTTGCACTCAGCATGATGTAGGCCAGTCCAGCATGAATCTTGGACCAGTACTTCATCTTGGGATTGCCGCCAGTGTGACTGGAAAGAAACCCCGCAAGCGCCAGGAGCGAAAAAATCAGCGTCAGGCCCATCAGAGCCAGCAGAATGTAGGTTGCCATGGCTGAAAATCCTTGTTATGGAGTTTGAAGCGAACTCAATGCGAAACGCGGCGATCGTCCGAAAGCGGCATGATTGCAGCTTCCATCGCCGGAGTCCTTGGTGTTACCAGTGGTGCCACCGCGTTCGCCCTTTCGGTGAGATCCTTCAATCCTCGCCGTTAAAGCAAGAAGAGAAGTAAACCGGAAGTAGGCGGGGACTTTATATCGCTAGAGTTCAGGTTGAATGTTCAAAGATTGAAAAGAGTAGATCTCTTGGAATCTATCAATATGCAAATTGCAAAGCAAGGCAAATTGAGCTTGTCAAGATGTTGCGTGATCTGTGCGAGGTTACGAAATCGGTGCCTGGGCTGACATTTCTTGCATGAAAGCATCTACTTCGCCTGCTGTGGGCAAGGCAGGAATGGCTCCTGCGCGAGTGCAGGTCAAAGCACCGATTGCGTTAGCTCTGCGAATAATCTCGTGCAGCTTTGCGGGTTCTAATGTTTCAAGAGCTTTTCGGCGGTCTTTTGCACCCTTGATGTGCGGCAAGAGGCCGGCAATAACACCGGAGTTGAAACCGTCTCCTGCGCCGGTAGCTTCCACTAACTGTACTTGAAATCCGGGAACCAACTTGCTTCCTGAAGGTGTGGTGACATACGCACCGCGAGAATCAAGGGTGATTATCAAAAGCGGCAAATCATGTTTTCTTCTGAGAGCGTCTGCGGCTTGAAGGTTTCTGTCACCGGTTAGAAACTCCAATTCGTCTTCATTTATTTTGACGAGATCAGCCCATTTCAGCGTTTCTAGAATCGTTTGCTTGCACACTTCCGGGCTGGGCCAAAGCCCGATGCGTACGTTGGGATCGTAGGAAACCAAAAGTTTGTTGGATTGTGCCAGTTCCACTGCCTTCTTGGTGGCTTTGGCTGCCGGATTGGCAATTAAGGAGATGGAACCAAAATGCAGGACGCTTGCCTTTTTAAATGTTGTTGGCTTGAGGTCATCGGGTTCCAGCCGGGCATCGGCGCAGGCAATTCTTGAAAATTCCGCTAGTTTTCTATCGCCGGTAATCGTTGTTACCACATAAGCCATGCGAGTTTGCGCATCGGGATCTACCACGGTGTTTTGAACATCGATGCCATCTTCTTCAAGGACGGCTTTCAGCCACATACCAAAGGCATCGCCGGAGACACGCCCGATGAAGCCGGTTGGAACTCCTTGTCTCGCCAGACCAACCGCAGTGTTTGCCGGTGCGCCGCCTGGGGCCTTGGTAAAGAATGCTGCTCTATCCAATTCGTTGCCTGGGGTTGTGCAGACCCAGTCGACCAAAATTTCGCCGAGGCACAGTACGTCAGTCATTTACGAGCTCCAATTAAAGGTTGATGCTTATAACAAAAGCCAAGAAGCTGCGCAGCGGTCGGCAACTGAATTAGTGGAACCACTCAATGCAGTGGGACCCAACAAGCCTATGAGCTTCCTGTGAGCTTATGGATTATACGGCCGCCGATTGTTTTTGGTGGCTCTTGTTTGTTCTTTTTGCTGGTCAAAGTTGATCTGGTCCTCAGCTCGCATTAACCACTGAGAGAACGGCTTGCTTGGCAACGCGTCGCAAAAGACTGATCGCAAAGGACTGATCGCGAAAGGACTGATGTCGCGAAAGACTCATTGCAAATATTTGGATAGAGTTGGAATCATCCCATTTATGAAACCGCGCTGTTATTGTTACACGCGTTTTTCACGCCCAATCCGCTATTAATCTGTTGAAAGTGCCCGGCGGAGCTCCGGGTCGTCGCCGTTTGTATGGTATCGCGGGTGGTGCCAGCTGCGCTAGCCGCTGTTTGTTCGGATCTGCGTGAAAATACGTGTTGGCCTACCTTGCGTCAATTGAGCGACGGCTGATCTTTCAGGTAAGAAACATCTGTTATCTTCGACCACCATTTGTAGGGGCACCACGAACAGAAGCACGACTCTACTAAAACTGAGCTGTTTTCATGCGCATTATAAATGCGATGAGCACACCCGGGTTTGATCAGAGCTTTGCGTTTGTATTGTTGGCGCGACCTGCTTGAGGTGGCTTTGCTTCGCAACCTACAACAAGTTTGGTGAAAAGATGTTTTGTCTGTTCGGGGGCAAACCTGGGGGCGCACCCAAGGTTTCTATTTACGGTCTCACCCACCCCGGCCATGTCCGACCTAACAACGAGGACAACTTTACGATTTGCTCCAGGAATCGTATCGCTGTCGTCGCTGACGGAATGGGCGGTCATGCCTGTGGCGAAGTGGCAAGCACACTTGCGGTGAAAACGTTTTTCGATGCATCCGACGAGCCTGACGCGCTCGACTTGCCCGGTGCCAACGGCGATACCATTCGCCGTTGGCTTCTGGCAAAGGTCGAACAGGCGCACCAAAACGTGGTGAACGATCAGCAGACCGATCCTTCGAAACAAGCTATGGGCAGCACTGTCGTGGCGGCGTGTTACTTCAGCGATGAGGTGCATATCGCGCACGCAGGAGACTCGCGGGCATACATGCTTCGCGAAGACGGGTTGTACCAGCTGACTCGGGATCATTCGTTGGTCGAGGAGCTGCTTCGCAAGGGCATAATCAACCGTCTTGAGGCGGACAAGTTTCCGCATCGCAACGTTATTACGCAGGCTCTGGGACTCAGGCTCGGTGCCGACCACGTGGCATACGCGCCGCGTGCAGGCAACGTGCTTCTTTTGTGTTCCGACGGGCTCTGCGGCTATGTTGACGGAGGTAAGATTTCGAGGGTGTTGCGGCGTGCGACCAAGAAGAATGTCGCCGAAATCTGCCGCGAGCTGATCGACCTCGCCCTCAAAAACGGTGGACCCGACAACATCACTGTTGTTGTGGCCGTTTTCTATTGAAAACACAAAGCAACGGCGTTGCCCTGGAGGGGCGCGCCGTATGCAAAACCCAAGACTGAAACGATTGTTCGTTCAGCCTGCCTAATCGATAGGCCGAGCACACCTCATAACCCCTAGAAAAGGTGTTCATGGCTAATTGACGGCAGCCCTCCAGATCAAGGAAATCATGACCAAGACAATAAAAACCGCTCTTTTCGCTGCGCTTGCCGCGTCTACGCTTCTGGGTTGCAACCTGCCATCGCAGGCCGGCTCTCTGACCGGCCAGGCTCCGGTGTCGGCACCCCAGCCGGTGGCAACCGCGGTTCAGCAACCTGTGGCGCTCGCGCCGCAGGCTCTTCCGGCTGCTCCGGTAGCGCCTCCCAGCTTCGCGCCGGCCGTAGCGCCGCAACCGATCGTAGCTGCCGCCCCGCCCGCAGAGGTGAAACCGCAAGTGGTGGTGGTGCGGGTCAAGGAGCCTGCTCCGGAGCCGCGCGTGGTGTTCGTCGAAAAGCCGGTGTTCGTCGACCGTCCGGTGCCGCAGCCGGTGCGTGTGCCTGTCTTCGCGCAGGGTCCTAATGGATACCCGCAAGCCGGATTTCCGGCGGCTCTGCCGGCGGCGCTTCCACCGGCCGCTCCGGCAGTTGTTGGTGCCCCTCAGGTGGTTGCCAATGACTCGAATGTCGTGGTGAACAACACCACGGTCAACAATACGGTCAACAACACCACGGTCAACAATACGGTCAACAACGTGGAGATCAACCAAGACACCACGGTGATTGCCAGCGATCGTCACGACCGCCGCGATCGGCGTGATGACCGGCAAGGCCGTTTCGACCGTCGCAACCACCACCCGGTCTTCGTCCCGTCGGTTCCTGCTCGCCGGCCTGCGGTGCGGGCGGAGACGCGCGTGGACGTGAGAGCGCAGACCAGCGCGAGCGTTTCGGCTTCGGCTAGGTACGACCAACTTCGTGCTCGGCTCGACGCTCGTGCAGCAGCTCGGCTTGCCAAGCGTTAAGGGCTCAATAGCTGGTAATCGCGGTCTGGTAGCGCTGCGCAAATGTCTGTGTGATTTTTCCGGGAAAATCACACAGACCGATCTAGCTGCCACGAGCACACCCCCGTTCGGCGCTTGAGTGGTTCTCAAGGACCATCGTGCGTCGAACGGGGTGGGTGCAGTAGATCTACCGCTTGCTTTTTTGAACGTGATATTATGGGTGGTGCTTAACTATAAAAAATAGTATTAACCGCTGAAAAAGACGAACCACAAAAAGCCAGGTGAAAGGCGAGTAGTGAAGACGCCTGTCTTCTCCACTACAAGCTCTCACTCTGGGCTTCCTGCAGTTCGTCAGTCATTGTCGCTCGTCCTCGTACTCGAGGATCAGCGAGTGGTCAACGCTTCTCGCGACAACAGCCACCGTCGTGACGGGACTCGTCCGAGCGCAGAGCCTGTGCCGGCGTATCGCTCGGACCGGAATCATCATCGCCTTCTTCGGTCATCTGTTGGCGGCGGCGGATGAGGCGCTGAATCGCGCGCTCCTCCGTGTCACGCCAGTCGGTGGTCTCGAAGACCTCGAAGCCGGTGTTTTCGGGCAGCTTGTCACCGCTGCGCGCGAGGCTCGACTCCAGAGGCAGGTAGATGAAGTTGGTCTCGGAGAGCGAGGCGCCATCGGAGCGGATGCTGTTGCCGATGAAGGCGGACAGCTCCGGATCGATGTTGAGGTCCTTGATCACCTCACGCACGTGCTCGGCCTTGTTTTCCTTCAGGATGATGATCTTGTCGTCGAAGATCGCGTCGAGACCGCCCTGTCGAATCTTGTAGTTCTGCACTTCGCGATCACCGACGGTGACGGCGATGAGGTAGAACTGCTTGCGCGCGCGGCTGAGCACAGCCAGTGCGTTTTCGAACAGGCGAGGACGGCGGAAGAAGGGAGCGCTGCCGATGCGTTCGCAAATGGCAGTCACGTCCTTGCGACGGCGCTTCTTGTGCTCCTTGCACAGAACTCCGTAGGCTTCGACGATTGCCTCCGCCAGCCGATGACGCTCGAAACCACGATGCGGCATCGAACCGAAATAGACATGGCGCAGGGTCTCGTCCGCCTTCTTCTTGTCAAAACCACACAGGGACATGAGTGTCGCGAACTCCACGATAGCCCCATCGTAATAGGGCTGGCACTCCATGATCGTCCCGTCAATGTCAATGAAAAGCGCGGCAATCTTGCCGTTGGGAGCACAGTAATTGCGCCCCGGGGTGTGGCACTTAGAAGCCATAGTTCACCTCTTCTTCTGTTTCTTAGGGCAGCTAACCAGCGCTTCTTGCGAAGCCCAGTCGCTGCGGTTCTTGAAAAATGGCAAGAGAACAGCGGTCTAAGCTTCACGATGAAGCTCTACCGATGGTGTTGAGACGGGCGTTTCGGCTACAGGCAAAACCGAACGCAGATCTCGCGAGCGGCGCTTCAAGAACCAGACCTAGACTTTGAATCGCTACAGCAAGAGTTGTTCGGCGCAGACGCACTCTTTCAAGTGGTTCGGCGTCGATACTCTGGACTACACGATTAAGACAGCATACGTCCAACAACTTGCGGTTGTTGAATACTTATCTTCTAAAGTCGAAAGCTCTTGAAGCGCTTAGCTTTTGGGATGCCTCTAAATTTTCTCTTGAACGAAAAATATATCTAAAACTATGAAATAACTCGTGCGCGCGTAAAGATGGTTGTCATGAGGTAGCGCGGTGGTGCGAATGGCTTAACATGCCGATCTCCGCAATCCCTTGTGGCTTCTGTGCCACCACCATTAGTGATTGGTTTCGTACATAACACCTGTTGCGGCTGCGCTAAGTTACAAAAGTATTGAAGGGGCCCGCTTGAAATGTGATTGTCCCTTGAATCTGGAGGTACCTGTAGTTTCAGCTTCTCGGGGATCGAAAAAGTTTTGGTATCGTCTGATGTTCAAGATTGGATCCGAAATATCTCTTAACTTCTTGATCGTTGCAGTGAAATCAACCTCTGGCATAGGGTCGTCTTGGTTTTCATTTCTTTGTCATCAAAAGAGAATAGTTCGGGCAAAACAGCTTCAAAAGCTTAGTTACTGGTCGCAAGACGCGTTGCATTGGATGTGTTCCAGCGCAATGACCCGAGCCACCAATTATTTACGTCTTCTCTGCACCTAACCGCGGAGCTCCTGACAAAAGGGGTCTGTCGGATGATTGCCTACGGTGATGGTAATCTGCAGAGGCGACTCACCTAATCACCAGTTCAGAGGTATTTCCAATGAGTGCAAAACGTTCCGCCCGGAGAGTCAAAGGCTCTTCGACCCGGATGCGTGTGCGCGATCTGGGATTCTCGATCGGGACTTTAGCGGTCGGGCACAACAATGCCATCACGGATGTGAGTGGCGTGAAGGTCGGACACACGACTCTGAGGTCGGGAGACGGAAAGCTCGTTCCCGGCAAGGGACCGGTTCGCACCGGTGTTACTGCAATCATCCCGCACGACGGCGACCTGTGGTCCGAGAGAATCAGCGCTGGCGCGTTCGTTCTCAATGGCAACGGCGAAGTGACGGGACTTCACTGGGTGAAGGAGTCTGGCTTCCTCGAGGGGCCTATCCTTCTGACCAATACCCTCAATGTTCCTCGCGTCATGGATGCCGCTGTTACGTGGATGCTCGAACGCAACCCCGCAATCGGAGTCGATGACGACACTTACCTGCCGGTGGTCGGTGAGTGCGACGACAGTTCTCTCAATGATATTCGCGGGCGGCATGTTCGCGAAAAGCACGTTCTGGCTGCTCTTAACGGAGCCAAGGGCGGGCGTGTCGAAGAGGGTGCGGTCGGCGCCGGAACCGGCATGATCTGCTACGACTTCAAGGGCGGCATCGGGACTTCATCTCGAGTGCTCTCGAAGGCTGACGGCGGATACACGGTGGGCGTGCTCGTCAATTGCAACCATGGCGACAGGCACACCTTCCGCATCGAAGGTGCTCCGGTCGGGCGCTTCTTAAATGAAGACCTGGCGACGGAACACCGCGAAGGATCGATTTGTATCGTGGTCGCAACCGATGCACCGCTCAATTCGCTTCAGCTCGAGCGGCTCGCGAAGCGGGCTTGCTTGGGACTGGCGCGAACCGGGGCGGTGGCTCACAACGACAGCGGCGACTTTGTCATCGCTTTCTCGACCACGCGGAAGATCAAGCGCGCCGAGTCGCGCCGCCAAATCAAGTTGCCGGAAGTGAACATCGAGTGTCTCAACCCGTTGTTCGAAGCGACCGTCGAAGCGGCTGAGGAAGCCATCATCAACGCCCTGTTCATGGCGGAAACGACCATTGGACAGGATGGCAACGAGGCGCATGCGCTTCCTATCGATCGGTGTGTGGAGGTCATGCTCCACCACGGATTGAAGCAGTCGAAGCCGACCAAGCGCTCCAAGCCTGCGCGCAAGTCGAAGTCGATGAAGCGTTGAAGGGCGTCATAGACTGACGCACTCAAGCATGTGTAGCGAGTCTCGAAGGGTCTGAGGTTGCGATGCCTATGGCTTTGCGCTTCCTTTCGAACCTTCGGGACTCGAGATAGTGCCACCACATACGATATCGTTTGTTGTGGTGTTTCTTTTCTGAAAACTGCAATTTGCTTCAACCTAAACATTCTGCTCAAAGGTCGTCCCCCAAGTGTGACGAGTCTGAGTGTGAGCAAAAGGAGGGACAGCAATGAATAGCTGCAAAGATCATCCCTTCTGCCAATTGCTACATAAGAACTCCGGCCGCGTAAGGATTCGCGATGTTTACCGGGTGTATCTAGGCAGGCGGCAGGGACAGGATATCTGGATTGTCGATGGCGACAAGGTCTTCCGCGAACTCTACCCTGCGTTCGTGATGGGAGGCAACGATCAGCGCTATCGTTTCAATCCGCCCAAGGAAGTTTGGATCGACAATCGGATCGGCTCGGAAGAGCTGGAGTACACGATCGCGCATGAACTGATCGAGCGAAAGCTGATGCGCGAGAAGGGCTGGAGTTACGACAGGGCGCACAACGCTGGTCTGGCTCTGGAAAAGAAGATGCGTATTGCCGACGAGAAGAAGGCAGCGGCACGGGAGAAGACGGTGCAGGTTCACCTCACCGGTATCTACCGCCGTTTCCACAAGACCATCAAGGGACTCTCCGTGTGGTTCGTGGATGGTCCGAAAGTGCGCAAGGAGCTGGACGGCGACTTCTGTTTCGCTGGACACGACTTGAAGCACGAGTTCATTCCGCGCAACGAAATCTGGCTCGACTCGGCGATGGCTGTCGAACAGGTGCACTACGCACTCGTTCACGAGCTCAAAGAACGAGCTGTGATGGCGGCGTCCGATTACGACAACGCCTACGAAATCGCTCTTCAGGTGCAGCTCGATGAGCGGCATCGACAGGCGAAGTTGTCGGAAGAGCACGAGCGCTCTTTGGAGCCCGTCTCGTACGGCGTGCGTGAGCGCGGCGTCAAGGTGAAGCCGAAGGCGAAGTCCAAAGCGAAAGCGAAGGGCGAATCGTCCAAGGTTGCTCCGAGTCGCCGGCGAAAGTCTTGAGACTTCTTGGGCTGATCAGACCGCTCCGGATGGGGTTTGGAGAAAATGTATGATTTTTCCGGAAAAATCATACACTCGCTCTCCACCTCATCCGGGGCGGTCTGGTTTCTTTTTTTTGAACAAGTATAAGTAGACCGGTCGATTATTACTGATTTAAAAAAAACTGGCTAGAGCTTCCGAAAGACTACACAATTCCTCGGCGAAGGCGGCGACTAACAAGATCGCCGCCTTCGCCTGTGCTTTCCGCCATTTGCCGCTCTACGCCAAGTGCTCGAACAGCGCCTCGGCAAGTGGCCCGTCCATCTTCTTGAGCGCTTGGCTCTCGATCTGGCGGATTCGCTCGCGGCTGACATCGAACTCGGGCAGCTTGCCGACTTGCTCGAGGGTCATCGGTTCTTTGCCGTCGAGCCCGAAGCGAAGCGACAGCACGCGCTGCTCTCGTTTCGTGAGACGCCTGAGCGCCTCCATGATCTGAGTGTGCAGCTTCTCGCCGTCAATGGCGATGTCGGGCGAGTCTTGCTCGCAGGCGATGGTATCGGCAATGGTGCGTCGTCCCTGTGTATCGTCGGCTCCGCTCACGGACTGCTCGAGCGAAACCATGGTCGTGGTTTGCGCCTTGCGCTGGAGTTTCTCTACGTCGTCGACGCTGAGCTCCATGCGCTGAGCGATCTGTTCGCGCGTTGGATCCGCAAGCAGCTCCTGGGTAAGTGCCCTGGTGGCCTTGTTCAGGCGCAGCACCGCCCAATAGTCCTTCAGACCGACCTTGATGAAACCCGACCGCGCCAGGCTGCGCAGGATGCATGCTCTGATCCAGAAGGCGGCGTAGGTGCTGAATTTGGTGTCGTGCGACAGGTCATATCGATCGACCGCCTCCATCAGCCCGACGTTGCCTTCTTGAATCAGGTCGAGCAGCGATTGCCGACCACGTCGATACTGCAGCGCCATCGAAACCACCAGCCGAAGGTTGGCTTCGGCTAGTTTCTTGCGAGCGCGGATGTCGCCTTGCTTGGTGCGTTCAGCGAGGTCGCGCTCTTCTTCCAGGCTGAGCAGTTTGACCTTGCTCATCGCTGAGTAGTAACTGGCGAGAATCTGTTGTTCTGAGGTTTCCCTCGGCACTTCTTTGCTCATTTTCCTCTTTTGAGTGCTGAATGTTAATCCGATCTTGCGAGCCGCAAGTGAGGAAGCCACGCCATACGGCGCGGCTTCCTCACTTTTGTGCTGCGTCAGTCGCTGGCAAAAAACAAAGTAATCTCGCCGAACCTGCAACTACGGCTCAGCGGCAGCCGTAGTTGTCGCAGTGGCGATGCCGCGGAAACTGGCGAGGACCGGCGTCGATGCTGACACCGCCGCCGCCGTAGACGGTGACGGGCGGGACGTTGACGTAGACCGAACCACCGACCGTGGCGGCCGGGGGCGGCACGAAGACGGGCGGAGGCGGGGGCACTGTGGTCACCACGATCGCCGGAGGAGGTGGCGGCGGCGGAACGTACGCCGGCTCGACATACACCGTGGGCGTGGTAGTGTAAATGGTGCCGCGGGCGGTGCCGCGGAAGCTGGCGGCGCAACCGGTCGAGAGCGTGCAGACAGCGAGAATGCCGAGGAAAGAGAAAACGCTTGCAAATTTGTTGGTGTTCATGAGATGTCTCCAGAGCAAATCCGCGAGAGCTATGCTTTCGCGGAGTGTGTGTTGTTCTTAAGAAGGAAGATCGGACGAATTCGTTGAAACCCTAAGGCTTTTGACTCGGCCTTAAAGGTGCCAACGAATTCGTTCAATCCTTTTAGAGATTGAACGAACCGGGCAGCTAGACAACGGCAAAGCGGGCCGGCACTGCCGGCCCGCTTGCCTTGCCTCGAGTCTCTTTGCGACCACGCGCCGACTTTAGTTTGAGCGCATCACCGGTGGTGACCGCTTCTGTGTGGCAACTTCTTCAGTGCGGACGCTAGTCTCGCAAAGTCAGTTGTTCAGACCTATTCGGCGCCGCATCGATGACTCACTGCCTCTGCCGCACTTAGCGGCAGCTCTGGTAGCGCGGGTTGCAGTTCCGGTAGCCACCATGCGGGTAGTGGCGGTGCGGCTGCCGGTACACCGGCGGCTGCACGTACACGGGACCCGGTTGCACGTACACGGGCTGCTGGTAGTAGACGGGCTCCTCGTACACGACTGCACGCGGCGGAGCGGCACGCATGGTGACCGCACAGCCGGAGCTGAGGACGACGAGACCGAGCAACATACCGAGAATTCCGAGCTTCTTCATGTGAATGCCTTTCGTTGAAGTGGAAATCCGAGTCGACTCTTTTGGCGCATTCACACTGGTGTGTCTGCATACCTGAAAGTCGACCCGGATATCCACGAGTTGAGAATTGCAGAAACGCTGCTTTTTTAGCAGCTTGTCCGGTTCAGCGCACGAAGACCGTCAACTGGCCGCTGCGGTTGTAGTACACGTAGGTGTTCCACGCCGCGTACCAGAAGACGTTGACGACGCGCGACTGCGAGCGGAGCACCCAAGTGGTGCCGGTCTGAACCTGCACCCACTTCTGGCAACCCCAGTCCCACTGCCACGAGAAGGTAGCGACCGCCTCGTAGTAGCTCTCCGTGACCTGCGTCTGGAAGGAGGGCCTGTGGTGGTTGCGATTGTCGCGGCCGTGGCCGCGGCGACCGTGGTCGTTGCCCCACGTGCCTTCGTAGCCGAACTGACCGCTGGCCTGCCCGTAGAACTCCTGCGCGGAGGCCTCCCTGGGTGCAGCCAGAGCGAGTCCGGCGGTGAAGAGCGAAGCGAGACCGACGATGGCGATGAGCTTTTTCATAGTCTTTCCTGTATGTTAGGCCGCCCGGTATTTATCTATAGCGGGACGGCGTCTTTGGTTAGTAAGAAAGTTGCAGAAACGTAGCAGCAATCTGTGAAAAGCCCCGGTATATCAGATCACCGGGGCTTCTCACAGGAGCGTCAGTTGCAGTGCGTCGACCAGACCACGGAGCCGCCGTAGTTGTACACGATCGCGCTGCCGCAGGCCGACACGAACGAGCCTTCGTACGCGTATGTCTGAGAGCCGTCCAGCGCGTCGACGGTCGAGCCGTCGAGCGCGTCGGTCACGGCGCCGTCGTAGGCGGTGACGAGCGAACCGAAGTTCGCCTCGGTGTAGCCGCCAAGCGAGTCGACAGTCGAGTTGTCGTATGCGAACACCGACGCACCGACGTCCGCCAGCACGTACGAGTTGTCGTATGCGTTGACGTTGGAGCCGTCGAAGGCGCTGACGTCAGAGCCTTCCTCGGCGTCCACTTCCGAGCCGCGCATGGCGTCGATGGTCGAGCCGTTGAACGCCTGGATGTACGAGCCATCGCGACCCTCGACGTACGAGCCCTGGTAGGCGTACACCGTCGAGCCGGAGAGCGCCGTGACGGTCGAGCCGTCGTAGGCGTAGACGGTGTCGCAGTTCTTTGCCTGAACCGTTTCACCGAATCGCACATCGTACGTGAGGCACGAAGGCGTGGGCGGGTTGGGGTTAGACGGAGGCGGGTTGTACGAACCACCGTGATCGTGGTCCCAGTCGTGTCCGCGTCCCGAACCGGTGCCCGCTTCGATCGTGCAACCGTTGGCGAAGGCGAGAAGAGAAACGATGGAGATGACAAAGAGAGAGTTCTTCATTTGTTCTTCTTTCGAGACTCTCCTGAATTCTCAGTGAGTAGCCTCTGTTGTAGGGAGCATAACCAAGAAACCGCGCTAACAGCGCGAGGTGTTCCACTCCGAAAAATCGGCGCGCCTGAATTACTCAATTAATCCGAACACGTCGAAATGAGCGCGGGAAGCCACTAACGAAGCGACCATCTTGCGAAGTGTGCCGGCACATTCGTTGCGAAACGAAGGTGAAAAAGCTTTTCTTGCGCTATTGGATTGCCTTGGTGAGTGTTGCCGCTCTGTTTCGAGGGAAATAAGAAAGTATCCCGAATCAACCACAATCCATGTGCTGACACAACCTCTAAGAGCTTCGCGCATACGTGACTTTACGAAATTTGAAGTGTAAAACAGTTGGCGCGGCTAGCACCATATACGGTATCACACGCAAACAAGCGCAACGAGCCCGGAGTGATCTCCGAGCTACTAGTAATCAAGCTTTTGTCTGTATACAAAAACCTGCGTGAAAAATTTGTGCAAAACTGCACGACTGATTTTTTTGTACCTTAATCCTATTTATGCATTCGTGACAATCGCATGTCATAGCGCTAACGCACTCGCTACCGACCCTCAAACGCCGAACATCACACGAGCTTGCGTTTACGTTGCACGAGCTTGCGTTAAGCAGTGTACAAAGCATTCACTTTGCACGAGCTTGCGTTAAGCAGTGCACAAAGCATTCACGTTGCACGAGCCCTGCCAACTTTTTGAAATTTGTTCACAAAATGATTACGCCTTCGAATCATTGGGTTGATTGAAACAAGGCGGGTTCTTTTCAGGTGAGGATGGAACATTGACGGAATCTTTAGAGGATCCGCAAAACGACCGGTCGAAGGCATCTGATCAGGTGGGACCGGCGACAGCCTCGACGCAGCAAGATGAGGTGTGTGATGTTTCCGCTCTCTTCGGTATGGACCCAAGACAATTGGCGCTTTTGGGATTCAATCTGAGTGCAATTGGCTTCATCTTCTTGAACGTGCATTTTGAAGGTTATGTTCCTGCATATGTTGCTGGCGCCTATCTGATTCCGCAGATTCACCACGCACCTTCTGCGCTGGTCCTTGTCGTTGGCGCGGTGATATCACTAATGGCGTTGTGCCAGGGCATCGTGTTCACGCCTGGACTCGCGCTTCTTCTATCTGGCTCGGTGCTTACTCACCTTTTGAATATTCGCTTTTGACTGATGTTCATTTGCTTACTTTCAACTCAGTCCAACGATTGTAAGAGCAACTCACGTCTGCCGAGGCGAGCTAAGGATTGAACGACTTTCAACCGAGTCGTTGAAAGTTCTTTTGCGATTGAATCAGGATCCAAAGTCTTGCCACCCTTTTGAGCATGCGTGAAGACTTCTTGGTCAAACGCTAAATCACCGAATTCTCTTTGCAGAGATTCGACGATCACTTCGATTACATCACTTCCAGCTTTCGATTCTTCCTTCGAACCCCCTGATCCGCATGCAAGCGCTCTAAAGGATGGTTCGACCAAAGGACCATTTCCCATTTGTACGGCGTGAAGCGTGATGCTCTTGCGCTCCAACTCAGCAGTCACTGACTCGATTGTAAGTCCGCTGGGACAAGCATCCGGCCAGTGATCGCCGGCTCTGAGATTTCGTGTCGGATACGTACGTGTTCTCAGCCAAGTCTCAAAACCATGAGGAGGCGCATCGCCAACAAGAACGATGAAGCGGGCGCTGTTCTTGCGCCATATAAGTTTCTGACAGGCGTCATGAACGCCGCGGTAAACGGCTTCAGGCGTATCGCCGCCCCCGCCGAGACGGAGCCCTTCTATTCGTTTCTGAATTTCTTTCGGGTCACGAATGAAGTGATAAACCTTCGTTATAAACGAGTTTTCTTGTGGTGGATGATCGCGGTATTCAACTATGCCTACGTGAAGATCGATACCGCCTTCTTTGGAAAGCCGCGCAAGCGCCGCAGAAAGTTTTTGTTTCGCAGCATTGATAAACGTTCCCATGCTGCCGGTTGTGTCAATGACAAAGCAAAGATCTACATGGTTGAGACTCGAAGACATTGAGAAACCTCCTAACCCGTTACTTGCACCGCAAATTTCTTTCTTGTAGGCAATGAGGTTGCCAAAATATCGAACAACAGATCCATTCGAGATGGTCTCGACAGAATCGGAATCAGGTTTGGAAGCGAGTAGTAATCACCTTCGAATATAAACGTATCGAATTGGATCTGTGAGTGTTTTAGTTGGCTCTCCAAAAACTCCGTGTGCTGGCCGACCTTAACCAGAACAAGGCCCGGTATTGAATTGATCGAGTCGCAATAACGTTTAAGAGCATCAGGAAGGAACGGTTCCACATTTTCGTTGAGGTCTGAGACTATGATTATTTGCTCGACGATTTGTTTCTCTTTTTTCATTGCCTCTAGGCATGCGCCAATTGATGTGGCTCCGCCGGGAAATACGAGTTGCAAATTCTTATCCCACTGAGAAACACTGGCATCTGCTGGCAGTTCCAAACGCGTCGGCGACTCATCAAAGACATACACAAGCAAATCTGCTTTCGTAATTCCGGAAATCATTGAGCCAAGCTGTTTTCCGACGTCTAACGCGACGCTCATGCTCGAACTTTTGTCGATCAATAACGCTGTGTCCTTCGAAATCGCACCTTTCTTTTGAAGGCGTTCGTTAATCACTTGTTCCAACTTCTCGGAAGTCTCGTCATCCACGACTGTCATCTCGGCTGCTTTCATGGCTTTGAAGGCCGAAACCCGATCTGAGCTTGCCGCCTTCCCTATTTTTGTGTCGATCGCCTTTTTCAGTACCGGATCATCAAAGGCTCCACGTGTCTTCAAAGAGTTCAGTGCGTTAATCACTTCTTGGGGCGACATGTTCTCCACAAGCGCTGAGAGGACCTCGGGAGTGAGAGATTTGAGTGCGCCTACTGCCACTACCCATGGTATCTTGAACTCTCTGATTATTCTTGACTGAGCGTCGGCATCTTTTGCTTTGGAAAGTTGCTTCAACGCATAGAAGACACTGTCTTTTGGTGGATTGTTCTCGAACAGGATCGCGTGAGCGCGCTCGCCGGGCTTGATGCTGAGCGATGCATACAAATGCTTTACGGCTTTTCGACTTCTCACGACGGCGCGATCGAAGTAATTCGGATCACGCTCTCTTTCATGCAGATAGTCTCGAATTGCGGTTCTTGTCGATCGGGGCAGCTTCCCCAGTTTGCGCTTCATGAAATCGACGACGCGAGAAACCTGATAGGGCGGCAACTCTTCCATCAGGGCGATTCCTGCTTCACGAAAGTCCGCATCATCGCTGACGAGCAAATGCGATATGAACACTTCTTTGTGGTCCCGCACGTCACCATTTTGCTGATACCAGACTGCCAGATGCGTGTAAAAGAGCGCATCGCGCACGCTCATGCTTTTGTGAAGTTCTGCAATCTTGTCCAATTCCCGGTGTGGGGTTGTCAATAAGCTGTTCAAAATTTCAAGGCGGGTATCCTGCTCGCTGGATGTCATTTGCATCACTCCCTGCAGTCGGCTTGTCGTGCTGGTTTTAGTGGGTGTCAATTGTATATTCGATCGACGCCTGTTTCCTGAAATCGCTGGATGTCAGGAGGTGTGAGCTTTTCGATTGCCTTAAGCATTAGCTCGCGCGAGGTTAGTTTTGTGAAGGAATCGTTCTGCGCGTACTAAAGCTCTTGCATCAAGAGCGCAAAAAAGTTGAGTGTTACTTGTTCATTTTGGTTTCACAGCTACAGACGGAGTTATCAATCTCTCTAGTGGCATTTGCTTCGTTTCTCGCGGATCAAAACCTTGCTCGCGCAAGTGCGACTGAGTCCGCGTGTGCCGAACCAAGAGGAACTCGCTAATTAACCCCTAGCTTGCGAAGAAGTCCTTCAGAGCTCTCTAGTGAGCTGTCTCAACTGTTCACTGCGTACATCTTGCTTCTTCGTTCCAGCACTGTGTGTTCTTGTCCGGAGCTCATCTGGCGGGTCACATCAGCGGCGTTTCAAATCAACATCTTCTCCTGGTGCAGTGACAGCCGCATCAGGACTCGGTATTGGAGCAGTCCATGGGTAAACATCACTCAGGATCTAACGAAGTCCCTGCCAAAAAGGCACTATGCGGTGGGTGCCAGCACGGAAGTGAATCTGGCAAAAGGGACTTGGTTACTACACTTCGCATACTTCTTGCGGCGGTGGCAGCGGCGTTTGTCTGGTTCGTTCCGGGACCTTACGCAACTGCCTTGGGATTCGCCGCGACTATCTTCTGCGGTTTCCCAATCTTCAAGCAGGCGATGTCGAACTTGCTGGCCAAGCGCATGACGATGGAACTCTCGATGACCATCGCCATCGTCGCTGCCCTCAGTCTGTTCGAAGTCCTTACTTGTCTCGTCATCATATTCTTCGTTCTCATCGCCGAAGAGCTCGAGAGTCTGGCAATTCAGCGCGGTCGACATTCCGTGCGCAGCTTGCTTGAACTCTTGCCCCGCACAGCTCTGAAGCTGGAAGGTGGAGTCGAGAAGGAAGTCGACGCCAGGAATCTCGCAAAAGGCGACATCCTCATCGTCAAGCCCGGCATGCGGCTCGCCGCAGACGCCACAGTAGTTTCCGGGCACACCTACATCGACGAGGCGAGCATCACCGGCGAACCGATGCCGTCTGAAAAGACTATTGGCTCGCGAGTTTATGCAGGAACCATCAATCAGTCCGGTGCCATCGAAGTCCGCGTGGACAACGTCGGTGCCGACACTGCATATGGCAAGATCCTGCAGGCCGTCGAAGACGCCGAGAAGTCCAGGGCAAACGTGCAGAAGATCGCCGACAGGCTCGCTGCATACCTGGTCTACTTCGCGATTGTCATGGCCGGCATCACTTTCCTGATCACGCACGACGTCAACCAGACCATCTCCGTCATCATCGTCGCGGGCGCTTGTGGTATTGCTGCAGGTACACCATTGGCGATTCTCGGCGCAGTGGGGCGTGCGGCTCAAAATGGAACGGTGGTGAAGGGTGGTATCTACATGGAGAAGTTGGCCACCATCGACACGGTTGTGTTCGACAAAACGGGAACACTCACCGTGGGCAAACCAAAGGTGGTCAGCATCATTCCGGCGTTCGGTGTGACACCGGAAACGGTGCTTCGCATCGCCGCTGCCGCCGAAACCATGTCGGAGCATCCGATTGCGCAAGCAGTGGTCACTGCCGCTCAGGAAGAGGGTTTCGAGGTTCAGCGACCTCAGAAATTCAATGCCATCGGCGGACGTGGCATCGCTTGCACGCTTGACGGCGATGAAATCGTCGTCGGCAACAAGGCTCTCATGGTCGAGCGTGGCTTCAACGTCCCGCTTCGCATGCAGCAGCCAGCCGACCGCACATCCGAAGTCTTCGTGACGAGGGGAGCCGCGGTCATCGGCCGCATTCTCGTCGCCGATTCGCTGCGTCCTGAAGCGGTGGAGATGGTGAAGCAACTGAAAGAACTCGGCATTCGCGTGCTGCTTCTTTCCGGCGATACCCCCACCACCGCTGCCATAATCGCCCGCCAGCTCGGCATCACCGAGTACGCAGGCGGATTGCGGCCTGACGACAAGCGAGTTCGTGTCGCGCGCCTCATCCAAGAAGGGAGCAAGGTAGCGATGGTTGGCGATGGCGTCAACGATGCTCCTGCGCTGATGGAAGCAACCGTCGGCGTGGCTATCGGCTCGGGTACGGACGTTGCCGTCGAAAGCGCTGATGTCGTCCTGATCGGCAATGACCTGCTCAAGTTTGTCGAAGCAGTGAAAATCGCGCGGCAGTGCCGCTCGATCATTTACGCCAACTTCGTCGGCACGTTGGTCATCGATGCTCTCGGCATGGTCCTTGCCTTCTTCGGAATGCTGTCTCCGCTACTTGCTGCCTTTGTGCACGTGGGTTCGGAACTGCTCTTCCTGGCAAACTCGGCTCGCCTGCTGCCCATCAAGCGCAAGAAGACGAAGTAACCCAAACGGCCTTGGGTTGTCTTTTTGCGCACCGTTTTCATCAAACCGGCGCATCGGAAACGATTCGCTAGTGATTTGCGGTCAGTTTGTTGAATTCTTCCAGAAAGCCTGTGACCGCCAGGCTTTCTGGTTTTTTTGCCAATTGCTACTATATTCTGACGTATGAAAAGCTGAAACCCGCCTCTGTTCAGTCGAAGAGTGTTTGTTTGATTTTCTCGGGAAAATCAAACAAAAAGCCAAAACGCAAAATTGACCACACTTTGCGGGATTTTTTCATAATTGCGCTTTGCAACCCCGGGGCAACACTGATTTGTGCTACCAAATGTGGTGGCGCTCGCTGGTGTGAATCTGACTGGTTCAAATTCCCTGGATTAAAATATTTCTGTTCGATTTTCGCCGGATGGTTCCATTGTTCATTTGGTTCAGGCTTTGAATGCGTATTTGTGTTTCACTGTTATTGTTCCCGACTAGTGAAAAACTATGAAAATCCTTCAAATCTTTGCCATCTTATTCGGGTTGTTTGCCTTCGCGTTGGTTCCTGTCGGCGCCGACCAAAGCGGTGCGACAAACGACACCGCAAATAAATCTGCAAATGAATCTGCAAATCCTGATGTTGAGCGGGTCCTGGAAATCATGGACCAAGCCACCGCTTTGTCGGATAAAAAAAAGGAAGAACAAAAGGCATTGCTCTTGCAGGCGCTTCAATTGGCGGAAAAAGCAACTAAGGAATCGCCAAAAAATGCAAAGGCGTGGTGGGTGCGAGGAAATGTTTTCTATTGTCTGAACCGCAAACAGGAAGCCGAAGAGTCAATCAGAAAGAGCATCGAGCTAGATCCGAAGGCTGCAAGCGCACACAGTTCGCTAGGCCAGATTCTGGCTGAAAACGGCAAGAATGACGATGCCGTCAATGCTTGGAAGAAGGCTGTGGAGGTTGATCCTACCTACGTTAACGCCTGGGCTAACATAGGACAATGCTATCAACTCCAGGGAAACCAAAAAGAATCTTTGGAGTGTTGGCGCAAAGTTGTTGCCCTCGATGATCTTGATTGGCGTGCGTGGTCGAAAATAATTCAGTGTTCCGATTCAAAGGAGGAGGCTGAAAAGGCTAGAAATAAGCTATTTTCATTACACAACGAGGGCAAGATCAAAACCCGCCGTTTTTGCCGCGAGCAATTTTCAGTCGGATCCAAAAAGATAATGGCGTTCGAATACTTCGTTCCAGAAGGCTGGGAACATGTTCGCTACGAATTCTACGTCATGGGAAAAAGCGATACCGAGCCCCCTCAATATCGATATGTGTTGGGTGAAATCGATGGTGACACCGAACTTGCACGATCACAAAAGACAATCGGGCCTGATGAACACATGTTTTGCATTGATGGTTTTCATGCCGGTAGACAAACTCTCGTGGCAATGATTAAAGGCAAAGAGGCGCCTGCTTATGAGTCGGTTCGCAAACTGATTTGTGAGCACATTACAAAGAGTGTAGCCTCTCCATAGGCCGAGCGCCTCTATCGAGTCTGTAAGTCACAATCCGTGCCCTATAGCACTGTTTACGCAATGCGCAAGAAAAATAAAGATCACGACCGTTGTCAGGATTTGCGCTTATACTTGCCGAAGTTCGTTGATTCGGATTCAATTGCCGAACTGTACAGTTCGGTGCAAAAGAGTTCGAGCAGGGGATTGTATGGGATTGTCTAAAGACCAATGAAGAAAATCCGTTCCGCATTGATTCTCGCGTTGTTGCTGCTTACCGGTGATAGCGTTGCCGCGCCGGTGCTCTTTTCTTGCTCGTTGTCAACAAACACCCTGACTCCAGCGGCAGCACAAGCGCGTCAAGCCAGACCAAAAGATCCCGAGTTAGATCCTTCGACCAAAGAGCTGATTGAAAATTTGGCACGGCGCCCAGAGTTGATCAATATCGAGTACCTGAAGTATCACATTGGAAGACCATCTAACGAAGCCGATAACCGCGCGGTTCCCAACAAGAATTACGTTTGGTATGCAGGTCCACAGAGATTTCCAGCGTTTCAATTGAAACAGTCACAATCGGTGGACAGCACCACATCTGAATTTACAGTCAACCTGGGGCGCCAACAGTTGATGAAGGAAGACGTCCAGAAAATATTTGGTGTGCCGCTGCGCATCTCCTATAACGAGCACGCACAACCAGCGATGTACTATTCGCTGGCACCCAACTCAACTCTCACTTTTGTCGAACCCCATAACATGTTCCGCATCATAGCTGTGAATGTGGCTTATCGCGGGCCGACTATGGGAGTTCCCATATCTGATATTTATGCCGGGCATGATGCCAGGCGTCAGCGCGTATTGGAGATGCACAAGAAGGGTGATGCGCTCAATGGCATGCCCGTGATGGCAGAGCATTTGAAGGAACATCCCGAAGATGCCGAAGCACATGCGGCAATGGCAGAGATGTATCGCAGCCAATGTAGACTTAACGACGCAATATACGAGTACAAGACGGTATTGTCGTTGCCTGGGGTTGATCCGCAAATCGCCAATCGAGCGTTAGATGGATTGAGAGCGCTCAAATTGATTCCGGAAACGAACCATGATGGTTCACAGTATGCGCAGAACCCTGCGGTTCCGCCTCAGTTGTAGTACTTATGGTGATCACATAGTGATCTTAGAATCAAAAATACTCTCTTACTCATGAAAGTCTGCTTTGAGTAAGTCATTCTTTCCTATATGCAAATGCGCCCCCTGTGCTGCCCGTACGATAGATTTGGAGACCGCCGTGACCGTTGACTACCGAGACCTTCTCAAAGCTGCTGCAGAGGCTTCCTACAATTCCTACAGCCCGGAGTCGCAGTATCCGGTCGGCTGCGCAGTGTTGACCGGTGATGGGCGCATCTATATGGGCTGCAACGTGGAGAATCGCGCAAGCATGGGTGTGGGAATTTGCGCTGAAAGAACGGCGCTCACCAAGGCGGTTTCAGAAGGCGCTAGGGATATTGTGGCTGTTGCCGTGTATAGTCCAAAAGACCCGGATTGTTGGCCGTGCGGGGTTTGCAGGCAGTTCATCTCCGAGTACGGGCCGGGTGTTGATATTGTTGCACGCACTATTGATGGCGGTTTTCATGTCGAAAAAATCGGACAACTTTTACCCTCGCCTGCGATCGATTGAAAAGGCGCAACCCGCGACTCGGTAAGAGTTTTGCTGTTCTTTGCAGGAAGTGTTTGCAAATTAAAAATGCTTGACAAGCCTAATTTGCATGGTCTAATTAGTGAGTACTGCGTATTACTACGACCACCGGGTCCCTAGATGTCCAATAACGGTCTACTCGAAGTCTCTCACGAACGGTTCCGGCCGGATGAGATGAGCATGCGCGAAGCGCCTGTGGACAATCTGAGTCCTATTCTGACTCAGGGGGACAATGATCTGTTCTTCAGCGCCAAAGGCGGCAAGAAAGGCAAGGAAAACGATGGTGTTCTCGGTGATCTCATAAGTGAAGTCGATACCGGTTACAAAAATTTCGCCAACTTCGCCATGAACATTGAAGGTAACGCCAAGGACGAGGTTCCGGAAGCAGCTAAAAAGAGCGAAAAAGGAAACATCCTAGATTTCGGCGACATGGCAAGTCTCTATGGACTCAAAGAAGTGGAGCAGCGCCGCAACATCGATAATTACACGCGAGGCGCAAGCGCCGAGCAGCGCGCCATCGCAGACGAGAATACTTTCCAGCACGTGTTTGGAAAAGCGGCGTAGGAGTGGGCTCTGCTCCGAACGCATTTTTCGACATCCGCGACTACTAGCGTGACTAGTATAAAATTCCATAATCTCTCCATACTCTCTTCATCAGCAATCCACACATGCTGTCTAGGATGATTGCATGAAGTGGGGCGAGCGACCCAGGCGAGGTGGAGAACAGATGATGCGCAGCGCGAAATCAGAAAGAGATAGAGTCCGATCAAGAACCGAAACTACGCAATCCCAAATTCTCATTGCCGAGATAAGAAGATTCTGGGCGGGAATCGCGGAGTGCGAAGTGACACCGGAAAACCTTCTCAATCAGCTGGCTGAACATCCAGATCCGGAAGTGCGAATGGCACTGGCTGACAATCGTGGATTGAGTCGCTCTGTAATTGAAACTTTGGTGGAGGATGAAAACCCTGATGTTCGCTATCGTTTAGCAGAAAATACGTTTATTCCACTGGATTTACTCAATCGACTGGCCGATGATGAAAATCCATATGTGGCGTCAAGAGCAGAAAAGACATTGAGTCGTATCGATAAGAAGGGTACCGATACGTCGAAGGGAGTCAATGCTTTTCTGCTTCTGGCCAGACGAGGGCAAGTCAGGTCGTTTGAAGGCGCGCAGTTAGCAGATATTCAGTAGGTTCCAGCTGTGGCGCTAAGTCGTGTCACGACGGGCTCGATAGTCTCGGCAGCCCGTTTGTGACCGGCCGAGGAGAAGTGATAGTCGAGAAACAAAGTATTTTCGCAAGGATGGTGATGGAACGATTGAGTTAGATCGAGTAGTTCAAAACCTTGAGCGAGACTGAGTTTTTTGAGGGTCTCAGCCTGTTGGGTAAGCAGATCGGCCCTCACGTTGTTGGGAAAAACCAAGAGCAAAAACTTCGAACCGTCTCTGGTTACTTCCTGGTTGAACTGCTTGATCAACTCCGTCGTTACTGCCATTTTGTCTTGCGTGTCATATTTTGGTGGAAGAACTTTCCAGTCATAGCGCGGCGCGAAGTTGCGGTTGTACCAGCTTTGAACCTTGCGATAACCGTTTTCATTGATCATCAATGCCAAGTTGGTCTGGGTGAGAACGCCATAAATGCGACTGTTTGCCCGGAGAAAATCTATGATTGGGTTGGGCTTGAATTTTTCTTGATTGCTTTCCATGACGCTGGAATCCATCTGCAATTTGCCTGCGTCGTCGAAGTAGAAGTATGGCCTCAGATCGGCAGTAGGTCTGCGCTTGAGTTCGAACTTCATCGGGTCGAGTGTGTTCTCGATGACGTCTCCGCAACACCAAAGCACTGCCACCACATCTGGTTTGTATTCGCGAACCATGTGGCGATACTGAAGAAGTTCCTGCCCTGTAGAGTAGCTTGACGTGCCGAAATTCAAAACCTCATACTTTTTCTTGCCGGCACTCTTGTCGTTGAGCAGTCCTTCCAGAACGCGTGCGTAGGTATCTTCGAGGGGGACCTGAACCCCTTCGGTTGCCGAATCGCCCAAAAGAGCAATGCGTGTGACGTCCGGCGCTTTCGCTAGAGTGTGATCGACGTCGCGCAAGCCAGCCTGCGAAATTCGATCGTTGGAATAGCCTTCCATGCGCCAGGTTACCCGCTTGCCTGCGATGTGTTTACAGCCCAGCGTGGCGTCCGGTTTTAAGAGTTCTTGGTTGCCTACATTGGCGACGTTGAATAACACTTCCAATAAGACAACTGCCGCCGTCATATACAAAGCCCATTCCAACAACAGTCGCCACCACGGTTTCACGACCGAGACAGTGGTCATCGGCATGTGCACTTGCATCAAGGAATAAGGACTCGTCGATACCTTTTGTACTTTCGGTATTTTCGGTGCTTTCGGTATTTTCGCACCTTGCTTTTGTTGGTTGTAATCAACTGTTCCAGTCATCTTGATCTTACTTTCGCCTCAGAACTGGAAGTAAATGAAAGGAGAAACACGCCCCGGTGCAAAGCCCAGAATGATCAGAGCCAAGCTGGCATAAACAGTGACCCTCGCTGCAAGCGAGTTGTCGAAAGTTTCAATTACTCGATCGCGCAACGCGGAAAGCAATTTGGAGTGCCGCAATGTTAGAAACGCCATGTACATGCTCAAAGACACGGGCAACGTAGATTGCACGAATGCATTGACGACGACTGCGGAGTGGCCAACCATCACTAATCTGTGAGCCATCGCAAGTGCTTGCGGCATGGTGTCTGCGCGAAACAGTATTCCTGCCATAAAGAGAAACAGTACGGTCGACAGTACTCCCGTCCAATGCCAAAGAGGATGAGGACGGAGTTTTGCTAACCAGGGTGTGCGAGTGACAAAGTCCTGCCAGTCTTTCGAAATTACCAGGCCCCAGCCGTGGAATGCACCCCAAATCACGTAGTGCCAGGCGGCTCCGTGCCAGAGCCCACCGAGAACCATGGTCAACATGACATTGCGCCGTACCTTCCAGGCGCCTCCACGCGATCCGCCAAGAGGAATGAAAAGGTAGTCGCGAAGCCATGTCGAGAGCGACATGTGCCAGCGTCTCCAAAAGTCCGTGAGGTTAGCTGCGATGAAAGGCCAATTGAAATTCTCGGGAACCTTGTATCCAAACAAAAGCGCCGAGCCGCGTCCAATGTCGGTGTAGCCTGAGAAGTCGAAGAAGATTTGAAAGGTAAATCCGGCCACTGCAACCCACGCATCAAGTGTTCCTAACTGCTCGATGTTGTTGAAACCGCGGTTGACCACATGTCCCATGTTGTCGCCGAGAACAATTTTCTTGAAGAGACCTTGGAAGATTAGGAACATGCCTTCTTCGAAGTTCTTCGACGAGAAGCGAATCTCTTCCGTGAGCTGATGCATGAAATCTTGAAAGCGCTTGATCGGACCTGCAATTTGCGATGGAAAGAAGGCCGCAAACAAGGCGAAATCGCGGAAGCCTTTTACAGGTTTGCTGCCACGATAGACATCGGTAATGTAGTGAATGAACTCAAACGTGAAAAAGGAGATGCCCAACGGAAGCACGATGTTGATGACGGGCGCTTCTATTTTTTCTGCGGAACCTGCAAAGTGTGATGCAAAGCCAACTGTTTGAAATATGGAGTCGAGAAGGAACGTTGCATATTTAAAGAAGCAGAGGCAACCAAGGTTGAAGACCAATCCTAATTGCAGCAACTGCTTGCATTTTTTCGAGTTCGATTGCCAGCGATCGATTGCGAGCCCTAAGTAGTAATTTACGGCTGTGAGCGCCAAGATCAGCAATCCATACTGCGGCGCCCAGCTCATATAGAAGAAGTAAGATGCCACCAAAAGTAGTGTCTTTCGGAAGCTCTTGGGAAGAACCCAGTAGAGAGCGAAAACAATCGGAAGGAAGCAGAGGTAGGAGTAGCTGTTGAATAACAATTTTTGATTCCGGTTCGACGACTCGAGTTTCCGCTCAAAGGCTCATCGTGGCTGCCTTTAACCTGGAAATCAAGCAACAGCCGATATTAGCATGCAAAGTGCCGGCAAACCTTGCATCTGTCCAATGTGCATCGGTTCAGGCAGCTCTTTTGTTGCTAGCACAATTGCGCCATCTATCGCACGCGGCACAATCACGAACTTTTTCGTTTTCAAGCGGTTAAATAAAACCAATTGGAGCAAGCTTAGAGTTGAGATACACACCGCGGATTGTTTAGGTTTACGCGTAATTTCTAAACTTGATTTCTGAAATATCCAATCACCAAAAACTTAAAAGCGCGTGCCCAACTGAATCTTCAACCAAGTCTGTAATCACAACTGTGATTCGAGTTGATTGTTAATGGCATGGCTAGCGGTTCTTGGTGACGACCTTGTTTGTCGCACCATACGATAACAACAAGAGTTTCCTTGAGGAGGAAACCAATGCGATTTAGACTAAACCCAATTTTGATTGTGGAGGTGGCGCTTTTCGTCGCGGTGGCGGTGGGACTCGGTCTTTCGGTCTCACATCGCGTGCACCGGCAGACACCGAACGCACCTACACTCTCTCCTGTTCGCGAACGAGTTCAACTGATGCCGGTAAGCTCTGGAGAGCTTTGGCGTAAGACGATCTTCAACGCTGACGGGAGCGTTTCTCAGACGTGGATTGCATATCAAGACGGCCGTCTTGGTGTGTTCCACTACGATGCGCAGGGGCAGCCGACGCGCTACCTGGCGTATCACAAAGACGGCGATGCTAAGCCGTTCTACGAATGTCGCTTTTCCGCTGGTGGTCGATCGATAGTTTGGTCGTCGCGCGTCGCCGGCAACGGTGATGTGACAACGGTAGAACAGCTCGCAGATGGAACCACGCATTCCACGACAGTCAACAAGGACGGCGTTCTTGTTAGCGAGACTACGACTCTTGCTGACGGCACGAGCAAGCAGCGCCAGTTCGAAGCCGACGGCACAACCGTTAAAAGCTCGCAGGTGTTCACGCCCGAGCCTCGTGAGGTCGAGGTGAACGATCGCCTGAAGGTCACCATGGCCGGTGCGCGCCTGAAGGAGTGGAGTTATCTCGATTCTATGGGGAACGTGCGCGAGCGTGGCGAGTTTACTTCCGATGGTGTCGTGTTCACCTTTCTCGACGATGAGGGGCGCATCACGCATCGACAGTACTGGCGCCAGATGGGCGAAGACTGGCAGCAGAAGTTCTACCGGCTCGATCGCATAGACGAGTACTACACGTCGAGCAATCACGTGTATCGCCAGATTTTCTTTGGCGCCGACAGCAAGACCGTGATTGAGTCGCGGCTGTTTAGATGGGATGGAACCGCCATGGAAGTGCGCTACTATGACGAAAAGGGGCTTGCTTTGCGAGTCGATTTCTATGACTACGACGGCAAGTTCGATTACACCCGGCCTCAGCCGACCTGGTATACCGGCAGCGAGTGGGTCTACGACTCGCTGCTCGTAGAGCCAGGCAAGAAGGATGCCGGATCGAGTTCGGATTCCGGTTCGATCTATCGGCTGCGGGGAAGGGCTTTCGCAAGCGAGCCTACCGGCGATGATGCCAAGTCAATCGACCCCATCTTTAGTCCCGAGCCGAGCAAGTAAACTAGTCGCAAACGAAACAGCAGCGCAGGTCGGAGATCTGCTTCTGTTCGAGCAGGAACTAACATGGCAAGAAAACTCAAAGACGTAGGAAGCGGTGCCGTCCTGGTAATCCATGGTGGCGCCGGTGTTATCAATCGTTCGAACATGACTCCCGGTCGCGACAGACAATACCGCGAGCGCCTGGAGCGTGCACTCAAGGTGGGATACCGAGTACTTCGAAATGGCGGCTCCAGTCTCGATGCCGTAACCGCTGCCATCAAAATCATGGAGAACTCCCCGCTGTTCAATGCCGGCAAAGGCTCGGTGTTCACTCGTGACGGGCGTATCGAGCTGGATGCGGCAGTAATGGACGGCGCCACCAAACGAGCTGGCGCCGTCACCGGATTGACCTGCGTGAAGAACCCAATAACCGCTGCCAGAGCGGTGATGGAACGCTCGGGTCACGTGCTGCTCATGTCGCGCGGGGCAGACCAATTCGTGAAGTCGGTGGCGAAAGAGGCCGGACTCGCATTGGTTGACCCGTCTTACTTTTGGACAAAGAGGCGGCGCCAGCAGTTGGAGAAGTTCAAGCAGAAAGAACGCACCAACTCGAAGAAGAGGGCAGGCAAAGGCCGTCAAGATCAAGCCGGCGACCCGAAGCTGTTGTCGGACAAAGTGCGCAAGTACGGTACCGTCGGCGCGGTCGCCGTCGACCTTTACGGCAATCTGGCAGCTGCCACCTCGACTGGTGGAATCACCGGCAAGCGCTTCGGCCGTGTCGGCGACACTCCAATCATTGGAGCCGGAACCTACGCGGATAACGTTTCATGTGCGGTGTCCGCTACCGGACAGGGCGAGTTTTTCATGCGTCACGTGGTTGGCCATGAAATCTCGAGCCGAGTCCGCTTTCTGGGCAACTCGGTCGGCGAGGCGGCATCTGCCGTGATTGGTGATATCGGTGACGACGGGGGTGATGGTGGAGTGATTGTGCTGGACTGCAAAGGCAATTACGCCATGACCTTCAATAGCGAAGGAATGTTTCGTGGCGTCATCACCGCCGGCGGTGACATCCGCATTGGCATCTATCGCGATTGATTAGTGCGTGATTTCCGCTGACTTCTGAAAATGGAGAGCTGGTCTCGACTTTTACGTTGAGACCAGTTCTCCATATTTCGTTTTTGTTGATAATACTAAAACACATAGTATACAAATCGACTGTGCTGAAATTCACCGAAGGCACCATATTCAGTGTCACTACTCGGGTCAGTCGAGATGCGCTTGGTCGCATCATAAATACCGTGGAATTTGTGCCTGCCTAATCCAAGTTGTCACACTTTTACCTGTTTATTTCACGTAGTCTATGGGATTAATTACTAAAGCAGGAATCTCCTTCTTTGTCTTACCAATAAAGGAAATCATCCGGGATGAAAACTAATAGATATCAATTTTTAGTGCCTAATTTTAGTGGCAAGGCGGGCGGGGTTGGTATCAGATCCATGCGTGGCAACACGCTAATTCTCATTCTTGCCGTCACCGTCGGCATTGTAATGACTTTGCTTTTATTTGCCTTGGCTTACACCAGGTTGCTCGGGACACATCAAGAACAAAAGACAGCCATTGAAGCCGCATCGCTGGCTGCAGCTCGTGAAATGAGCAAGATAGTGGTTTTCGATCCGACTTGCGGCTATGTTTCATTATCCGACTCTGCTCCCAATGGAGCGGGCACCATGCCTCAATCCGGTTTGAGCGACCAGTATCCTGTTCCGGTCAAAGGCATCAACACCATGATCGGAACAGCCAGACTCGGCCTCATCATCGCCGACAAAATTGCGCAGCACGCGCCGCCTGCAGGATGCGCCGCATACGACATGAGCGATATGGAACAGCTCGCTCTGCTCGATCTCAACAATGCATTGAAAGCCTGGGATCCTGCAATTGGTGGAGGCTCCGGCAACGGACTGCGGCAGGTTCTCGAAGCATCATTGACGCCTTCGGGAAGCCCGCAAGCACTCGATATTCAAGGCGTTCAAGTCAAGCCGTATGACATGGCTCTATTGGCATATAACCAGAACGATATCCGCATGAATGGTGAATCTTCATACGTCTCGGGATCTCTGCAGCTGACGCTCGGCTGCATTCAAGGTGGTGCTGCAACCAACATTCCGGTTCCACGTGAAACAGGCGCCGCCACTGTTGCCACCTGCCCGGCGGCAGCACGCGTCTCATCGAGCGTGATTCCTGGTTTCGTGTACATGTCTTACACCAGTGTCCCTTACACTACTGCAGCGGGAAATACTGGCAATTACGTCTTCGGAGGAATCGGCGATAGCGTTCGCCTAATGGACCACAAGAAGTGGGTTGCCACAGTTGCCGGACTGCCATATCAGATTCCTACCATCGTTAGGGCAGAAGCCGATCAGTTGATCAAGGACATGCACAACTCAACCCCCAAGCCGATACACGCTGCTGCATGTGCGCAACCTGCCAGCGTCTACGATCCTAAACCGAAACCGGGTGCTCTCTCCATCAGCTTTCCTGATGGTCAGCCTGCAGGAATTACGATGCCTGGTCACTTGCTTGCGCATCCGCAAATGATCGACAACACAAACGATGCAGACTGCTTGACTGCAACGAACGGCGACTACCCGAGCGATGCTCCCACGTCTTCTCTGTCTCAATCCAACCATCCATTGGACGGTGTCGGCACTGTCAACATGCGTCCAATCGGAAAAGTATGGCAAGTCGCGTTGTTTGATTGGATTCGCCGAGCCGGCGTCAAAGCTGATGTTCAGGCGGTTGTTGCAATGCAAGACAGAGTGTTGTCTGCGCCGAGCCCCACATCTGTTTCGTGGAACCCTATGACGGTCGCAGGCCCGCCGCCGACAACGCCAGTGTCATTGGGACCCATTGCTGCCGGGCGTATTCACATATTCCGATTCGACAATGATGGTTGGATCAGCTACGAAGGCAAGGCTCACAAACCTTGGCCATTGCCGGTTCTTGCGGACTCTCAGTTTTATGCTGAGTCGCTTGATGCTCTTAACTCCACTCCAGTTTTCGACTTCCCGCCGGGTGGAACAACACCCGTGGCCAGCATCACCGCCGTTATTTTGAATGACAAAGGACACGGTAAAGGGAAGGGACAACAAGACACCGTCAGTGATAGCTTCAACTTCACCAATTTATGGGACATCTATGTCCGTGACGAGGTGCGCAACCCGGCAACCGGAAAACACTCCGGGGAGCCGCTCGATAACACTCAGGTGGCGATGATTCGGCCGGCTAAAAATTGGAATGAACGTTCGAAATCAGTGCAAATAGCCATGAATGGTGATGAAGGAACCTATCCAATCGCTAGCCTTGGAGCCGGCAGTGGTGCTAAAAAAGGACCCAAAAACGGTGGTGCCATCCCGATTTTGACAGTGCAATCAGACTTCTCTGAGACCATGGTCACCTTGCTCAACTATCCTAAAACCACTGTGTTCACGCAATTTGACAGCTCTGGTACTGGAGCTGCTGTTGTTCGCCCGACGTACAAAGCAAATGGAACCGCATGCGACATCCGCTTCCGGCGCCAGGTAAACGTTGGTGCGCTTGCCCAGGTACTCGGCTTTGAAATTGGCTATGTAGGAGACGGCGTAGGCCCATAGCGAGAGTAGGCCCGAGAAGGTGTAGCTCCGCAGCGCAATGGAATCAACGAACTCCGCTATAAAAGCGGCGCAGTCTAGCGCTACTTGAAGAAGCCATTCGTTTGCCTCGGCCGCATCACGCGTATTTCAAGCGAAATTTCGCGCATTTTGCTAAATTTTGTATGTCTCGATGGCGTCACGCGGTATCACGCTACGCAACAGTTTCCAATCGGGTACGTAGCTTTCAGCGAAGGTGTTTGGAGGATGAAAAGGTGCACAAGAAGGCAAACATTCTAGGAATTACATTGGCCGTCAGTTTGGCAGGCCAAATGGCGATTAATCCGGCAAACGCAGCTGTGACGCCCGGACAGCTCGAAGCCAGCATCAAGAAGGCAAACATCCTAGCAGAAGGCATCGGTGTAAAAGCCGAGGTGAAAAACGAATTGGCGCGTATTTCTACCTTCAGAAACCGGAAAGCAAACGATGACGACAGTAAAATCGAAGCAGTCTTAATCGCCAAGACAATCATTGATTCCGCGCCGGAAATCACCAGAGTGATGGTCTATTTTTACAACAGCTCCGATAGAACTCGATACAAAGAAGTTGATGTCACCGCTGGTGATGTCAAGGCATTCGGATCTGGTCAAGTCGGACAAAAAGAGTTGCTTTCATCGATCACAATTAAAGAGGGCGCCAACTATGACGCCAGCCAAGTCGCCGGTTTGATTGAATCGGCGAAAATGACGGGTTCAAGTGGTGGAATCTCTGTTGCGGTCAACGGCACCGATGCTGACGTAAGCGCCTATCTCGAGTCTGAAAATGAACGAGACTGCAGACTTGAAGCTCTTCGGCTTGCAGAGAATACTCTATCAGCACAGCCAGGCGTGCAGCGCGTCAAAGTGATGTTCTTTAGTCAGGCGCCAGACCAAAAGGGAATATACCGTCAGATTGTTTTTGACGCTAACTCGATTCGCACGCTCTACAAGGGACTTGATGCTCTTCTCAATCCGGTTCAGGTGACCGTTGCGAAAATGGGTGCCGGTTCCGCTGATCTCGTCGCTGTAGCAGGACCACTTCAAGCGGAACGACAAGGTGTGTTGGAAAGGCTCAAAGAACTTGAGAAGAAAGGTGTTGGTATTGCCGCATATCTCAATGCTTTCAAAGATATGGAATCGAAAGTTGCAGCGGGGGATGAGGCCGCAATTCAAGCCGAGTTAAAGAGAGTATCGGGTTATGTAGACGAGGCGGAGAAGAAGTACAAGGCGGCCAAAGATAAGCAGCCAACCGCTACAGCATCGGCTGCGGCAGGTCCGAGCCCGGCTGAAGGTAATCCAAAGTACGTTCAAGTTCTCTGGTATTTCTCCCAGGTGTTGCGTGAAGCCGGCAGAGATAGTGAAGCCAAGCAGTTCGAGGCTAGAGCGCAAGCCGTTTTGGCGAGGCATCCAGAAGTTCGGCAGCAAAGGCCGCCAAAACTCACTGGACACCTAATCGGTCGCGGTAGCCCGATTCGACCAAATGAAGTGCTGCTAGATCCTCAAGGGCGCTTGGCTGAAGCCGAGGCCGCCCTGATGGGAGCGCCGCGATAAAAGGCGACCGAGCCTAAATATAGAAAGGGTGGTTTGCTGTAAATATTGGCAAACCACCTTTCCTTTCTGGCATTGAGGAGTTTTGTTTGATTTTCCCGGGAAAATCAAACAAACTCCCAAGACCCAAATAACAAAAGCCTTCACAGAATTGTGATGCGCCCATGACAACGACCGTCTATTTCAAGCGTTGTGGTGCATTTAAGTGGTCTTGGTCAAATGATTTTTGAACGAGTTCTTGTGCAACCTGTTTCTCTTCCGGCACTAAATCACAAAGATGGTCGTACGCTTCAGAGACGCGGTTGGCAACTTCGAGAGTTTCCTTTTGATAGCGCTCATGCAGGTCTTCCATAGCCAAATCCAGTGCCTGTTTGCATGCGTCGTTCAGGTTGTCTCCTTGACCCATGAAGGTTTTTCCGATTATTTCATCCGCCGCCAGGCGTGCGGATTTTTCTGCATCGTCATATACGCGTTTGCAAATCTGAACATGACCATTTTCGTGATCAATGACCGACGGACGGGCGTCCTTTTCTGCCCATATGACGATCGGCAACGATAATTTGAGATTCACTCTGATAATCTTGAGTTGCACTTTCGCGTACCCTGGTGAAACATCTTTCGATTCGACATGAAATCCTAAATCAGACTCGCAGGCAAAAACCCAGTCTGTGTGCGCTTCTCTTCCCTCCTCTTTTATAAGTTTTTCGATTTGCGCCTTGTCTAAATTCTTTCGTTCGATAGACACCGGCTTACGATCGATGTTTACGGAAAGCGGTGTGCATCCTGGCAATAGACAGAATGCAATGCACGCCGCACTCACGAGTTTACGCGATCGTGATAGTGCGCGATTCATTGATGTTCCACCTATCGAATGGGAAGCGGACGAGCAGGGTAATTTTGATATAGTCTTGCGATGGTCGCCTTGTCGCGCTTTGTTAGCGCCGGCAACTGGCGTGAAGACTTGGAGAAATACATGATGTCGCTTGCATTTTGTGAGTGACCGTTGAGACCGAATGCATGGCCGATTTCGTGTAAGCAAGTCTCTTTCATTTGTTCTTCGGAAATCGCAGCACCTGTGGATCCTTTAATCGTCAGTAAGTGAATTGTTCCTTTTCTAATTCTTGAGATGCCGTCGAGATCTGGCTCTCCAACAAAGGTGCGGGCTAGTCCTTGTTCGACGTGCGCACCGGAGTTATCCATTGCAAGGTCTTGCGGATTGCTTGTCCAAATCACCACGAGATCGGCTTGATTAGGGTTGTTTACGAAGAAATAGGACAGCTTGTATCCGGATGCTTTCACCCAGGTGTTGAAGCTGTCTGCAAGCAAGAGCATGAAGTTGGGATTGTAGCCGTAGACATCGTTTCCAGGGGTGACGAATACTTTGATCGGCAGCTTCTCGAGCTGCCACTGATGCGCGTTGTGTTCCTGTGCCAGCTGATCGAGATAATCAAGGCTGTGTGGATCGCTGAAAACCTGACTTTGCTTTTGCTCTTGGAGATCTTTGATAAGTCGCTCTGCCTGTTGCTTCATGCGCAGCTCCGGATTCATCGTCAAATACCGTTGCGCGCTTGCAATTGCTCGGTCGTATTGGCACAAATCTTTGTATCCCAAGGCGAGATTCCAGGCTACGGACTTCTCTTTCGGTGCAAACTGCATTGCCCTTTCCAGTTCCGTTACCGAACCGGCTGCATTGCCGAGATTGTGATAAACCTCCGCTAGAAGCTGATGTACGTGCACTGAGTTCTTGTTTGGATCATAAGTCGCAGCCTTTTCCAAGAGGATGCGCGCGTCGACGTTTCTTTCGCTCTTCATCAGTGCTGTTGCCTGGTTGAGCATGTCGTAGACGATGTTTGTGTTTTGCTCGTATTGCGTGAACTGCCTTGCTTCTGAAGGCTTGAGCGGAAGAAGGCAGCAGGCTGCCGCCAACAAGCACTGAATTATTCTTCTACGAAGCAAGGTGCAATCTCCTTACAAGCTCGTATATTCCCGAGGACGAGTCACTTTAATTAAGACTTGTATTAGACGACATCGAGACCATGTTCGATAATGTTGCAATGTCTGAGACGCCGAAGAAAAACCCGGATTGGGTATCTGAATTTGACGCGGGCGCCATGGGTTGTGGCGAGCTCGTGCTTGAGCTCAGGTCTCGACTGAGGGAAATCGAACCAGGGCAAGTTCTAAGGCTGATCGCCGAAGATCCAGGCGCGGTTGAAGATATTCCGGCTTGGTGTCGAATGACGGGCAATTCGATCGTTGATGCGAAACATCCTGTGTACCTAATTGAACGAAAGAGAGGTTGAACAAGTGAACAAATTCTGCGTCAGTTTGACTTGCGCCAAGGATAACGCTGACAAAGCGACGGTAGCCTTTGTCGTCGCCAATGCTGCTGTTGCATCTGATAAAGAAACAATGGTGTTTCTGTCGACGGAAGGGGTTCGGATTGGAGCAAAGGGTTACGCCGATGACGTGCATGAGGAAGGATTCGCCCCTCTGAAGGAACTCATCCAAAACTTTGTGAAGGTGGGTGGAAAGGTGTTCATTTGTTCGCCATGCTTCAAAAAGCGTGGACTGTCGGAAGATAGCATCATTGAAGGATCTACAATCGTCGGCGGCGCCAAGCTGGTTGAGTTTCTCACCACTGATGGTGGCTCCGCCTGCGTCACTTATTGAGAAGCTGAGATGGAACCAGTGGAAAAGCACGAATTTGAGCCGGATACCAGCTTTGATGGTGGCGATCTCGATTGTGGAAATGGGTTGCTCCTTCTCATCCGGAAGCATTTGGATGCGTTGGAACCAGGGCAGCTCCTGGAAATTCGTTCCACCGAAACATCTGTCGAACAAGACCTGCCCGCTTGGTGCCGGCTGACGAAAAATGAGCTTCTCTCATATACCAGAGATGGAAAACAGCACAGCTACTTGGTTTGTAAAGGTTCCGCGCAAGAGGTCAAGGCAGGAACATCTCAACAATCGGCTTCTTCCATAGCAGGTTCCGTATCGTCAATTGGTGGTTCGCTGTCGTCAATTGAAGGATCGCTGTCTGTGATTGAGGGTGCGGTTACAGGCATTGGCGGAATTCCATCAGATATCGAAGGATTGATTTCAACAAATGAAGGCTATGTTCCAACGATTGAACCTCTGTCGGTAATGGGCATAGGGAGCTGGCCTCGGCCTCGTTGGATGATGCAGGCGCTGCACGAGCATGCTGAAGGAAAGTTGGCGGAGGACGAGTTCCAAATCACCGCAGATGACGCAGTCAGGCTCTGTGTTGAAATGCAACTTCGATCAGGCGTTGATGTAGTGACAGATGGCGAGCAACGCCGGGACAACTATTCTAGCTTCGTCGGAGGTCGGCTTGAAAACTGCCAGTTGATACCACTTGTCGATCTTCTCCCGCTTGTCGATGATCCCGAAAAATTTGAACAGGAAATGAAGTCGCTTGATGTCCCTGCTGCAAAAGTAAGGCATCCAGCAGTCTTTGGGAAGTTGAGGCGAACCGTTCCGTTGACGGTTCACGAATTTGAATTCGTCACTCGCCTCACCGACAGGCCTGTGAAGATTGCGATTCCAGGACCATATCTATTGACGCGAACGATGTGGATGGAGTGCATTTCCGATAAGGCTTATGCCTCCAGAGAGGAACTTGCTAAAGACATAGTCAGGGTTCTGAAAGAAGAGTTGCACGCGCTGCTTGCGGCGGGCGTGGCGATGGTTCAACTCGATGAGCCAGTGCTTACCGAAGTGGTTTTCACCGGTGCAAAAACAAAACGCTCATTCATGTGCGGGGCTCTCAGCGAGCGTGGTAATGCAGCCGAAGAACTCGACTTTGCGCTCAAGTTGTTGAATTCCGTCGTGTCCGAGTTTCCGCGCGAACGATTGGCTATGCATGTTTGTCGCGGCAATTGGACAACTGATGAAAGCGTCGCTCTCACAGGGGATTACAGGGCTCTATTGCCCGTGCTTCAACAAGTGGAGGTGGGAACTCTGCTTCTCGAATTCTGCACGCCACGAGCCGGCGATCTCGGCATCTTGAGCGAACTCCCGGAGTTTACTCGCATCGGACTGGGCGTTGTCAATCCAAAGGATCCGAACGTCGAAAGTGTCGAGTCCATTGTGGCAAAAGTCCGCGAGGCGAGCCAGTTTGTTGACATGGAACGCTTGCTCATAATTCCCGACTGTGGTTTTGCAACTTTTGCCGACAATCCAGTAACGTCGGCGCAAACTGCCGAAGCGAAGCTCAAAGCAATGGTGCAAGCTCAGGCTGTGTTGCGAAGCCAGTAGACAGGAAATTCGAAACTAGTGGTCGCGCGACTCGAACTCGGTCTACATTACTGGATGGGGTGTCAAAATCTTTCTGATGTCGAAGCTGAAAGAGGGCGGTAAGCGCCAGATTTGAAACCGCGAAAAGCGAACCTGTGACT
>CAZCZI010000014.1:0-11162 GCA_964503045.1 uncultured Candidatus Obscuribacterales bacterium
GACCAAAGGTTGCAGCGTTCGTACTCATCGAGCGAGCATGGGGCCGAACTCTCAAATTGCATTGTAGGGGTACCGTTATTCACCGATGGTGGTGCCCATTCGAAATCGTTTGGTGAGATTGTATAAAACAAGACACTTGCGTTTTGCATGTCTTTGATATTTAGTTTGAATTGTTTGATGCCTGGCATAAATGAATTTATGCTCTCTCTGGGACCAAGCAGAGCCAGTCTGATCAAAACTTGATCATCTGCCCATCTAGTTTTCATCCAACACGTAATTCCAGTATTTGGTATCTGTACTTCCGTCCACGGACGCAGAGTATTTGCTTTGCGCACTCTGGGTGAGGCGTCGTGAGCAGCCTTTGCTTTTGCTTTGGCATGAGTTGCGATATCGGTATTTGCTTGGCGAATTAAAGTTCCGCGCTTCAGACCTGTCGAACTAATCGGAGGTGGTTTAATTGCGGGCTTTGCAGGCGGCGGTGTCGGCTCTTCCACGGTTTGGGTGTTGCAGCCTGCAAGCAGTGTCATTGCTGCTAACGCAAAGAACCTATAGTTGGCATTTTTTGTCGGGCGCATGCATTACTCGAGAGTTGTCCTGAAATTCTAGATGACAGGCTTGCTTTGCGGAATGCTTGGCTTCTAGCTTGAACTAAAACAGGTCCAAGAGCAACACTCAATTGATCAGTGCTAGGAGCTCTGTAGGTAGCTCTGCTTCGATTAATACGCCGCTTCTAAGCGCTCCCTGCAAAACAGAAAGGTGCTTTCCGACCATCACGTACTTCCGATATGCTTCGTCGGCAACCTCCTCGTTAAAGCGTCGAATCTGGCTGCAAAGCTGGATAGAAGATAATTTGCCTGATTCCCAATCAGTGAAGCGCACTTTGAGTTTTTTGAGTTCGGCTTGCAGGACGCGCTCATGGGCGATGTTGCACCAGTGTGCGAGTTGCTTATCCACTTCGTTCATCTGCATTCCTCTTTTGGACTCGAAGCCGAAGATCCCTATGAGAGATCATTCCACAGATTCGGAACTTAGAGGAGAAATTGGCTGCACAGGTAGGGATTGAACCTACGACGGACCGGTTAACAGCCGGTTGTTCTACCGCTGAACTACTGTGCAATATTTAGGAAGCAGAGGGACTCGAACCCCCAACCCTTATCGGGCATCTGTTTTCAAGACAGCATCCTCATCCAGCCGGGTTACTTCCATATTTGACTTGGTTCTGAATTTGCATGCTGGTCGTTCGCTTGTGAAATCAATCGAATAAGCTCTGCGCAACCCGTGTGTGTACCTGAGAAATTTGTTTGTACGATTGTGAGTGCGGCATCGCATTTTTTGGTGGGAGGAGAAACGGCATCAGCACTGGATGCCGCACTCACATCGCATATGTCGTGGGGGCTTGGAAAAACTGAAGCCGTTGACAGGAATTGAACCTGCAACCCGCTGCTTACAAGGCAGCCGCTCTACCTAATTGAGCCACAACGGCGGAAAGAAGGAGGTGAAACAGAGTGAGCTAAATATGGAGGCAGTAGGAGTTGAACCCACATCAAACTGGTTAAGAGCCAGGTGCATAGCCGTTCTGCCATGCCTCCAAAATTGCAAACCCTTGCCAGGAGTCGAACCCGGAGCCGCCTGATTCGAATTCAGGCACTCTTCCAATTGAGCTACAAGGGTGTAGTAACACCGCATCCAGGAGTCGAACCTGGGACATGTGGGTTAGAAATCCACCGCTCTGTCCTCTGAGCTAATGCGGCATGAAGACAACTTGTCGATACCAGTGGTAGGATTCGAACCTACATCGTGCGCTAATCTGGCGCTATACCGGGTATAAGCCGGCCACTCTGCCTTTGAGCTACACTGGCTGATACTAAATATGGAGGCAGTAGGAGTTGAACCCACATATGTCTGGTTAAAAGCCAGGTGCATAGCCGTTCTGCCATACCTCCCAAAATACGAAGAAACCCTTGCCAGGATTTGAACCTGGAGCCACCTGATTCGTAGTCAGGCACTCTTCCGTTGAGCTACAAGGGCATAATGCCGTACAAGTCGCAGATACGTTTTATTTAACGTCCCCGTGGTGGAGACGACGGGAGTTGAACCCGCTAAGTTAGCGTTACAGGCTAGTTTTTACCGATTGTAAGTATCGACAGTTGGAGTACGGCAAGATTAGAGCCGTGCGAGTCTCGAATGCACAAAGGCTTTCGCCGTCTGATTCAATGTCAGTGCTCCTCTCGAGCGGGTGTGTAAGCATTCAAAGTTATGGCACGGCATAATTTCTGCTGTGCGAGTTGAGAATGCGAGGTTGGATGGCTTTCGCCGTCTGATTGAAAGTCAGATTTTGCTTTTCAGGCAAGTTTGTAGGCATTCTATGTTAGAGCACAGCAAATGGTCGGCGGGGCACGGATTTGAACCTGCGAAGTCTTGCGACATGTGGTTTACAGCCACACTGCTTTGGCCGCTTGCATACCCACCGGTACTGGAGTCCCCTACAGGATTCGCACCTGTGTGCACCGGGTTGCAGCCGGTTACCTGGCTTCTCGGTCAAAGGGACGTGGTTCTGAATTCTTGATTGAAAAATGGTGGAGCCTGCCATCGGAATCGAACCGATATCCCCACCTTGGCGAGGTGGCATTCTGCCATTAAAATAGGCAGGCGCTTCGGACCATACTAGTTACGAATGCACTTATGCCCTAAGCATTTCAGACGTTCTTGGACGCTGCTCAGGATCCATCAAGCAACGGAATGTAGGCATCTGATGTTTGGGTACGGTCCTGATTTCTGGAGATCTGTCGACACCAGCTCCAGACCTTTTCTATTCCCTGGAGGGAACGATAAGAGGACCGTACGAGGTCGCAGATGTGCCGGTTTTTGACCGGCGTTGTGAGTTAAGTATGTAGCATCTGCAGTTCAAATACGGTCCTTTCCTTGTCCGAAACTTCTATCACGTGGAAGTGAAGTCTCAGACTTATCTGTGTCCTCGATAACGGACACTGCTTTTTAGAACCGTGCAAGTCTCGGATGCGATTAGTTGCTGAATCTCCATCCAGCAGATTTAGGAGAGTTTGTAGGCATCTGATGTTAAGGCACGGTTCTGATTTTGTTTGCGGTCGCAAACTGTTTTCTGCTTTGAATGGGCAGAAATAGGGACCGTATAAGTTACGGATGCGGGTGCTCATTCCATCCGGTTTAACCGACCGGCCTTGCAGGAGCTGTTTTGAGTTTGGTGGTTTGTATGCATCTGAAGTTAGGATACGGTCCTGATATTGCCGCAGTAGGATTTGCACCCACAACCGCTCGCCTATCAAGCGAGAACTCTGCTAATTGAGTTATGCGGCATCGTTTGTTTTTGTAAAAACAAATACCCAGTGTAGGAATTGAACCCACAACCATCTCCTTGTAAGGGAGCCGCTCTACCGGATTGAGCTAACCGGGTATCTATGGAGGCGATCGGAATCGAACCGACTTCCTTCTCGTTGCAAGCGAGACGCTCTTCCTTACGAGCTAAACCCCCATGTGGTTGCAGAGACCGGAATCGAACCGGCAGTCTTCAGGGTATGAGCCTAATGTGTTAACCGTTACACTACTCTGCTGTTTATTTGGCGCACCCCCTAGGATTCGAACCTAGATCTGACGAGTTTGGAGCTCGCGATGTTTCCAGTTACACCAGGGATACGAGTTGCGCAAAGCAGCTTCGACTTTCGAAAAAGACAACGGTGCTTGGCGCAGTCAGAACCAAATAGAATTACGTATTGAATTTTCAGGGTGCGAATGTTTTTTTTTGATGCGAATGCAGGGCAGTGCAAATTCTCGCGCATGAATATGCACCATCCAGGCGGATGGAGTTGCGATTTGGTTTATTTCGGTGCTATAAAACAAAAGCGCCCGGGTTATACACCCAGGCTTCGCGATCCAGACAATATTTCTATGTCAAATCATAACCTGGGATACAAAAACGCACAGCGTTTCGCGGTCCAATTCATGGTACCGACTGGGCTATACGGTTTTGCTGTTCCTATTTGTAATGATCTAAACATGATCTATACTCCGCATCGCTGCCTATTGGGGCAGCACTGACAATAATACCACGGTCGCATCCAAATTAGAATGGGGTATTGAAGAATTTAACGTGCAAATTTGCGTTGGTGTGCGGATCTTACGTGTTAGTAGATCATAGATCTATTTATGTACTTATTCCTCTATGTGACCGCAACGAGGGTCTTAGGCGCGTTTCGAAGCGCTTTTCTGGGCGGTGGGAGCATCAGGACAAGTTAGGCTTCCTGCACGTGTATCTTATCTTCAAAGTAACGACACACAATCGCGCAAACAAATGCTGGTGCAATATCCTTCAAAACGTAGACTAATATTCTTGGCTGTAAAAAGTTACTGGTGTCATTGATGGTGGCGAGGCAACAGCCGACTGCGGAAGCCAAATAAATCGAAAGAGCAAAGGTCCATTTCCTGTTTCCGATTTTCATGCGTTCTAATATTCCCGAGGAGATCAAAATACAGATTGAACTTAACCATGCCGAAAAGAATGACCCTACTAGTAGTGGCACCCAAATGAGCGCAAGTGCAAGTAGATCTCCTGCTTCATGTCCTAATTGGTGCAGTTTGGCCGCGGAGTCTTGAAAGACCGGATAGACGACTACTAAAAGCATTCCGACAACGACCGCTGCCAAAACCCCAAGCAGTTTTTGCCACCATCTCGACTTCAGTGGTCGCTCAATTTCCCAGTTGAATTTTTTGCTAACCTCTTAAATAGCCATCCAAAGATTGGCGTAATGCAACTGACTGCAAGCAGAACGAGCAGCACTGGAGCGTACCTCCTAAACGAAAGTCGATAACTAACAGCGTGGCTGCCGCATGTACTTCATGTCGACAAGACCAGCATGGTCGGGAGCTCCGCGAAGGTCGACGGTACAGAAGTTGCAATAGCCCCAATAAGAAACCCAAATGCAATAACTGCCACCATAGAAAAATTGCACGCCTTCATTGAAATCAAATGAGAGGTTGAGGAAAAGACCTTTTACTTCATTCATTGCAAATTCGACACTGGCTGTTTTTGCGCCTGCGCGCTCGCCGTACGTTTCATCTTTGCGGCACTCTTTCGGAAGATCATAAGTGCCACCAGCAAGTTGGAAGTACTTTCCGTTTGCATCTTGAGGCGACGTCAACATGCATTGCACCATCGGACGCTTTTGTCCTTCGGGAAATTGAAATACGTGCGACTTCGGTGCTGAACGTTCAAAAGTGATTGCGGCAATTACAGGAATCATTAGTTGACCGGTATCCGATGAATTTTTGCAGCCGTGCGGTGAATATATGATCGGCTGTCTATGCCCGGGAAATAGATACGCAGGTCCCATGACTTGAAATACAAATCCCTCTTCTGCGCCTGTCTTAAGATCTTCAACAAATTCCTGTTCCTTCCAGGTCATGTTTACGGTTGGCATCTTGACGTCCTTGTAGTAAGTTCGAACATTCAACCCCGATATCATCTCAGATTCGGGTTTAACAGCACACAATTTTTGGGTTTCCAATAATTCGCAAGTAACGATCCTCGAATGCGAGGGGGGTTACTTACCTCTTTACATGGGTATTAGCTATATACGATCTTTTTGAAAGATCTGTTGGCGATAAGGCGTTTGCGGGCTGATCCGTAAGGTTGAAACGAAGAAGCAATGACCACTGCAGTACCTGCTGCGCCGCCTCCTGTTTCGGTCAAACGACCTGTCGTTTCGAAACCAAAAAAGATAACGCCGATAGTGAAAGTGGCTAAAAAGCCGGCTCTTGAGGTCAGCAAGCCTTCAGTTCAAGCGCAAAAAGAGACAACCAGTGCTCCAAGTCACCACTCGAACAAGCCGAAAAACGAGATTGATCACGGCTCCCCTCAACCCCAACACCACCGGGTCTCTAGCGGATCAGGAGGTTTCGGGTCCGGAATGGTGCCTCCGCCGCCTCCGAATACCTATGCGCTTCCTTCCATTTATGAGTACGCTCCTTTTAACCCAGGTTTGCAGCCGGTGCCGGCAAGCCAGAAAGCCGAAAAGGTGCATACTCCGCCCATCAAACCTGAAATCAAAACGGTGCCGCGTTCTCTGGAAACGCCAACAGTCGCGCCTTCTGAGCCCGTAAAGCAACCTGCAGCTATTCAATCTCAGCATTACGAGCCGATTCAACTGGAGAGAATTCAGACAGTAAATGGAATTGCGCCATTGGCGGCACCGCTTCCAGGCCCAAGTCCAAACAATAACCCTCCTCTGCATCTCGAACGACTGGTGCCATAGGGGCGTTTAGCAGCTGCCTAAATTCGCCATTGAGTTCGTAAAGCATTCAGCGGACTCACTCGAACACTTGTTGGAGCGAGTAAAATTTTGTCTCCCGCAGAGGAAGCCCCAAACTTACCAGTAAATAACATGCCAGACGACGATAGAAGTATTGTAAAAGACATACAAGAAGCCCCGAAGGACACCAAGTCTGAGCGCGGTATGGCGAATACCGCCCGCGACAATCAGATTGCTCCTGAAGATTTGAAGGAACAGCAAGGCAAGCATGAGGAGATGCGCCGTGAAGGCAGAACGCCGAGTTCAGCTGATTTGCCGTCTGTTGCCTTGGATGGCGGGTTGACGGCAAACACCGGCAGTGTTTCCGATGCGTTTAAGGCTGCCTACGACAAGCTTGATGCCGGAGTAACCAAGGCTCTTGACGGCGGTCCATACATTGATCCCGGAATGATGGTCAATGATCTCAGCGTGAAGGGACAGCCCGATGCAAAAGACCCGAAAGTTGATACGGCTGATGCCAACAAGTCGGCAAAAGACATCGAAGATGCATTTCATTGGTACAAGGCTGACGAATTCGACAAAGTAAACAAGTCGCTCGAAGGAAAAAGTCCTGATCAAATTAAAGCAATCGATGATGAATTTAAGAAAACGCACGATAATAAAAGCATCGAAGAGGTGCTCAACGAGCGATGGGGCAAAGACCATCCGGACAAACTTGAAGCCGCCAAGAAATTGCTGCATCCTGAAGGTGAGAAAAAACCTGAGGCACCAAAGGAGACACCAGAAGAAGTAAAGCTGAGAGATGGCAAAGCCCTCGACAGCATAAAGAAAGATCCTGAAGTTCAGAAGCGTCATGATGAACTCGAGAAACATGCAAAAGAGACGATGAAGGAGCCTGAGCTCGGCAAGTTTCTGAACAATATGAATAAGTTCGAAGAGCGCGAAGCTTCGATGCAGCATCAGTATCAAAAAGAGTTGGAGTCCAAAGGCATGAAGCCGGAGGAAGCAGCAAAAGAAGCAGAGAAGAAATCTCATGAGCAAATCGAGAAGTCCTATGAAAATCTCGACAGGCTTATGGCGAAAAATGATAAGGCTCCTGTCAATCAGGCAGATAGAGTAATGCTCGCGCAGCAGGCCATGGAACATGCTGCTGATACCAAAACGATCTCCCAGGGCAGCTATGGCACTTGTTATGCGGCAGCCACAGAGACTAGAACGTATGCCAGAGATCCTGCTGAAGCAACAAGACTGGTTGCAGATGTTGCCACTACCGGCAAGTACACCAGCAACGGTGGCGTCACCGTTGAGCTGGATAAGAATAGTTTGAAGCGACAAGGCGATGCTAAGGACCCGCCCCCGAAGGGAGAGAATAGCAGAGACTTTGCCAGTCAGTTGTTTGAAGTGACTGCCATAAACGTTGAACTCGAGAAGCAGAATCGAAGCACGAATCCACCTGGCAAGTTGCGTTATGAACAGCGCGAGCCACAGCCTGGAAGTAACCCGGAGGACCATGGTGAACGTTTGATGAACTATGCGACTAAGCCGCCGACAATTGAGAAAAAGAGTTTTGGGATGGATCCGCACTCGATTGCCGACATGCAAAAAGAAATCTCTCCGAGCGCAGGGGAAGGGGTGACTGGAATCGATTCATTCCAGGTTGCAGAATTACAGAAGAAGATTCTCGATATCGATTTGAAAAAACATGACATCAACGGTGGCAAGCCAGTCGATACCAACGATCCTGAATGGGCAACGAAAACCCGCAAAGCAATCGAAGAGAAAGAAGGACTTGAACCGAAAAAGAAAGAAGAGATGCTCAAGGAATTGAGTGATCTCGAAAAGACCGTGAAGGAAGACAAAGATGGGCATGTCGTTCATGCTCACAATGAGCAAGAAATGAAAGACGCGCTCAAGCAGGCAAAAGAGTCGGGTAAGTTGCCCATCTACGTTCACGTCGACACAAACAACGAGCCATTCTGGACTGACTCGAAAGGCGGTGACGCCGGCGGCTCTGGTGGACCACACGTACTTACGGTCACTGATTACGATCCCGATACCGGAAAGTGCACCGTACAGAATCAATGGGACAGTGCTTCAAATCATGAAGTGAGTTCGAAGCAGTTGTTTGAAGCTACAAGAATGACAAGTGACAGTTTGGAAGACTTGCAGAAGACAGCGAAAGAGTCTCGCGATTCAGGGCATCCTGATTATATGAAGGAGTATGAGGTTTTGCGGTTTCAAAAAGCCCAAGGTAAGATCTCAGATGAGGAGTACGATCGCAAAGTGACTGAACTCACGATTGAGCGCTACAAGGCTCTGAAAGAAGGAAAACTTCAAAACGATGATGAATACAGGAGAGCAAGCCGCGAGGCCGCGCTTATGGTAGATCATCTGGTTAACTCAAAAGATCCTGCCGAGCAAGCTCGCGGAAAGAAGATTCAAGCTGCTGTAGCCCAAGGAGTCAAGGATGTAAATGCTGCACATCCATAGGTCCTAAAAGGCTTAAATCAAGTTTCACTTCGCAAGAAATTATGCAATAGATCGAGAAGGTTATGAGTGACGACAGACAAAAACTAAAAGACGAAGTCCAGCGCATCAAGAGTCAGTACGACGGAAGCAATGTGGCCGAAGACACGCGAGAACCACTTTTTCAAAACCACGGACAGATTATGGAAATGGCTCTTCCGCATGGCTGGGTGGAAGGAGCGCCATATCAATTTAGAGGCGGAGTCGGAACCCGATCTTTCAGAGAAGTTCATCCGATCGATGCACCACAGGCAATGCTGTCCTTTTATTATCGAGGGTTGCCGGTTTCCCAAGAGTGGGGCGATGTGTTTCACGCAATGCTCGCCAAGCCTCCGCATACGCTGACTGAAAAGGAAATTCAATCTCTAGGTGATACACTGCGCGACAAAATCAACCCTGACGACTTTCTGACTTATTACGCGAAGACTGAAGACTATAACGGCAAGGTCGTTCTTTGCATTGAAGGTCGATACAAAGAAGTGCAGGAGGACGTGTTTGAGATCTTCGTGGACGCAAGTGGAGACGGGCGTTCTATACAGGAAATCTACTTTCAAGCGCCGAAGGATTCGTTCGCAAAGCATGCGAAAGCAGCAAAGGAATCAATTCGATCGATCGTCTGGAAATAATTAGTGCGGTTCGTCCATCACTAATGTTCCACCTGAATCTTTGATGGCTTGTTCCAAAGTTACAAGTGCATTCTTGCCTTCAGGGGTGTGGTTCTGGAGCCAGTCTCCAAGGGCATCTATAACGACCGAACGCACATATGACGTTTCCAGTTGAAGATGTCCATAGTGGCCCAACCATCTCAAGGTTTGATCGGTTGATGGAATCGCCATCATCAAATCAGTCACCGCTTTTGGTGCCACACAAGAGTCACCACCGCCTTGAATAATCAAAACAGGGAGCTGAGGGCTAATGCCCTTGCCCAATTTTGCAGTAGTTTCGACGAATTCGTCTGTTCCAATCAAATCACCAAGAGAGAGCTGTTTTAGAATCAATGGATCGTCAAGCATCTCTTGGCAGACTTCTTTTCGTTGCGATACGAGTTTGGTGATGAAGGTCTTCAGGTTGAGCTGATGATGCGGAGCAAACACTGCCTTCAATCCTTGCCCGATCTCTCCAGGAGCCAAGTACATTTGCGGATTTACCTTTACTGCCGGCGCAGAAAGCACCATTCCATCGACTAACTCGTTGTGTTCGGATGCCAACTTGACGGCGAATGTGCAGCCCAAGCTTTCACCCAGTGCGATCACCGGAGTTCCCGGATATGTGCTTTTGACAAGCTGTGCCAGCTTGACTAGGTCTTCGTAGCTCTTTTGGTGATTTACCTTTTTTCTGTCAATTTCTTTTGTGCTGAACTGATTGTTGTCATCAAACCGGCACATGCCAAATCCATGCATATCAAATGCAACCAAACCGACGCCATTGGCTGAAAATGTGCGTGCCAGGGTTCGGAACCGTCTACCATGCAATGTAAGACCATGGATGGCAAGTATGATGCACCGTGGGGCTTGATCCTTTGGCATCCAAGTATAAGTTGGAAATTTCAAAGTCGTGGTGAACGGACCGTTCTCGGTATAGATATACTTGTTGGCTAATTCGGGCGTTATCCTGTCCGGCAGCTGCAGCGGAATTGTAATTTCAGAAGCAGGTGCACTGGGACATGAGAATGCCAGAGTCAATGCTGAAAGGGCGAGCATCGAAATTGTTTTGAAGAGTCTATTTTTCATTTTGAACGTGATGGAAAGGGGAACGCCTGACTCAGAGTAGCATTTTATGAGATATTGCATGAGAAGCTTCATTCTACATGCATTAGTGTGATTATCTTGACAGCCTGCGACTTCTCTGACTTTAGTAATCTCTTTAGACGATGATAGAAACGATCAAACGGGTACATTTTTCTAGGTGTGACTACGGCAGTTAATCGATTATGCTCAGGAAGAACATTCAAGATCCTCGCAAGACGCCCATACAGTGGCCTAAACAAGACAAGCCACCTTCATTTCCGCAATTGGAGGAAATGAAGGCTCAGGCTAACCAGAACTTGGGGCGCTCAATTGAACTGCCTTTTGGTATTCATGTTTTGTTTGCGCAGAAGTCAAAAGGTGCGTCGGAAGTACAGTGGATGCTGTACAAAAACGAAAACGGGACGTCTGATCTTGAGTGGGAGTACTCACAGCAAGATTTGCACATTCTGCACACCACAATCGTCGCGCAATTTCCTGATGCTGACTGGTCTGCCGGCGGCGATAGACTGAGTGCTTCAGGCAAGAAGCCCGGAGCATCAGCTGAACCAGCTCCCGCCGCGCCGCCTCCACAGCGTCCACCTGGTGGTGCACCGATCACCCCTGCGGG
>CAZCZI010000014.1:11262-12553 GCA_964503045.1 uncultured Candidatus Obscuribacterales bacterium
AATGCAACCTGCGATGCCAGGCGCCATGCCGCAACAGCCTCAGGCTCCTCCAGACGCATTTCAAAACCTCCTTCAAGGTCAGCCTGGAATGCCAGGTTCGACAGGTTCACCCAATCCTCAAAGTATGCCCAACCCACAGGCAATGCCGGGACAGATGCCGCAAGATGCATCGCACAGCCAACAGTCTGGTTCATGGTCGCAACCTGTCGCGCCGCCTCCGGCGACGCCGCCGCAGACAGGGCAATGGATAGTACCGGAGCAGCCACAGCAACCGGCGGCTCCTCAGCAACCAGCTTCACAATGGAATGCACCAGCGCCTTCGGCTCCTGCGCCGGCTCTTACTCCAGTTCCACCAGAACAGGCTTCGCAGTGGGGGGCCGCTCCTCAAGAACCGGTTGCCGATCCTCAGCCGTCTCAATGGTCGTCGCAGCAGGCTGCGCCGCTTCCCACGCAAGCTAGTCAATGGACAGATCAGCCGGCAAATCCAGAACCAGCTGCTCAAAATCCTCAAGGTTCGTGGTCACAACCGTTGCCTCCAGATCAAGCATCACAATGGTCATCTCAACCACACCTTCAATCGGGTCAATGGTCTCAACCTGCAGTTGCTGATGCTCAATCGCAATGGAGTCAGTCTCAAACCGCGCCGCAAGCACCGGTAGAACCGGAGCCTCCTGATGCAAAGCGTCCCACAATGGAGGGAACGCTGAATAAGATGCAAGTGCCGACACTGATTGAAGTGGTTGCAGTCGGTAAGGGTACCGGTCGCCTTGAGATCTCGAGTGCCAGTGATGTTGGGCAAATGTACTTCAAAGATGGCGAGTTGCTCCATGCGTTTACCCGCAGCATGGATGGTGACATGGCCGTGCTTGATTTGATCGCTTGGGAAGGTAGCTATAAGTTCGTTCCTGATGAAGAGACAGATCAATTAACAGTCACCAAGCCGATTAACGCATTGATGGTCGAGGCGACCACTTTGTTCGATCAGTTGACTTCGATGGAAGTCGAAGGGCTCACGATGCAGTCACTGATACATCGCACTGGTCAAGGAATCACGGAAAGTGAGTTCGAACAGGCAGTTGGCAAAGGCGTACCAGCCAATATGCAGTATCAAAAAATGTTCTATCAAGCTGTCGACAATCAATCGTCACTTGAGGAAGTCCTGCGTCGGTCGCCACTGGCGAAACGTGACTGGGTGCCGGTTCTCTTCAACCTGACCAAGTGTGGACTTCTCTCGTTTGACGGACATCACAGTGACGCCGCTGCACCACAAGCTGCACCACAAGCAGCACCA
>CAZCZI010000014.1:12653-43085 GCA_964503045.1 uncultured Candidatus Obscuribacterales bacterium
TGACGGACATCACAGTGACGCCGCTGCACCACAAGCTGCACCACAAGCAGCACCAACAGCACCGGCCGCGCCGGTAGCACCTGAACCGGTACCAGCACCACTGGCGCCACCAGTTCCGACCGAGCCACTGCCTATCGATTGGAACAAAGTCAGAGAATTGGAAGAGACTCTAAAGCGCCCAGATACTGGCTTGTACAGTTTCCATGCCTTCCTGCTCACTCTTGAAAAGGAGTTTGACCGGTTCGATCGATTCACAAGACCACTTTCGATCGTGATCATCGAAGTTGATATGATTGGTTCGGGCGAAGCCAAACCGGTCGATGTCGAAGGACTGAAAAGAATCGCTTCGCGTATCGAGAAATTAAAGAGAAAGACCGATCTTCTCGCTCACTTCGAAGATCATGGTTTGGCTCTGCTTCTGCCGGAAACCCCAGCAGCATCAACGCGCAATGTCGTTACGATTTTGATTGAAGCGCTTTATGCAACAAATATGGTTGAAGGTATCAGCAATGATGCTCTCAAATTGAACATCGGATCTGCAGGCGTACCTGAAGACTGCAAGGACATTGATGAGTTGATCAAATTGGCAAGACCAGACAAGTCATCAAACAAGCTGGCGAACTAATTCGCTTTCGCCCTTAACCATCCGAGTTCTTCGCGCAGATTATCGGCGCGTTCTTCGCCGATTCTCTTAGCAAACGGATCTTCTTTTGGCATGATCAAAGCTTGGAAGCCACCTGCGCCGCCACCCAAAATTGCTGCGCCTGCGATGCAGCCAGGGACACTAAACGTTCCTGCAGTAGTAAACAGACCAACGACACCTCCGACTGCGCACCCCATCATTGCACCGGTTGAGCCTGCTGCACCGATGTTGAATCTGCGAAAAGTGGTGTCTTGTTGTGAAGGTGGTTCATATATGCGACGAGCCTCATTGAAGTCTGACATTTCGATTTTTCGGCCGTTCGCGCTTCCATCATCGCTAATTCTCGAGAAAGCATCGAGGTTGCGAGCAAGTACCGCGGCTGTGGCGGTATCCAACGACGAAAACTTTTTGCTGCGCACTGCTTCAGCTAACTCGAAGTAGGAAAGCCGCCTGTCCTTGTCCGTATCGATTTCATCGAAATGAGCTTTGAATGCGTCGAGTCTCTTGAAGATGTCGCTTTCTGGAAGTTTGTGCGCGTTCGCGGGGAGGCTGTATCTCGCATTGGTTGCAGTGTCATCTACCAATTTTGCAGCTTCTCTCATCTTTTGGAAAGCACCGTCTTGAGCGGCAATCTCATTGCGAGCGATGCCTTCAGTTGGTACGGGTTGAGCCGAACAAGAGTCGTTTTTGAACTCAGCGAAACCGTCGATGGTGTCACGGTTTCTCACGAATTCCTTGTAACGTGCACTTTCAATACCATAGGCAAGCAGTCCGACGACGGCACCTACAGCAGCTCCTTTGCCTGCTCCATCACTGAACTTATCACCACCCAACTTGGCTGCCACACCGCCACCAACTGCGCCACCAGCTACCGAGCGGGCCATAGTTCCGCCGAAAGAGGGAGAATTTTCGCAGTTAGCTGAGCTGGTGAATTCGATTAGCTTTCTTGCATGTTCGAGTGTGATTCCTCCATTGCTGGATAGAACGGAAGAGAGCTGAGAGTAGTTGTTGTCTAAAGTTTTGGCCAGTTTATACAGTTCGGCATGTTGTGGAACATTGGAATTTATGCGTGGCTCGAGGTCAACTCTGTTGATTATTCCATCACCGTTCAAGTCCAAGAACGAGAAATTGCGCTGAAGTGATTGTGCGAATTGGAAACTGTTCGACCAAGTAATGTCCACTTTGGGAAGAGCTTGAACAGCTTTGTTGTCTGTTGTCTTGGTTGATTGTGGCTCTAACTCTATATGAGGGCTTTGACAGCTTGCTAAGCCGCAGCTAGTAACGTCGCTATCACCGATAGTCTCGAGCAATGGGCACCTCTGGGAGACAGATGAGGGTTTGAATCGCCTAGGGAGGTGTCTATACCTTGCTGAATTGTTCTGGACAGAGCCGTGATTAATTTTGATATTACGGCGGATCTGAATGGCTCAGTAATAGCAAACTGCTTTGTCAGCCCAGCTACTGCCCTCATAACGTGAATGCAAAAGGAGATACGCCTCTCGTGAGTATTGTGTGCCTGGACTGCTGGTGCCACTCCACTTCGGCAGCTTTACGACTTTGTAGAGCAACTCCGGAACCTCTTTGTCGCCTGGATGCAACCGCGCCCATGTGAGCACTGCTTTGCCGAAGACTGAGGACGGGTGATTATTTAAGATGATCTTTCTTTCCGCTTCGGCTGTTTTTTTCTGGTTCGCGGAAAGCCTCTCTTTGAGTCCAGGAGTAAGATACTCAGTCATTTTCTTTCTGAATGAAGGATCTCCTGTTGAGCCGAAATAGGGGTTAGCACGCTCTTCTAGGTTTTCTGCTTCTTGTTGTTCGAATGGCTGCCAAAAGTTGTCTTGGTACCAGTCGAACTCATTGATTGGCAAACCATGCCTCTCAGCACCGCCTTGCATATAGGGCGACAATCCGTAGTTGTGCAACACCAGGCTGGCTAAAGCAAAGTTTCTTGCAGCACCAGGCTGAGCGCTTCGATATCTTGCTAGCGGCCGTGCCAAACTTGGGTTGGTTGCAGCAACTTCTGGTTCTAACTGTGCGGCTATCTGAGGCTTATTGAGAAGCAAAGCCCGCAGCCATGCCGCTCGCGAAATGACGGCTCTAAACCGCGGATCAAGCGATTTATTGGTTGCAAGTGACATCCAGACTGACAGCGGCGCATAGCGATTTAGATCTTCTGCAATTCCTTCATCATAGGTCGGAGGTTCATTATGAAACGAATTCAGTGTCGCGAAATGCAAGATCTCACGTGATACGGACGCGGTGGTAGATACATTTTCACCAGGTTTCACGATGGCATATTTCAGAAACTCTGATGCACTCGTTGTGGTTGCTGCCATCTGCGAAGTAAACAAATTGTAGGACGTGGGCGGCAAACTCTTTGAAGCAAGAACGCCAGAGAGCAGTCTCTTTGCCTCGTCCTTTTTCTTTTTGGCAAGTAGCGCGTCAATAATGTAGAACCTGCAAGTTAGATACGCAGGTGAGTTAGGCAAAACTTTATTTGCCGCATCATACAAGTCATGATTTTCTTGTGAACGCAAGCCGTTGTATGTAATGGCGGTCACCAACCATGGTAGCGTCTTTTTCTCTCGCCAAGTATCGAGCGCCTTTTTTGCTTGCTCAGCTCTAGCCTTTGAAGCTTTGTTGGCAGCCTTTTCTTCTGTATCGTCGCTTTCATAAAAGCTGTAGTCATCTCTCTTTTGAGTTGCCGAAATCCAATCGATCAAATCTTGACTTGCAGCAGAGCGCGTGGCTGTTTCGGCAGTCGTTTCTGTCGGCTTGTGCGGTCCGTAGTTGTCGAGATAGGAGCCACTGATGTCCATAAGAAATGTAAGGTCGCCGATATCGCCGCCAAATCGTTGAGTGGTGCCGCCTGTGATACCCTCGGCAAGTTGGAGAATAACGTCGTCTTGTGGACGGCCGGCATAAATCAGCGGGCGCAGTAAATTGAGAATGTCTTCGCGCTCGCGTGCGGTTTTTGCGTTCGCTGCCGCTTTAGTTAGCGTTGCCGTGGCTTCGTTCCATTCTTCAATAGTCGTGTCTTTGTCCTTTTGCAGATGGCGCTCCTTGCATCGAAGAACCAGATAGTGAGCAACTTGTTGAAATGGTGAGGTACTGTCGAGCGAGATCTCCTTGAACAAGCTTCCGGCCTTTTTATAGTCAGGCAGATACAACGTGGCGCTGGCAATTTGATATGCGCGATGCTTCTTTAGAGTGGACGGTGCCGACTTTGGAAGCTCTGCCGGTACCTTTACCTTGTCGCCGACGATAGCAAATACAAGGTCTTGCGCACCTATCCAATCTTTTACGACTGAACTCTTAGCCCCAAATTGTTTGATGAGTGCATTCAACGTTTTATTTGCAAGCGTGAATGCGTCTTTGTTTACTCCCTTTTCACTCGAAAAGGTATCCGCGGGCCGGTAGTACTTGTCCATGTCCTTGCTTGCATTGTGTCCGAGTGCATTAGCACGAAGCTTCACAAACGCCTCGATTGGATCAGGGCGATCATTCCAGTACGTCCAGTCATCTGTTAATCTGTCGTGCCACAGTTTGACTACACTGTCTTGTTCGGTCTTCGAAAGAGGTTTGTTAGTTAAGTAGCGATAGACCACACACAAATATGATTTTGCCCAGCCCGGTTGGACGATCCCGATATTTCCACCGGCAAAAAATTTCAGTGGATGATCTGGGTGAATTCCGCTTATTATGACGGCGCTATCCAGCTCCGCAATGCAGGCATTTGCAGGCTTCACAGACACACCGCTCAGCACTGTTGTAATCAAAGAAAGTGCCACAAGTTTTTTGATTCGCTTGATCATTTTTCAAACGCCTCGCTGATGCTAATGAATGATCTGAACTGCCTTTCTTTCCACGGTCTAGAGTTGAAGATGTAGATGGATTGCCCCTTTTTCAATACACCTGATTCGATCAGTTGACGATTTGTACCTTTTTCGTTTGCCGATATTCCGATTGCTATTTTCAATCCGGCACCGGAATCTAAAGTCCTCGATTTGAGTAGAGAAATAACTTCGTCTTTGCTGCGCCCCATGCTAAATAGCATGGCGACGGCTTTGTCGGCATCGCCGGCGCTCAACCACCGATCGTCGAGCAGCCATGACGCAAGTGCCGTAATTGAGAGTTTCGTCTTTGGTGGCAATTTGCTTCGCAGTTGTTTCAGCAAAGATTTATAGTAAGCGCGCTCATTATCAACGGCATCGAAATCGATCTGAACTTCGTTGCTCCAGGTTTGATCTTTCGCTGTTTTTTTGACTTGCTCCGCGATGGCTTCTGCTGCGTTGACGGCGCTGTAATCAGAGGGGGGCGGCGCATCACCTTTGCCGATAGTCTCTATTCGGAAGACCGGTGTAACCTTTGTATTTGGTGGCAATACTAGGGATTGTGTGCGCGGTCTGAAGCTGACGCATTGTCCTCGAATGTAGACTTTGCCTGCAAAGTAAGCTACTTCTGTGGTTTTTGGATCGATAAAGGAAAGATCTTCATTGCGTTCCCAAGCCCAAAGTGTCACTTTCATCTGTGGCGATCCGTCATTCTTTGGTGTGAACGACAATCCCGCCGCGATCGATAGGAGGGCGCTTGTTACGATGAATGCAATGAAGGCAAGACTGAAACGATTTGCTGGCATAATCTCTCCGTGCCTGCTTCATTGCCTTTACGGCGAGCAGACTAGGATTTAGAGTTGTTTCTCTATATCAGTTGCAATTTCTTCTGGTTTCACATTTGGTGCGTACCGCTTAAGCACGTTTCCTTTGCGATCGATTAGAAATTTTGTGAAATTCCATTTGATTCCTTCGGTTCCCAAAGCTCCTGGAGCGGCTGAAGTCAAATATTTGTAGAGAGGATGTGCGTTCTTTCCATTTACGTCGACCTTTTCAAACATCTGAAAGTCGACGCCAAAGTTTTTCTTGCAGAAAGTCGCGATCTGGGTGCTGTCGCCGGGCTCTTGGTGTCCGAATTGATTGCAGGGAAATCCCAACACTTTGAGACCCTTGGCGCCGTACTTTTTGTGCAGTTCTTCCAACCCTTGGTACTGAGGGGTGAATCCGCATTCGCTGGCTGTATTCACGATTAACAGTACGTCTCCCTTGTACTGATCGAAGCTGACATCATTGCCATCCAATGTTTTGGCGTGAAATTCATAGATTTGTGTCATCTTTTCTGCCTTATCCTTTGACTTGCTATTCTTAGAATCTTGCTTCAGCTTCGGGCTGTCGCTGGAAGTCTCGGAATGGGGCTTCTTGGCTTCGCAAACGTTGGTTGCTCCCAGGCTCAAGGCGGTCAAAACCGCTACCGGTAATGCCAATCGAATACTTGTGGTTATGCGGTGGTTGCGTTCTTGACTGTTCATATCTTTATCCGAGTAAGTTCCATCGAGTGAGATAGTCTAACCAATCAGACGCAATTGCCGCAAGCCAAATGCGATTAGATAAGATGGGCGCTAGCAGCGAATCTTGAGAGCTTGTGCCGCCGCTCGGTGGAAAACCATCGAGCATTTGTTGATGAATTCAACAGTAGGAACATTGAGGGCATTAAGCGCGGCTCTGTGATCGATGACGAAAACAAAGCAGGCAGTGTAGAAAATCACGCACCACGAGTAATAAACGGTGCATTTCAGGAGCCAATGATAGTTGGCGAGCTGCTCGGAAAGAAAGGTTGCATGAAAGTCGAGATGCGCGATTTCATCCAGCACAATAAGTGAAAAAAGGTCTTTCACATCCGGGTCCTCAATGTCATCGGCGACACATTTGTAAAAGCATTTCCCGACCACTTCGGCGATTAACAGAATCAGAAGCTCTGTCTTGAGACCCAATACGCGTCTGAGCAGGATGAAGACGACATCCGACCAGTGCCAGCTCAAGAGGGTTCCATTCATTGCCAAAATGACCTGCGCCAACATCGTGGCGTGACGCTGTTCCTCCTTAATGAATAGATCTACGCACTCAGAATAGATGGGGTCGTTGCGGCGATCGGCATATTTGCGAAGGTGGCGCCCATCGCCTGTTTCACCGATTTGAAAGCGCTGCAGCGAGCGCATTAAAGGAGCTCGTTTCGACTCTACTATTTTGAGTTCTACCGGTATCCTGATGTCGGCTCGGAGCCTTTTGTTTTCTTGAAAGTAGTTTAACCACTGCTGTGAATCGAACGTCGTATCCGATATTTGTGTAATTGCAGGCAAAGCGGTAGTCAGCTGTTCGCTGCTCATCGAAATTCCTCTCTTTCCGGGCTTTACATTGGCGTCAAAGTTGCCTATCGCCAATCTGCTCTGAGCCTATCATGAGTGTTGAGCCTGCAAAGCGATTTTGCGAGAGTTACAACTAACCCCTTACGCGCGCCTTACACGGGCTTACCCGGCCTTATTTTCAGCGTTTTGAAACATACTATGAAAATGAGAATATCTAATTCTTTGTGATCTTGCGATAATACAGTCTGCGTTTGGCGGGCTTTGGACAGCCCGAGTATCTGAGCTGCATCGGAGAATAGTATGTTTAACACCATGACTTTCGCATTTCTGACTCTGATTGTAGTTTTGCTGTCGATTGGTGGGCTGCTTATTGCGCGCAAGACTCTTGTTAATCCGAACATTCAAAAGCAGCACGATATCACCGACCCCTATTCTCAATTTGTCGCCATGCTCTTTGCCGTGCTGCTTGGATTTATGGTGGCTGATGCGATGCAGAGATTCGGAAATGCAAGAGCGGAAGTGCAACAGGAAGCGTCGGCTCTCGGTACGGTGTTTAGACTGGCTGAGGGATTGCCGACGGACAACAAGAATCGCCTCCGAGACCTTTGCATGCTCTACGCCACTGAAGTTGTTCAAGACGAGTGGCCGATGCTGGCAGAAAGGCGAGACAGTCTAAAAGCCTGGAAGCTCTACCGGCAACTTTGGTCATGTTCGACCACGTTTGAAGCGCAATCAAACAAGGAAAGCAACGTTCAACAGGCTATGCTTTCGGCTATGAATCAGCTCGGTGACAGCAGGCGCATGAGAGTGGAGGCGCTGCACACCGGGCTGCCAGCCGTGTTGTGGGGGGTATTGATAATGGGTGGCTTGGCGACGATGATATTTACCTACTTCTTCCGTGCCGAGGATTTGAAAACTCAATGTATTATGGTCGCGTTGGTCAGCCTGGTTATTTGTCTCAACCTGTTCTTATTGGCTGTTTACGACGATCCGTTTGCCGGCGATGTGAAAGTCACTCCTGAAGCGTTCGAGACGCAAATAAGGCTATTTAAGTTGGAACATCAAATGGCGATCGAAGCAGAACAAGAGATGAAACAGCTACAGCAAAATGTTCACTAGGGAACCTCAAAACTAGAAAAACGATTTTTCGACTTGCTCGAGATACAGAGTCGTGGCGGGGTTTCTTGGGTCGTTATTGGTCATGTTTTGCAGGCGGAAAACAGCCAATGCAGCTCCTTTCATAATCGGATCTGCGTTGTGATGGTGGCTTAATTCCTCTATGACATAAGTGTAGAATCCGAGGTCGATTGAATCAAATGCAGAGCCAAGGACACAGTCGTTAATGTCGAAGCCGAGAAGGTGATTCTCTTCGATTTTGTTGTCGGCTAAGAAACGATGCAATTCGCTTGCATTGTCTGCTTTGAAGCATGACCGAGTGTTTTTCTGAACCAAGATTTGAGGCTTGTTTTTCTTTGCGATTGCATCGAGAATCTCGCGAGATGTTGGTCCCGTTTCCGCCAGTGGGTAGATAAAGCCGTTTTGTTTGTGAAACATAGAGCGCTCGTCGGAATAGTAATTTGCGTCAACGTAAGCGTCGTAATCTGTCAATTGAACGAATTGTGTAATCAGTGGAACCAGACTTTGAGTCTCTGGATTTCGCAACGTTGCAGATTGAACATCAATGACGAAAAGAGCCTTTCGACGTGTCGAAAACGGTACGTTTATTTCCATGGTTCGTGCCTGCGGGGGTTAATAATTGCAGTTTATCAAAAGAGAAAGGGGTGATGAATATCCAGGAGCCCTTGTGTTACTGTTAGTGTCGACAGTTTCAGTTATCTACCGAGGATGAAACAGCCATGTCCGCCGCGCTGCAAGAGCGTTATTTTTTAGATCTCGCCGCTGCTTTCGTGCGCGGCAAGCTTGGATTTGCCGACAATAATTCGCAAGACCTGGACGAACTGTTTCAGCTCGGTCTAGAAGCCAACCTCAAGTTGCATAAGTTCAAGCGAACGATGGAATTGGCGCGCGTGCAGAGAGTGTTCGGCATTCTTAAAGGACTTCAGCCCGAGACTCTTTTGGACATAGGCTCGGGGCGCGGCGCATTCCTGTGGCCGTTGCTCAGCGAGTTTCCCGAGTTGCGTGTTACTGCCGTAGATATGAGACACGACCGCATTGCCGATATCGAGGCAGTGCGTGAGGGCGGCATCGGGCGCCTGCGCGGCGTCGCGATGGACGCATGCAACCTATCCGAGTTTGTCGATGAGGAGTTTGATATCGTCACAGTTTTGGAAGTTTTGGAGCACATGCCTGATCCTCGAAAGGCGATCGAAGAAGCAGTTAGAGTGTCGCGCAGAGGAATCATTTTGTCTGTGCCGTCAAAACCTGACGACAACCCTGAGCACATTCATCTGCTTGGCAAAGAACGGCTGCAGGAGATGATTGAAAGTGCCGGTCTTCGTGCGCGGTTTGAAAGTGTTTTGAATCACATAATTGCAATTGCCGTGAAAAAATGACCATGCAACTCGTAAAGTATCCACGAACGCATCATATGCAAGGCTCTCGTTTTCAGCCCGGAGATGAGGAGCTTGACTGCGTTCCCTTTACTGCGATTGCAGGTCGTCATATCGTTGTGGAAGAAAAGATGGACGGAGCAAACAGCGCGATCAGTTTTTCAGACGACGGAAAATTGCTTTTGCAAAGCCGCGGTCATTATCTAACTGGTGGCCCGAGAGAAACGCATTTTGCGCTTCTGAAACAGTGGGCGAATACTCATCACAGCGTGCTCTGGAAGTTGCTTGGGGCTCGCTATATTGCTTATGGCGAGTGGCTCTACGCAAAGCATACGATTTTTTACGATCGGCTTCCTCATTACTGGTTGGAGTTTGATCTATACGACAGGCAGAAGAATGAGTTTCTGAGCACGACACGAAGACACAAACTGCTGGAAGATTTTCCGGTCAAGTCAGTGAGTGTACTCTTTGAAGGATCGATGAATAATCTCGCGCAGCTCGAAAAGCTGGTTGATGCCTCTCTTTTCATAACGCAAGGAGCACACCTCGAGCGCTTTACGGATGTGTGCAAAATTCAAAACCTGAATTCCGAGCGTGCTTTGAAAGAGACAGACCCCACCTCTTTGATGGAAGGTCTCTACATTAAAGTCGAGGAAGATGGAGTGGTGAAGGAGCGATATAAATACATCAGAGCCAGTTTTCTTCAATCTGTCGCCTCTGCGCAAGGGCATTGGTTGGATCGACCGGTGCTTCCAAATCAATTGTTGCCCGATGTCGATCTTTTCAGAGGCGTCGACAATGACAGCTGAAACGAGTATTTCATGGGAATTTCCGTTGTGCCCACTGTCGCCGAACGGCGACATCGATTGGCTCACTCTGGAAACATTTTCATGGATCGACGACATGAAAGGCTGCCGCCAAGATGAGCATCACCATGCCGAAGGCGACGTGTTTACACATACGAAAATGGTCTGCGAAAGCCTTGTCACATTGCCGAGATGGCAGCAGTTGGATTCGGTTGCGAAGGCAGTTATCTTTGCTGCTGCACTTTTGCATGACGTGGCAAAACCGGCGACAACAAGCATCGACGATCAAGGACAAGTAAGTTCTCCAAAGCACACGAGAAAGGGAGCACCAATGGCGCGCCAGCTCTTGTGGTGCAACAAAGAGTTTGGATTTCCATCATTTGAATTGAGAGAACAAATTGTTGGTTTGGTCAGATATTCCGGACTGCCGCTTTGGTTGGTTGAAAAGGAGGACCCAGTTAGAGCCGTGATAAGGGCTAGCCATGCTGTTCGCCTCGATTGGTTGTCGATTCTCGCTGAAGCCGATGTAAACGGCAGACACTGCCAAGACAAAAGAGAACTTCTCGATCGTGTGCAGATGTTTCAAGACTTCGCAAACGAACATGACTGTTTCGGAAAGCCAAAATTGTTCCCCTCAGATCACAGCCGATTTACATACTTCTATTCGAATCGACGCGATCCCGAGCGTGAAGTTTATGATGACACTCGCGGCAAGGTGACGCTAATGTCCGGTTTGCCGGGCGCCGGAAAGAGCTATGTCATTGAGCGAGAGTTTCACTCGATACCAATGGTCTCGCTCGACCATCTCAGAGAAAATCTCGGCATTGATCCTGAAGACGATCAAGGGCCGGTAATCGCGGCAGCCAAAGAAAAGGCGCGTGGTTACTTGCGATCTGGTCAACCATTTGTGTGGAACGCCACCAACGTTTCGAGAAGGCTGAGACGAAATCTGATCTCGTGGATGTATTCGTATAATCCCCGACTTGAGATTGCGTACGTAGAGCCGACATCATTTTCTTCTCTCAACGAACGCAATATGGAGAGGACGGCAATGGTACCTCGAGATGTTGTAAACAGGCTCGCAAGCATCCTAGAAGTGCCGGACTCAAGCGAAGCTCACGAACTTTCGATTCATTTGACGTGAGTTGCAAAGATGGTTGATGATGCAGGGTGTTGATGCCTGATTGTGCATTAATCTGCTAATCTCCTGTTGGTTTGAATGATTCTTGTAGGGTCTTGGCGGTTAAATATCCGTTGGAGGTGTGTGGTGCAGTCGCGACTATTGCTGAAGTTGTGCGTCACTGTTGGTGTTCTGCTGTCAACAATGTGCCTAGCTGGTTATGCGAAGCCGGCCGCTCCCAAGAGCGCTTCTAAACAACCAGTGAAGCCTCAAATATCGATCGAATCGATCGATCCCAAGGCGAAGGACGAGTATCTGACCAAACTGAAAGAAAAGGTAATGCGTTTTTGGACGCCGGCCAAAGGAGAGGCGGCTCAAGTTACGGTGACGATGCGCATTCACAAAGACGGGCACACATCGTGGGTGCGACTAAAGCCCAAGTCTTCGATTGATGCGGTAAATCAGGCTGCTGAAGATGCGTTGACTTACGCCGGAAAGTTTTCAAATCTTCCTAATGGTTTTCCGGAAGTAATTGATGTTCAACTCGATTTTAATAGTGATTACAACCCAACCTCAGGCATCGGGTATTCGAGACCAGGAAGAACAATTCTCGAGAAGGCTGCAAATCTTTATTCAGCCGGAATCACACGGCAGCACCAGGGAAACATGGATGGAGCCATCGAGCAACTCAATCAAGCGATAGAACTCACACCACATGACGGGCGCGTGCGCGACGCATTGGTGAAACTCTATATGGAGAAAGCAAGTACACAGCAGGGTGACAGTGCACTTGAAACTTTGCATAAAGCGCTGCTTCTCGATGCCCGCCGTGCGAAAATTCGAACGAGGTATAACGAAGTTTTGGCCCAGCTTGGCAAAAAAGATGATTTTGCCGAACATGTTGCGATGGCTAGAAACTATGTAAGCCAAGACAAATTGGATGATGCGATTTCCGAGTACGGAGAAGCTTGGACAAAGGAAAAGAAACCTGAGGTCATAATTGAGATAAACGCTGCCTGCAAATTGAAGAAGAATACTGCTGCGTTCATCAAATGGGAAAGCGCTGCCAAAGAACATAAGTCGGCTGACGTGAAGACGGCATTTGAGCAAGCAAGACTGGCCTATGAGCCTTTGAGAGATTCATTCAAGAAATACGTCGCGGATCTGACTGCATCAACACAAGCAAAAGCGTCGAGTGATTCACAAACATCGACCGGAGCAGCCACTGAAGAGGCAAAAGCACCGAGTGACTCACAGGCGTCGACTGACGCACAGCCTTCGAGTGAATCGAATCCTGCGAACGAGTCAAAATTGTCGAGTGCAGCACAAGAGTCGCTTGCGGAACTGCAAAGATACGCAAATAAAGATAATGTCAGCGATGACTTCCCCTATGCAGAAAACGCTTCGATGTTCGTCACTGCTAAACTTATTCCGTTGCGCCAGGTAGTGGTTTCTACACTAATGGACTTCACTGCTGATTGGTGTGGACCTAGCCGGTGGCTTCTTCCGCACTTGGATCAAATTGCGAAAGAGTACAAGGGCACGATAAAGGTGATGAGAATAGACATTGATGCCAACAAAGCTATGGCGGCTTTGTATGGAGTTTCAGCGATTCCACATCTGGTGCTTGTTCGCGGTGAGGACAAAAAGCGCTTTGAGTCAGTCGGCTATATGGAACTTGATAAATTGCGCGCGTTTGTAAAGAACGCCCTCATTGCCCCTTAGAATCACTTTTGCACCAGATTCGAGAGTCCTTCGCTGACTAGAAAGTCTGCGAGTGATTGACGCAAATCCAGTCCCATAAGCGATGGTGTCGGAGTGAAATTGGCTATCCTGCGATACTTGCTCAACAGCTGACCGTCTCGCACCGGATAACCGGAATAGCTGAAAACTCGATTGGAACTTCTATTTACCAGTGTCTGGGTTTGCGGGTCGAACATATAGTCATTCAATGATTCTTGTTGGAAGATTGCTTCCGGCGCACCATTCATGACGTCACTCTCACTGACCAGATAGTGTGTGCGAGTGACCATTTGAGCAGCGTTAGTTTGCTCGCATTGTTGGGCAACGGTCAAAAAGCGAACCCGTTTTCCATCAGAAAGACCATCGCGCTCAGAAGGCAACAAATTCACATGCCATACGTTGCCCGCTTTGTCCATTTGATGTCCCCACGTTACATTGAGGCGGTTGTCTATCCATTGGTTCGGATAACTCTTCCTTCCTGTGGCCAAGTTTGTAACTTCGGTCGTGAGGTCTCCATCCTTCTGCCATGTTCCAGACATGAAGGGAGGAATTATGAACCATTGCACGCTAAACTTTTGTGTGCCGACGGTAAACACTTTATGCTCGGCTGCATGACCGACACCAAACGCTGGCAGATAACCTTGCTTCGGTGCGCTTGCGGCGGCCTTCGCTATCTCGGAAACCAGAGATGGTTGCGCTGGTTTGACTGCCGGTAGAGTCTGCGCGGCTGATGCTGTGAATCTTGTAGGAGCAGTCTGAGAATTTGACACCGAAAGTTTCGTCGCCGGTGTTGCTGTAGTTTTTTGAATGGGTGCCGAGGTTGGCTGCGGCGTCAGTTCTTTGAGTACGTTTTCAACATTGCTAGCATTCTTGCTGCCGTGATACGTTTTCAAAGCAGCAAGATCTGAAGTGTTTTTGCGAACGTCGTCGACATGAATCATTGTCTCGGTATGCGAAACACCCGCATACAAGGTCTCGGCATCGGCCTTGTATGCAAATGCAAGCGCGCCTGCTACGACTGAAACAATAAATGCGGCAAGTGCTGATAATGCACGAGTCATTTTGACTATCCTCTAATGACTGGGCCCTTTTGCATCAACACAAGAATAACATATGTTATCTGACGCTCCGCGGAAAATCCCTGAGAGCGGGCAAATCGAGATGTTGGCAGCGTTAAGGAACGGCAGTATAGTGTTGTTAGGAACGATTGGAAATCTTGCATGCAAACGATCGAAACCAGCCTAAAGTCGACAGCCTTGATTGGATTGGTTGCGTTAGTCGTTGCAACATTTGGTTTCTCCGAGTCTGTCGGGGGAGCTGGCGTATTTGCGCCCTGCCTGGCTAAGGATGCGCCGAAGGACAGCGATAAGGTTTTCTCAACCGACAAGCAGTATTTTGCTTTTGTTCGCGGCAGTGATGAAACTGTGCCGGCTGGAAACGGTGAAGTTTCTGCTGACGTGATCTGGATGGGCACCACCGAAAAGAAAACGTCCTACCCTCTTTTTCGACGAGGCGCGACAATGGCATCAGGGCAGCCGATTGGAGACATTTATCTTGGCGGAATTTCTGATTTACAGTTTTCGGATGACAATAGAGAAATCTACTTTTTGAACGCAGCTTACGCGGTATCTTATGCGGTGCTGGCTATTGATATAAAAACACGCAAGATGCGTTATGTAATAGATGGCAGCACACTTGAACTTGTGCGCACAGGCAAGTGGAAAGGAAAGCTCATAGTCACGAGGCATAAGTACAAACCGAATGGCGGTGGCGCTTACGAAGCGAGATGTCTCGTCACACCGGAAGGCAAAGAGTTGAGACAGCTCAAACCTAACGAGAAAGTTATTTAGGCGCCATTACCAGAAACAGTCCAACACACGCAAGCACGATTACTACAAGGTAGATTGCGGTTTTGCCAATTGGAATCCCCGATTGTGGAGAAACCGCATCGAGCGTTACTGTTGCCAGATCATCACTCAATTCTCGAATGCTTTGATATCTGGAGTTTGGGTTCTTCGCCAGGCACTTCATGATTATCGCTTCCACCGTGGGCGAAACATTCGGATCATTGCCTAAGTCTCTTAGGCGTTTTGGCATTTCGCGCACATGTTGATTCATCACCTCGAATGCGGTTTTTCCATCGAATACCTTTTGTCCCGATAACGTCTCGTACATGACGCATCCCAACGAATAGATATCAGTTCTTACATCTACCGTGTTGCCCAAGATTTGCTCCGGGCTCATGTAGTGCACAGTACCAAAAGCCTTTCCTGTTAAGGTGAGGTCTGGCTGACCTTCGGAGATGATTTTCGCCATTCCGAAATCAAGAATCTTTACGGTGCGCTGTTCATTATCAGTGATGAAAATATTGCCTGGTTTGATATCTCGATGAACAATGTTTATGTTGTGGGCCGCCAACAAACCTTCGCAGCACATGCGAAACATCGGCAATGCCTCAGACAGAGGTAGCTTCTCTTTTGCTCTTAAAACTCCGGATAGACTCTCACCGGTGAGCCGTTCCATCACAATAAAGGGTTGCCCGGACTCAAGTCTGTTGTAATCAAATATTTCGCAAATGTTCGGATGATGCAAGCTGGCACCCGACTCAGCCTCACGCTCGAATCTGGCTGCGCTTTCGGCGTCAAACAACAGATGCGAATGCAAAACCTTCACAGCGACATCGCGCCCGGTCGAGTGCTGTTTTGCGTGGTAAACGCGGCTCCAACCGCCGGTTCCGATAACCGCAACTACCTCCATGTCACCTGCCACCGTCGTCCCGAGCAGCGGGTCGACGGGCTCTATGTGTTTGTGCGGTCGGCAGGCGTCTGTCATATGGTTCTCAGTCGTCCTCTTCAAATTTACCCGGTTTCGGGAATTCACAACAGGGCTGGGATTTTCTACGATGGTTGTATGAGCGCTCCACAATTGAAAGTTTCGCAAACGAGGGGATTTCACATGTCCAAGCTATCGTGGCGCGTGTTCGCAACAACAGATATCGGTAAACACCGACCGGAAAATCAAGACAGTTATTTCATAAATGAAAAGAACGGCACATATCTTGTCGCCGACGGTATGGGTGGCACCAAAGGCGGTGCGGTAGCCAGCCGTTTGGCTGTACAAACGGTCGAGGCACTTCATGCAGAAAAGCCCGCCGAAATGGATGAAATGGAAATCGATGCCTGGCTTAAGACAGCAGCATGCAAAGCCAATCTCGAGATTTTGGATGTTGCCTCAAAAGATGCAAACTGTGCCAATATGGGAACCACATTTCTTCTGGCACAGCAGTTCGGAAGCAAAGTGCATATTGCCAGCATTGGCGACTCTCGTGCATATCTAATTCGCGATGGAAAAATCGATCTTCTCACCATTGATGACACGGTCGTGATGGAGATGTACATGCGTGGGCAACTGACTAAACAGCAGCTGTGGGACAGCCCATATCGTCACCTTTTGACGAAGTGCCTCGGACATGATGCAGATTTGCAAGTTGGCTCGGACCCGTTCGAAGTGCGCGCCGGTGACTGGATAATTCTCTGCTCTGACGGACTCTCGTCTGTAGTTGTCGAAGAAGACATTTTGGCGATCATGAACACATGCAGCACTCCTGAAGAAGCCTGTCGAAAACTTGTCGATGAGACATACGCAAAAGGTGCGCCTGATAATATCACCATCGTCATCATTCAATACTTTCAAGAAGACGAGTAGGTGGCTGAAATGCTTGAATCAGATGCGCAGGTGGAACATACTTATGCGACGCCCGAGACGAAGCGAACAACTTTGACCAAGTCTGTAAGAGTGATAATTGTCGAAGACCACGAAGCCACCCTGCGCGGTTTGGAGTTTGAACTGTCACGAGAAAAAGACATTGATGTGGTGGGAACAGCCAAGACGGCTCAAACCGGTCTTACCTTGATGCAGGAGCAAAAACCTGACATTGTGTTGTTGGACCTGCACTTGCCTGATTCGCAAGGACCGCGCACTTTGACAGAATCATTCTGCAAAGCTGGAACATCGAAAATTATTGTCTTTTCCGGTGACAATCGAAGTGCAATTTTGAATATTGTTTTGGATCTTGGTGTGTGCGGTTATCTTTTGAAGTCAGAACCGATATCGGCTGTCTTAGATGCTATACGTTCTGCTCAAGCTGGTGGCAAACCAGTCGTGTCAACCGAATTGGCCGAACGCCGAAAAGAAACTAAGTTGACTCCGGCAGAGCAACACTTGCTTAAACTTCTTGCTCGCGGAATGAAGTATCAGGAGATTGCTGCCATTCGCGTGACCTCTCCGGAAACGGTGCGCAAGCAAGTCGATCAGTTGCAGGACAAGCTGTCACTTCAAAGTCGCGAAGAGCTGATAGCTTGGGCCGTTGAAAATGGATATAGCCAAGTGGACATTTCTTCTTGATGGCAGATCTTGAATCAAAGTTGAGTTCAAAGGCGTCGGCTTTCATAAAGCGGCTGTACACTCGCGCCAACAAAAAGCAATTTGTCATCAACAGCAAAACCGAAGCATTTTTTCTGTGGATGGAAAAATTTTTCTTAGAGCTGGCGAGTGAGTTTAACGTCACGGTCGCGCACGAACCGCTGATGCTCACAGTGCGTCGCGCGGTGATCGGCGAATCAGTTACAGACGCTCAATCAAAGCCAAAGCCAGAACAATACGAACGTCTTCTTGTTTCCACGTCATTCTGGGCCTTATCGATTCGCGCGAAGGATGGAGTGGTTGAGTTTTTCACTATGCCATCGACTGAACTTCTTGTGTTACCTGCAAGCGAACTGCCTTCGCGTGCAAAATTGAAACTCACACTTAACTTGGACGCTTCTGAAACCAGCGCATGCTCTCTGGATGGAACAGCCATCAGTGACGGGGAATTGAGCACGCTGATGCGAAGTCTCCTAAAAGACGTTATTACAAATTCTCAAGGCGACTACGATATTCTGCCGGAATCAATCAGGCTTGTTAGCAGCGGTTTGAGCTTATCGCGTTCTGTGCGTTCGCTGATTACGGAAAAACAGGTCCTTGTGCAGAAAGTTGTCAGCCAACAAGAATCGATCTTGAATGGTGTCGCGCGCGAAATTCATGACGCTGTTCTCGGCAATGTGATGTTGTTAAAGCGATCGCTTTCAGGGGGCGAGCGAATGTCTGATGAGGAGATGATTCGCGTGTTGTCGGAGATTTCCAATCATTTGCGAGATCTTTGCAACGACCTTTATCCTCGTGATTTGACTGATTGTGGCTTGGCGCCGATGCTTTCAGATCTTTGCGAAAACTTTTCCACACGAACAAACATCCCGTGTCAATTCGAGACTGATGGTGAGGTTCCGATACTGGCAGACGAAGCTCTCCTTCACGCGTTTCGTATCGCACAAGAATGTTTAAACAACGTGGCAAAACACGCATCCGCCACAGCTGTCACTATGCGGTTAGAAGCACGCGATGGCTTGTTTACGATGAGTGTGACCGACAACGGACGTGGAATCGATCAGGCATTGAAAAACACCGACTCGGATTCAGGCGGGTTGGGAACCAGCATTATCAAAGAACGTGCTGAGCTTATCGATTGCTTGTATCCAACCAAAGTGTGGACGGATACTGCCAAAGGGCAGGGAACGACCGTCACGCTTCAAATTATGTTTGAGGCTAACTGAGGTTCGTCATCCGCTCGTACCGCATAAAACCACGATTCCAAGCCGTTCGATTTAATCTGGTCGCCAAGAGTTTTGCGGAATTTAGAAGAAAAGCCTTAATTCCAACTCAGTTTTACCCGAGACCTAGTACACTACCTCTCCACGGATACGCCCCTGTTCACGTATATGGAGAGTGTTATGGCTATTAAGGCTCACGAAATCGACTACAAAATTATTGGCGACGATATGCAAGCCGTTGAGATCGAGTTGGATCCAGGGGAAACCGTCATTGCAGAAGCAGGCGCGATGAACTACATGGAAGAAGGCATTGCCTTCGAAGCAAAAATGGGTGATGGCACCGAAGCCGACCAGGGCGTGATGGGCAAACTGTTCGGCGCAGGCAAGCGTTTGATGGCTGGCGAATCGCTCATGATTACGCACTTCACTAACAAGGGTCAAGGCAAACAGCACGTTGCGTTTGCAGCTCCGTATCCAGGCAAGATTATCGCTCTCAATCTTAGAGAACTCGGCGGACAGGTTCTTTGTCAACGCGATGGATTTCTCTGTGCAGCCTTTGGCACCAAACTCGGTATTGCCTTCACGCAAAAGATTGGCGCCGGATTCTTCGGTGGTGAGGGTTTCATACTTCAAAAGCTAGAAGGCGATGGTCTCTGCTTCGTTCACGCTTGCGGCACCATCATTCGTCGCGAACTCCGTGGTGAAACACTGAGAGTCGATACCGGATGCGTTGTTGCATTTACACCCGGAATCGATTTCTCTATCGCCCGCGCAGGCAACCTTAAGTCGATGGTTTTCGGCGGGGAAGGTTTGTTTCTTGCAACATTGAAGGGTACCGGAACAGTGTGGATGCAATCACTTCCCTTCTCTCGCCTCGCCAACCGCATTATCGAAAGCGCCCCCAGAGCCGGTGGCTCCAACACCGAACAAAGCGCTGGTCTATTGGGCGGACTCGGCGGCGCCATCGGTGGAATGTTCGAACAAGAATAGTCTGCAAGACTTCTGAGACAAGAGGGAGCGCAAAAATTGACTCGCTCCCTCTCCTGTGAACTGAAAACTGAACCCTTGGAGAAACGCCAATGCGTAAACAACTAGCAGTGCTTTTCTTGCTTTCGTGTTTTATCGTCCCTGCACAGTCCGAAGAAAAGAAGGACGGCAGTGTCCAGTTTCCTGGCACTTTAGGAGATTCTTTGAAAAAGCTTGAGGCGAGCACCTCGAAACCCAAAAGCACCCGTCCAAAGATTTCGGCTGCGGAAATTGCAAAAATCGCAGAGAAATCAGCAGGTGAGATAACTATGTCGGATGCGATTTCATCAGGCTACGCAACCGGCTTTTTTGTCGCGAAAGGTATTATCGCTACGAACCATCACGTTATCCAGGGTGGAGCGCCAAACGCAAAAATTTGGATTGGGAATTCAGATAACAAAAGGCTTCTGTATCCTCTAGGTAAAGTGTTGGCAGATGATCCAGACCATGACGTGGCTTTGGTTGAAGCACATGAATCGACCATGTTTCACACCTCACAAAAGCCTGCAGATGTTACTCCGCTAATTCTTTCGAACTTCAAGGACGAACAAGTGGGAGACAACATCTTCATTTACGGCAATCCCAAAGACCTTTCGAATACGTTCTCGAAGGGTATTATCAGCTCGTTTCGAGATGGCAAGAACAACGCCATCAGCACAAACAATGGAGTCAAATTTCAATACGATGCGTCAGTGACGCACGGCTCTAGCGGCAGTCCGATATTCAACGAAAGAGGGGAAGTCATTGGAGTAGTTACATCTGGCGTTGGTGAGGCGAATTTGAACTTCGGCACCCCGATAGGCTATGTCATCGCCTTGTTGCGCAAAATCGGGCGATAGGCTGCTTTTAATTCCGAAACCTAGCATTGGGTGATGTGATCACGCGACGCGTGGCCATCGTATGTGGTGACATCGCATCGTATGTGGTGGCCATGCGTTGCGTGATCACGTGCCGCGTGATCACGCGCTTGTCAGCGTGACTCGATTTTCGAGGATATTTGCAAAGAAGTCCTCGCCTTTGTCGTTGATTACGACGAAGGCAGGGAAGTTTTCAATCTCCATTCTGAAGACTGCTTCCATGCCGAGTTCTGGAAAATCGATTGTTTCCACTTTCTTGATTGAGTCTTGTGCGATTCTTGCGGCGGCACCACCTACGGTTCCCAAATAGAAGCCTCCCCAGCGAGCGCAGGCTTCTCTGACGACTTTGCTGCGGTTGCCCTTCGCCAATGTGATCAGACTTGCTCCGCGCGACATTAGCGTGTCGGCGTACGAATCCATTCTGCCGGCGGTGGTTGGCCCGAAAGAACCCGACGCATAACCTTTCGGAGTCTTGGCTGGTCCAGCGTAATAGATTGGATGCTGTTTTGTGTATTCAGGCAGTTCTTCGCCGCTCTCGATCATCTCTTTCCATTTAGCATGGGCAATGTCTCTGGCGACAAGCATTGTTCCCGATAGCATCAATCTGGTACCGACCGCGGCACCAGATAAGCCAGCGAGAATTTCTTTCATCGGACGATTGAGATCGACTTTGATTGTGTCCGCTGCCAACTCGTTCTCCTCCACCTCCGGTAAGAAACGAGCGGGGTCATGATCCAACTGTTCCAGCCAAATTCCATCTTTGTTGATTTTGCCAAGGATTTGTCTGTCTGCACTGCAAGACACGCCGATTCCAATTGGTAGGCTTGCTCCGTGTCGTGGCAGGCGAACCACGCGCACATCATGGCAGAAATATTTGCCGCCGAATTGTGCACCGACTCCCAATTCTCTGGTGATTTTCAAAACCTCCTCTTCAAATTCGAGATCGCGGAAGGCGCGACCGGTTTTGTCACCTTCTGTCGGCAGCGAGTCGAGATAATGGCAGCTTGCCAGCTTCACCGTCTTCAGAGTCATCTCCGCGGACAAGCCGCCAATTACGATTGCCAGGTGATAGGGTGGGCATGCGGAGGTTCCAAGGCTCGCGATCTTATCGGTGAGTAGCTTTCGCAAGCCCGCTGGGTTGAGGACCGACTTCGTCTCTTGCATCAAGAAGGTCTTGTTTGCCGAGCCGCCGCCCTTTGCGATAAAGAGGAACTCGTAACTGTCGCCTGGCTCTGTGTAGATTTCGACTTGCGCGGGCAGGTTGCTACCTGTGTTTGCCTCGGTGTACATCGTGAGTGGCGCCATTTGGCTGTAGCGCAGGTTGCACTCGTTGTAGGTCTTTTTGATGCCTTCTTGCAACATTGCGCCGTCATCGGCATCGGTGAAGACATGGTCGCCTTTATGCGCTACGACAATTGCGGTGCCCGTGTCTTGGCACATTGGCAAGGTTCCGCCGGCGGCTATAGCCGCATTTTTCAAAAGCTCCAGTGCCACGAAACGGTCATTATTAGAGGCTTCGGGGTCATCAAGTATGCGCCGGAGCATCTCCAGATGGCTGGTGCGGAGGAAGTGAGAAACGTCTGTGAAAGCCTCTTTCGCAAGTTTTGTCAAAGCCTCGGGCTCGACCGTCAGAATCTGTCGATTGCCCAACTTTTCCACTTTTACGTGGTCTTTGCTGACTAACCGATACTCGGTGGTGTCCTCGTGCAAGTGGAAGATACTACTCAAACTCTCTGACATTGCCTTGTTCCTGCGCGTGCGATAATTCCAATTCCGATTTCAGAAGCAGTGATGTCAGTATGCCGGACTCATGAAGAGGGACATCAATGGCTCTTTGTGACGTATTTTAAGTCACGGAAGGCGATAAAATCATGAGTTATGGCTCGTAATGAGCGACTTGTGAAAAGAGATCAACAATCGGTGATCAATGAAAAGGAAGTTTCAATCGGCTGGAAGGTCTAGGACGGCTGCTTTGTTGTTCGCGATCTTGGCGGCGGCAATTCAGATCGGCGCAGGCGTTTCATGTTTTGGGCAGGAACAGCCAAGGCTTGTCGCCATGACCGATGAGGTCAGAAACATGTGTCAACAGGCAGAGCAGTTGATAAATGCGCGCAAATTCAACGACGCGGTGAGTCTACTCAATCGCGCCGGAGCCATCGATCCCAACTGTGCAGAGGTGCATGGATACTTGGGAATGGCGTATCAAAACAGTTTGAAAACCGGCCAGGCGATTCCCGAGTATACGAAAGCATTGCAGCTCAACCCGCAGATGTCGTTTATCAACGTGAATCTTGGGACGTGTTATATGAACATGAGTCAACCAGATCAAGCTGCCACATACTTTCAGCGTTATTTGCAGGAAAACCCTAATGCGCCAGACGCTCCGCAAGTGCAGCAATATCTGCAGCAGTGTGGATCGCGAAAAGGTCAGCAAAACCTGCGAGGATTGGTTGAACAGGGTCAAGCACTTTTGAATCAGCGTCAATTTCCGCAGGCGATAAGTGCATTTGAACAAGCCATAAGTCAGCAACCGAATTTTGCGCCTGCTCATTTCTTTCTCGGATATGCGCTTGCGCAGTCGGGGCAGAGCGGCCGCGCAATCACTGAGTTTCAAGCGGCATTGCAGATTGACCCGAGCATGAAGGAAGCAGTGATGAACATTGCCTCCAATTACCAAACGTTGGGAGATTGTGCGAACGCAATTCAATGGTACGAAAGGTATTTGAAGGAAACTCCAGGCTCGCCAAAGGCTGGTGATATTCGTCAAAGAATAAATGGTCTGAGGCAACAGATGAGTCAACAACCGCAGCAGCGGCCAGGAGCCGGTGGACTCGCGCAACAGGGCTCACCCGACGACTACCTTTTGAGTGCCGCATCCGGTGGCAAGTATTTCCGATGGACGAGAATGCCGATCAGGGTGTGCATCGCATCTGGTGGCGGCGTGTTCGGCTATCGTGATTCGTATCGCCAAATCTTGATGGATGCATTTTCAATGTGGGCTCAAGGTTCTGAAAATCGATTAGCTTTCACACTCGTGAACGACCCGAATAACAGCGATATCTACTGCGATTGGACGGGAGACACCAATCAAGTCGTCGCGCCTGGAAGAGCTGTCGAAGGCGGTATTACGAAGTTGAATGGGCAGCCGATGCCTAATGGATCAGATGTTGGAATTGTGAGCGCACGCATGACACTGCTCACCAATCGTAGTGGCACGCCGCTTGATGACGAAGGAATGAAAAAAGTATGTTTGCATGAGGTGGGACATGCATTAGGAATCAATGGTCATTCCAACAACAATTCTGATGTAATGTTCTTTTCCGAGTCCCCGACAGTTTGGCCATCATTGACAAAAAGAGATAAAACCACTATTTGTCGACTTTATGGAAACTATCCGCGAGTTGCTAACTAGAGCTCGTTTTCATGCTTCTTATCTACGCGCACACGCTCTGCTTCTCTTTGCGAGTCTGTTCGAATAGTATGTTTTGTTTCGGGTTGCCCTTCGAGGCGTTTCATGTGTTCAAACTCTCGTTCGCCATCGATGAGATCGGGGTGGTTAAACGGAGCATCTTCATCGGTCAACCATTTGCAATACACAAGCGCACTGGCGACACCTAGTGCCATGTTGACGACAATCGGTCCGATCAGCAAGAAACCGCTCAATGCCGTCAAACCTACGAAGATCAAGTCGAGTACGATTAGCGGCAACAGAATTCGGTCTGTAGCATGCCAACTTCTTTTCAGTGCTTCGATTGGTCCGCAATTCTGATCGACAATGTAAAACGGAGCGAGCTGCCACCTCAAAAAAAGTAGCGCGCCTGGTATTACTAATATTGATCCCAGACCAATCAAAAACGATGACAGCGCTACAGCAATCAATCCTGAAACGATTTGGCCCGGAGGTCGCAAGATATCAGTAAATTTCGTTTTTACTCCCCGCGCAACTTTCAACGTTACGTGCGCCCATCCTGCCCAGAATGATCCGATGATGCCGGCCGAGATGAGCAATCCAGCCAGTGTCCCCCACGATGCTGCCGTGGCTCCCAATTGCCAATCCAAAACGCAAGCCAAAACAATTAGCACGATAGCAGCCACCACGGGCATGCCGATTGACAAAAACCATGTTCCAAACAACGGGAAAAATTGCTTTGTCGTCAATGCCAGAGTTTCCGGCAGAATACCGAGCGAGTAGATTGATTCGCGTTTGACGACTTCGAATTTCGATGGGGGAGTTGCGGACATGCCTACGGCAGACTTGACGATGGTGTCGGCGGAAGACCCGGAGGATTCGCTGTAGACGGCGGAGTCGATGTAGACGGAGGCGTCGCTGTCGACGGCGGCGGAGTCGCTGTTGGTGTTGCCGACGGTCCTGTGTTGGTCGGCAAATTCGCTTCAGGTGGTTTGTGAGTAACGATGTACGCCAACATTACCAAAACGATGATAACCACTACTACCATGATTATCTGATAGGCACTGTTGCTGGGAGGCGCGTCATAGTGCGTCGGCTGCGGACGATACACGCCGTCTGGTGGCATCTGTGGTGGCATCTGCGGCTGCGCTGCTGAAGGATTCACAGCTGCTTGATGTTGCGCGTAGTTGCGCATCCATTCAGGTTGGTTGGGGTCGTGCGGAGTCTGTTGGGCAGCGCCGGCACCGTATGGATCTACTGCCGGTGTCGAGCTGCCTTGCAATGACTGTGCAGCGGCCTGATAGTTTTTCATCCACTGCGGGACAGGCTCATTCGACCCTGGTTTCTGTGCTGATGGACCTCCAGGACTAGCGCCAGGCGTTGGAATTGAATCTAGCTGACTCTTCCAATCGGCAGGTTCGGCGGCTGGTTGGGCTGCTGGCTGGGCTGCTGGCTGTTCGGTCAATTGGGGTTGTTGTGTGGGTTCGATTACAGGTGCGGGACGACTTCCTGTGCTGAGTCCTCCGCTAAGACCGCCACCGCCGCCAAGACTGCCCAGACCGCCTCCGCCGCCGGACTTCCCGGGAGTAGGAATGGAGTCGAGCTGGCTCTTCAAGTCTAGCCCCCCAGCTGGCGGGGTCGCAGGTGCCTGAGGAGCGGCGGGTGCTGCGGGTGCCGTTGGTGCTGCGGGTGCTGCGCCGGTACCGGGCGTCGGGATTGAATTTAATGCGCTCAAATCGTATGCAGGTGCCGCACTTGGCGAAGGAGCTGTAGCCACGGGGGCTGGTGCTGCCGGTGCTGCTGGAGGTGGGGTCTTCTGTCCACCGGTACCAGGCGTGGGGATTGAATTTAACTGGCTTAGATCATAGGCCGGGGCAGCAGCTGGCGGTGCCGGCTGAGGCGCGGGCGCTGGTTGAGGCGCCGTCGTCGGTTGGGTAGCTGGTGCCGGAGCCGGGGCTGTGGCGCCGGAGCCGGGAGTAGGTATCGCGTTCAATTGGTCTTTAAGACTCAATCCGCTTGGTGCTGCGGGGGCCGCCGCAGGCGCGGGAGCTGGGGCCGGAGCAGCTGGCGGGGGAGTCTGGGCAGCCATCTGTGGTTGGCTGGTTTGCGGAGCGCCTGATCCAGGTGCCGGAATTGCATCAAGCAACGCCCTCAAATCCATCCCGCTTGGCGCGGCATGTCCCTGACAAGTTCCACCAGGATTGGCGGGATTAGCAGCAGTCGGCTTTCCGCAGGTGGGACAAAGGTTATGTTCGGTCATATCTAAAACTCGCCAAGGGCTTACTTTCGTTCCATTTATTTTATATGGATCAAGAGCGGGTTTTAAACCTGAGATGCAAAGGGTTAACGATCACTTGTTAAATGGGTTGCCGTTCGTTGTAGACTCCCGGTTTTTGCGTTCGAACATAAACACGAGGAGCAATCCGACCACAATTCCGACGAGTCCCCAAGGCAACCATCTTTCGATAAGCAGAGAACTTTCCTGTTTTGCCTTTTGCTCTTTCGCTTTTGCTTCCTTAGCATCCTGGCGAGCACTGATTTCAGCGATGCGTTCTTTCTCTTCTTCGATTGCGTCGGTGTCAAGTTCTTTTTGTTTTCTATGAATTGCTAACGCGCGTTCGTACAGAGGAAGCGCATCCAGCTTTTTGTCGAGCGCGTAATAGCAGTCTGCTACATCTTTCAGGCGATCGGCCAATTCAGACTCGTTTTGCTTAGCGGTCTTCTCTTTTTCTGCCAGGATCGCCTTGTACAGATCGAGGGCTTTTTGGGTTTGACTATCAGTCCAATAGCAGTTCGCCAGAGTTAGAACCACTTCCCAATAGTCCTCGTCTTCATCTTTATACTTGCTGTTGATGATTTCGTACGCTTCAGATGCAAAAGGAATCGCCTCTTCTGTCTTTCCTTCAAGATAAAGTGATTTTGCAACATTCCACTTTGCCGAAGCGTAGTCGTGCGAACCTTCTCCTGATGCTTTGGTATAAAACTCCAAGGATTGTTTATAAATCGGAGTTGCGCTCTCTCCGTCATCTTTGCAGAAGTAGCAATGACCCTCAAACTCGAGTGCTTCCGCTAACTCGTTAGTATGACTATTGTCTTTGGTAAGGATAGCCACAGCTTCGCGATAATACTCAAGCGCCTTGTCATAGTCGTCTTCGCTGTAGTAACAATGGCCCAAATACATTAACGCGTCGGCTAGTTCAGTGATGTTGGCTTTCTGACCGCGAAGGATTTCAATGCCGTCTTCATAAAGAGGCTTGGCCTTGTAGTAAATGCCGTCAGTGTAATAGCTATCTGCCAACTTGATACTTGCAATAGCAATCGAGTGTTTATTGCCCGATTCTTTTGCTGATTGCAAATCGGCTATCAAATTCTTGTGATCTTCGTTGAAAACGTTGTAGTCAAAGCTGAATTCAATGTCTACAGTTGCAGGAGCGCCTTCAGGCAGTACTTCAAACGGTGCCGATTTCTCTACGGCTTTCAATGCAGCTTTATCTGCGTCATCGCTGCCTGTGGATTGTGAGAGTCTGAGCTTGGCAATTGATCCGTCCCTATTGACTTGAAAAATAGCTTTTGCCCTGCGGCTTTTCTTGCCTTTCGGTGGGTACCAGTTACCTTTGATTTTGCTTTGGACTGAAGCCATGTACGGGCCGAAGTCTACGGTCTTTTCATCGACTACTCTCTTTCTGGATTCAGTTTCGTTCTTGGACTTGTTGTCGACGATCGCTTGCCATTCAGCAGGTACTTTGACGGTCGCCAATTTTTTGCGAACATCGAGACTATCTTTGATCTTGAGTGCAGCTTCGTATTCAATGAGTGCACCGGCAAAGTCATTGCTGCTCAGCGCAGTGTCTCCAAGTTTCACGCGATCATCGAATGAGTTTGGATTGCAATCGAGCATTTTTATGAAGCCGTCAAGATTTTCTAGCGTGGTCTTGTTTTCTGAGTTGACGAGCAGGGCGGTGTGCACGTATTTAATTGCTTCCTTAGGCGTTTTTTTGAGACTCAAAGCGTAGTTGTTGCAGGCAACGCCTAGGTTTTCTCTGGCACGGGCATAGGTTGGATCGACTGCGAGAGCTGCTTTGAACTTGCTTATGGCAGTTTTGAAATTTTGACTATTGAGCGCTCTTACCCCATCATTGTTGAGTTTAATAACCTCTGTCGATGCACAAAATGCGGGAGAAACGGTAAGTGCAGTCAGCGCTGCCAAAATCGTGCATTGCTTTATCAGATGTCGCCGTGTGTTTTTCGACAAGACGTGCCCGTGTAATCGCGATTCGTTTTTCATTGCTTCACCGATGCTTTGTGGTACCAAAACACATATACGGGATTCCGAATTGCTTTAGCGGACTTCCGAAGTCTTGTTAACGAGCTTCTAACATTGAGATTATCCGACTTTCAATAGAATAACTCTAATTTGAATACTTTGCAGGAACAGTTTTGGGGTCGAATTTAAGTGGGCGGTATGACTGGAAACCTCGAGTTCGTTGCTTAGGATCTAAACATTCGACAGAAGAGCTCAACTCCAATAGCGCTGGTCATCAAACGTTCTTTACCGTCTTGCAACAACAGTTGAGTCCAGTTGACGAAACCGCCGTCTGCAAGCATGAAAGACTGACCGTCTTTATTTTTGAGCTTGATGTGAAAGCAAGGACCATGATAATAGCCGAGCCCGGTAAGACGGTGCATATTGAAGGCGAAGTTCACCATGGGAAACTCATTTTGCAGGGACGCGCGCACCTTCTCGTCTATAATCGAAAGATGTTTCAAAATGTGCTGAGGCAAGTCGAATTGCGCCAATTCTTCGTGAGGTCTGATGACGTTTTTCGGCCACAAAGAGGAGTATTTCTGTAGCACTTTGTCTGAGCTATCGGAGTCTCTGGCGCGCACAGATCTTTTGATTTCATCTCGATCAATGCCCTGTGAGGCACACAAATGACTGATCGCGCGAGTGTCAGAAATCTCGACTGTAACATCTGAAAAGGTGAAGTCAGGTTTTGCGAGCTGGTTTAGGAACAACAGGTAAACCCGAATGTGCTCCCACAAAGCAATAGTCTCGAACAGGAACGAACCCTGATCTCGTGCACTTGATACCAGGCAAAAGAGTCGAAAGTGTGCACTAAATCCAGGTTTGTCAGGTACGGGAAATCTCACCACTCGGTGTGAGCTGCACAATCGCATAGTTTGCTTGCGCTGTGCGACGTCTTTTCGTCGTCTTGCGCATTCGAGTGCGAGACCAACGGTTGGATCTGATGCGCATTCGTATGCGCGTATTGTCGTGAGGACATTCCCTTGATCTAGACCAGTCAGCGCACCAACCGAGCCTAAGGGTTGCAGCGGCGAGAGTTCGACAACTTCGAACTCCGATGCGGTATCAAATGCAATGCCGTCCAATTTATTGAGGAGGCGACCATCAACATTGCATGCTCGTGTAACCTTACTATCGTGTACAAGACTCGATGTTTCTATGTTGGCCACACGCCTTTTCATCACCGAAAGCATTAGAGAGTGTAAGTCCGAACCAGACAATTGCGACAGCGAGTCAGAGAGATTGAGAGCTCCAAGCTCCTTTGCGATGCGCTCGGAGATTGCATCACTCATTATCTAACCTTCTTTGCCATTGCACAAATCGCGTTGGTCAGATCCGGGAAATTATTGAATGCAGTCACGCCGATGCGACCGTTCTTTGCCACCACATCTGCCGGCTCATGTTCTGTAAACCAAAAACACTTCATGCCGAGATTTAACGCACCATCAATATCTTTGTCTATATTGTCTCCAATGACAAATGCTTGGTTTGCATTCTTTAGATCTAACTGACGCAGCGCCAGTCGATAAATCAATTCCGACGGTTTTTCAGCACCGGATTCTTCGCTGGTAGCTATGGCATCTATGTACTGTTCAATTTTGAGATGAGCGATCTTTCTGAGTTGAATTTGCGTAGTAAGGTCGGTGACAATCGCAATTCGAATCTTGCTTTTCTTCATTGCTTCGAAGAAGTCGATCACTCCGTTTGTCAATTGCATCGAATCCAAGAAAGTGCTCCAATACACTTCCTCGGCTTCGAGTGACTTCGAAAGCGGTGATAAAGAGAGCGTCTCCATCATTCGTTTGAAATAGAGAAGTCTGCTGTGTGATGGTGCAAGCCCGCGTAATTCTTTGTTGATTGCAGAACGCGATATTTTGTAAGCATTGGCGGCTGATTGCGCATCAATGTTGAACTGTGATTGAAACCACGCCAAACTTGCAGCCAATGCAGGGGTATGGGCGTTCGTGTAGTTGTATACCGTATTGTCCAGGTCAAGCAGACAGGCTTTGATTTCTTGTGATTCCATGAGGTCTTGTCAGGCGTCTTTGGCAGTGGAAGCGAGTCGTAAGAATAGATTGTAGCGAAAAACTACTTCGCGCGACCGAATCCAGTTTGTAGATCGTAGTTAAACTCGCCTCCACGTTCCATGTTTTGGATCATGTTGTCGACGC
>CAZCZI010000014.1:43185-82220 GCA_964503045.1 uncultured Candidatus Obscuribacterales bacterium
AGATCGTAGTTAAACTCGCCTCCACGTTCCATGTTTTGGATCATGTTGTCGACGCTTGCATTGCTGATGTCGTCTTTGAAAACTTCTTCTGGTTTGTTCACTTTTCTGTAGTTCGAAGGCATTACGAAATCTGCTGGTTTGGACTTTGCTCGTTCGATTTTTACTGTTGCCAGTTCGAGTTTTTGTTTGCCAATTATTGTCTTGTACATAAACTCAAGCGGAATTCCCTTTACTTCAGGCAATCCGTAGATGCGGTCAAGGATGATGCCTGCTCGATCTCCGCTGGGAATTGCGATGGATAATTTCAGGTTGGCTGAAACTGGCGCGCGGTTGTTTTGGCGTTTGTCCTGCACTTCGTTAACTTGAAAGCGCTCGCTCTGCGGTGTCGTGACATACGCCAGACAACCTTGTCCGCATGATGTGACCTTTTCGGCGGTCGGCTTCATGCCCAACGTTGTGAAAACCGGCTCTCCAAAGAGCACCATCGCCCGGGTGCCTAGTCTTTGGAATTTGTCGAATTTCTGAACGTGATAAACCTTGGTAATGTCGTTGGTCACGTAAACATCCCAAGCCGGCGCCTTCGCAATATAGGAAACTTTGCTTTTCGTATTGGTGATTCTAAACCCAATAGGTGAAACAAGAACAGAGTGCATGCCGAAAGTTCGACTCTTCTGCAATAGTCTCCAATCAAGGCTTTTGGTCGGTGCGGCTGCATGTGCCGAAACGCCTGCGAAAATGGCAACAGATGCAAGGATGCTCGCTGTCATCATTTCGCATTTTGCGTTTTTAAGCATTACTTTTTACCAGCGTTACGCCTCGCCTCTTCGAGCTGTTTGCGTTGTTCTTCAAAGGCGTGACGATTCCTGTCCAGCTCGATTCTCTGCAATTGCAATTTGCGATCTTCCTCCTCCAATTCAAGCCTTTGCTTGTCTAAAGGAAGTTTTTGTTCCTCTATCTTTCTGAACTCTTCTTGCAATTTGTGCGATTGTTCTTCTAGTTTTAGCTGCTGCTCTCGCAAAGCCATTCTTTGTTGATCCAACTTATGTCTTGGCTCGTCAAGCTTGAGGCGTTTCTCTTCCAAAACTCGTCGCTTTTCTTCGAGCTCATGTCGAGCACTATCGAGCTTTTTCCTGGCAATTTCCAATTGCGCAAATTGTTCTTCAGGGCTCGACGCGGCACTAGATGATTCAGGCGAAGCACTCGTTGTTTTGTCGGTTTCACCGGCGCTGAATGCCGCTTGCATGCAGGGCTTGTTGATTCCAATCAAAAGTGCAAAGCTCAATAGACTGACTGCCATAAAGGCCGTTTTCTGCATCGGATTTTCTCCCTTGGGACTTGGGATTCCAGATATTTAGATACTTTCGGGTGAGAACAATTGCGTGACTCTAATCGAGCCCGATGCGTCGTAACCCACGCCAATTCCCACGCACCGATAGCCGGTGTTGAGAATGTTGGCCCTGTGGCCTGGTGAATTCATGAGATTGATTTCCGCTTGCTGAATCATCGCTTTTGGATTTCCGCGATCGGATACAAGAGCGATGTTCTCTGCGACTGGTACCGAGATGCCATGATTCCTAGCGCGTCCTTGTGGGTCGACCCCATCAAGATTTACGTGTGCAAAGAACTTTCGCTTGCACATGTCTTCTGAATGGTCTCTGGCAACGCCTGCAAGACTGCTGCTGAAACTAAGGGGTGGCAAGCCGTTTGCCGAGCGGTCCTGATTCAAATAGCTAAACATCGATTGTTCGAGCTGAGAGACAGGGACTTGTACTTGCGTCAGTCTGAAGGCTTTTTCTGCTTCACCGGCGGGGGCGAGAAGCGGCGGAGATTCCGGTGGTGGCTTCTCAGGCGTGAACTGCTTGAGGTACATTCCACTGCGCATTTGTTGGTGCAACGGAGTCAAAATCGCAATGATCTTTGATCGTATATCGGCTTCGGGAGCACCGTTTTCCACCATCTTTTCCAGGTCATCGAAGGCGGTTTTGTAGTTTGTGACACCTACGCCGCGTTTTCCGGCTTCGGTAATTTGAGCATGGAGTTGCTGGCGCCACTTAAGCATCGGTCCCGGATGAATTCCTCCGGGAAGCAGCTTGGGTTTTGGGGGCGCAGGCAGATGCATCTCCCCGTTTGGACCGGTTGTGGCTTGGTCGGAAGGTACTGTGGTTGGGTCAGGAACATCTTGCGAGATAGATGCTGCAGGTGTTTGTTCGGAGCCAGAATCAGTTGACGGGGCGGCGGCTTGTTGGGCTGGAGCTTTAGCTTGGGTTGCCGGTTTTGGCGTCGCTTTGGTTGCAACCTTCGTTGATGGCTTGGCGGCTGGCTTTTTATGCGCCACTGGAGCTGCCAGAGCAGGGCTGACCAGGACCAGCGTTGAGCATAAAAGCGCACACACTGAGCCTTTCTCCAGCCATCTCGGCGTATTGTGCATAAACCCCCGTTTATGAGCCATGGGCTTCATATCAATTCTATTCGATCTTTGTATTTTAATTTGCCACGGCCGACCATTTGAGCAACGGTCCCGAGTGAATTGAGTGTCTGGCTGGCGATGAAATTTGATTCTTGTTAGAGTATGCAGACTGTTCCCTCAAGCTGGATCAACATGAAACCTCAATGCAATAAGAAGGTCACCCCGAAAGACGTCGCCGCGAAAATGTACGAGAACGATCGTGCGGCGCAATGGCTTGGCGCCAGACTAGACAGCGTTGACGAGGGGCGCGCTACAATGACGATGCCGATTACAGGCGACATGCTCAACGGACATGGTATCTGTCATGGTGGCATGATTTTTGCTTTTGCCGACACTGCATTTGCTTACGCCTGTAATTCGCGAAACGTCAAAACCGTTGCACTGACGTGTGTAATTAACTTTCTTCTGCCGGCAAAGGAAGGTGACGTGCTTGTCGCTGAAGCCAGCGAAGTCGCGCTTAAAGGTAAGACCGGTATCTACGACATTATAGTGAAACGTGAGTCTGGCGAGATGATCGCACAGTTTCGCGGAACGTCGTACGCTCTCAAAGACGCCGTAATACGGGATGACGAGACGTAGTCTCAAGATTAAATTCGAAACTAGTGTCGTTTCCTTTTTTTCTTCTTTCGAACTTGCTTGTTGTTGGTGGTTTTTCCAGCCGTGCTTGGTTTGGCTGTTGAGGCGCTCGCTGATGTTTTAGCTTTCGGCGGGGTGTTTTGCGTGGCGCCGGGAATCCACATCGAAGCGCCAAGAACGGCTACTCCAATCAATAAAACAGCACCAGTCGATGCCAACACCATCTTGGCGCTTATGCCGACTGAAAGGCGCATGGCGTTTGCCAATTTTAGGGCGACGCCAAGTGTGTCCGGCGCCAAGGGAGCTATTTTCAGCTGAAGTGCCAGAAGCTGGTTGTAAACCCGCACGCACTCAGGAAACTTTTCCTGGTGCATGGCGCTGTCGGCGATTCGCTGGAGGCAGAACCGGCGCTCCAGGCTGTCTTCATCGCAAAATGCCGAGACCATGCTAAGAACCGACTTGTAGGCGCGTTCTGACGCTATGTAGTCGCCGGCGGCGAACATAGCATCAGCCGAACCCAGCAGCTCAGCTAAGAGTTTTTCGTCTGTGTCATCCATGCCCACAGATAATCTGTACCCATGTTTTTTGATCAGAAATCCTCTGATAGAAGGGTTTTGCTCTAGAATTTTATGGAGGCGTCGGCGAACACACAGGTGACGCATTTGAGCACTGGCGCGGGTTATCAACCCCAAGGCGTAATCTATACAATTGGGCACTCCAACCACTCGATGGCTGGTTTTTTCGACCTATTGGAGCGTTTTGGCATTAACGTGCTTGTCGATGTTAGGAGCAATCCTTTCACGCGGTATTCTTTGCACTTCAACCACGACCCCCTGAAGGTAGCGATTCAGAACGCGGGACTGAAGTACCTGTTTCTCGGGAAGGAGCTTGGCGGCAAACCCAAGGAACCGGAGTTCTACGACGCCGAGGGCTATATTCTGTATGAACGACTCGCGGAGTCGGCTAAGTTTAAGGTTGGGATTGAACGGTTGTTGAAGGGTGTCGAATCTTATCGAATAGCTTTGATGTGCGCAGAAGAGAACCCGACGGCGTGTCATCGAAGAGTGTTGATTGGAAATGTTTTGATGGAGCGTGCCATTGAGGTTTTGCATATTCGCGGTAGTGGTGAGGTTGTGACCGAGAAGGAACTACTCGATGCTGAAAGCGATATCGCAGATAGTGTCACTCAACTGAGTTTATTTTCAACTGTGGAGACGCCTACGAAGAAGCAGTGGCGTTCGTCGCATCCCGTGTTGCGTACAAATGAACCATCAATCGATTAGTTCGCTTGATCGTTCTTTTGGATGACTGTTTCTCTCGGGTACTCTGTTTCGTGTACAAATGCTATAATTTCCGTCTGACGTGTGACCCACGTCATTTTTGTGTGCTGATTGAAGGGAACCCATGATCATTGTTAACGAACTCACCAAAGCATTCGGCGCCAGAACGCTGTTCGACAGCGTTTGTGTGAAGTTTAGCCCGGGATATAGGTATGGTTTGACCGGACCAAACGGCTCTGGAAAGTCTACTTTTATGAAGATTCTGACTGGCGAAGTGGAGCCGACTAATAGAGGTACGGTGAGCCGTCCGAAACGAGTCGGAGTGTTGAAGCAAGACCAATTTGCATACGATAAGGAACGCATAATCGACACGGTCGTCATGGGCAATGAGACTTTGTGGAGCGCGTTTAAAGAGCGTGATGCGCTGTGCGAAGTGCCGGATTTAACAATGGATCAGATGACACGACTCGGCGATCTCGAGTCGATCATCGCTGATGAAGATGGCTACAATGCCGAATTTGAAGCAGCGGAGATCCTGCGCGGAATTGGAATTCCAGATGAGAACCATGAGAATCTCATGAGCACTCTGGCGACTGATTACAAGTTTAGAGTGTTGCTGGCGCAAGCGTTGTTTGCAGGACCGGAAGCGCTTCTTCTTGATGAACCGACAAACCACCTCGACTTGGAGTCGATTCACTGGTTGGAGGATTTTCTACAGGAATACGAAGGCGTGCTTGTTGTGATTTCGCATGATCGTCACTTTCTGAATTCAGTTTGCACGCATATTGCTGACATTGATTACGACACGATCATCACCTACACCGGCAACTACGATGATATGGTCGCCCAGAAAACACAAGCGCGACAGACTATTGAAGCAGAAAACCGTGACAAAGCGAAGAAGATCGCGCAGCTTCAGGAGTTCGTAAGTAGATTTGGTGCAGGACAAAGGTCGAGTCAAGTTCAATCGCGCAAGAAAGAGATTGCACGATTGACACCGCAAGAATTGAAGAAGTCGAACATTCAGCGTCCATATATTCGGTTTATGCAAGAGAAGCCGATTGGACGTGAACTCCTGCAGGTCAAAGGACTGACCAAAGGCTTCGATGGAAAGAAACTCTTTGAGAATCTTCAGCTCGATGTTTGGCGAGGAGAGCGAGTTGCGATAATCGGTTCTAACGGCGTTGGAAAGACGACATTGCTCAAGTGTTTGATCGGTGAACTGGAGCCCGACGCCGGCACGATCAAGTGGGGCGACAGCGCCAGTTGGAGCTACTACCCACAGGACTACCACAGTGAGATCAAGCCAGGATCGACCGCGCTTGATTGGCTCATGCAGTATCGCGTGGACGAGGAAGATCAATTCGTCCGCGGGTTGCTTGGGCGAATGTTGTTTTCCGGAGATGAAAGTCTGAAAGCGACAGAGGCACTATCAGGAGGTGAAGCGGCGCGACTGCTTATGGCGAGAATGATGATGCAGAAGAATCCCATTCTCATTTTCGACGAGCCGACCAACCACCTTGATCTCGAAGCGGTGTCAGCACTCGCCGAAGGACTTTCAGCGTTTCCCGGAACAGTTTTTGTTGTATCGCACGACCGAGATCTCATCTCTGACGTTGCGACGAGAATCATCTCCTTCACTAATGATGGCGTGATCGACTTTCAAGATACTTACGAAGAGTATCTGCAAAAGTACAAATTCAAAGAGTTCGCGAAATCAGGCAAAAGATAACGCTGTCGATCGTTCCTTTTGTTTCTTCAATCTCACGCACCGCGCGACATCTGCTGCCGAATTGCAGATATCAATCGCTGATAACGCTTAACATCACTCGCTGCTCTCACTGCAGTTTGCTTGGCTTCAATGTCGCAGCGATCTTTGTTTTGTTCGAACTCCATCAATTTCGATTTACATGCGCACTCTAGCGCTTCGTGAACAATCCGCATTTCTTCTAGTGTCAGATTCATGGATTTATTCTTTCCTGTCGAGATTGATTTTTTGCCATGACTGACCAAAAATTTGGTGCAAGGGCAGAGTTTGGTCCCCGATGTTCCATGCAAAAGCTGCACCATCAGGCACAAAGCCTGAAACTACACACTGCTGCTGGTTCTAAACTGTTAAGTTGGGCGCCTAAACTTCAGGCTTACTTGCACCATACAAACTTATGGTAGATCCGAATTCCGGATGTGTCAAGCATCAATTTCTTCTTCAAGGCGTTCGTATTCCGCCGACCCAATCACCCATAAAAATGATTGCAAATCGTGATAATCCTGCGGTTTTAGATCGGATATTGCCTCGCCGACCAAGTCGGCCAGCTTGAGCAACCTTTCGTAGGTGGCATACGACGGAGTGGAGGTGTATTCGAGATCATAGCCAAGCTCAAAAGCAGCAACTTTCATAGCAGTAGGCTTCATAATTATGAAGTTCGATGGCTGAGCAATAAATGGAAAAAAGGTGACAATCGGCCATGACAAAACCCGAGACTTCTTCCTCGGCAATTCAGATACCGCAACGATCCAGGCGACGAATCGATTCTTCATCGGACCATCTTCATACAGCAGCTGATAAAGACCTTCTGCAAAGAGGCGTGCACCGAGGGTGGTGCGAAGCGCATCACGCAATGCCATTTTTTCGAAAGAAAAAAGAAAGTTACATCTGGATTCAACCTGTAATGCGCGGTTGGCAATCTCGGAATACTCACGTGCACGCATCAGCTCACTGAATTGCTTCTTGCCGAGCAGTTGATTAAACAGCTTGTGGGCTTCCCATTTATATGTGCGTTCCCAGTCAATATATTGCTGGTCTTTGAACGATTTCGGAAAGAATTTGAGCCATCGTTTCTTGTGTTTGGCCAGGGCTTTAGGGTTGAGTTTTTGAGACCGCCGGACGATATTGGTTTGGCTGGTTACCACGGTTCCTCCAATCGCGACTCCGTTTTGGTTTTTCCGAAAGAGTTGTTTGCCTTCGGGTACTCCAAAAATAGAGAATCGTTGCGCAAAAACCCGAATTACGGCAAATTTTGCCATGAATCTGAGAGAATAACACCTGTCGGTATTCTCTCAAGTTTGTCTGCGTGTCCGAGTGGGATGCCGACCTCGGTTGAATGGCTGCTCTGTTGCGAATACGGCACGAGTCGGGGACCTGCTATGCAACTCAAATTACTTCTTGAGGACCTGTCCGGTATCCAAATTGTGCCTGCACAGTTGGGCGATTTGGAGATCACAGGGGTGACTGCCGACCCTAATTTGTGTCGTCCCGGATTTCTGTACCTTGCTGCAGAGTCTGAAACGGTAGATAGCACACGGTTTGGGCTCAGACTGGATGGACGAGATTTCATTGAGCACGCATTGGAAAAGGGTGCCGCAGCAATCGTCAGCACGCCGGATGTGTCAATACCAGCGAAATTTAAAGAAAAAGCGGCGCTGGTCACTCACGATACGCCACTGAAGCTGCTTGGATTTATTTCGTCGCGACTCTTCGGGGAGCCTCGTCCCAAGCAGGTTGCGCTCATCACTGGCACCAACGGTAAAACATCAACAGTCAATTTTTGCCGCATGCTGTGGACGGCGGCAGGGCTGAAGAGTTGCTCAGTCGGCAACCTTGGTGGTGTGTGCAGTGATGGAACATTGGTCTGGGAACGTGATCCGACATTGTCTGTTCCTGAGACCGTGTATTTGCACCGAATGTTGCAGGGAATCGCAAGTAGGGGTTTTGATCATGTAGCGATGGAAACTACAAGCCATGCGCTTTTCGATTATCGCCTGCATGGCGTGCATTCAAAAATTGGTGCTTTTACAAACCTCACTCGTGACCATCTGGATTTCCATCACGACATGGAAGAATACTTCCGCGTGAAGATGATGCTGTTTACCGAAGTGCTGCCACCAGGCAGTTTTGCAATCTTGTGCGCTGATACGGATTGGTACGAGCGCGCCCTGGCAATTTGCAAGGAAAGAAGACATCGAGTTATAAGTTATGGTTGGAAAGGTACCGACATCCGGCTGAAAAACACACAGAAAAATGAAGATGGTCAGCTGCTGACACTCGATGTGATGGGGCTTACCTACCAGACTCAGCTGAAACTCATGGGAGAGTTTCAAGTCGAAAATGTTTTGTGCAGTCTCGGTGTAGTGATAGCGTCAGGAACACCTGCAGAAGAGGCGGTTAAATTGCTCGGTTTGTTAGAACCAGTGGAAGGCAGATTAAACACCGTTGCGAAAACGCCGACGGGCGGCAGGGTCGTTGTCGACTACGCGCACTCGCCTGATGCAATTCGCGCTGCGCTCGAGGCCTGTCGGAGTTTCACAAATGGGAAGTTGGCAATAGTTTTCGGGGCCAATGGTGAACGTGATCCCGGAAAGCGAGGACAAATGGGCGAAATGGCCGCTCGTCTTGCAGATGTCGTGATCGTCACCGATGGACAGCCCAGAGCCGAAGAACCAGCCGGCATTCGCAAGCAAGTATTGGAAGGTGCCCCAGGCGCCAAAGAAATTGCAGATCGAGCCAGCGCCATCGAATACGGTATTAAACTTCTCGGTCGTGACGACACGTTATTGATAGCGGGAATGGGGCATGAAACTCATCAGGTCATAGGAGAAACTCGAATTCCGTTTTCCGATTCGGAAGTGGCAAGAAAGATCGTCGGTACACTTGAGGAAACCAAGCACAGGTAACAACTATGGCAATTTTGCGAAATCAAAATGCAGCAGTTATGGACGGTATTATCGAGAATACCGTGAAAGAACCTTGGCACCAAAACTTGAATCGCACGACGATTGCGTTGACTGCGCCCAGAAACTCTGATTGGTGGACTGGTTGTCTGCCCGTTGATTGTCCTGGATATTCGAATGGCAAGTTGTACGCTCTTCCAATTGTTAATCTGGCTACATGCACACGAGACCAAGTTCGCGACTACTTCAACAACGGTTGGACACTCACGGAAGTTATCTTCTCGTCGCTTGTCGGTGAAGAGGCGTTTTACCGCCCCCCATACCATGGACTGCGGCATCCATTTATTTTCTATTACGGACATCCCGCCGTTCTTTATGTTCAAAAACTTCGCCTTGCCGGATTGATTCAATCTGGCATCAATCCATATTTCGAACAAATATTTGAAATCGGCGTAGACGAAATGAGTTGGGACGACATGTCGAAAAACGACATGCAGTGGCCGACGATTGACGAAGTGTTGGAGTATAGAAAGCAAGTCTATAACTGTGTTCTCAGCATAATCAATGAGCACCCTGACCTGGCTAATGGACACAAGCCTATTCTTCAAGAACACCCGCTCTGGGCTCTTTTCATGGGCTTCGAACATGAGCGAATTCACTTGGAGACATCATCCGTATTGATTCGTGAGTTTCCGATTGATCTGGTTGCCAGACCGGCCGAGTGGCCACACAACGCTCCTTTGAAGACTGGCTTCATTAGCTCAATGCCGGTCGATGGACAAGACTTCAGCGAAAACTCTTTAGTGAAGATTGAAGCGTGCGATGTCGAGTACGGAAAGCCTACAGATTGGCCCACTTATGGATGGGACAATGAGTATGGCACGCGCCAAAAATCGCTTGGTGAATTCTCCGTTTCCAGTCAGTTGATAAGTAACGGTGAGTACTGGCAATTTGTGTCTGAGGGTGGCTACAGCCGCCCTGAATTCTGGACGGAAACGGGGTGGAGGTGGCGTTCATTTAGAGACGTCAAACACCCGACATTCTGGATAGAAAAAGGAAGCTGCGGCGCATACGAATACGAGTTGCGCCTGTGCTTTGAAGTAGTTGAAATGCAATGGAATTGGCCGGTCGTCGTCAATTTCCACGAGGCGAAGGCGTTCTGCAACTGGAAGTCACAATTGGATGGCAAAGAGTATAGACTGCCTACCGAAGCTGAACATCAAGCTATGCGATTGACTTGCGGACTGCCTAATAGCAGTAAACAATCATTGATTGCGCCTGCACCGTTCAACTCCAATTTGCGTTTTGGTTCAGAAAGTGATGTGGCTACGGCTGAGCTTGGCAGAAGTAACATCTATGACGTCTATGGCAATGTATGGCAATGGTCTGAAGATCATTTCAACCCATTGAACGGTTTCAAGATTCATCCATTTTATGCTGATTTCAGCACACCATGTTTTGACGGTGAACACCAAATGATCATGGGCGGCTCTTTCGTCAGTGTCGGCGACGAAGCGACGCCGTGGGCCAGATTTCACTTTAGACCACACTTCTTTCAGCAAGCTGGATTCAGAATCGTACATTCATCTGTCGGAAGCGACGGCGGCGTGGCTCTGATCAAATAGATCGGTTTAGCAGCCACTAGGCATCATCAATATCAAAACTTCACGCTCGTTTCACGGAACGCACACGTTGGTTTCACGAACTGCGCACGCTCGTTTCACCTTGCCCTCACGATCAGTTCACGGTAGATGCATACAGTATTTGTGCGTCCATAAATCGTCGCCTGGAACGCAACCGACACCCCGATCTCCCCACACAACTGACGAACGGAGCACATCATGAGAAACGCACTACAGATGAAGTCAAAGCTAGCCCTCAGCTTTGTGGCAGCCTTGGCAGCAACAATCGCATCTCAAACGGACGCGCTGGCACGCAACCTATACGTCTCTCCCGATGGAAATGGACGCAACGGGCTGACATGGCAAACAGCATGGTCGCATCCAGCAAAAATTGATTGGAACAGAGTACGTCCGGGCGACCACATCATTATTGATGGTGGCACTGCCGGTATCACATACTCTGGTGCCGCCGTTACCATTCCTAAGAGTCATGTTGTTCTCAGACAGAGTAATGAACAAGGCCACAACGGCAACATCACTATATTCGGGGCCTATCCATATCCTCAGCCGATTCAAGTCGGCATCACGTTTGCGGGCAACGACATTCACATAGTAGGTATCAGACGTTCTGGCATTAAAGTGACGACATATGCCGCTGAATGCGTTCGCATGGTCGGCAACAACTGTACGATGCGCAACGTGGCACTCGAAAATCTTACCGGCGTTCCACCCTATGGCGGTGGCATGAACGCCGGTTTAACCTTTGGTGGTCACAACAACCATGTTCTCAATTGCGATTTCCGTTTTGCAAATGCTCCCAACACAAAAGAAACTCCAGTCGCCGGCGCCAAAAACCTGACCGTATTCCGTGGCTGCACTTTTGGCAACAATGGTTATGGATGGTGGGGTAATTGGGGAACTGGAATATATGCCGCACGCGAAGCAAACCCCCCAGTTGCATCGAGTATTTATGTCGATCGCTGCGTGTTTGGCCCCTACATGAATCGCGGCATCGATTTCGTCAGCGGCAATTTGCAAGTGACCAACACATCATTTCTTGGCGCTCCAATAGCCAACCTTCAGTTTGAACCAGCGGCCGGTTCGACCGCCAGAGTGACTGTCGACCACTGCACATTCTGGGAACCAAACTTCCAAGGCCAATCACCGTATCAGCATCCGCTCTATCAGATTTCGACCAATGGCAACGGCACAACCACAGTCAGCAACTCGATTGCTTATGGCGGTTCGGTGCATGTTCCAGCCGGTCAAGTCGTTGATGGCGGCGGCAACTTCCAATATCGCATCACCGGCAACACAATGGCCTTGGCACCAACGATAGTCAACCCACTTTATGTCGACGATGCAACTCTGGCTCATTCCGTGACATCATCCACGATATCACCGCGCTCGTTCACCACACAGAGTTATGCATTGAGCCCAAGCTCTCCTGCTACAGGAAAAGGCTCGCCAATTGCCGATGTAACCAGCATTGTTCCTGCCTATGGACCGACGTCAGGACTGCCTCCTCAAGGTGGACCATAGTCGGACAACAAATCGCCTCATTGACTAGGAGGAGATCAAAACACCACCCGAGCCAAAACGGGTGGTGTTTGTATTTGTTAACTAGAACTGCCTAATCATTTACGCCAATGTCAGTGAACTTAAATTTGCCATTGAACTTCGAGAAAACATAAATCTGTTCCCCACAAAAAACTGAATATGCTCCTTGATCGCCAACTGGCTTCTCCTTGCTAAAGCAGGTAGAAAGCTTACGCGGGAGTATTTCGTCAAACTTGGCGAGAAACTGCGATTTGTTCAATTCCTTGCTGTTGTATAGGAAAGGTAAATGCGTCATTGACGCTATCGCCTCTTTGTCGCGCTTCTTCAAAGCCGTCTTGAACTGTGTCCAAAACGGGGCAAACCCGTCGTCTGCAAGTGCAATTCGAGGTTGCAAAACTCCAAAGCCAAAGAAAGATCCAACGAGCAGCAAAGCAAGTATTATTCTCATGTAAATGACCCCTTGGTCGTGACCGTACAGAGAATACAACACGCGAGGACGCATGATTAGAGGTATTGTCGCTCTTTTAGCCTTTGTGTTAGCAATTTCTTCACTGGCGGCAAATAGCAAACCTAAGGAATCAGGCGTCTCTAGTGGCGTCACTGACCTCTTGCGCATGCAATCAGACGCGTGGAACAAAGGCGACATCGACAAATTTCTCACCGGATACGTCAACTCCAATGAGATCTCTTTTGTTTCGGCGGAATCCGAAGTCTGGGGCTACGAGGCGCTTCGCGAGCGTTATGTCAAGAAATACGGTGACAACAAAACAACCATGGGCGAACTTTCTTTTGGTGATCTCAAGATTCAAAATCTTGGGGCTGACAACGCCCTGTGCGTTGGACATTGGCATCTAAAACGCGATGGAAAAGACCCGATGAACGGCATCTTCAGCCTTGTTCTGGTTCGCACGAAATCGGGGTGGAAGATTCTTCATGACCACACATCGGTAACCAAGTAATTCTGTACTACGCACGAAAGGAATCCTGCACATGACAAGTTTCGTTTCTAACCGCAAGCGCCCGCTTACAACGCCTGATGCCAACTATGAGGAAAAGATTCGCAACAGCTTTTTGCATCAGGGATTTATGCAAGCGCACAAGGGCGAACTGGTGGCAATTAAGCCTGGTTTTGTGGAGATTCATCTACCGTTTAGCCAAGCTTTGGCTCAGCAGCATGGGTTTTTCCATGGTGGAATCGTGGCGACGGCGGCCGATTCCTCGTCTGGCTATGCTACTTACACGGTCCTCGAACCCGAGGAGGAATGCCTCTCGGCGGAGTTCAAGATAAACTTCTTGAGTCCGGCAAATGGTTCCAAACTGATTGCGCGAGGCAGTGTGATCAAGGCGGGAAGAACGCTAGTGGTGACAGAGTCGACGGTATCTGTGGTTCGCGACGGCGAGGAGATTGAGTGCGCGATAATGGTGCATACTCTTGCAAGAACGAAACATGTGAAGAGTGGGAAGAAAAATGATGCGTAAACCGCAACACAAAAGTGCTAGATGGGTGCCGACATTTCGTGCCGCAGCTGCCGGAGTTTCTCTTCTGTCTTTGGCGTTCCCCGCAATTGCATTTGCACAGTTTGGACAGTTTGGCGGTGGTGGGTTTTCGCCCTATGGCTCGTACTATCCATCAGCGACTTCGTCCAACTCAAATCTAAGCGACAACCTGCGCAGCATCGACTCCAACATCGATCAAATAATCAAACGAGTGCAGACATTTTTGCAGTCGACGGGGCGTTGGTTTCCGGCTCCACAAGGAAATGACATGCAGATTTGCATGGGACTTCAAACGTTCAAGCAGCAGTTGAATCAAATTCGCAGAAGAGCAGGAGGTAATTTGACGCCGGAGTTGCAGATGCAATTGAGTCAATTGCAGCAGTCTGGAAGCAGCTTGGTTGGCACGATGCAGCGCGCGGGGATAGACCCGGCAACTTTAGGTCAAATGCAGATGCTGCAAGATTCTCTCAGCCGTACAATTGCAGCAGCCAGCATCACCCCTGGTGGCACTCCCCAAAACCCATTCTTTAACATGGGACAACCCTATCCAAATGCATTTGGGAATCCGATGCTAAATCTGTCCTCGATCGGCAGGGGCGAGCTCACGCTGATGGGAATATCATTTATGAAATTGAGGCAAATTTCAGTGCAGACGATTGATCCCGTGAGCAAGCGGGTAAGCGCTGTCTTTTCTGGTGGCAGAGACAGCCTGACGTTGTCTGGTCCGATTGCGCAGCAGACGCTAAATTCACTCGTGATAAACGTCGATTCTTCCGATAAAGGTGCAACAAGTGGCAGTCTAAACATTGCCTTCGACGGCAATGGCTCTGTTGGAATGGTGACTGGCTCAGGGCAGATGAACGGGCAGCCGTATGCTATTCGGTTCAGTAATCGCTGAATCTTAATTTTGCGTTTCTCCGTATAGACACGGGGAATAACTGATTAGGACCAGAGTGCCCTTCGTTGAGGAATTGTGCTTAAAAAGACCGGTTTATCATCGCAAATGCGCAAACTGCCGCGCGGCCCGGAGTTATCGGAGTTGCACCAGCTTCTGTCGCAGGCGATGGAGAATCGTGGAAAGGTCATCATGTTGTCGTTTCGAACTGCCAACATGGTTCAAATGACGCTAGAGGTCTGCTGCAATCTCAAGCAATCGACGAACGCCCAGTGGGCGTTGTATGTAGAACAGTCTGGTAAGCGTGAAGCGCTGTTTGAGTATTCAAGTGTCGATGTGCTGCTTGTTTACAACAAAATCGGCATGTTCTGTTCGGAAGTTAAGAACTCCGCTGTAAAGACTTTCGCTCGTTTGCCGGCACAAGCACCAGGCGCGCAGCCTGAAATGGAAAAAACGGTGTCGCCGCAGGTTGGATTGCCGGTTTCTTCCTTGCCCAAACCGAGTATTCAAATGCCCCTTCCGCCACCTGACGCGACTCAATTTCCAGAGGCGCCGCCTGTTAAAGTATCGCCGATTCCGGTGCAGAAGGCCGCTCCACCGCCGAATCCTGCTCCACCGCCTGAACCGCTTGAGGCAGTCCCTCAATTCTCAGCTCCAAGTTTTGCATCGTCTACAAACATTGTCGTTCCGCCACCTAAACCAGAGGTGGTTAGCCGAATTCCGAAAGATGGCGATCTCAAAGATCTGCCGATGACTAGCTTGCTCGAAACAATTTTCGATGACAAAGGCACTGGTCGCTTGGACGTTCGAAACAACGACTTAATGGCGACGGTGTTCATTCAAGATGGTTTTCCAGTCGATGCCACCGCTGGAGATGTTGTCGGCGACGAGGCGATGATTGAGCTTTTGACTTGGCAGGAAGGAACATTCACGTTTGAACCGCGAGTACTCAGAAACAATCACACTGTTTATGAAAGCATCGAGTCTCTTGTCAAACAGAGCAAAGAATTGACGGAACGGACAAACCATCTGAAACAAGCCGGAATGAGCGCTTCTTCGATACTGCTTGCATTCGATCCGGAAATACAAGAAGCCGAGTTTGTCGAGAGAGTCTCGAAGAATCCGCCCTGCGAAATTGCTGCGATTGCAAGAGTGTTTTGCAGTCTCGATGGAAAACTGTCTGTTGAGGAGATGCGGCGCTCGCTGCAGATTTCGCGAATTCAACTCGTGCATATTATCTACCATCTGCTCGAGAACAATCTGATCAAGATCTTCAACGATAATCGGCCGCGAACTACATTGGTATTAGAGCCTCGCGTTATAGATAACGCTGCCATTCAAAGCGTGATGATGAGTCTTCGGCGCGCGGAAACTGGTTTGTTTATCTATCCTGCTTTCCTCTACTTCTTAGAACAAGAGTATTTCAGAAGTTACAGGTCGAGAACTTACTTCTCGGTCGTTGTTTTTGAGATGCGTTACAAGAAAATCATTGACGGTGAAGTGGTTCGCAAAGTATTGCCTGACAAAGCCGTGATGGAGGCTGTGCTAAGAATCAGTCAATTGAAACGGCATGTCGATCTGATCGCCCATTACGATGCTTTTGACTATGCGCTGCTTCTGCCCAACACCAGATGTTTTGGTGCAGAGGTTTTCGTCAAGCGAATCATCAAGGCCCTAACCGACAAACCTCTTGGTGGCGGGGTAGAACCAGAGGATCTGACCCTGTCTTTTGGAAGCGCATCGGTGCCTGAAGATTTCAAAGATTTGAGCGGTCTTTTGGGGGCCGCTGATCTCGCCATGCATCAAGCACGCGATTCACAGAACACGTTGGTTATGTATCGAGACATAAAAGGCCGAGTTCAAACACCTGAAGTCGAAGAGAAAGCTTAGTCCTTGATTCTCTGTTTGTTTGGCTGAATCGGAGCTGCCTTCATCTTCTCGCGATCTTTCTTAGCCAGGTCTGCTCTCCCTAGCTTTTCGTATGCCTTTGCGCGCCCCTCGTAAAGAGATGCGTGCGGTTCAAGAGCGATCGCGCTAGTGTAGTCTGCGATTGCTCTATCTGTTTCTCCAACCTTCATGTACAAATCTGCGCGACGAGCCAGAATGGCTTCATCTTGTCCTGATTCTAAAACAACTGTGTAGTCGGAAATTGCCTTGCGATATTCTTTCTGTCGCGCGTAAGCATCTGCGCGCCACATGTATCCGTCTACCTCGCCTCGCGTAATACCAATCAGACTGGTCAAATCTTCAATGGCTTTATCAGGCTTCCCCAGCCTTTCTAGAGCTTGAGCCCTAGTTTGATAGGCTGAGTGAAGCTCCACCTTTTTGTTTATCAATTGAGAACATAGCTTGACTGTTTCGTCGCACTTGTTAATGTCGATGTAAGTGGAAGCCAAAGTCGTTACGGCCTCATAGTCATCGGGTGCCATCGCGATTGCTTTGTTCAAATCCTTCATTGCAAGATCTATTTTCTTTTGCTGTCTGTACAACATAGCGCGAAGTACGTAAATGTCGGTTGTCCAAATGACACTGCTGTCGTATGAACTTTGATCTCCATGATAGCGACCGGTCTCTGCTGTGTCGCAAGCAGTCACTACGACCGGATTTGCTTCGATGATACGAGAATAGTCTTTGATGGCGGGTTCAATTTTATTTGCTTTGGAGTATGCATCTGCGCGCAAATAATAAGCTGGCATGCAAGCAGGATTTTTCTGCAATAGAAAAGAGAAGTCTTGGATAGCAAGATCATTTTGATTGTAGTTGAGGGCGCAGATCCCGCGCATGTAGTGAGCGGACATTGATTCCGGCTGACTTTTCACGACTTGCTGCATGAGGTCGAGTGCTTTCTTTGTTTCGATACTTTCGCGCAGCATGTATGCATTTTTGATTAGATGCAATGTCTTCGCAACAGCTTCGTCTTTCTGTGCTTCTATGCGCTTTCCGAGGCTTCTATATGCCTTTGCCCTATTGTCGTAATCAAAATAATCATTCCACCTGAAGCAATCGATCTGACGGAGATTTATTGCAGTAGTGAGATCTCCAACAGCGCGGTCGTACTTTCCTAATGCGCCATAAGCAAATCCGCGTCGGCTGTAGGCACCAGCAAGTTTTGGGTTCAACTTGATCGCTTCGTCGCAGTCCGCAAGAGCACCGCGGAAGTCTTCCAGGTCGATTTTCGTACCCGCTCTGGCACAGTAGAATTGCGCGATTCTCTTGGTCGAAAGCGCAATTGCATTGTTGAAGTGAGGAAGAGCGTCATGATATTTCTGTATCGCTTGGTACTTTACAGCGAGTTCAAACTCCTTGCGCATGATCGAGGGCGCGGATTGAGCCGGTGCAGCCAATGCATTATTGCTGCAAAACAACGAATAGAAAAAAATGAAGGGCAACGATATGCCTGTTTGTATGCGACTGAACATCTGAAATCGGATGCGTGACATTTGCCATGCTTCTTTGAGTGCGCCCGAAAGAAACTATACTCGCTTGCGGTCTCAAAGCGCAAATGCGGCGCCTTCACCAAATTCAAAACTTTTTCAAAACTTGTTGCGAAACTCGGCAAGGTCGCAGCAAGCTGCAAATTACTGCGACTCCGGTTTTGTGAGGGTGAGATAGTATGCAATTGAGACGCACTTTATTCACGACTTGTGCATTCGCCATGATTTCAGCCAATTTTTCTCCAGCCCATGCGCAGTATTATGAAGACCTTGATGACGTGGGAATGCACGAGTATTCTCAAGGTGCGTCCGGTGACTATGGCAGAATTTCCATGCCCACAGGCGAGGGCTCGGAGGGCATGGGTGGCGAGTTGGCGGAACCAACCATGTCTCAGATGACGGCAATGGCGCCAACTTTGAGCGGGCAGCTGGCGCCCAAGTTTGGCCCACGTGGCAGAAACGGTCTGCCAGTCACCAGTCTCGACAGTTTTGTGAAGAATGCAGGTGCCTATGCAGAGCAAATCTACGGCGACGAAGGTGCAGAGGGGTTGCCACAAATAGAGAAGTTTCTGCCTCAAAACCGCATCAACTTTGGCATCGTGGCTGCCAGAGCGAGCGGGCTAACTACAGGTCATGGAAGCGTTTTGCCCAATGCGTGGGGTGCTGACAAGAAAACGGGCGGTACTGAATGGAGCATGTCAGGCTCGCCGTATCCGGTTCAGACGGTGCAAATTCAAGATGTAAGGACGAACGCCGAAGGACCCCGACTCGATTGGGATTTGGGCAACTGATCGAATTTAAGGAGTATGCGGACACTCAAACTTGATTCTGGCTGTACGATTATATGGTCGGCAAATTCGAAGATTTGAGAAGGTTCAATGAGCGTACTCCTTGGCATTGATATCGGCACGTCAGGAACCAAAACAATTGCAATCGACTCCGATGGAAAGCTGTTGGCGCAGGCGACAGAGAGCTATCCCAGCTCTCAGCCAAAACCATTATGGAGTGAGCAAAATCCGGACCATTGGTGGAACGCCACAGTAAGCACCGTAAAACAGGTCATCTCTCGAGCAGGACTCAAGCGTGACGATGTGGTGGCAATTGGATTGTCCGGTCAGATGCATGGTTCTGTCTTTCTAGATCGCGATAACAATGTCATTCGCCCCGCAATTTTATGGAACGATCAAAGAACAGCAATCGAAACTGCGGAGATGGAAGGAGCTGTCGGCGGGCGCGAAAAGCTCATTCAGCTTGTCGCGAATCCTGGCTTGACCGGATTTACAGCACCGAAGATTCTATGGCTGAGAAAGCACGAACCGAAAAATTTCGAAAAGACACACAAAATACTTCTTCCAAAAGATGATGTCCGGCGCAGATTGACCGGTGAATTTGCAACCGATGTAAGTGATGCAAGCGGAACATTACTGCTTGATGTTTCCAAAAGAGAGTGGTGCAAACCTTTATTGTCGAAACTCGATTTGAATATCGATCTGCTCCCGCGTTGTTTCGAATCAGATGAGGTAACCGGCACGCTGACAAAAGAAGCGGCAGATCTCCTGGGACTTTCCACGAAGTGTTTGGTAGTTGCCGGAGCCGGTGACTGTCCCGCAGGTGGTATCGGTAATGGTGTTGTTGAAACTGGAATAGTTTCAACCATTGTTGGAACGGCAAGTATTGCTTTAATACACAGTGATAATTTTGCTCTTGACCCAACCGGAAGGCTGCACACTATTTGCCATGCGATGCCTGGAAAGTGGCTGATGATGGGCGCCAACCTATGCGGCGGCGGTGCACTTCAATGGTTTAGAAATGAGCTCTGTGCAACAGACTTTTCTCTCTTCTCTAAAGAAATGTCGTCAGGAAATGGAAATGAAAATGGTCGAACATTTTATCAGACTCTCTCTACTGAAGCACAGAATGTTCCACCAGGAAGTGAAGGATTGTTTTTCCTTCCCTATTTATCGGGTGAGCGAACCCCGCACAATGACCCGTACGCGCGGGCATGTTTTCTCGGACTGACACTTGCACATAGACGCGGGCACATGGTGCGCTCGGTAATGGAAGGAGTCGCATACAACATGCGTGACAGCATAGAAATGATGGAAGAACTCGCAGTGCCCGTCAGTCAAATTCGCGCCACGGGTGGTGGTGCACATAGCGAAGTATGGCGTAGCATTCAAGCAGATGCATTCGGTCGAAGTGTGCATACGATTAATTGCGAAGAAGGTCCTGCATACGGCGTTGCGTTGCTTGCAGGCGTGGGCGCGAAGGTATTTGCAAATGTGGAGGAAGCGTGCGCTGCCAATATTCACGTTGTCGGCGAAACGAAGTGCAGCAAGGACAACGTCGAGTATTACAATCGTGCGTTTCCTCTATGGAAGAGTTTCTACCCATCTCTCAAACATTCGTTTAGACAGATTGCTAAGCTCGAAGACGCGAAGTAACTGGAATTAGAATAACTTCGAACTGCCGGTGGTGAATGACGGCGGCGCGTGTTGTCGCATGGTGGCTGCCCAATCGACAATAAATGTTCCGTCAGATTGCTGTGACCAAACAATTCGACGTATGGGCGTGTTTTGCACGTGATGATAAAGCACTCCAACGCGCTCATAAAATCCGCGCGTGTGAAATGTGTTGGGCAGATTCAACGACACCATATCTAAATGGTGGAAAAACTCATGACACAAAGTGGAAAGAAACGTGCCATAAGACGTCGGTTTCTTCTGCACTGCTGTGCGCATCCACAGCCTAATACGAGCCGTGTCAGGATCGTAGTCGCCAAAAGTTTCATACACCCAACTTTCGGTAACTTTCCTTGGACGGGTGCTTAGTACTTTCACTGTTGGAGTTTTGATGTTGTACCCAACGCTCAGGGCATCGATTAGTGCTTTCGATGCTACTTGAACTTTGTTGCAGTCATCGGTCGCGAGCGCTTTCTTCAATTCCGCCGCAAGCGAACGCGCAGGCTCCGCCGGCGGGAGATGAATCGTGCGCATCGAATCGCTGCGCAGGTACTCTTCCTTGCGGGGTGTTGTTCGTGGAACCTTCTCTGTGTGCATTACAGAGATTCTAACTCTGAAATCGTGATTCTGGGCGGTTTTTAGAAGACGGGAATCGCTAAAGTGCACCTATATTCGTTGTGGTACAGGTGTTCTTACAGAAATTATTTTCAAAAGATCCAAGAGTGTGTCTTTAGGTTGAAACCCTATATATAGGACTATTAGATCCAAAATCCCTTCAGAAGATTAAATGACTGGGACTAAGGTCAAGATTCTCGCCAAAATGGGTCGCGAACTCAGCCGTCCTCACGAAAGCCCTACGAACTATCCGTAAGATGGGCAATGTAGTCAAGGTTATCGCGAAAGAAGGGATAGGGAGGACTGAGACAATGAAAGGCTATGCAATCGGATTCGGAATCGCACTTGGAGTGGCACTAAGCGGATTTCAAAATGCCGAGGCTTTAACGCAGAATCTGGCACAGGCTGGTCAACAGCCGGCACAAGCGCAGCCGAGCCAGGCACCCCAGTCTCAGCAAGCTCCAAACCCACAAACGCAGCCGCAGAAAGGCAAAAGCGGCGACAACTTGCCGTGTGTTAGCCGCCAAATGCAAGTAAATGCCCCAGTTGATAAGGTTTGGCAAGCGATTCAAGATCGCCGGAAGTCCGATCCTGCCCACCGCCAGCTGCTTTCCTACGACGGCAACGTGGCTGTGATTAAGGAAACCTTCCCATCCATGCCCGTTCTCGGCACAGGAATCTGCACTTACACTGAGCGCGAGTTCCGCCCGGTACGCCGAATCGTATATTCCATGGTTGCTTCGCCGAAGTTCCGCACCTTCGAAGGCTGCTGGACATTAACACCGGGAAGCGCCCCAAATACCACGTTGGTTACGCTGAGCTTTACCTTTGATCCCGGCATCCGCTTCCCACTGTGGGATCGCATCGCCAAGGGCTCGATGAACAAGAATGTGAAAGACACGATTCAAGAGGTCAATAAGCTTGCAACCGCCCAATAGACGCCCACCGGTGCCAGAAGTCGGGCACCTGAAAAAGAACCTTTTACGGCCGGAACACTAACGTCAACCGGCCGTCTACATTTCCATTGGTTCGAAAGTTTGGAAGATATAAGCGAACCTCCGGTAGGAGCGATGCATGATAGCAACGCACCGCCAGTAGTGCTCACCGTGTTTAGAAATCATTTCGGAGAAGGATCATGTTTAACTCATTCGATATCGTTGAAGGAAGCGGTAATACAGGTCTCTCCGGCAAGAAAATGATTCAATGCAATGCGGCGGTTAGCGAAACCAAAGAAACCTCGCGCAATCCAAACTCCGCCGAAGCGCAAACGGCAACGGAATCTACACCAGTGTGCTCGAACGGTGTTTGCATGGTTACCTGGAAGCCACGCCGCGTGTAATTCTCAAACAACAAGTTCAGGGTCCGCTCAGAGGTCCGTCGAATGTCTCGACGGACCTCTCTGTTGTATACTCATCGACCACGCGCCTATGAGTCTTCAAGGAGAAACTGATGAGATTGTGCACCAAACCTGCTCTAGCACTTGCATTTGCAACTGCGCTCACAATTGGTGTTTCGACATGTGCAAACTCCGAAGAAATTATTGTGAAACCCACTGGTGAATTCGCGAAAATTGATATTGCGCCAGTTCACAAAGCGATAGACACTCTGAAGACTGGAACTCCAGAAGCTAAAGAAAAGCTCATTGCCGATATTAAAGCGTCATCACAGAACTATGCGCCGCCGGTTCTCTTTCTACTCTCAAATATTCTTTTTGAGAAAGGTGAAAAGGATGACGCGGCATTTTGGTTTTATGCAGGACAATTGCGCGGGCGCTTCGATGCAAATATCTGTGCTGATGTTTCTGCTCGGCAAGCTATCTCTGTATTGAACATGACATTTGGACCACCAATAAATCAGTACGCTTTGAAGGATATTCCGAAGTTGGAAAAGTTGGTAGACAAAGTCGTTGCATGGGATGAGAAGACTCCATACAACTACGATCACAGATGGATCAATTTGCATGGAATGGGTGCAATGATGTCTGGTCTTGATCCAAAAGATCAAAAGAAACCGGAACTGAGTCTGCCGAAAGACCAATGGGAGAAAATCGCGGCGGACACTCGGAAGACTTATAGCGATCAGTTTCATGAAGCTATGAAAGAGCTTGAGAAGCGAAGAGCAGCTGGAAGTGAGAGAACGCAGTAGAAAGTTGCTGGAATCCGACGCATAGTTTTGGAGAAACGATGGCAAGACAATTGCGGCACGTTGTATGTTTCAAGTTTAGAGATGGTGTCTCGGCATCGGATCAAGACAAAGTTGAAACCGAATTCTGTGCCTTGAAGACAAAAATTCCATGCATTGTGGATTTAGAGTGGGGCACAAACAGCAGTCATGAAGGGCTCAATAAAGGACTGACGCACTGCTTTATTCTTACTTTCGCTAGCGATCAAGACCGCGATGCATACCTGGTAGATTCTGCTCACCTGGAATTCGTCGAAATCATCAAGCAACACTCTGATGACGTTATGGTGATCGATTTTTGGCGACTTTGAGATTCTGAAATTGAATCATAGATTAACGGCAGCTTCTGGCTTTTGATTGCTATTAGAATATAGATAGGTATCCGGTGAAACGTCACGCCGAGTCGACTAGTGTCCAAGAACAAGCGGGTTCTGATAATAGAAATAGCAATTCTTGCAGTTGTCGTGCTTTTGTGCGTACTGGCAGCGTGCAACGCCTTTGGCGGAGCTGATCCGATTTTTGTACAGGCGATGAAGGGTTGGCTGCCAATCGTGGCCGGGATTGTACTCATCGTAAGCAGCAAATTCGGTGGATATTTTTTCCTCAAAGGACTCGACAGTGCCGTCGACGACGATCACAATGCGAAACCGCGGCTGCTAGGGGGTGTCCTCCTGATCGCCGTTGGTTTATTGTTATCGGGCGCCATTCATTCCTTCTCGCAATCTCTCACTGTGTCCAGTGAGAAACTTTGGAGAGCGTATTTAGATCAAGGCAACAAGAAGAGTGACAGCGCGTTCGAGCAATCACCATTGCCAGGAAAGGAATTCGTGGCTGCTGATGCAGAAAAAATGTACAAAGATGCATTGAAGCTGGCAGAAGCGTTTGGTGAAAAAGATCCGAGATTGATAATCAGCCTCAATAATCTTGGTTTGTTCTATCATCGCCAGAAAAAATATGACCTCGCCGAGCCGCTCCTGAAGCGGATTGTCGTACTTCATGCTAAGTACAAGAGCGGCGAATCTGGAACCGTCGGACTCGCGCAAGAGCAACTCGCTTTTTTGTATCGCACACAAGGAAAAAACGATCTTGCGGCGGAGCAATACAGAGCAGCGCTCGCCCTGTATGAAAACGAATTGCTGCACTCTCACACTCAGTTCGTGGCTCAGCAAGCCCAGACCATCATGAATAACTTGTCTGAGATCAATATGATTTCTGACGCAGAGGTGGTCGCAAAGTATGAGCATTTCATCAATGAAGTGGAACAGTTTAGCCCTGATGAAACAGTGTGGTTTATAGAACCGTTGGCGACATGGAAGTCAGATCACAAATCGCCGGATGAGGCAGAAGCCCTGTATTTGAGAGAGATTGCAATTTTAGAAAAGCGAGCCAATCCTAAAGATCGCTTCAATCATTACACGATTCTTTTGGCCAACGCACTCGATGGTCGCGCCTGTATTCTTGAGAGAGAACGCAATCAGAAAAAGGAAGCTCTGCATTTAAACCTTCGCGCGTTCAAACTACGAAACAGTCCTAACACTCCAATTCCGAAAGGGTTTCTAGAACAACTGCAGGCATGCAAAGATTGAACCAAGGATCGCTTCGGTTTGTGCTGGGGATATTCTGATGCAGCAAGGCAAGCTTAAAGAGGCTCGCACCTGGAGAAGAAAGCACTGAAAGAGGGTTCTGGAGCTCATTGATTTCGATCTACGCAATATCAGGAACAGAAAGTCCCTTGCGGCTTATCATCGGTGTCCAGCAATCGCGTTGTCCGAATAGTTGGAGGCGACGATTCGAGTCGAAATCTACGATAACAGTCTTTTGAAACCCTGCTGCTTTCAGCAGGTCCAGCAGCGTGAGACGACTTGGATTGAGCCATACCCAACCCAATCTGCCAGGACCCCAGAATTCGTCTTCTCCGTTTTCTGCATAACTTGTCTGTGTCTCAATCAAGCAACGCCCGCCATCCTTTAAGTGATTGAATGCGGTTCTCAGCGCAACCAATGGATCGCTCAAATGCGAAAGTGTTCCGCACATTTGAATGTAGTCATACTGTCGCGACTCTTCGTTACTCAGACCGAAGATTGAAGGACCAATGACTTTTATCGGAAGGAAGAACGTTTTTGCAAGATACTCGATTGCTTCGCGGTATTCATTTGATTCTTCAACAACATCAACCTGTGCGCCAAGAGCGGCCAAGAGCACAGATGATCCTCCAGTCCAAGGTTCAACATCAAGGACTTGCATGCCGTCTAAGTTTGCCGGTAATGCTCCATATTCAATCCATCGACGAATGATGTTTTGATGCCGCCATCCCATCTCGCCATCAAACGTTGTGCCATCGCCAAGATCAATATTGTGCCCCCAGCGTTTTTGAGATAGGAAGTCTCGATTTTCTCGGTCAAAACTTTCTGTCTTTCTCCAATCTTCCAACCATTTGATGAGTTTTTTCGGAGATTTCAGTGACTTCGGTGATATCCTCGCCAATGCCGTTGTCATCGCCTTCTCAGTTTCGGAGCGACTGAATGGTGATTTATTCTTCGGGCATAGTGGATCGCCTTCAGCAAATCCTTCTCCGGCGTTAATTGATCTGCAGCGACATCCTCCGCAGACCTCGACGAATTCGCAGTCACCACAGGCGCCACCAAGCTGAGTGCGGTCCGCTATCTTGCAAAGCCTGCCATCTTCTACATAGCGTTCACGCAGGTTGAGATCTGGTTCTTCAATGTTGCCCAAGCCTTCCTTGCATGACGTGCAGATTAAGATCTTGCCGCCGCATTGAATGTGTATGGCACCGGAATTAGCTCCGCATCCACGACGCAGATAGGGTTTCTCCAACGCAACATCAAAGATGTGTGCGAGGGGATCTGTGAAGCGAACTGTCAATCCCCGGCTAGCAAAGTCGCGGCGTGCAGATAAAGTTTGTCTGCCAACTTCTGCGAACACAGCATCATTCTGCTCGATTGGTTTGCCGCGACCTTCGGGTTTCACCAAAGCGACACTAATGTCGCGTGCGCCCAGTTCACTTGCCAATTTTGCAGTCTGATAGATCTTCTCGTAGTTCTTCTCATTCACAGTCATGTTGATGAGAAACTTCAGTCCAGCTTCATTGCAGTACTGGGTGAACTTCACCAAGCCATCGAAGGCACCCGCCTTTCCGCGCACGAAATCATGTGTTACAGCATCAGGACCATCCAATGAAATGATCAGGTGACAGAAGTTGAGTTCTGCTAACGCCTGAATTACAGGTATTTTGTGAACGGTCGCATTGGTAGTTATCGACACAAACTGCGAAATCGATTTCGCAGCTTTGACGAACTCATAGATATTTGGGTGGAGAAACGGCTCTCCGCCCGTTAGTGCAACTAGGTGCAGAGGACCGAACGCTTCTTTGACACGCTTCAGACGCCCTTCGAACTGTTCCAGCGTCAGCATACCTTCCAGCTTGTACGATGCGCTGCGCACGCAAAAATCGCAATACAGGTTGCACTTTTCAAGAATCTCGAACGCAACGATTGAGATCGGAGTCGGAGCCGCTTTATGTGCGGTTTCTCTGGCTACCACCGTTTCCTGCGCCATGCTGCACCTCTCAGACTTGAGGTCATAGTCTAGCAGGGACTATAGAGTTGTTCGTGAGTGGAAAGCTAGGCCTGAACGGCGCGGTACTCGTGCATTACTATTGGACCGGCAGCTTGCTGCTGGTCAACAGCACGATATTCGTGCATCTTGATTGGTCCGGCAACCTGTTGCTGATCGACAGCGCGGTACTCATGCATTTGGATTGGACTGACTGCAGCTTGATCGGGTGAGCGATATTCGTGTAGTTGAACGCCGGCAGTGGCTACGTCAGGCGACCGATACTCGTGTAGTTGGACACCGGCAGTGCCTACGTCAGGCGACCGATACTCGTGGAGTTGGACACCAGCAGTGGCAACGTCAGGTGAGCGATATTCGTGGAGCTGAGCACCGGCTTGCTGGTCGGCAGCGCGGTACTCATGCATCTTTATGATGGAAGCTTGTTGATCTGCCGACACCTGACCTGTCATCAAGTCGAGACTGCGATACTCATGCAGACTGGAGTTTTTCGCTGGTTGTCGATCGAGCATTCTATATTCATGCATCGCAGCCGACGCAGCTTGTTCAGAAAGACTAGTATTGGCTCTTTCTGAATGGGTTTGAGTGTTCTCTACTCGATCATTGAGCTGTTGGTTGTCTGCCATTAGAAAATCTCCCTGCCACAAAGAAACGGCGGTCTTAAACACCGATGCAATTGATTGATGGTCCGTCAGTAATTGAAGCGTACACCCGAATTTTGAAAAGTCACTGTGTAAATCCACAGTCTTTTTGGGTTGCTGCATTTTGGGGTGTGAGGAAACTCTACCGTCGGGTTGTGAGCGGGTGGTGAGCATCGCCGCGATTCGACAATTCATGCGATACGCTCTGCTAATCAGTCCCCTAAAAGCGTTTGATAGACCACATCGGCAGATTCCGGTCGATTCTTCGGGTTCTTCTTCAGCATCTGGAAGATCAGGTCCTCAACATGTCTAGACACTGGAGTCTCCAATTTCCTAAAAGGCTCATCTGAAGGGTCATCATTGACGTGCATCGAAAGAGTCTCAAATGCGCTCGATCCGACAAATGGTTTTTCACCAGTATAAGTTTCAAACATAGTGCAACCGAGTGCGTAGATGTCGGTTCGCAAGTCGATTTTGTCGCCTTCGCATTGTTCGGGGCTCATATAAGGTGGTGAGCCAATTGCCTCACCGACTTGCGTGAGGGTATTTGCCAATGCACTTTCCTGCAGCACTTTCACAATTCCAAAATCTACAAGTTTGACGAAATTTTCGTTTTCATCCTTTCGCGTCAGCATTATGTTCGAAGGTTTTAAATCTCTGTGAATAATTCCAAGTGAGTGAACATTACTCAATGCCTGACACACTTGCAAAAAGATTTCTGTGGCTGGCTTTTCGTCAAGCTTTCCTTGTTCCTTCAGAATAACCTCAAGACCTTTGCCTTCAAGATATTCCATAACGATGTACGGAATTTTGTTATTGAGCAAGCCGAAATCATATATGGTGGCAATGTTTGGATGATCGATGCTTGATGTTGCACGAGCTTCTAGTTTGAATCGTTCCAGCGTCACGGCATCGTTGATCAGATGGTCATGCAATGTCTTGATGGCGACGACTTTTTCGATGTGAGGATTTCTCGCTCGGTATACTTTGCCCATTGACCCGGTTCCGAGCAATTTTTCAATCGTAAACTCGCCAACGAAGTCTCCGGGGTTTAGACCGCCCTTCGCCGGTTTTGTGAGCGCCTTCGCCGCGCGATCTCTGATGGCGGGGTCAAACCAGGGCTTTCCATCCAACGCAGATTCGATTGCTTCGACCATTGATTGTTCGGTGACAGACTTCAGGCAATACCCATCAAAACCAGCTTGAACAGCATCGGTAATCGACTTGTCGTCTTCTGCCGAAGTGAAGGCCAAGATTCTTATATTTGGCGACCTCGCTTTCACTTGCCGCGCAGCGTCGATACCGCTGAGTTTCGGCAAGTCGAGGCCCATCACCACGACCTGGGGTTGGATTTCAAGGATGTCATTGACTGCCGTCTCGCCGTTGTCGGTTTCGCCGACTACTTGACAAGCGCCAATTTGCTCCAGAAGCATTTTGAGCCCCAACCGAGCAATGGTGTGGTCTTCCGCGATGTAAATGGTGATGACTTTTGCGGTTGCCATGTAGCTGGAATTAGCTGTCGCTAATCGACATTCAGAAATAACCTTTGCAGAGGTCATTCTAGCCCTAGAACTGATTAAAATTATGGGACAGCTCATACCTGCAGAGTCTGCTTGTGAGTCGACCTACAGGGTTAATGGCGGTACGCCTTGGGAGCTTTGTGCGCTACGTCGATGTGACGTACGCCGTTTTAGACACAATGGATTCCGGGAGGAAAGATGGTTGACGATAATTTGAGCGCAACAACTTCCGTCACGTTTGGCACGAGAATCAAAGCCATCAAATCGCAGGATGACCTTCCCAAGAAGTGGCATGGCTCGCCGATTGAAGAGTTTGTCGGCGCGCACAATTGGGAGACTCCGATTTCACGCAAATCAGCGACCAATCCCAGCCTTTTGATTGTTTCATGCATCGAGTTTCGCTTTCAACCCGAGATTCCTCCGTACTTTGCGTATGTGATTCGCTCTGGAGGCGGTCGTATATCGAACATTGCAGGTTCGGAATTCGCGATTTCGTACATTTTGGCGAAGGGTGTTCGTCACTTTGCCTTGGTTGGACACAACGATTGCGGCATGACCAAGGTTTATCAATTCCGTCCGAAGCTCGTAGAAGCGCTTGTCGAGCAAGGCTGGGAAGAAACCAAAGCTCAACGTTTTATCGATGATAATGCAGATAATTTTGCAATCGGTGATGAAATTGACGCATTGGAACAAGAGTATTTGCGCTTAAAAGAGTCGTTCAAAAACATCGAAATCGCGCCACTATTTGTGTCGCTTTCCAGCAAGCGATTGCACCTTCCGCTGTGGTTTGCGAAATACTGCTAAGCCGAAATTAAAAGATAAATTGAAATGTGGGTTTCAAGGTAACAAATTGAGCCAAAACCTGGGACAATGCGCAACGTATCCATTGGAAATCGGCTTTGTTCTTGACCTCAACCTCAAAGATGATGATTGGTCGGAGGTTCACGTACATGAACAATAGGCTATCTATTGGCAATCTTGCCGACGTTATTTCCGCGGTTAGGAGGTTGTTGCCATGACCACAGTTTCTTGGGGTAAACGAGAACGCTATAAATTTGCCAGTTGCGGTGCACTTGCAAGCTGGGCACCACCAGCGGTATCGGGTGTCTATGCCATTACATTCAAGCAGGCGCCTCAGAAGAGTCCGAAATCACACACTGTCTTTTACTTTGGAGAGTCAGAGGATCTTTCTCAACAATCGCCGATTCTCAAAAGAGTGGAACAATTTTGGATGGAGAGTGGAGGCACGGTTGAGGAATTGTTCGTTTTCGTGCATCTCATGGACGGTGCGACCAAGTATGAGCGAACTAAGGTTCAAGACCGGCTTGTTACCGAGTATCAGCCGCATGTAAATCAAATGTAGATAGGTCAGATCATTTTGGACTTGTATAGGCTGGTCTGTAGCACAGAGCCCGCTAAATCGGGCCATGCTCTAAGAATTCATTAAAGTTGTCAAGGGGCGGGTGCTCCTGAGCGTAGAATTGCTGTATGTTCAGGGAGAATCCGACAGATGAAAGGTAAATTCAAACAAATTGCGCAAAAGCGGGACTGGGTTGCGTTCTTGAGCACTGGGTTTATCGTGACTCTTGGTTTGGCCTTAAGCCTTTTTTCAGTTGAGGATTTGCTCCGTCCGCTTCGTTGGTTCGGGCCCGTCGCAAGCTGTGTGATACTTTCGGCGGTATTGCTCTTGGGATTGTTTGCGCTGCTCATATATTGCCACGACCAGTGCTTGAAAGACCTCTCATTTAGTCTTGTTGAGAACCGGACAAAACGCGCTGAGAAATAGTGTTCGCGTAACTATCTGACGAAATCGATACTATCTCCAACGAATGGAGTTCATTGATTCTTTTGCCTGCTTGAGATAGCGCAAATAGGAATCTCTTGGTGCTTGATAATAAATTTCCTGCACGACTCTGCCGGTGGTGCCATCGGCGTCGATATAAATGGATCGGTTGTCCTGTTGAATTTCGTCGTATCGGCCTTCAACGATCAGCACGCGTTTTCCGTTGAGATCATCGGTTCGCGCACTTAGAACGCTAAAACCATTGTTGCCCTTATCGCGCAGAGTTTCTTTCAGAGATTCAATTTCTTTGGAACTCAATATGTGATTGGGTTCTTGCAAGAGTGCATGAAATCTTGCCCCAGCAGTGCGTGAAGTGACGCGACCGCGGTAGAAAAAGCTGATTCGTACGCTTGAATCGCTCGTCGGGCGGTAGTCATTGTAAACGCTGTTGCCCTGTACGTTATCAGCTTGTGCGACTGCCTTCCATCCTTCCGGAAGCACGATGTCCGAAATCTGGCCTTGGTTAGTAAAATGCACTCGCCCAGTTCTACCTGGCCCGTATTGATCGGTGGCGCGCTTTTCGATGAGTTTCAGAATGTCTTCGAAGAGAACTTCTGCTCCATCAATTCCTTGCGATGAGATCGCCGAATCGTCTTGTATTTCGAATGGTGTTCCGTCAGTCATCAGGTGTTCCGTAAGTTATAAATTGGTCTCAAGTTTTCTTTCTAGGCTCTATCCAAAATGTCTTGCCGGCGTTCAGGAGGCAGGTTGTTCAGAAGTTCTTGGTACTTCTTGGCGAATTGCTGTTTCTCTTCTGCACTCGGTTCGGGCTTCTGGCGAGAAAATTCTCTGAAGCCGTTAACCAACTCGTCATCGTATTCTTTGGATTTGATGATGTTGCGCTGATACTCTTTCTGCAACATGTCCATGCGCTCGGTTGGAGGTAGAGCTTGTGTCATGTCGTGCATTTTTTGCACTGCGTTGTCGTGCTCGGCTTGATTGAAAGTTCCATCCTTCTGTTGTTCAGCCCAGCGCTCGTTGGCGTCATCGATCGTCTTTTTCAGTTGCTCTTGATAGTCTTTGTCAGAGAGTTCGCCGCTCTTGTTTTGGAGGCGCAGAAGTTCTAGTTCTTTACGAGTGTCGACTGTGCCATGCTCGCGATCGTATTCGATGTCTTTCTTGAGGTCGTGCATCGTGCCGCCGGTTTCAAAACCGAGCGTGGTTTCCTTGTAATCCGGTGAGCGAGACGCCATGAAGAGATCATGGGTGCTGACAGCTTTGTCGCCACTCGGGTGATCGCTGTTCGAACCCCATTGATTGTCGATAGTCACTTTGCCTGTCTTTTCATCGTAGTCGGTGATACAGACGGCGTGCCAACCGCCGGAGCCACCAGCTTTACCACCGCCTGAATCATGGAAGAACGGCTCGTTGCCTGTGTGCACTTTCATCATGATTGGTAATTTGTGCTCGGCTTTCGCCTTTGCGATCTGGTCTTTCATTTCTTGTTCGTTGTTGAAGTTATGCGCTGGATCTCCACCAGCTTGCGGGGCAAATCCAATATCGATTGCATCTTTCTTGCCACTCATTTTGTCGGCGACTTCTTTAAAGCTGCCGTCGGGCATGCCAGGCGCGTTAAGCGGTTTACCGTCGACGTCAGGAATGACCGCAGGAGGTGTTTGGGTCATGTCGTAGAGTCGTTCGCCGGTCTCCGGAGGGTAGGAGCCCATCTTCGTTTCTTGTTGTTCGTATTTCACTTTTCCGGGTGGAACATGATGTTGCACACCGTTGGCGTCGGTGTAATCGATACCGTGTGATTGATAGTAGGTATTGATGGCGGCTACCTGGAAGATTTGGCTTGCGTGGCTGCGGTCGCCATCATCGGGAGGGTTCTTTCTGGCTTCATCTTGGCACGGCTTGATGGATGCTGGGTCCATAACAATTTCTGATGATCCATCGGCTGTTTTGTACTTGCCGGTGGTGGCAACATCTGCCACTACTCTTGCCGCTTCTGCTGGACTGCGTGTATACATTCTCGACTCAACGGAAGCAACACCGCAAGTATTGTGGTGCCCTTGATCTATTGATGTCGGATTGGCGCAGTTGCTCATAACTTGCTCTGCCAATTTAACGCGTTCTTTTTCGGTTAGCGGTTCGTTGCCGGTAGCGGTCAGAAGTTTTTCTTGTTGCTTGTATGTTTCGTTGATCTCTTGAGGGCTCAACGGCGGATCTTGCTTGGCAGCACGATCTTCAAATCGAAGCATGTCGGCGCGGAATTTTGCCAACGCCATAGGGTCAGTGATCTTGGATTCTGCAAGTGCTTCAATCTTGGCGCGTTCTACACGAACATCTTCGCTTCCGGGTTGCACTTCATGCGGTGTCTCGCCTTTTTCTGCGATTAAGAACTTGCCGTCCTTTGTTTTTTCGAGCGTGTAGTTATCTTCCGGTCGAGGACCTGTGTGCTTCTCGTTATAGCCGCCATCTGTCGGATGGCGTTCGCTGGTGCGACCATCCCAACGCTCCACCTTCTCTGAGCCATCTTTCCAGCTTGTGCGGGTGTTACCATAGCTGTCTTGTACTGAGTAGCCACCATCTTTGGTGTGTCCCGGAAGGTTTAATTCTTTGCCTTCAATGTTTCCTGGTTTGTCAGGATCGAGCTTGTTGTTCTTCGCGATCTCGGTAGCGTACTTTTTGATCTCCTCTTCGGTGGCGCCTTGCCCGAGATGATCTTTTGCAATTGAGGAGAGAGTTTCGCCTTTCTTAGGTGTGTGCCAACCAGCTTCGACGTCTCTATAAATGTCTTCGCCTTTGTAGGGTTCTTGAGGCTTGGCTGCATCAGCTGTGGTATCACCAGGCTTCGAACCCTTGTCACCTTTCGCGTCGGTTACGGTGCCGACATCTTTACCTGCCGGTGCTTGACCCACCATATTGGAATCAAGAGCAGCTCGTGGGTTGCCCATATCTGAGATTGTTCCTTGACCTTGCAAATCATCTCTGCCTGCAAAGAAGTCGTATGGTCCCGAGTCGGCGCTCGGCATCAGGGGTTTGGCGAGTTCCTTAATTGCGTCGGATGCGCCGTCTTTTATCGCCTTTGCGGCATCGAGCAGTCCGTCGCCGAGTCCTTTGCTCATCACATCCGGTAGTTTGTCCGGAGCGTCCGAAATCAGATACATCGGCTTGCCGAATTCGTCGGTAATGCCGCTGGTGCCGCCTTGTTTCAGATAATCGACATAGTCTTTCTGCTGCCCGACAATGTCTGAACGCCCTTGATTGACCTCTTTAACCACAGTGTCCGAAGACTTCAGCGGCGCATCAGTCGATTGGGTCTCAATCTTATTATCGGTTTCGTCGGGCATGCGGAATCCTTTGTTTGTTTCGCATTGCTGGCGGACTAGGAAGTGTAGCAGCAAAGCTGCCAGGCGGGCTTAAATGCCAACTGGTTTATAGATTTGCCGCTGGTGTACTTACAGTAACCAGCCGGAAGGTTAATTTAGGGGGCTCGGGGCTATCGCGTCGCGATGATCTCGTCGCAGATTGCTTGAATCCCGGTAAACATGTCGCTTGCCGCTTCGATGATTTGATGCTGTTCGCTCTCGTCGCCGGCGCCTTCGTTCATCTTTTTCTTGAATTCAAGCCATAAAGGCATAAACGATTGTCCATAAGGATCCCAATATTTGCAGCCAACTCCATCTTCAAATTTGAATTGATCTTGTAGTCTCTTTGCCAAAAACTTTCCGCCATGCTTGCTTCCAAGCAATACATAGTGATATCCAAGAAGAGCTGGGGGGCACGATGTTGCGTACTCATTGATTTTTTCGAGCAGCTTTGCCGTTCCCTTTAAAGGTTTAATTGAACCGCAATCTACGCCCAGGGCCTTTAGATCATTGAAAAGGAACGGCTCTTGATAGTGATCGTCCGTAAGCGCGTCACGATACGCGGTTGAAGGAATGCTGCTTTTAATGCCGTTTTCCAATGCTTTGTGCACGAGATACAGCTGTGACATGTACGCCTTGTAGGTGTCTGTGGGAATCGCACCGCTGCCCAATTCTGCCTGCAATTTGTTGCCCTCGGCAGAATCATGCGCTTTTCTGGTGTCTTCCTTCAAGCGTTCCATTAAGGTTAGAGTTTGCACGATTAATCCTCAGCTTCGACGAACCGGTTTTGGTCCCTGGATGAATATACCACCTCGAAGGTTAAGCGCTGTCATACTCCGTGAAGCTCCTGTAGAATTAGGTTTCAGCCCCTCTCTCAGGCAAAAATGCAATTTATCCTAACCAGCTTGGTCAGTGCCTTGATGATGGGCTCAGGGGACTTCTTTGGCGGGCTTGCATGCAGGCGGGCGCCGGTGGCGATGGTTGGTTTCATAGGCCAGGCCATCGGGCTGGTCATCGTTCTGTTGTCTGTCTTTACGGGCAAGCATCCCTTTGCTCAGACGGCGTTTCAAATCGGTCTATGCGCCGGAACCAGCGGTTCGCTTGCGCTCTTCGCGGTTTATCGCGGCTTGGCTGTGGGGAAAGTGGCAGTCGTCGCGCCGTTGTCTGCTATTTTGGGCGCGCTCATACCAGTTTTGGTGTCGGTTGCGTTCGGGCATGTGTTTGGTCCGATGAAGTGGGTGGGCATAGTCGCTGGACTTGTCGCGGTGTATTTCCTGTCGGCGCCGGGTGATGAGGATATGGGCGAACGCACAGATACAGGCGAACACAAAGAAAGTGGGCTACTCTACGCCATTGTTGGAGGTATAGGTCTGGCAGTTTTCTACATGCTTTTGGGCAACAACAGCGAGACGCATGGAAGTTTATGGACTTTGGTGGGTGAACGGTGCACAGTAGTATCCATAATGTTGGTAGCTGCTCTGTCGCGAAAACAGCTCGCAATGCCCGACTCCAACACTATGTGGTTGATTGTTGTCGCTGGGGTCTGCGACATCATCGGCAACTTGGCATTTCTGTTCGGAGCCATGCGCGGGCCACTGCCCATGGTGGCACTAATTACTTCACTCTATCCTGCCATGACCATGCTTCTAGGATGGTCTGTTCTAAAGCAGCCGCTGACTAGAAACCTCGCAATCGGTGCAGTCTGTGCCGTACTTTGCCTGGTGCTTTTCGCGCTCCAATAGCTATTTCTTCTTATTTTCGGGCGCGTCCTTTTGTTTCAAGACTACAGTCTTGATGCCGAGCTGATAAGAGTTATTGCCTTCGAAATCAGTGATTACTAAGTGGGGAAGGTTGACTCCCTTTTCTGCGTTTTCCGGCTTGTGAACTTCTTTGTCGATCGCCCGCATCTTGTTGATGACGTCGTGACGGTCTTTTGCACACATATCGGAAAGCGAGTCGAGAACTTCCGACAGCATTTTTCCGTTGCCCGAGTAAGCCTTAATCGCCAAGTCGGTTGCTTCCTGGCGTCTTTCTTTCTCGTTCATCGGATGGCACTTGCCTTGTTGTTCGGCTTGAGCTCCTTTATCCATGGGGTCGTCTCCTAGTAATTGGTAAGTGGAAAGTGAAAAAGATTGGTAAAAGTAAGGGAAGGGCAGCCTACATACTAGTGTTCAAGTGGGACAATCTAGTGACAACTCTTCGACGTGTGGCACGCGGGCGGGTAATATATGTGCACCGGCGAGGAGAAAAAGTGGGACTTTTAGACTGGTGGAAGCGCGAAAGCGAAATCTATGGAACAGTCTTGTTTCCAGGACCCCTTCCTGTCAGGTCCGAGCACTTTGACTATCTGACCGAGCACGGCTTCACTCTGCAAAAGGACGATGTGGAGCTTGGAAGCGATCTCCACTGGGCTCTTAAACTCGAACATAAAGATCATGGAACCATAGACATGATCTGTTCTCGCAACTTTCAAAACGCCAAGCATCTTTTAGATCACGCATTTATGACGGATGATGGCGGCGAAGCAATTGCGAAAGCCGGATGCGCTGTCAACCTCAAGCTGCGTGGAAAGAAGGGCAACATTCTGGAAGACCGCAAAGCCGCATTACGACTGTATTCGCTTCTGATGAGCGACTATGGGTTAGCAGCCATTGACGATACCTCGTTTAAGGTGTGGTCTAAGCCGCAGTTGGAAGATGAGCTATCGCATGATGCAGCGCTTGATGTGTCTGATATTTTCGGTGTGCATGCGGTTCATGATCAGGCAGGAACATATTGGCTGCACACACATGGATTGGGTGAAATCGGAGCCAGTGACTTCGATATAGTCAATCCGTCCCAAAGTCTCCTGTCCCAAAACGGGCTTGATACCTTACGCGCGATTGCATTTGCAGTTCTTGAATCTGAGCTTCGGTTGGATGAGAGCCCCTATCTATTGTTCATGCGACCTTTGATTAATGTTTGTCTCATCGACATCAATAAATATGTGCGCGACTCGAAGCATTCATCAGTATCGAAGCTGAAAGATGACATCAAAGAGAGTCATAATGAAAAGCGTGGCATCATCTGCGAACCGCGCAAAAAGATTTTGTTTTGGACAGCCAATCAGTCACCGACACCGTGCAAGTTTCTCACGGAAGTTACCGGTGATGGTGTGATGACGCGATTCACCAAGGCGGGGACAGAACTTCTTTCAAAGCGTGCGCGTGCGACCTATAAAAAATTCGGCGAGTTTCTCGAGGAATTCAGTGAATTGCAGTTACCTGCTTTAGCCAAGATCGCTGTGCCTGTAGACAGTGATCCTGATTCGCATGAACACATGTGGTTTGAAGTGCACAAAGCATTTCCAGATCACGTTGATGCAACCTTGCTCAACGAGCCAAACGACATCGCCAAACTCAAAGCAGGGATGCGAGGCGATTTCCCGTCCGAGAACATTTCAGATTGGACGATCATGTGCCCGTTTGGTTCGATAACTCCAGCTGGCCTTGGTGTTGCGAGAGTGTTGCGCTCGCGCTTTGATGAGGCCCGCAAGATTGTCGAAGAAGCCAACAGAGATCAGCACGACTAAACGGAGATGAGCTGTGCGGTATACTCGAAACATGATACTCCGCTCGGCTCACAACAATGGAAGATCTTTCAGAACTCAAAAGAGCGAAGCGAAAGCGTGGGCGATTACGACAACGAATCAAGCAAGTTAGCGTCATTCTCCTAATTTCAACTTGGGTCGTTATTGTTTGTGTTTTTGTAGCTCTTCAGGTGATAAGCAATGGCGCCAATGCGCTTATGACTTTGAGTCGCCTGGAGTGGTTGCTTGGTAATCGTGACAGTGCGATTTCTCATTTATGGATGGCAGTTCAACGAAATCCGGATACCGAGACTCTGTCGAAATATGTGGAAGCAATGCGACTCGCTGGAAGGCTGAAAGAAGTTGATTCGCAGTTAGCCAGCCTGCCATCAAGTTCGTCTTATGACGAGATTGCCAAAGCTCGTGTCATTGTATTTATTGAACAGTTGGATTTGATTAGTGCAGAAAAATTGTGCAATGAGTGGATTGCGAAGTCACCGAAATCGGCTGATGCATTTTTGATGAGAGGGCGCGTCAACGAAGAGTTGAAGGAGTACGGTAAGGCCCAATCAGACTATCTAAAGAGCATTAGTTTATTGCAGTGCGCCGCAGCAGTCGATGGACTCGCCAGAGTCCGACAGCGATTGTTGTGGACTGACAATACTTACACTGAAATGATGGAGTTCAAATTCAGAGGCGATCCCAACAATCCTAAGGACAAACTCTCACATGCATTGCGACTCTGTATGGCTGATGACTATGATAGTGCGTTGAAGATCTATTCCGATCTGATAGAACGCAAGCAACTTCTGCCTGCTGCATATCTTGGTCGTGGTGGTGTGTACGGCAGATTGGGGAGGAGCAAGGAGGCAATTGCGGATCTCGACTTGGCGATTAAGCTAATTCCAGAAGCCTCTCCAACCGGTATGCTCGAATACACTCAATTCAAATTGTTGAACACGGATGGACAGCAGATTTACACAACTCGGTTAGATCTTGCCTATGCCAACCGTGCGCAGTGTCTTTTGCAATTAAACAGATGCGAAGAAGCGCTGGTCGATATCAACAAGGCGATCGCTTTGAAGCCACAGTCTTTGCAGTTCAAAATTAGATCTCAGATTCTGTATAAGTTAGGAAAGTTTGAGGCTGCGAAAAAGGACGAAAATGAAATTAAAATCCGAGGAGCAAGACATCAAAAAAGTGTTGGGGCTAATGACCGCGCTCAATCACTGTTCTATCTGATGGCGGAATGAAATTAGGTGAGCGTCAGTGCAAACAATTTAGCAGATTTGGATTGTTTAGAG
>CAZCZI010000014.1:82320-140150 GCA_964503045.1 uncultured Candidatus Obscuribacterales bacterium
AGTCCCCGTCTTTTGGAAAGAGGAAGCCGCTTTCGTCTTCCTGTGATAGAGCCGGTCTAGTAATGCCTGATACCGCGAAAAGAAGAGCAAGAAGAATGCTGGCGTATCTCATAGAGGCGTCCTCCGGTATGGGACTGCTTGTTGTGTCAGTGTTATCTTGACATGTGCTCGTAAGGTCTGAAATCGCAGGATGATAACGGGACGAAAACTGATTGCAAAGGGCAAGTTAAGCCCGCCAGCTTTGTCTTACGCGGTTTGAATCCTCTCGATGGGTGGTAAGGAGGTGCTACACGCAAGAGGTGCACCGTAATGAGAAATTCATCGTCTAAAGTTCTCGGAGTGGTCCTCGTGTGTTCTGTTGTGGCTATTCATATTCAAGGTTGCTCGAAATCTCAGGGCGATGTGAATGTTCCATGGGAAAAGTTCGAAAAGTGGAACACCCTCATGACGCAGGGTGAAGATGCTCTTAGGAAAGGAGATATGAAAACAGCAGAACCCTTGCTTGATAAAGCGCTGGTTGAGGCGGAAAAGATTGGAAAGGACGACCGTCGTGTGGCCTCCACTTTAAATGATCTGGCAGTCGTTGCATCTTCGAAAAAGGACTTCGCAAAGGCGGTCGAATACAGCAAACGCTCCCTCGCCATTGAGGACAAATTGTATGGTGGAGAACACGTGGATGTAGCTTACGATCTAAACAATACCGGTGCGTTTCTAGATGCTAACAAGCAACATGAGGAAGCGACACCAATTTTGGAACGCGCATTGAAAATGCGAAAGAAGTTGCTTGGAGAAAAAGACTCGCTTACAGCTGTAACCTCTATCAATCTCGCAGCAAATTATGAGGCTCGTCACCAGTTTAAAAACGCCGAGAAGCAGTATAAGGAAACACTGATGCTTACAAAGGCATCTCAACGACCTGATATGTATCTGAGCACAATCCTTGACCTTGCGCGACTTTATCTAGACAATGGACAGAAGAAGCAGGCGGAGAGTTTGTTCGTACCAGGAATTGAAGAGGCTCTGGCACTTTCTCCTGAGACCTCAACGCAGTACATCAAGATTCTCGAAAGATTGGGACGCACAAAGGATGCAAAAGCATTCAAGGCAAAGCTCAAATTTTCGATCGACGCCTCGCAGTCCGGCGGAAAGTAAAAGACCGCGTTTTATCGCGGTCTTCATTGCATTTGCTTGTTGGCGTTCTAGTGCTTTTTGTCTCTTACGACCGTGCCGACTTGCTTGGCGTCTTCATCCCACAAAACCTCTCCGGTTTTGGTGTTAGTTATTTTTTCGTGTCTGACACGACCGCTTGGATCGTAGGTCGTCACGCTGGTTTGATTGCGCTCTCTGTTGACGTCAACGCCCGTTTGTGAGCCGTCTGGATGATAGATACGGGTTTCTGTGCCTTTGTAGTTGCCTTCAGTGACTGTCAATGTTCCATCTTTTGATGTGGACACCGCGAAGTCTTCTTTGACTCTGTTGTGCTTGGTGTCGCGCCACTTTCCGTCTTTGCCTTTGACATAAGTGTCGCCACCGTCATAGTTCCAGCCTTTAGGAAAATCTACTTTATCGATCTGCCCGTCCGGACCGTAGTGCACTTTGTGTCCGCCCACTTCGACGGGTCTGCCTTGATCATCACGAGTGATTTTTCTTGCATTTTCAGCAGCATCCTTGCTGGTCTCGCCGTTCTTTACGCCATAGTCGCCGCCTTTTGGAGCCTGTGAGTCAAACAATACTACTTCGCCGAAGTTCTGCATGACACTACCATTAGTATCATTAGCTTGCATAACCAGTCTTTGTGATTGCAGAGCTTCTTTGGGGTTGGTGTAAATCTCTGCTGAAAGAGCTTGTGTGCCGCTGTCGAGTGCCTTTGGTTGTGCGCCGTCGTTTATCTCCGCATTGTGAGTGCTCATTGCCTTATCCTCATGTCCAAACCAGCCTTATGGCAGCTGTTATCGCTGCCTTTGACCAACTTCCGCAAATGTGTTGGTCATGCCGTAGAGATTAACGCCGGGGTTGTGGCAATCGAATGACAATGAAAAAATGACGGTTTCGGATATTCCGTTGCCAGCCTGTTTGGGTTTTGGGAATTTTAACCCAGTCCTCCAAGAGCAAACCTTAACGCAGAACTAGTTACCAGCAGGTTTCCACACTTCGACCGATTTCTGATCGTTAATTAGACAATATGATGTCAATGTAATGTTTAAACGGGATGATCTGAGCCTGCCGTGGCTTGGCTAGCTTTGAGTTTTCAATCGGAGGTTCCAGATTATGAGCGGCACGTCTTATTTAGTTGCTATCGATGGTTCAGAAGAATCTCGTGAGGCGGCCTATTTTGCATGGAATCTCGCTAAACAATCCGGCGTCGGCGTCATCGCCCAGCATGTTGTCGATTCTACAGGCGTCTGGCGTTTCCTATCTTATGATCTTGCCGGATTTGTTGGCAGCGGGCTGTATATGGACGCTAGAGAGCAGATGATCAGCGCGATGTATTCGATTGGTGAAGGAATTATGCTGGCTTACACTAGTCAGGCGAATGGCGTGGGTTGCCAGTTAGAAACCTACATCGACGAGGGAGATCCTTCTTGCGAAATTGCCCGCCGTGCGGTGAATCATGATCTTGTTATCGTCGGCCTGCACCGTCGCTGCGATTCCTTCAATCGGCCTCGAATGTTTGAGAGATTGTCCGAAATCTGTTCTTGTCCTGTTCTGGTGGTGCAAAGGACAAAGAGACCATTTTCACGAATGCAAGTCTTCGTCACCGAAGAGATTGCCGATTGTGAGAGTGTTACCAATCTCTACCAGCTCAGTGCCATCCTGGGAACTACTGTTGATTTTTACTTCGACCAAACTATTTTGGAAGACCATTTGCGATCAATCACCGATTGGTCACAAGGCAAAGGAGTACGGTCAATGGAACAAGGCGATTTCAGCCAATTGACGAATAATACGGCAGATGACGCTCTTATCGTAGTCTCTGCTGCAGAGGCGTCTGAACGACGAGGCGAAATTCGAGACATTCTTTCGAAATCAGACAGACGGGCATTATTGATTTGGCCTAATCAAGAAACAATTGAGAAAACGCGAAAATCATTGAATAAGCCAGCTCTTAAGCCTATCTGCGATGTTGCCTGATGTCTCTACCTATGGATCAGTGTCTTTCTTTCCGTTCTTGCCCTCAATAATGTCGTCGACCCAGCAAAGGCAAGCCATCATTGAAGGAAAGCCAATGGTGGTGGTCGTCAAAAGTACTGTCTGCCGCACCTCTTCGTTGGTAAGACCGGTCTCCAGTGCTCGCCGGCAATGAGAGTGCACGGCTCCCTCCAGCCGGGCTCCGCATGCGATGCCGAGCTTGATTAGGGCTATCTCCCTCTTGCTTAACGGTCCGGCTGCCGCTACTGCTTTTCCTAAACCATCGTAAGCTTGGAAAACCTCTGGATATGCCTTTTGAAAGTTGAGATACCTTTGTGGAATCTTTGCCATCCTACCCCCGTTCGAGACGACCTCTACGCTATGTTTGCATCCTACGAGTCTTGTTGTTGATTCTTACGCAAAATTGCATTCCCTTTCAATACTTGGGCTATCCCGAAATCAAGAGCAAAGATTGCAACTGCTGCCATTATCACATCAAACTTGTAGCGATCTAAATTGACCAAAAACAGCTTCCAGCCATGTCCGTGGAATCGATTAGTGGGATCTGTACCGTCAAGATATTCCTGACTGTCAGGAATACCGTCATCATCGAGATCTGACTTATTGCCTAGTTGAGCAGCCAACTGCTCCGGATTTTTCTGAAGCTCGACCACTTTCTTTTTTCCAAGCGCTTCGATGATTTGATTGCCGAATTTGTTGAGTATGGGACTCTCCACTTTCTGCCCTGGTTCTAGAGCGCTGCGTGCAGATTGCAGTCGCTTCAGCTGCTCTTCGGTCAAGCTGCTAATTTGACCGGGACCCTCTCCTTGAGGACCGCTGTCATTCGTGTGGCACATCGCGCAGCTCACCGTCCTGCCTGAATGTTTTTCTGAGTATTCTTGAAATGAAGGGTATGCTTTGCCAGGTTGGACGCCAGCCAACAAACCAATCACGATCAGTATCAAGTAGTGTGTGCGCGCTTGAATCACCATATCAATGCGACCCCTTAAATAACTCGTAAATTTGTTGCCCAAAAAATGTCATCACCACCAAATATGCGGTCGCGATAAGCGACAAAAATCTCAGGGTTTTGCGACTCGTGCCACGGAAGATCCAGGGTGTTAGGAACAAAATGGCGACACAAATAACACTGGCAACAAGGATGACCCAAAAGGGCAGCATCTCAAGCGGATAATACACGAAGTAGAAATACCACTCCGGCTTTATACCGGGCGGTGTGGCACCCAGAGGATCATAGGCGGCAAGCAGTGGAAAGGGCAAACCAAAGAATGACTCAAAAGGCACGCAAAGTGAAAGCACGAACAGAATAAAAAACACTGCCGCCCATAACGTCAGATCCTTGAAGAAAAACACGGGGAAGAAGCGCTCCGATTTCGTTGGCTTCTCATCGGTTCCCTGACTCATTCCGTGCAGTTGCACCTGCAACAAATGCAAACCAAGTACACCCATCAGCGCCAAAGGCAAAATAACCACATGCAATGCGTAGAATCTACCTAGTGTCGACTGACCCACTGATGCCTCTCCCTGAAAAGTCTCCCGAATGATCCTCGGTAGGTCAGAAAGCATTCCCGGCAGATACTGGCCGACATCTTCAATTGATTGCAAACCAACTTTGGTGGCATTGACCGCTATCTGATTCCAGGGCAAAAGATAGCCAGTAAATCCGAATGTTAAGGTAATGAAAAGCAGGAGGACACCGGCGATCCATGTTATCTCCCTGGGTTTCTCAAATGATTTCATGGCGAAAGCAGTGAGCAAATGGACAATGGCAAAAAGAATCATGCAAGAAGATGACCAGGCGTGCATGTTGCGAATGAGAAAGCCCATGCTCACATGCTTAGTTATATGCTCCACCGAAAGAAACGCGTCACTAACAGTTGCTTGATAATAAAAGAGCAAGAATAGACCAGTCACCACTTGCACGAGAAAGAAAAACATAGTCAGTCCGCCGGTGTAATACCCCCAGCTCATGCGATGTGAAGGTACTTCTTTCTTCTCAATCATGGAGTGAAAGTTCATCTTTTCAGTCGGGAAGCGTTCGCTTACAAACTGAAGCAGGCTGTTCAGGTTGAGGTTGCTCTTCATCAGCTTGACACAGGCTCCTTCTTGATGTACACACGAGCTTCTGCCATGACCTCGTCTGGCAATGTAGTATTTCTGCTACTAGACTTGGTGGCCAGCACTTTTCCTTTTGTATCCATAAGAACCCAATTAAGGTGTGGCAGTGGTGCCTTAGCTGGTGCTTCGGCGTTGGGCTGCCCGGTAACTATGTCGAAATAAGAAACATGGCATGGACACAGGATCTTTCCATCCTTAACCTGATTACCTACGGTGCATCCCAGGTGCGTGCACTTTGCCGAAATGAGAAGAGGCAGCCCGTCCGAACCTTTGAAGGCAATGGCAGGACGCATCTCAAAGTCAATGAAATACTTGCCCAGATCGCTCTTCAAGTCACTCAGCTTTGAAACCAAAATGTAGTCATTCCGCTGCCTTTCTAGTTCGAGCTTTCTTTGATCTGTTGTGGCTTCAAGTCGTTTTAGCTTCGCTTCCATTTGCTCTGCTTCGGCTTGTAAGGATAGCCGCGGTCCTAAAAAGAAACGAAAGACTTTGTCTAAGGCGCCAAAGGACAAGAGGAAGGCACCGATCGCGATGCCGAATCCACCTTTGATGAAGTGGCGCCGCGCTTCTTCTTTAATGAATACATCAGAGCCAACTTCGTTTCGTCTGGGATTGTTCCAGATTACATTTATAGGCGGACGGCTCAGATACTCCAGCGGCGCAGCAAACATGTGAATCAATCGCGAAAAGGGAATTATCAAAATCAAGAGCCATGCACCAACTACGTGCGCTTTTATAACGGGTGGCATGTCCTGAACAAAGGAAATGTCGGGACTGAGGCAAACCAGGCTCCATATGTACGGACTCATTGTGCTCGCGCTCCATAGTGCACCCCACTTGTAATGCAAAGCGGTGGCAACACCCAGCACCACTTGTAATATCAGCAGGGCTAGCACTACCAAGTCCATAGTGCTCGTCACTGACTGTACTTTGCTCGATGTCAATCTACGAATTGAAAGTGCGACGATTCCAAATAGACAAAGAAAAGACAAACCCAATCCGACGGATTCCACGACAAGCAAAGCTGGCCGGTACGAAAGAAGTTGAATCCACGGCCGCGGAAATAGAAATGCAAGAATATGAGCCAAGATTATCAAGGTTATACCGAGATGAAATGGCAAAGAGCCCCACATCAGGCCTTTGGTCTCCAGAAACTGTGATGACAATGCCGAGTAGGTAAGAGACTGATACTTAAGGCGATACCATGTGCCTATCGCGCACGTAACGACGGCGATGTATGGCAGCGCTATGAACAGTAGGGTATCGATCATCATAAGCTATGCTCTCCTGATAGATCAACTGCCAGCAATTGGCTGATCGTCTCAAGCAGATAGAAAAACGGATTCTCACCGTCTTTGAGACTGGCACTCATCTCCTTGACCGGGTTTAGAAGACAGAATTGCGTGAGTTCGGCAAACTCCTCGCTCGTGAAAAGAGGGGCAAAGCGCAGGATTGCACCTAAGTGATCTGGCATCTCTCCTTTGACGTCGAAGCCACCCTCTTCATAGCGCGAACTCAACTTCGCCATGAACCCTCCTCGATCGTAGCTTTCGTCGCCATACAAATGAGCGCTGACATATGGACAGCATATGGGAGCAAGGTCAAATGTGCGCGTGAAAATCTCTTCCAACCGCCACAAAGGCATTTCCAAAATCAGCTTCTGGAACTCTTGCAGAGCTTTGGAGGGCTTGTGAAAGTGTTTATCTAAAAAGCATCTTGCTGCTTCCACGCTATCTGCATAACTCTCGCTTGGGTATTCGAGAAGCCGCCCCATAAGTGCCAATGCGAGCTGTCTATCCTGAAATGAACCAAAGACCATCACCGTCTCTCCATATAAATGTCTCGTACCTCCTCCCTCATGGACCCCTTTCCGGTGCTTGACTGAGGCCAAGCCCCGTGCAACCTTTGCACATCTCTGGATTGCAGCTCTCGCCAATCGCTTCCTCTCGTTTCAGCTCTGGCAAAACAAACCGTTCATGAATGGTTGGTATAGCCGTCAAGGCATAAATCTCGTCGGCTTCTTTCGGGTTAGTGTGACCCTCATGCATAATCTTGCTCATTTCTACCAGATCGAGATCATCGAGCTCTAGCGAACGCCTGTAATACCTAACGGCCATCAGTTTCTTCATGACCCCTTCGATGATCGCCTCATTGCCCGCCGAAAACAGTTTGGACAAATACTTTATAGGCAGACGTGACTGCTCAATGCTGCTGAAAAAGGCATCACTGGCATGTTTGTACTTGCCGCCGTCCAGCTTGCCCATTACGGGCAAGAGCGGAGGCACATAGAAAAGCATAGGCATGGTTCGATGTTCCACATGCAGCGGTAAAGCCACTTTCCACTTCATCACATACTTGTAGACTGGTGACAGCTGTGCCGCCTGAATGAACTCATCGCTAATGCCATTTTGTTTAGCCATCTCGATCACTTGTTTGTCAAACGGATCGAGAATCACACTTCTTTGTGAGTCAACCAGGGCTTCATCTGGCACGGACATAGCCTCTTTTACACGATCGGCGTCATACAATAACACTCCAAGGTAACGTATGCGTCCTACGCAGGAATGGAAACAGTTGGGAATCTGCCCTGTCTCAAGCTTTGGATAGCACAATATACACTTCTCTGATTTACCAGTCTTCCAGTTGTAGTAGATTTTCTTGTACGGACAGGCAGAGACACAAGCGCGCCAACCTTTGCATACTTCTTGATTAATTAGGACAATCCCGTCTTCGCCTCTTTTGTAGAGTGCCCCGGACGGACATGAGGCTACACAACTTGGATTCGCACAATGATTGCATATGCGCGGTAGATACATAAACGACACGCGCTCTATCTCGAAAAGCTGCTCGCGCTCCTCGTCAGTCAAGCCCTCGAGATTGAAGTCATTTTCCGCATAAATTGGCGACCCGGAAAGATCGTCATCCCAATTCGGACCTGCATCGATATCTATATATTCTCCCGTAATTTGAGACACCGGTATCGCTGTCGGTTGATCGTTACCGGCTTCAGTATCAAAAAGATCTTGATACTTGTAGGTCCAGGGCTCGTAATAATCCTCGAGTCCTGGCTGGTTCGGGTTGTAGAAGAGTTTGATAAAGGAATCGAGTTTGTTCTGGCAGCGTAACTCCAGATTTCTCTTGCCGTCTTTCCCATTCAGCTTCCAGCCGCCTTTATAGTGGCTCTGGTCCTCCCAGAGCGTTGGATAGCCAGTTCCAGGCTTAGTCTCTACATTATTCCACCACATATATTCAGCACCCGGCCTGTCTGTCCAGACGTTCTTGCAGGCAAGCGAGCAGGTGTGACAACCGATGCACTTATCGAGATGAAAGACCATTGAAACTTGAGCGCGGATATCCATGGATCAAACTCCCTTAAAAACTTGGTTTGCCAAGCTTTTTGACGATGACGAAAGTATCGCGGTTAACGCCCTGCGGTCCCCAGTAATTGAAAGCATAAGTGAATTGTGCATAGCCACCAATCAGAAACAATGGCTTCAGTCTTGCTCTGGTCAGACTGTTATGCCCGCCGGCCCTCTTCATGCCGCGCTCTTTTGACTTGGGCACAGAAAGCGTGCGCTCAGGCGAGTGATAGATCATCGCCACGCCCCGCGGGATTCTTGCACTAACGACCACTCTTGTGCAAACAACTCCATGATCATTGAAGATCTCCACCCAGTCGTTGTCTACGATGCCCGATGTATCGGCGTCCTTGTCATTTATCCAAACAGGGTAGACTCCCCGGGACAATGTTTTCATTCTTAAAGTGTCACCGAAGGTCGAATGGATATGCCACTTCCCATGCGGTGTTAGGTAGTTGAGAATGAGCGAACCGCCCTCCTTGTTCGAGCGTTCAAGGTCTCTCGTCTGGCGCATATCGGCACGTGGCTTGAATACAGGTAGGTTCTCTCCGTATGCGATATACGCTTCGTGGTCGTAATAAAGGCTTTGCCGACCGGTAAGAGTTCTAAATGGAATTAACTCCTCTATGTTTTGGCAATAGGCTGAATACGTTCTCTCTTTATTGATGTTTCCTGTCCAATACGGTGTCGTCAAGTAACGCCTGGGTTGCGCAGCAAGATCGGCAAATGATAAGCGAATCGACCGAGTGTCTTCCGCCAGGTGGATTAGGTCAAGCCCGGTATGACGCGACTCTGCCTGATAGGCTCTAAAGGCTGCTTCCCCGTTGGTTTCGGCGGCAAAGTAAAGAACAACTTCACAGGCTAATCGATCGGACTTCAAAGAAGGATATTTCTTGTCTGCCCAGGTCTCAGTCGGATTGATTTCCATGAATCGGTCATACATGTCGGAGACATCGTATGTGGTGCCATGCATGCCAATGCCATTGTTTCTGAAATTAGGTCCCAATGAGATAAAGCGATTATAGAGATTGACATAATCTCGAGTAATAATCTTGATATTTGGGGCTGTCTTTCCTGGTATCAAGTCGCATTGACCTTTCGCCCAGTCTTTAATAGTCGGTTGCGCCAGTTCGGCCGGAGTGTCGTGCATCAAAGGAGATAGCTGAACATCTTTAATAGCATCAGGCAAGTAGTGCTTAGCCAGCTCTGAAGTCTTCTCAGCCAATCCTTTGAAAATATCCCAATCGCTTTTCGATTCCCAGCATGGTGGCACTGCTGGTTGCAATGGGTGGATGAAAGTATGCATGTCGGTCGAGTTCAGGTCATACTTCTCATAGTGTGTTGCAGCCGGAAGAATGATGTCGGAATAAAGAGCGGATGTATCCATGCGGAAATTGAGATCTACTATCAGATCCATCTTGCCCAGTTCCACTTTGTCGTGCCAGGTTACGTCTTTTACTAGACTACCGGCCAGCTCTTCTGAAATTGAATTGTTATGCGTGCCCAAGTAATGCTTGAGGAAATACTCATGCCCCTTTGCTGACGACATAATGGCATTGCCGCGCCAGATGTACCAGACACGCGGAAAAGACTCTGGATTGTCGGGATCTTCCATGGAAAACTTAAGCGACCTCTGCTTAAGTCGCGATACCACGTACGCCACTATCTCCTCGTCGGACTTTGCACCTGCCGCTTGCGCCTGAGCTACCAACTCCAAATTGCTTTCGGTGAATTGCGGGTAGCACGGCATCCAGCCCAGGCGTACAGCCATTGCTTGTTTGTCTGCAGTGTGCCCGTGCGCGAACGCATCATTAGCATCAGCCACTGGGCACATCTCATTGAATTCAGGATCGTATCGCCACTGATCGGAATGCATGTAATGAAAGGACGGAGCATTCTGCAAACGTGGAGGTCCGCCCCAGTCCGTAGCAAAAGCTAGTGGTGCCCAGGATGACTGCGGCGCCAGCTTCTCCTGTCCAACATAATGATTGAGCCCGCCACCATTTTTACCAACACATCCGCAAAGAACAAGTGCAGTAATGATTGATCGATAAATAAGATTATTGTGATACCAATGGTTTGCACCCGCTCCGATAATAACGCTGCATTTGCCCTTGCTGCGCTCTGCCGTTCTCGCCCATTCGCGAGCAAATCTGACCACCGTGTCTGCGTCGATGCCCGTGAATGCCTCCTGCCAGGCCGGTGTATAGGGTTCTTTGTCATCCCGGTATTTGCATACAGTCTCTCCTGACTCCCTACCAACTCCATATTGAGAAAGAAGTAGCTCAAAGGCTGTAGTGACAAGCACTGGTCCGTCAAGTGTTTCAACCTCCATGCAGGGCACCGAGCGTGATACTACCTTGTCTCCTGTCCCCTCGGTGAAATCAGAAAAGTCAACCTCAACAGAAATCTCCGCTCGCTCTTTCAGTCTCAAGAGCGGATCCAGTTTTTCATTGCTGGCCTCATCTTGCAGTTTGAGATTCCACTGACCATGTGCTTTTTGCCATCTATGTCCGATCTGCCCAAGCGGCACTGCCAGTTTGCCTGTCGCTGCATCGACCACGAACATCTTCCAGTCGCTGTTCTCAGTTTTGGTTGTCTTTTCTATCTGGCTGGCTCTCAGTAGCTTGCCGGCAGTATAGCGGCCGTCTTTTCCCGGCTTGAGTACAACAAGAAACGGCAGGTCGCTGTATTGCTTTAAATAATCATTGAAGTACGCCGTTTCTTTATCTATGAAGTACTCCTTCAATATCACATGACCGACAGACATCCAGAAGGCGCCATCCTGTCCCTGGTTGATAGGCACCCATTCATCTGCTATTTTCGAGACTTGGGAGAAGTCAGGCGAAAACACCACTACTTTTGCCCCTCGATGCCGAGCTTCTACCAGAAAATGCGCATCGGGGGTACGTGTCATCAGTACGTTTGATCCAACCGTGGCTACGAATTTGGAGTGGTACCAATCGGCGCTCTCGGCAACATCTGTTTGTTCTCCCCATACCTCCGGAGACGCCGGTGGCAAGTCACAATACCAGTCATAGAAGGACAGGTTGACACCGCCCATCAACTGCAAAAACCTGGCTCCCGCTGCATAGCTGATCATCGACATAGCCGGTATGGGAGAGAAACCGACAATCCGGTCAGGCCCGTATCGTTTTATCGTGTGAATGTTAGCAGCAGCAATCAATTCATTTACTTCTTGCCATGAAGCTCTGCGGAAGCCCCCTTTGCCTCTGGCGTTCTGATAGCGTTCGCGCAAAACCGGGTCGTCAACAATCGACCGGAATGCAGCCACCGGATCGTCGGGATGTAGTGCTTTTGCCTGACGCCACAAATCAAGCAAAACTCCGCGAGCATACGGGTATTTCACTCTAAGAGGGCTGTACAGGTACCAGGAGCATGATATTCCTCGTTGACAGCCGCGCGGCTCATGGGGCGGAATCTCTTTGCTAATAATCGGGTAATCTAGGGCCTGCAATTCCCACGTCACGATGCCGTTTTTCACATAGACGTTCCAACTGCATGAGCCTGTGCAATTGACACCATGGGTGGAGCGTACGATCTTGTCATACTGCCACCGGTTGCGATATAAGTCTTCCCATTGTCGCTCTTTGGGCGCGAATATGTCTCTGATCCATGCCATGATTCAACTTCCTTTGAGCTTTTTGAGAATGCTCTTGTTGCGACCTCGGTATCCGAAGGCGATTACACCGACAACCAAGACAGCCAGTCCAAAACCATAAAGCACGACTGGCGGTTCATTATGTACTCGCTGCCCTTCTTTGATTGCCTTTAAGTATTGCGCTAAATCGAGTGCTTCTTGTCGCGAAATCTTATGATCCTTATATGTTGGTTTCATGATCTTGAACGCCGTATGCTCGCAAGCGGACACAAGTCCTGCCTCGTTCATTTTGTCTGCAATCTGTGTCAGATCTGGACCAAGAGTCCCACCACGGCCTTCCGCTTGGTGGCAGGCAATACATGACACGCCACCATTTTGAAAGGCGGTACGACCAGTAAAAAGTCTGGCACCGGCTTCGGACGAACCCAACTCTTTTGAAGGAGACTGACTCAAAACCGGAGATTCAGATGCATTGGCCTTACTAACGTCAATGCTTTGACTGGCATTGCCTGGCACTGAGGTTGACTTCGGGGACCCTGTCGTTTTTGAATCTTTGATGTAACGAACCAATTGGCTCACTTCATCATCGTTGAGCGCGCCAACATTGTCTTCCATCCTCTTGATAGCTTTCGTTAAGTCGCTGTCGTTCCACTTTGCAGATTCCGCCAGATCGGGGCCGACGAGATTGCCGCCTCCTATCGTGTGGCACCCCGAGCACTTATCGTTGTAGAGATTGGCAGTTTCATCCGCTTCGACTGCGCTAACAACAAGGAAAGTCGCAGCGCTGGCGCAGCATATCTTCTTCAGTTTAGTCGGCAGCCTTGACAGCATAGAGTTGTTAGTTAACGCCTTCCATTCCTTGTGTGCTGTCTATTCTCATGGATATCACTCGATAAAGTTATCATTCCAAAGCATGAATTGTCGCTCAGCCAAGATGTAGGGTTTTTTGTCTCAGGAGACAGAGTATCTTTGCCAATTGCCGCCATATTCTATTGCCAAAACAAAAGAACGAGCAGGCGAGTTCATCCATCCAAAGGAGTATCTGATCGGCCGGGTTTTTCTTAATTTGTGTGTCTGTTAACATCAATTACCTTTGCTCGAAAACGCCGCAGCCGACAAGAAAGTCGCTTATTGTTGAGCCGGTCACCTCAAAGTGACCAGTGCATTCATCGCTGTGTAAAGTGTTAGCATCCCGACAGACTCAATCGGGGTGACAATGAAAAATCGCACGCGTGGACAAAAACTCCTCTCTCAACTGATTGCGGAGGTGTTCGCTCAATGAGCCATCCATGCATTATTCAAGGCGGCATGGGTGTCGCTGTATCTAACTACAAACTGGCCAGCGCAGTTGCAAGCGAGGGGCACTTAGGGGTTGTTTCTGGAACCATGCTCGATACCGTCTTAGCAAGAAGATTGCAGGATGGCGACCCGGACGGAAGCCTCAGACGAGCTATCGGCAAATTTCCTCTACAAAGGATTGCAGAGGCAGTCATCAAGACGTACTTCATAGATGGCGGCAAAGACCCTAAAACTCCGTACAAGGGCGTGCCTATGCATGGACTCCATTCATCCGACGCCCTTATAGAACTAACCATTCTCGCCAATTTTGTCGAGGTCTATCTGGCAAAGGAGGGACATGAAGGAGTGGTTGGAATCAATTACCTTACCAAGATCGACTTGCCGACATTGCCGTCGTTATTCGGAGCGATGCTTGCGGGAGTTGACTATGTGCTTATGGGCGCAGGTATCCCGCGTGCCATACCAGGCATTATCGACCAGCTAAGCACTTGCCAGCCAATTACTCAAAAATTGGATTGCCCGGACAGCACGAACGGCTATACCCTATTCTTTGATCCTCGAAAGTATGTTCCGACTCTGTCCGAGTTACACCGCCCATACTTCTTTCCAATAGTCTCCTCGAGCACGTTAGCTCAAGCATTGATCAAAAAGGCAACCGGCAGAATCGACGGCTTGGTGGTTGAGCATTACTGCGCTGGCGGGCACAATGCACCACCTCGCGGTGGCATCAAAATCGACGAGAACGGCGAGCCCATTTATGGCACCAAAGACGATATCAACACAGAGGACTTCTGTCGCCTGGGACAGCCTTTCTGGTTGGCTGGCTCTTATGCCTGTCCGGATAAGCTCAAAGACGCTATCAATAAAGGCGCTAAGGGCATCCAGGTAGGCTCTGCCTTTGCTTTCTGTAATGAATCAGGCATATTGCCCCACTTGAAGCGAGACGTAATACAAAAAATTGTTCACGGACAAATTGAAGTCTTCACTGATCCAAGAGCGTCAGCCTCTGGTTATCCGTTCAAAGTCATTCAAGCGGAAGGATCTCTTTCACAAAACCCAGTTTACGAAGCCAGAAGTAGAATTTGCGATCTCGGCTATCTTCGAACTGTATATCAAAACTATGACGGATCGATAGGCTTTCGTTGTCCAGGCGAACCCATAGAGACTTATTTGCGAAAAGGCGGTAGCCTGGAAGAAACAGACTGTAGAAAATGCCTCTGCAATGGTCTGATGGCGACCGTGGGGTATGCCCAGGTCAGGGCAGAAGGCTTTCTGGAGCCGCCTTTGATCACTGGCGGCAAAGACTTGGATTTCATTAGCCGCATAGTTTGCCCAGGGCGTCTTGAATACTGCGCGAAAGATGTGCTTGATTACCTGCTTCCTGAAAGGAATCAGATCAACCTTGCGGCTGATTTTGTCTCGTCATCGATCGAATAGCATTGATGGGGCGTCAGGAATAAACAATAGTGGTTACCTTTTTGTACCCAGATGAAAAATATCCTCATTCAGCATATGCTTTTTACAAAGAGCAGTGCGTGTTTAGCCCGTTGGATGATGTCATTTGCTTCCTGAGAGTCATGCTAAAGAGCTTCGCTTGTGACAAATTTCGTTCGTTACCTGAGGACAGACTGGAATGACTTTTCTTCGTCCGATAGCACCGCTTTTGGTGTCAACGCTCTCGTTCCTTCTTTTGATATCCGGTTTGCCGGGCCATGCTCAAGCAGAAGACGATTTGATGCGGAATGCATTGCCTCAAGAAGCATCAGAATTCTCGGTGCCAAAACAAGATACCGCACAGGCTTCTGTTGTTGCCTCGCTTGACGACAAGGGTGAAAATTCAGGATCCTCAAGTCAACAACGGGTTACGGTTGCACCGGAACAGGTGACGAACCCGACCGGTGCGTCGAATTCTTCCGATGCGACCCCGCAAGCAGACAATTCTGCAGACAGCTCGCTTTTGGGCAATCTGCATATCTCATACGACAATCCGGCTGCGGATATACCTGCTCTCAGACTGGCACCTGATGCGACTTCAAGAGTCATCGCTTTGACCAACGAGGCGCTGTTAATGGAGATTGAGCTTCTAAGGCTGAACACGAATTTCCGGATGGCCACTACGGATAAGGGCCGCGCCAAGCCATGGCGTGTGTTTCTATACAACATGGCCGGTTCTGCCGTTGCTACCGCCGGTATTACAACAGTTGCAGCCGAACGTTGGCGCACGTGGCAAAAACCAGCAATCGCCAACAGGAATACACTGAAAGCTGGACCGACCATGCTTCTTATCAGTCATTCGATAATTACTGGTGGAATCTTGCTCGAAGCAGCGCTTGACTTGATCAATGATCACAAACAACACGAACGGCGTCTCGATGCAAAGTCAACTAAAAAGCGTGCCATTGAACTTCGTGATGCAATAGACAAAAAACTTGCCGATAGAGATTTGGTTTTGGCCAATCTCTCAGAACAGGATAGAGCGATTGCTACCGCTGAAGGATTAGTTCTAAAAGACATTCGCAATTTGGCCCTGGCAGAATACGCCCAGTTTCACGTCCGTTCGGCAAGAAGAAAGGCGTCACGGAATATTTCATATTTGAATGGATTCTCAGCTGCAACGACGGGAGGATATCTCGGCTCGCTTCTCGGTCTTCTGGCTGTAGCCGACCGACATCCACGACTGGCAGGCCCGGCCGGAATAGGTTTCACCATATCTGGTGCAAACATCGTAACCGGACCGATTCTGGGTAGAGCGACGGCCTACTTTGCAGGAATAGCCACAAAGAAACGCATAGAACGTGAGTTGGGTACTTTTGCCCCGGCACAACTTGAAGACCACTTTACTCTGTTGAAGAAAAATTCGCTTCGTGATGATCCAAGTTTGAGTACGCGCTTAGCAATCTATGAAGAAGCTGACGCAATCTTCAAACGACAGGCCCAGATGAATGCAGCGGAAAAAAAGCGGGCCGACAAAGAGTTTATCGAGAGATGTGTGTCCAACGCTATTGTTGGTGGCACAAAAATAGGTTGGGGCGTTCAGCTAGCTAACGCCGGCTTCAGTTTCCGTTTGGGTCCGGCACCCAAGCCGCCGACTTTGCCACTAAGCGTGGCCGGAAAAAAGGTAAACGTCCCGGTTGGAAAGGCACTCATGAGTCCAGCTCAGATTTTTGCTAAGCGAGTGGCGCAGGGTTCAACCACATACATTCCAGGAACATCGGTGTGGATGATCGATACAATTCAAGCCCGAACTCGCGGTGAGATGGACGTGTATACAATGGGTTCCCAGGACGCTTTGCCTCACCAGAAGCTCAAGAAGAGATTGACACAACTTGAAGATATGGAAAGCAAACTCAAAGGAAGTTCTCCATAATGATGCGCAATCATCCTCAAGAAGGACTACCAGAAAGTTCTCCCAATCATTCTTGAGGTTGAGGCTTGAACCGAAGGTGACGGAATATCATCTGACCATTGTTTTGGTTGCCAAAAAGTCCACATTATGCAAACAACAACTACTACAAAGAAACAGCTTCCGTCGTCCGATCTAATAGGATGGAATCCAGAAGATGAGAATCAATGGAACGCGAGCGGTAAGCAAATTGCCTTCAGAAATCTCTGGCTCTCAGTGCCATGTCTTCTCTGCGGATTCGCCGTGTGGATGTACTGGGGCGTTATTACTGTGCAAATGCTGAATCTGGGGTTCTCATTCGACAAAGAGCAACTGTTTACAATAATGTCCATTGCCGGACTCTCCGGTGCTACACTGAGAATTCCCAGCACCTTTTTGATACGCATGGCTGGCGGAAGAAACACGATTTTCTTCACAACGTTGCTATTGATTTTGCCCGCTCTGGGCACCGGCATTGCGCTGTCAGACAGGACCACTCCTCTTTGGGTGTTTCAATTATTGGCACTGTTGTCGGGAATCGGCGGCGGTAATTTTGCGTCATCGATGTCCAATATCAGCTTTTTCTTCCCGAAAAAAATGCAGGGACTGTCACTCGGTTTAAACGCGGGAATAGGGAATTTCGGCGTCACCACGATGCAAGTTCTTGTGCCGTTGGCAATGACATTCGGGGTTGCCGGTCAGCAATCTATGGTACTAAAGTCAGCCAGCGGCACTTTGATAGGTAAGATTCCGGCTGGCACTGTGACGTATATACAGAACGCTGGTTATGTCTGGGTATTGCTTCTGATACCACTAGTAATACTAGCCTGGTTTTTCATGAACAACCTTCGTGACGATCACGTATCGCCGGACATCGACTCTTCTCTGGGAGCGATGATGAAAATTTCAGGGATGCTAGGTATCGGTTTATTGACGTCTCTTGCCGGTTGTTTCGCATTGATTCCTGTAAAGTCAGGCGGTCTGGGCATTAATCAATGGCTGGTTCTGCCGGCTGTGATTGCGGCCACCGTGTTTCTTCTGAAACTTCTTCCCGGAAACATAAAGCCCATGCTAGAGCGTCAGTACAAGATTTTCGGCAATAAACACACCTGGGTAATGACTATCATTTATACAATGACCTTCGGTAGCTTCATAGGCTACGCAGCAGCATTCCCACTTGCAATTCAAGTTATTTTCGGCTTCAGCCACATAGCCGGTGAGGGTGGTGTCATCACACACATAACACCGAATCCAAGTGCTCCCAGCGCGTTGACATATGCCTGGATGGGGGCTTTCATCGGGGCATTCATAAGACCTATAGGTGGATGGCTCTCCGATCGCATAGGCGGTGCCTTGGTAACACAAATAGCTTCGGTCGTAATGGTGGCAGCAGCCATTGGCGCTTCGTACTATCTCAAGATGGCTTATCAGAGCGCCACTCCGGAGCAATACTTCCTCCCCTTCTTCTTGATCTTCCTCGTTCTCTTTCTTGCATCAGGAACCGGGAACGGATCGACATTTCGGTCAATTGCAGCGATCTTCAATAAAGAGCAAGCCGGTCCCGTTTTGGGATGGACCTCCGCGGTGGCGGCCTACGGCGCCTTTATTATTCCGAAGGTGATTGGCGAGCAGATCGAGCGAGGTACGCCGGAATATGCACTGTACGGATTCGCGGCATTTTATCTCTTCTGCGTGGTCCTGAATTGGTGGTTCTACCTGAGACCAGGCGCCGAGTTCAAAAATCCATGAAGTTTGTCAGCAACAAAGAGGGCAGATGTCCGAAAATTCAAAAGCCGTCTCGGTTCTAACTGTCAACACGCTTTCGTTCATCGTCTGCTTTGCGTGCTGGATGATGTACGGTGTGTTGATTACCTTTTTAGTCGATAACGGACTTTTCGCCTTTGATAAGGCGCAGCTGGGTTGGCTGATTGGTACCCCGGTTCTGACAGGTTCTGTTGTTCGCCTGCCGGTTGGAATCTGGACTGATCGATATGGAGGTCGCATCGTTTTTGCCTTGGTTATGCTGGTTTCAGCAGCCTCAATGTTCTGCGTAAGCTACTGTAATTCGTTCAATGAATTCCTCCTTGCTGGTCTCGGATTTGGTCTTGCCGGCACGTCCTTCGCCGTGGGCATTGCTTATACATCAGTATGGTTTCCGAAGGAAAGGCAAGGCACTGTCCTTGGTATCTTCGGCGCAGGCAACGCTGGCGCAGCAATCACCAGCTTCGGTGCTCCGCATTTGCTAACTCTGTTGACTGACCACGGACAAAACTTAGAGGGCTGGCGTTCTTTGCCTAAGGTATATGGCGCTGCTCTGGTTGTGATGACGATTATCTTCTGGCTTTTCTCGCATCCCAAGAAAGTCGAGCATGGTCAGGGGTTTACTTTGATGCAGCAACTGGCACCACTCAAGTATACGAGGGTCTGGAGATTTGGACTGTACTATTTCTTCGTGTTCGGCGGTTTCGTTGCCCTGTCACAATGGCTGATTCCTTACTATCTAAACGTATATGGAATGACACTTGCGACAGCCGGCTTGATGGCGGCTGTGTTCAGCCTGCCTTCCGGTGTAATCCGAGCCTTTGGCGGCTGGATGTCCGACATTTGGGGCGCAAGGGCCGTGATGTATTGGGTGCTCTGCTCGTGTCTCATCGCCTGCGTTCTGCTTTCTGTTCCGCGGATGGATATCATGTCTCCGGGCGAAGGGGTGATGGCGGCAAAGAAAGGAACCGTGACCAGTGTTACCGAAGATGCAATTGAAGTCGAACGCCAGACGTATAAACTGCGGCGCAAAGAGAAAGACAACATAATCACATATGCCTCCGAGCATGAGGATACGCTCGTCTTGCCAGCGTTCACATTCTGGCAAGAGCCGGTCGTGAAGGTAGGAGACACGGTTCAGAAAAAACAGCTGTTAGCCAGAGGTGTCACTCACATTTTCTTTCAGGCTAACGTTTGGATCTTCACCGTCCTGGTTATAATTGTTGGAGTCGCAACCGGCATCGGTAAGGCAGCGGTTTACAAACACATCCCCGACTATTTTCCGAAAGACGTTGGCGTCGTCGGTGGAATCGTTGGAGTGATAGGCGGTCTTGGTGGTTGGGTCGGACCGATCCTTTTCGGACTGATGCTCAACGCAACCGGCATCTGGACTACTTGCTGGTCCTTCTTCTCGATAGTCATCATAGGGTGTCTTGTCTGGATGCACTGGACTATTACCCATTTGATGAACGAGAAGGCTCCGGACATGGCCAGAGCTATCGAGCGGGAAACCACTGCCTGATTCGCGTAATTGTTTGGTACTGCCAGTGGTGTCAAGTCATAGTGCGAGACCCTTTCGACGTGTCGCAATCGACGGGATTCATCAACGCATGCATTTGCGAAAGAGATTAACCTGAAGCGCCCTTTTTGCCGAACTGATAAGATTGATCTACGGAGTATCTGTTGTATGAAGTTTTGGAGACGAAAACAAAATATTTGGCCAAGGTGGATTATTGCCACTGTTGTTCTTATTCTGTCCATTTCAGCCGCAGTGCAGCACATTATCTCTGCCCCGAAAAAGGATCCCGATCAGAGCGTGAGAGTTTGCAGCGGCTCGAAACATTTCAGAAGTTTCACTGTGGCTGCTACAGATATCGATCAAGGAGTCGTCCTAAAGAGTCACCATCTCCTTGCTGCGAGTGCGCTTTGTGTTTGCTGTCCGTGTGATGTGTGCAAGGCGACACATGAAAAGCTAAGTGAGCGCGATCGATTCTGCCATCACCCCAATGAATGTGTGCTTATCAGTCCCAGTGAACTCGTCGGTTTCAAGACCAAAGCAAAAATCCGTAAGGGTGATACCTTCAACTTTGATAACCTCGACTTGTCGCAATCGACTGGTTTTTTAGATGCGTGCATTTGCGAGAAGATGAGGTTGTCCAGGTATTCAGATCAAACGGCACAGGAAGTGCGATTGGAATTGAAGAGTCTTGGGCTGGAAAAGTAGAAGCGAAACCTAAGTTTGAGAAAAGTGCTACGCTTGATACTCGGCAAATCAGGAATGCGTTATGTCATCGGATTTTTCAATCGAAATGAAGTTCTCAATAACTTGTTTCGTGGGAGCTTTTGTTGGGGCATTCTCGCTAACGTAGAAGTTTTTCTACTTCTCTTCGGGGTTCTCCGCGCCCTTCCCCTCGCCCTTCTCTGTACACTGCTCGGGAAGAACAATTCCAATTGCCGCGAGCTTTTTCTTCAACTCAGGCATAGCCTCTCTAGCAGCTTTGATACCGCATTCAACACCGTGATGCGCATCTCGTTTTTTCCTGGAGATGAGAGCGATTCCAGTTGTATTTGGATGAATTGCGAAATCGGCTTTTTCTGCTGAGGAAGAGTCGCCGTGAGCGAGCTGAATTCGCAGTGCTTGCTTACTCATGGAGCCTGCTGCGCGAAATGTATGAATAGGAACTTCGTCAAGTTGTTCATCGATATTTACCGCAATCACGAAATCAGCGCCCATTTCCCGCACGTGATTGACAGGCAGGTTATTTATCAACCCGCCGTCACAATAAAGACGACCGTTGATTTCTACTGGTTTTTTCAAGCCGGGCACTGCAGTGCTGGCCTGCAGCGCGGTCGCAATGGGTCCTTCAGTCAGTCGGCAACTCTTTCCTGTTACAACATCAGTGACTACTGCTGCAAACGGGATCGGCAGCTCTTCGATCTTTTTGAAGTTTGTCACTTTCTCCATGTACTTTCTAAACTTAAATCCTGGATAAAGCCCATCGTAAGGATGAACACCGAATGCCCTCGGCATAATCGCAATCGGCTCTACGGCGAGCCGTACATACAAAGATGTGGGCATGAATTCTTTGATGAAGATGTCCTTCTCGAAAAAATCGTCTATTTCGTCAATTGGAGTTCCAATTGCATAAAGGCTGCCAACCACAGAGCCGATGCTGGTGCCGGCAATGATGTCTATGGGGACTTTCTCTTCCAAAAGTACCTTGAGCACACCCACGTGCGCCGCACCGCGAGAGCCGCCGCCGCCCAAAGCGAGCCCAATACGTGGGCGTTTCAATTGTTTGGTATCGGATTTCTGCGACTGCGCTGTATCAGTTTTGGTTGGTTGCGCATCGGATGGAGTCGTTTGCGACGAACCATCCTCGTTTGCTTCGCTCTTTATCGATTCGTTGGATTTTCCGTTTGACTTGGTACCCTCTTGTGTGTCTGCGACAGCAGAAGGAAACGAAAGGAGAGTGCCAAGGAGTGCGAGCGATACGACTAAAGTGGCTGCGTTTCTCATGTTGACAATTGGGATCAAAGGAGGGCACCTATTGTTGAAAGTCATACAATACAATAAGCCTAGCCGTAGTCGCTAGTACGCGTGACGATTTTGAGTGGAAACGCTCAACGAGGTTATTGTGCGGCCGTAGACACTGATTTCATCTGAAGTTCTACCTGTTTGGCTTCTTGCGAGCGCCCTTGGAAATTGAGCAAAGCCAGGTAGTTTTTCAACGTCGTCAGTCGCAATTTCATCGAGACGCCTCCCCGATTCTGAAACGCGATAGCTTCTTTCATGAGTGCTTCAGCTTGGGGCACCTTCTGTTGTTGAATGCAATCGGCTGCGTAGTTGTTGAGAAACGCGACAAAATTCTCTTTGATCTGGTCGGAATCCGGCGCGATTTTAATCGCTTCGCGGCATTCCATAATGCCCTTGTCGAACTGTTTTTGTGCCCCATGTGCCGCCGCGCTGTCGCATAGGGAGAGCGCACGATTCAACTTCAAAGCGATCCGGTTCTGATTGTTTATCTCCTCATTTGCTGCCACTGTTTCTGGTGCTGGCTGCTGTGCTTGCGGGTTTTCTAAATCTTTGAGGTTGTCTTTGATAATGTCTGCGTTTTCACCATTTGGTTCAATTGCAAGAGCTTTTTTGTAAGCCTCCTTTGCTTGATCATCGAGGTTTAGCTCCATTGAAGCTTCGCCTAGTAGAGACCAACCGCCCGCAAAGTTGGGAGCAATCTCCACGCACTTCTTTGCCTGTGAAAGAGCATCTTGGAATTTCCTAAGCTTGAGCAGAACGAATCCGTATTTGAATTGAATAAAAGAGGATTTAGGAGACTGTTGCGCAATCGTAGCCAGGATGCTTTCTGCTTGCTGATAGTCCTTGCTGCCGATCAATTGTTGGGCGCGAACAAATGACTTGCCGACTTCATCAGTAACGATTTCGTCGCCGATTTTCATCATTTGTCGTTGTTGCGGTTGTTTTTGCTTTGCACCATAACTTGGAGACGACATTGCGCACGAAAGTGATACCGCAAGTAATACCAGTAGCGTAAAGCGCCGCCTTTTCGTTGTCATGATGTCCTTCGATTTTGATTAGGTTGTTGAATGAACCCTCGACCCGCCATAAATTCTACAATGCACCCCTGAAATTGAATGCTAGCCTGTGTCTTACCTACTCCATGCAGTCGCGGATTCACCCGTAAGGGGCTACTGGCTGGCTATTCTGGCGATTTCCAAGTAGAATTGCAGGGCATTGTTTTCTGCCCCTGCTAAATCAGCGTGGTAGCACAGTAGAGATCTAATGACGAACCGCAGGAGCAATCAATGACAAAGACCAGTGGGCAAATTCTGCGTACTAGAGTAGTGTTTGCTTCTGAAAATCTTGCGAGATAGTTGTGAGAACTCGCCACCTGGTGGCTGGAAGCCGAGCTTCGGATGGGGCATGCCGAACGCGGAAAGAGCATGCAAGTTGGCCGAAGACACACTCGGAAAAAAATAGTGGTTTGGATACAGACAAGTGGAGCGAGTCAAATCGATGTTAAAAAACGAAGAACGAAGCTTGAAAATTAAAGTTTGTCTCGCTTCGACCTTAGCTGTTGCAATGACGATAAGTTGTTTGAATCTCAAGGCTTTTGCCGACCAGCCGCTCACGCAAGAACAGTTTGTTCAAAAAAGAGATCAATATCTGCGTTATCAAAAGTACGTGCAGACTCACATGCAGCGGCTGCAACAAAATGCAGATCAGCAAAGACAGCAAGAACTGCAGGCGCTAATCCAGCAGCAACAACAAAAGAAAGCTGCAGAAAATGCAGGTTCAGAGCCTAAACCCAAGTCAGCCGTAAAGCACACTCCCATTGCAAGGGAAGATCTGCTACTGGTGATGCCTGCTAAAGGAGCAAAGATAGAAGACATCAAACAGTCTGTCGAGAACGCTCAAGGCGAGATTGTGGGCGGGCTTGGAGCAGGAAGTTTAGCTGTGATTCTTGTCAAAGCTCAACCTGGGATGGTCGTAAAACTACAGCGCACCTTGGCGCAAGACACTAAAAATTTCAAATTCGTAGACTTCAACCGAAAGGGCAAGGCTAGGTTCATTCCCACAAGTGAACCGACTTTCTCGAGGGCATGGCATCTGGGCCGAATGCATGTTCATCAGTGCTGGGACCTATTTCCTAAGTACAATCACTTCCCAGAGCCGGTTGCAATCTTCGACACTGGTGTTGAGGGTCCCGAATCGTGGGTTAGTGGGTGGGGTGCGGACTGCACCGTACAACAAAAAAGCAATAAGAGTCTTCAATTTGCTCTAATTATGGGCGAAGATATCGATATCGAAGAACGAGAAAAAGACATCATCAGCTTTGGCAACGCCATCAAGACTCTTACCTATGGAATCAAGGATGCAGACGGGCATGGCACTTGGGTAGCCTCTGTAATCAATGGATCACCCTACAATGGAAAGGCTGCAGCAGGAGTCAATCCGCAAGTTCCAATTTGGTCAGTAAAAATAGCCGCTGGGCCTCCAGGCATGGTCAGTAGTGACAGTTACTCATTGATAAAAGCTATGTGTGTGATGTATGACTGTCTAAACACTCGCATAATCAATATCAGCTTCGGCCCTTACGAAGATCCAGAGAAGGATAGAATCCTGCACGAGTTTTTCAAAGACTGGTACTACAGAAAAAATGGACTGATATTCATCGCAGCCGGCAACAACAATGAGAAGCTGTCGATAGGCAACCCGCCATACTTCCTTTCGGTGAACGCATTGGATCAAAAAGATACGATGACGCTCAGAGGTGATACGGCGGTCGGCAACTACATAGATTTTACGGCTCCTGGAACAGCTATACAAATTTGCAATCCTGATGGCACCTCCGGCACCGTGTGGGGAACTTCATTGGCCACACCAATTGTCGCCGGAGTGGCTTCGCTGATTTGGACAATTAACCCTAAGCTCAAAAACACAGAAGTTGAGAAAATCTTGCGCGACAGTTGCGATAATTCGCCCAAGGGTGGTTGGAATCCTAACTTTGGATGGGGAATGCCCGATGCAGAAAAAGCATGCAAAGCTGCGGAGGCCACAGTGAAGTGAAGATTCGCGCAATACTACTTTCTACGATTGTAACCATGGCGCTAAGCGCATCGGCGCTTGCCGACGACGATGATTGGATCGTAAGAATGCAAGTGGAGAAATTACAACGTCAGTTTACCTATGCGGGCACTAGCCTGGATAAGGTTGCGAAAATAACCATTGACTATTACGCAGAAGTCGAGCCTGAAAAAAAGACAGATTACGAGCTTTTGTGGTTTAACGACGGGAAGGCAATTGGACTTGAGCGCAAGAATGATCTCGGTATTCCTGCCGGAAAAATCACGAAGATTCAGGTTTTTAATAAGAAAGGAACCTCCCCAGAAACCGAAAAAGCGATTGCCAATGCAATTCTCAGAATCTCACTGGATGCTTACATCAAGCGAGTGCAAATTCTATCGTTTAAAGTTCCGAAAGAATCGTATGATGGAGTGGTTGATGCTATGGGCAGTTTGAATTGTGTCCCCTCTAAAGCAAAAGAGGAAGAACAAGACGATTCTATTTTGAGCTTTTCTATTGAGACTGAGGACAAAGACGGACCATCTACCATCTTGTGTTACTACTAGGAAATTATGATTCGTACAGACGACGACAAAGTGACGAAAACAAAGACTATACGAAATAATCGTGGCAATCTCTTGATTCTCACTTGCGTTGTTTTGGCGATCGTAGCGTTGTGTCTGGTGGTCGCGTTTTCATTTTGTGGACTCTATTTCGCTCACAACCGACTACAAACATCAGCCGACGAGATTGCTCTTACCGGCGCAAAGAAATTGAACGAACGCAATCGAATCGGCCAGATGAACAACATGATTGCTCGCTGCCGGCAACTTGTTTATTCATCACGTGAAGACTACAAAACCGTCAAGAAAACTTTTCCTGTAGTTGAAAAAGTTGCCGATCAACTTTTGGAAGAAGCTCGACAATCAGCGCTCGATTTAGAGAATGAACGGCAGAAGATGCGCAACTCAGCGGAAATTGAAGCAGTGAATGCAATGCGTGCAAAGTTCGACTCCATCAAAGGAACTTACGCAATGACACTGCCATGGATGAAAGTTAGAACTCCCAGAGTGATAGGCGTTGGGCTTGGCCGCATTGATGGTGTCGAGAGCAATGTCTACGAGTTCGACAAATTCGATAAGCTCAAACAGGACGATCGTGATCAAGGCAACACTGTTGTGTACAACAGAATAAGCCTCTACAAAGGCAACAAAAATGAGCCGCTAAAAGATGACGATTCTGATCTGCAATTCTTTATGGCCAGCTTGCCGGCGCCGATCTTATCCGAAGTTGCACCGGCGAGAATTATTCTTCAGGACAACTACCGCGAAGTTGACGACGCACCAATTCCGACGGCCACTAAAGTGATTCTAGACCTGCGTGTGGAAAACGGACTCGGGCCGCAAGCCGGCGACACAATGATGGCAGTAGGCACGGCGATAACTGCAGGTGGCTCAAATCAAGACTGAGTTAAAAGTAAAACGGCGTAATAATAGATTACGCAATAACTCCGGGCAGAACATCACTGAATTCGGTGCCGCGATCGCTATTTTGGTTTGTCTGATCTTGATACCACTATTGAGCGTTTCACTCATTCCAATTAGATACGGCTTTTGTCAGGGCATCATTACGGAGCTGGTGACAAGATTGTCGCACAGCGAAACTCGCACCGCAGCGTATAACACACTCAACAACGATGGGAGGTGGAAAGCATCGATCGCTTCTTGTGGTTCAGAAATCAAAGACACAAAATTGGTGCTTGTAATAACAACAGCCACTGGAGGCAAGAAGGAATTGATCGTTAAACAAGGCGATGTGATTCCACCCGAGTGGCTTCCTGACGGTAATCTCGCTCCATGTGTGTACTCGCTTCATCTCGATTGCACATGCGCTATTTCACCGTTGTTTGGTGGTGGTGGTGGAATTACTGGATTCAACGCACCGGTTGCACTAACGGTTTCAAGCTCTGCACATTGGGAAAATCTCTCGCGCGATCCCAAAAGTGCGACTCTTACTTTCTTCGTCAATGAATAACAGGAGCTTCTTATAGGTGCGGCAACAAGTCGGGCACAGTATGATTGAGCTGGCAGCTGGTCTGATAGTCTGCGTTCCTGTATTTCTTGCTGTTATCGATCTAGCCTTCATTGGCATGGGCGCATCGGCAAATGATGCGGTTTGCAGACTAGCAGCCGAAGCGGTTGCAGCAGGTCCGCCATCGACATCCAACGCACCCAGCACCAACAAACTTTCTGCTGGGCAATCAGGATTCGACATTGCAGTGTCAGTGATTAAGTTGCATCAACCAACAAAATTGCCGGCTCAAGTGAGCGACCAACCTGCCGTCACAGAGCAGCTTGTCGACGTTCCACCACCAGATCAGGGTGGTTCTGTAGAAGGCGAAGTATCAGTAACAACCACTGTACTGATCACTCCGCCGTTCATCATAGGCGCATACTATGGCAAGAACGGTGTTAGCTTGTCGTCCAAACACGTCGTTCCCTTCACTTATGTGGTTCCCAGAGCGAAAGAATGACTCAAGACTCAAGCGATCAAGAAAAGAGCAAATCGGATGTTTCTGGGGACGTCCCTCAATCAGAAACTCCCAAACCTCGCAAAGTTGCTAAAACACTGCTTGTGGGTGACTCTCCCGAGCTGAAAAAGCTTCGAACTTTGCTTGATGTCAACCCGGCACCGAAAAAATGCACTGAAGTTGCGAAGACACTTTTGGAGGAACCTCTTCCTGCAATCGAAAAACCAAAACCGTTGCGCAAAGTAAGCAGAACTTTGTTAGAGATTGATTTTCCAAACCTCGATCAGATCCGGGACCAGACAACCAAGACCAAAGGGCAAAAGAAGCAAGGTGCTGTTGGACGACGGCAAAATTTTGTGGCGAAAACCATGCTGGACCACAGTGTTCTAGCAGAAACACGAATGAAGTTCGAGATCAGAAAGGAAGAAATTGCAGCACAGCAAGAAGCAAAACGCGCAAAAAATCCTCTCCCTGAGATTCCACCAATCGACTGTAAGAAGATGGCTCAGGCGTGCCCCTATCGCTGGGAAGATGCGGAACCTACCGAAAGGTTTCGCTATTGCGAGGAGTGTCGTACGCCAATCTACAACTTAAATGGCTTAGAGCAATCAGAAGCTGAGGCGCTTGTTTATACTCGCGAAAACAAGGAAAAGCCAACCTTTTACAAGCGCCCTGATGGCATGTACATGACGCGGGGTTGCCCTGTTGGAATTAAGAGAAAGAAGCAGATTTTTGTACTTTCCATCGTTGCTGCGACAGCTGTTCTTGCTCTTCTTTCAATGTTGATTTTGATCCCACGTCCAACCATTTCACCACAGTCAAGCGGCGATACCGGCCGTGGTCAAGACGGTCAGTCTACGGCGACAGGAATCGGGTCGGCAGATCCAAATCTGAACGCCACTGCTTCACAATCAACAGATGGAAAGGGTGGACAACAAGGCACCTTGCAAGTGCAGTCAAACGGCACGGGTAAGAGAAAGAGACCGACATTTGGTCCGGGAGACAAAGATTCTTATTGGCAGTAGGCTACCCGCCCGTCTACAATTAGTTGAACCTCCGAATTGCTAGACAAGTATGTGAGATCTCCTCGTGACTAGACTTCCTAAACTTGTAAATCTGAACACTAACGAGGTGTACACCTTAGACAGTACATCCGTCACTATCGGACGCTCGCCTGATAATCAAATTGTTGTTCCTGAAGACGGGTATACTTCCGCTGAGCATGCCAAAATCTACTGGCAAGAGGGTTCTTGGTGGCTTGAAGATCTCATGAGCAGCAATGGTACGACTTTGAATGATAAGTTGATCACGGCACCTAGTCAGCTGTCACCACGTGATGTGATCAAAGTCGGTCGCACCACATTTCGAATCGAATAGAAGATGTTGGAAATCAATGAAATCAATGTGCCTTGCGGCGATCGTGTACGTTCCAGGTTAGCAAAAGCAAGAACATTGACAATGCGGCAGATGCGATGATTGCTGTGAATCCGGCGTTCCAACCATAGTGCTGCACCAGCTTTCCAATTCCCAGCTCGGCAGCTGTTGCGCCAACGTATCCGAACAAACCAGTCAGTCCAGCCGCAGTTCCTGCAGCCTTTTTAGGGACGAGGTCAACGGCTGCAATTCCGATTAGCATTACCGGGCCGTATATCAGAAAGCCAATTGCAATCAATGCGATTGAATCGATTGTGTAGTTGCCGGGCGGATTTAGCCAGTAGACTACGATTGCGCCGATCACAAAAAGCATAAAAAACACCATCACCGGCGAGCGACGCCCATGGAAAAATCTGTCGCTTGCCCAACCGCTGAAAAGCATCCCTGGAATTCCAGCCACTTCGTAGATAGAAGACTGCCACGCGGAATGTTCAATGGTGTAGTGCTTGACCTCAGTGAGATAAGTCGGAGCCCAATTCACCACGCCATAACGCACTATGTATACGAGCACGTTGGTCAACGAAAAGATCCACAAGAACTTGTTATTCAAAACATACTTGAATAGAATTTCGCTTCCAGACAATTCCCTTTCTCGATCATCCACTGCTGCAGACACTGGTGGATAATCGTTTCTGTGTTCTTCGATTGGTGGCAATCCAACGGACTGGGGTGTGTCGCGCATGAAGATCACGACAGCTATTCCGATTAAGAACGAAAGAATCGCAGGAACAATGAAAGCACTTCGCCATGTACTTCCAATACCAATGATTGGAATCACAATTGCGTAGCCCGCAATCAATGGTGCCAACATGCCGCCGACATTGTGCGCGACATTCCACAGAGCCATTTTCGTGCCGCGCTCACCGTCAGAAAACCAATGCACCATAGTACGCCCACACGGCGGCCATCCCATTCCCTGAAACCAACCGTTGAGAAACCAGACGCAAGTCATCAGAAAAAGTCCGGGTACGAATCCGAACGCGATATTTGCAATCGCTGAGAGAATAAGACCAGTAGCAAGGAAGTATCGCGGGTTCGAACGATCGGATACGTTGCCCATCACGAACTTGCTCAATCCGTACGCGATTGTGAGCGCTGATGCAAGAAGTCCCACATCGCCTGTTGTCAGTTTGAGGTCATTGATGAGAAATGGTTTTGCGATGTTTATGTTTGTGCGAACAAGATAATAACCGGCGTAGCCTGCGAAGATCGTAGTGAGCACCTGCGCCCTGTAGCGTTTGTATTTTTCATCAATTCTGTCGGAAGGCAGGCGCTCGACTGGAGCAGCCGGTTTGTACAGATTTAGAAGGGGTTGAATCATATTGTTCTAACAAGTCGACAAACAATACCACTTTGATCAAGTATTCTCTATTCAACCCTCTTGAATACATACGGACAAATTACCTTGACTGCATGGAGGCTAACCTGGCTCTTACATTTGGCCTCTACAATTTTGAATGAGGCACAGAGGACCGGATTATGCCGCTATCGATCAAACCTGTTTGTTTGGCGCTTTCACTGCTCATCGTTGCAAGCTGCGTGTGTTCGCAGCCATCAAGTGCTGCGCCTTCTGCTCAAGATAAGGATAAACAAATCGCCGCTGCGCTCAAGCTTGTAGAGAAAAATCCAGCTCTTGCCGACACGAAACTGCGTGCATTGAACACGCCTACCTCGAAAGTGTTTCGTGCCTATCTCTACTTCTCCAATAAGGTCAAAGTTCCCAACAAGAGTGCTCTTGTCGATCAGCTAATGAACTCGGCGATTCGCACTGTGCCTGATGAATCTGCATTAGATGAGATCAGCCAGAATACGAAGTATCACTACAAAGACATGACGACGTTGCTGACGCATTTGCGATTTATCACTGATGGCGATCGCGGTCCTGAAATTCCCAACTGTGTTTTCCGCGAGTATCCGGAATCGGCTTTCACAGCCTTTGATTCTCATTGGGGCTCACGACGAGATAGCTTCATGAATGTGGAGCCGTACCCCAGTCTTGATGTGGAAAAGATAAGAGAAGTGAAAGAGTTCACCACTCTTTTGTCGCAACTGTTTGGAGACGAGAGCACCGATTGTTCCGGCACAATTCGATACATGCATTATAGAAAGCAGTCGCTTGCTGAGATGCAAGCATCGCTTGCACCGAGTCTCTTTATGCCGGGTTCAAAGAATAAAGTTGTGGAATACGATCCGGTTCTGAGTGACTTCATGGAAAGTTGGTCCAATCAAGAGCTCTGGAATAAAGTCAAATTCAAAGAGTATATGTTGTTGAAAGGTCGTGCAGTAGTTGCACTCGCGCGCGTTTACAACGGGCGATTGAAAAATAGCGAGCGTGCTAATGAATGTGCGAAGAACGCAATTGAGGCGATTTCAGTTGCTTATTTGAGTAGTTATTCCAAGTCCGATGTAGAAGACACACTCAAGCGTCCGATTTACAAACCATGCATTCGCCCGAAAGTTACTGGAGCTGAACTCGAGAAAGCTCTGAGCGGTGTCGAACTATCAAAAAATGATCTTTCAGATGGTTTGCGTTTTTGCATACTCAACAACTCAGACATCTCTGCTATCGAATGGCTGATTGCAAAAGGAGCACCATTGGATGGCGGGCGTGAGAGTTTACTTTTTTCATCAGTCCTCAATCCGGATGCCATAAATGTTTTGCTGAAGGGTGGTGTCGATGTGAAGGAAGAAAACGATATTGGCAAGACAGCGATTTTTCAAGCCGCGCAACATGATTCCTTGGATGCCGTGAAGGTTTTGCATAAGGCGGGTGCTGATTTAAACAAACAGTTGGTGGCAATTGATTCGGAAAAGGCTGAATCGGCGAATTCCTCATGCAAGTACAATTACACCGTAGGAAGCCGGACGCCGCTGCACTATGCTTGTATGTTTGCGAGTTTACCGGTGATTCGGTATCTGATTGAAAACGGAGCCGATACCAAGGCAAAAGACTCAAGTGGTGCCACAGCGCAAACAATGATCAACGACAACAAGAAACTCTCGACCACAGAAAAAGAAGAATTGACGAAGCTGTTGGGTGGAACCAAATGAGCTTGGATGAATTTCTTCCCTGCAGCACAGTCTTCGAAACTCGTTCAGGAAGCGATTTCTCGCTTCCTGCTCGTTCGGTCTCTCACTATGACTTATGGTTTAAATCTTGGTATTAGATTTAGTACCTGGCGCGAACTTCCTCATCTTCATCAAGTTCTCTAGAGTTTCCATCTTTATCTGTGAAGACTCTCTTGCCGTCCTTTTCGGTCAGCTTCGAACCATTTTGGAATGTGCTCACTTTTCTTCCATCTTTGAATTCATCAATGAGTACGCCGTTCGGAGTCTTGGTGACCTTGTGGCCTTGTCCGTCGTCGATTATTACTGAATGATCTTGCTTCACTGTAACTGAGCTGCCATCTTCGTAAGAAGTAACGACGCTACCTTCGTTGTCAACTTTGGTCACTTCGACTTCGCCATTTTTGGTGTAATGGCGCTTGCCTTCCGGTGTGATGTAATCAAAGCTGCCATCTTTGTGTTGAATCAAAGTCTTATTGTCGTCGGTGTCAAAACGCTTGTCGCCGTTAGGAAGAGTTGTGCCGTAGCCATCTTTCATTCTTTCGGTTTTGGTCACTTGTCCGTTTTCATTAGTGACAACCATACCTGTTTCGGTGTCTACGGTGATGGTCGTGTTGCCTTCTTTACGAGTGATGATGTTGTCTTTGGTTGTTGTAACGGCGCCATCCGGATCGGTCTGAACGACTGTTCCATCGCCTCTGCTTTCAATAACTGTAGGACCACTTTCGCCAGGAATTACAGAAGTAATGTCGCCGGTTCTCGGGTTATAGTGCTGAACCTTGCCGCTTTCGTATTCGTTGACGTAGGTTCCATCAGGCTGTTTGTGTGTCTTGGTGAGCTTGTCGTCTTCATCATCACCGGCGTCAACCTTCGCCTTTGGATCGCCTTCGAACTTCGGCTCTGCGCCGGCATCGGCTGGCTTGGCATCAGCTGGTTTGTCACCAGGTTGAACTTCACCGGTAGGTACTGCTGGCTTGGCATCAGTAGGCGCGTCTGGTTGAACTTCACCGGTCGGAACCGCCGGCTTGGCATCGGCCGGCTTGTCACCAGGCTGCTGTTCGCCCAGTGCAGGCTGTTGGTCGCCCGATTGACCGTTGCGTTCAACGCGCTTCGCAACTACTTCATCATCGCCTCCGCTGTCTCCCCAGATAAGCGGCTTGCCGAAGTCTTTGGTCACGCCACTGGGCATCTTTCCATCTTTAATATCGTTCCAAGCATTCTTCATGCCATTGACGAAGCTCTCCATATCAGGAAGAGCAACGTTGGTATTGTCGGATTTGCTGTCTGTACTCTTGTTTTCGATTCTGTCGTTGAGTGTTGCTTGGTCTGACATTTCATGTACTCCAAAAGATGAGCTCCAGCGCCCGACTGATACTTGTTCAGGTGGCTGAGATGCTCGATTGCCGCTTAGTAAGGTGTTTGGCAATTTCCATTGCCGAGTCTGCTACGCGCCAATCCGACACTTTTAGGAGCGTTGCTCCTGAAAAGTTCAAAAATTGTGGCGATGATTGAAAAATTTGGGCGCCTGTGAGGGTTTTCGGATTTTGTTAGAACGTTTGATGTTCATTTATAGATATCAGTTTGGTTCAGTACCCGATTGATATCATCCTCCATGGCTTTCCAGGCTAACTTTCCAATCGCTCCGACTCCGGCTTCGAGTGGGGAAAGAAACGCTCCCATACCCGAATCCGGTTGTTTGCCGTTTTGTCTTTCGCGACGTTCTCCTTCGGACGGCATCGACCAGGGTGCCATAGCAAGGTCAGCCCAGGCACGTAGCATCGCCCCCGATACAGCCTTGGTGAACTCAACCTCTTTTTCTATGCTCATCCTGGTCTCTCTCCCTTTGCCGTTCCCGAATGCCATTACTCTATAGGAGGTGTGGGTTTGAATGTGGGTTAAGTTGTGGCGGACCTGTGGCTGACGACGCAGATTGGGCAGCGAGCACGGATTATTGTTGGTATTAGAAATCAACTGACTATTCAAACCAAGAAATAGTAATCTCCGCTAGTTCGACGGTTTCTGTGTTCAAGTTGTACTGCAATAGTAATTCAGAGCGCCAGGGAAAGAAAAAGCGCTCTGAATATGTGGATCTTATGCCCTCGACAAGATCCGAAACTCATTGAAGACTGAGCTAGTACATAAAGTACATTTGATCCGTAAACATGTCGTAGTCCTTCAAGTGCTTAGCCTTGCTGTTAGCCTCATCTTCGTTGCGTGCGTCGTTAAAGTTCATTTGGCGAAGGTCTTCTTCGAGTTTAAATCGTTCTAGAGTTTCACTAAGTGTCACTTTGCCTGTGCCGAGAAACTCGGAAGACCAAGGCGTAGTGGACATTCTGGTTGACAGGTCTGGACCTGAACCCATGCCGGGGTCATGTCGGTCAACCTTTGACAGAGGTGACACGTAGTATGGATTAATCAGTCGCTCAATCATGTCCTGTAGTTCCTGCCTTGTGTGGAGTGGTACCACTTGGTCGGCTTGAACTTGCGGTAATGAAAGTTCGACTTTGTGCTGATTTGCTTGTTCGACTTTCATCTGTGGTTTCGGCTGTTCGACCGCGACTTGTGGTTTCACTTGTTCGACTTTGATCTGTGGTTTCGGCTGTTCGACCGCGACTTGTGGTTTCACTTGTTCGACTTTGATCTGTGGTTTCGGCTGTTCGACCGCGACTTGTGGTTTCACTTGTTCGACTTTCATCTGTGGTTTCGGCTGTTCGACCGCGACTTGTGGTTTCGCTTGTTCGACTTTGGCTTCTGCTCTTTTCGGTTGTTCGACATGTACTTGTGGTTTCGGCTGTTCGACTTTGACCTCTGGTTTTTTTAGCTGTTCGGACGTGTCTGGTTTTAGCTTGAGCTTCATTCCTGGCTTTATTAGACCCGGGTTGCATTCCAGTGTCGGATATCGATCTTTGTTTAGGTCAATCAACTCCTTAAGTTTCTTGTTGAATTGTTCTGGTGTGCTTTTCTTCTGACCTTCAGACTCCATCAGGCGTTTGGTAATTCCCCACAAACTGTCACCCTTCTGAACTTCGTACTTGCCTTCGGTGTCAGGAGTAACTGGACGCTTCGCCTGCTCAGCGGCATCTTTTCTCCAAGCCTCTGCACGTGGAGTGTTATCTAAACGACCAGTTGGAGCTGCCTTTGTTGCACGATCGCCTGGTTGGTAAAGGTTCTGAGGGGCGCGGCAAATCGCTGTACTTTCGCGAGGATATGGAGACTCCAGCACCATTGCCTTGGGCTCTAGTGGTTGAGGCATACCTATTGCTTTGAGCGATTCGCGGGGGTCAGCTTTGACCGCGCTTGCTAAGCTCACTAAATTGAGCTGTTCGCCAACGGGTGGAACTGTCCACTTCTCTAACTTTTGATTTGACTCAAGATGATTTGCCATTTGTTTCACCATTCCCTGTTTGGCTTCCACACAGCAGACTTTACGGAGGCGATGTGGCGGAGGTTGGGTGAACTTGTGGCGTACTTGTGGCAGCTCGTTAAATGGTGGTTGGCGTATCCGACGGTTCTTTCGGCATTGCCAGTAAGGACATGCCCCAGCGGTTGATTGCGGCTCGGTTACATCAAGAGCACCCGGCGCGCTCTTGGCGTAATTAAGCTCCCAATCAACACGCTGAGAGTCCTTTCCGTCGAAACCTATTTGGTTACGTAGTTTCGATGAACCCACTTGTCTCCATTGGTCAGATCTCTTGTTTCGAACAGGACATTTGATTTCGTCTCTTGCATGCGCATTCTGCATCTTCCTGAAGTCGCGCGATGCTGAGGACGTGCGGTGTGCGCATCTCTCATGCAAGCGCGCACCTGGTCGGTTGTCGCTTGCGAGAATTCTTTGGAATTGCTCTCGGCAAATGCTTCCATCGAGGCAGCTTGTAGCAGTTTCGACCACATCTTTTTGAAGAGTGCGTTCGATGAGTAGACATCGATGGTGTTCAACTTTCCATTGATTGCAAAGGCAAGACCGATAACATCAGTGTATTGATCAGGTGCTTTTGAAAGATCAGAAACATAGCTCTTAGTCGAGTCCTGGACCGTCGGCGTGCTCATTGTCAGATTCAAGCTTGTGGCTGATTCACCCTGTACTTGAGACAAAGGAACGCTCGCATTGAGTGCCATTCTGTTTTGAAATTGCGCCACTTCAGTCCAAACTTCTTGTTGATTGCCCTCGTACTTTGCCGACATTCTCAGCTTCTTGCTCGACAGGTAATAGTCAGAGGTGCTGAACTTGTCCATGCACTCTTTTCCGCGCTGTCTCCATCTACCGCTTTCAACGCAAAACGACTTGATTGGAAACTCCGCAGATTTGCCAGGCAGTATCATGTCGAATTGCATTGTTCTATCTTGTTTCCCGCCCATCACGATGTCGCCCGATTGAATGAACACAACTTCCGGTCCAACATTCTTTATGCGCAATTCACTTACGTTGCTGGTTTCCGTCACGATCACGAGATTTTTCGCGAGTGCTTCATCAAGAGTCAGAAAATCAGTCTTTTCGTCACAGTCTTTGCTGCGGATGAAGAATACCGATAAGTTGCCACTGAATACCGGTTCAGTAATGGTTAAGCCGTCTATGACAGCAAGTTCGGACTCGTCCAGTTGATCGTTGAATCCTGAATCATCACCTTTTTGATTTTGAAATCTGGCAAACCAACCCATCAAATCCCTCCCTCATGACGTGGTCATGATGATAGTTTCACCAAGCGTGCATCCTCTATTGAGCCGAATCAAAGCAAGCCTCTCGTGTTATGCCGAACGACGGCAGATAACACAAGATCGGCTTAAAACGTGCTGACTCAAGGACGCAAATACGCCCGTGTGTACGCAACTATGTCTCCCCGCAATTTCCATCTTATACGCCAGTCGAATTTCGCGCGAGGGTTGTGGAGTAGGAGTCGAAGCACTTCGCAACAATTCGACCTTTAAACCCCTGGAAATGCCGATGGTTCTGCCTTTCTGACAATCAGGTTACTTGTTGAAGTCGGCAGGGGCTATACTTTATAGACTCAAAACGAGAGTTCCTATAGTCACGTTGCCAGCACAACATATGGAAGAGAAAAAAGTAGAATTCGGCAACGGACTGCGCGGCATTATATGCGGTGCCGGCAGTAGAGGAACCATCGTAATTAGTCACGGTGCCGGACGTGGAATGGATGCTCCAATCCTGGTGAAAACCGCTACCCAACTGTCCGCACTCGGCTTCATCGTTCTTCGATACAACTTCGGATATCTCGGAGTTAAACCTGCACCATCGCGCAATGGTGTCAATGAAAAACCAGAGATGGTTTCTGCAATTGAATATATGCAGCAATTCGGCAAGCAACCAATACTTATAGGAAAGTCTTTTGGGGCCCGCGTAGGCTCGTACGTCGCGGCTGAACGCACTGATATAAGAGGACTCGTATTTTATGGAATGCCGCTTGAAGGAATGAGCAAAACTTCAAAGCCGCGAGATTGGTCGCATCTCTCCAAAATCAAGGCACCGATGCTATTCATCACTGGTGACAAAGACAAACTGTGCCCGTTAACGCTCCTTTCGGATGTTCAAAAGGACATAACCGTTCCTTTTAAATCTGTCATTGTTGCAGGCGATCATTCGTTCAAACCAAAATCTGAAGATCAGGCAGTCAAACTCTGTATCGACTGGTTGGACGAGACTTTTCGAGAAACAGTCGATTAGAGTTCAAGTCCAAAGAATAGTCGAAGCCACGATTCAAGATCCTCAAGTTCGACAGCCTTCCCGGATGCAATCATAAATGAACGCATTTTGTCGCTAAATCCTTCCCCGCTGAAAACCAGTAGCCCGGCTATTGGCCACGCGTTCATGTCTTGCATGGTGGCAACGATTTTCTCTTCTGCAGTCCCCTTACTGTCCTGCGCTTTACACTCAATTCCGAGGCGTTTTCGTGAGTTCGGTTCTGTGACAATAACATCAATTCTTCGCTCTGCTCCCCAGATTCGTCTTCCGCACTTGAATTGCTCACGTGCATGAAGTTCCAACTGCCGAGCGACTTCGACAACCTGTTTTGCGAGCCTGTCACCAGCTCGATATGCCGTTGCCTTGCCCGCCATAATTTCTCTCCAGTACAGTTGGGTTATCGTCTGCTACACGCATTCTACTTGTGCAATAAGTGTGCGAATCTGTTCTTCAGCGGTAAGATTACGTGACTCGCTCAACATACTGGCATAGTTGCTCAGCGCAATCAGTGCGTGTCTTTTTGCATCTTCGATGTTTTGTGGTTGCGACGCTGCTGTATTAGCCAAAACTTGAGAGAATTCGGCCAAGAAAGTCTCTTCATCAAGCTTCAGAAAGGATTGAGCAACGTTGAAGTAACTCGATCGTTTGCCATCGACAGGCTCGAGATAGTTTTTCCATTTCTTGGACACATATGTACGTGCGGTCTGTGCCTTCCAACCAGTGGCTTTTCCGAGGTCGTCCAAACTAAATGGTACCTTCTTCTGCGCACAATCGTATAGCAGCTTGAAGGCTCCAAGAGCCGCACCATTGCGTCGAGCCGGTGCGGATTTTGGCATCGATGGTGTTTTGTCAGGTTCCATTGATTTTCGCGGGTAATTCATAATTATTAGTTCGGAGATCTTGCCTCGCCTGTCAGCCTTGCAATTCACCATCCTATTTGCAAATGCTCGTGTTATTCGGTAGTCGGGGTAGTTGTCGCGGAAATATGTATCCGTACAATCGATATTGTCGGGATCTGAGTTACTAATCATGAGATCCGTGCCATGCGAAGTGGCATATTTACAAAACTCCGCCAATCGTTGCTGATCGTCGTGGGTAAACGTGCATGACGAGTACGCTGTGAAATTGGAAGTCGGAGTGAGGGGTCTGTATGGAGGATCGAGGTACATGAATGTGTTTGAATCGAGCAGTTCGCGCACGCAAGTGAAATCGCCCAATAAGATATGCGTCCGTGCCAGAATTTTAGACACGGCTATCAGATTGCTCGCATCACAAATTCGCGGGTTTTCATAGCGTCCGAATGCGACGTTGAATTGACCGGATGCGTTTACTCTGAATAGCCCATTGAAGCAAGTCTTGTTGAGGAAAATTAGTTGTGCAGTTCGTATGATCCAATCATTCGAGAGTGAACTTGCATCTATGCATGTTCTGTTTTGATTGAATTCGCTTCTTACACTGTAGTAATACTCTTGTCGTTGTTTATCTCGCAATGAAAGATATTCCGTTTGGATATCGCTAAGTGCGATGACCAGAGGATCGACTCGCTCTCTGACAGTTTGATATGCAAGAATGAGATCGCGATTGCTATCGGCAATGACCAAGTTTTTAACTGGGTAGTTTTGAGCGATATGCAGAAAGAATGATCCGCCTCCTACAAATGGTTCGATGTAACGCTCAATCTCGCCATTTTTCAACTTGGGAGACACATTCGACTCGAGTTGATCGATCAATTGTGTCTTGCCACCAACCCATTTGAGAAATGGCTTTGCACAACTCAAAACACACGCAAGTTTTGATTCCTCGGCGCTATGTAATTTTTGAGCGGATGATTCTACAAACATTTCGGCCAGCCTCGCAGCTTCTAATTATGCACTTAGATCAAGTTTTCTGAAACGCCCAACTGGCTATATATACAGTCTATATGCCAGTAGTATTTCAACTCAGTTCTGTACGACCATCCTACTAATCGAGACTGCGAAATATCTGCAGTCTTGCGCTCCAAAGATAAAATCGTTCCATGCTTTGTTGTGTGGCTGGCTGGACGAGACTTTCCGGGATTCTTAACACAAAATAGCCCGCTGTTCGGCTAAATTTAGCAATCTCTGTCGTTAGGGATGTGTGAGCCCCCAAGCGGAGAATCTTTTCAAAATGGCAGCACCCAATGGTTTTGATAATGCGGCGTATGTGAGCGACCGAACGCCACAAGCAACCGAATCGTCACATAACAATCTTTCCGCCAATATGTGGAACGAGATGAAAGACAAATCTCACGATTCTCAAAAGGGACCTGGCGACAATGCGGAGTCACAACCACCTTCTTCGATCGAATTTACTAACATTTACGGCAACGACATTTATCCAACACCTGACTATCCAAGTGAATCTCCATTAAAACTTACCAGCGCTCCGAAGCCCGAGAATTTTGGCCCGATTGCAGAGCCTCCGAAGGGTCCAAACGATCTCAATCGCCTTGAAGATCTCAATCGTTATGCCGACAAGCATTTCGACAAAATCGATGCTGATGGCGATGGACACATGAGTTCTGATGAGCTGGACAAATACCTTGAAGACAAGAATTTAACCGGTGAAGATCGCAAAGCTGTCGAGATTTTGAAGAAACGCCAAGACAACATCGAAGGTTTGTCTGACGATGAGTTTGGTCCTGAGAATGACGGTATCACCAAGAAAGATTTGCAGGCACTGGCCGACTTGGGCTCGACTCAACACGAAGCCCAAGATATGTACTCTTACGTCAAAGATAATATGTCTAAGCTCGATAAAGATGGCGATGGATTGCTCAATCGGCAAGAACTGGAAGACGCAATCAGAGATACAAAAGAAGGTTCCAAGGAAAGAAAGATTCTCGAAAAAATTCACGCCAACTACGATGATCTGCAAAGCAGTTACGATGACGAATTTGGTTTCGACAATGATGGAGTGTCGGTTAACGACTTGCTTCGCAATGCTTCTTCAGGCGCTGCCGGTTGGACCGAAACTGGAATCTTGATGGAAATCGAATCAGACTTGATGCGCCATTGGCTCAATAAAGAAGCCGATCGCACTAACGATCCATCACTCAGACTTCCTGAACTGGACTAGTTCTTCTTGCTAGTTTTCTTCGATTGCTTCTTCTGCGATTATGTCGGCGCACAGCTCAACACATTGATCGCAAATGAAGCATCCGGGACCGGCGATTAGTTTTTTGACTTCGCTTTGTCCAATACCGCAGAAGCTGCAAGTCAATTCTGTTGGTTTTACCGGGCGCGGGACGTGATTTTCCAGTTGAGCAGGTGGAACTCTTGAAATATTGCCCTTTGCGTCGATCTCGAGATGATCGCCTGCGTGCAATTCCAAACTTTCTGAGAACAGTTTGATTGTTCCCACCATTGTTTTAAATGGTGAAAGCGAACTCATTTCTCCGCTGCTGAAGATGAAGAGTTCAAGCGGCTCTGAACTCTTTTCGATCAGGCTTTGAATCATCTCGGCGAGATTGTTCAAGTACTTCGTGTTTGGATTGTCTTTGATCGTAGCGGACTCTTTTTCTCTGAAACCCTTCCAATCATCATCCATTGAAATTTGAAACTTGAATTCGCGCCTTCCAGAAAGGAAGATGCGAACAGGGTATTCATTATCATTGAACGCCGTGAACCGGAATGTTTCGCCCTTGCAGGCGTCTTTGATCTCTTCAAGATTTGTGTCGGAAGCAATATAGACTTCAATCGAAAATGGCGCATTATCGAGGTCTTGATAATAGTCTTTGATCCACGCCGAGAGGCTCGGCGCTTCTATAGTCAATTCTTGCTCGTCGCTGCCCTCATGGTCGTACATCAAAATAGGCGCATCATCTTCGGTGGCTTGAGCTAAGTTGAAGCAGAAAAAGTCACCGGCGTAACTGCTCGCAAATGGCAGCAACGACCTGACACCCATCAAAGGAGCATTGGAAAAGAATCGTTCAAGCTCAATTATGAGATCGTGCCAACCGGCTCCGGATTCGGAGATGCAATGCATTCTGGCAAAGTTGAATTGCCCGCCGTCAAACTCTTTAAGGAAGGCAACATAATTTCCTGGGAGTGTGATGCCGAGACGTTCTTCCAGGTATTCCACATCTGATTCTTGTGAGCGTTGACCAAACAAATTTGACTTGTCGGCGCGCACTCGCTTGAGCAGATCATTGAATGGGACTTCTGACGATTCTTTCTTGGACATGACATCTCCAGACGTAGCCGGGTGCAACATTATGCCAAGAAAAACGGGCTTCCGTGAGGGAAGCCCGTCAAAAAACCAGTTATTTTCTTGAGATCGAGAACTCTTGAAGAACCAAAAAACACAAAAAAACAAGGTTCGGTTCTGAAGCGGCAGAGCTATTCCGGTTTGAAGATGCTCAATACGGCTCCCGTAAGCATAAGAATTGCAGTGCCAACCATAAATGCGCCAAACATTGTTTCTTCCCTCTCGAATCAGACCAGCAATCCTGTGCTGTACCTACCTAACTAAAAGGAGGGAGATTTTTAGGAGGATGTTGCCGATGAAGTCGCTAAATCGGCACGGTGGTGGAGGTCCGGGGCTTTCAGGCGCTGGCTGACGGCTTCGAATTCGAGTCGCGGACCCTTCCATTTAAGGTCGTCGACAGATGCAAAGACATCCACGTCCCTGCGCAGGGTCGCCAGGGTTCTAAACAAAAGTGCATCCTGCCAAGAGTCCCTCAGTGCTTTAGCAAGAGTTGCACTGCCGCGAACCGTTGTCTTCCATTGGCTTGGGTCTTTTGGGATATCTTCGAGATGCGGGTAAACCGCCAAGACCGTAGCTGCAGCCTTTGCCCCCCAGCGTTGAATGCCCGGAAACCCATCGGCGGAGTCGCCGACCAAGGCGAGATAGTCCGGAATCGACTCTGGTTTTATGCCGAACTTTTCAATCACCCCAGCCTCATCGCGCGTGATGTTGCGCATACGATCGAGCTGAACGACACGCTGCCCCACCACGCACTGCCCGAGATCCTTATCGGGGGTGCAAATGATTACTTTGCCGACTCGCTCATCTTCAGCTGCTTTGGCTGCCGCTGAAGCAAGCGCGTCATCAGCTTCAAACTCCACCATTGCCCAAACCTTCACGCCAAGCGCCTCGAGCGCTTCTTCCAGAAGTGGAAACTGCGACCACAACTTGGGATGAATTCCCTCGCTAGTCTTGTAGTAGGGGTAAAGATCGTTGCGAAACGATTCGATGATCTTGTCGGTGGCGACCCCTAAATGTGTGGCGCCTTTTTCCAACATTGATAAAACCGAGGCAACGACACCTCTGACTGCGCCTACTTCTTCGACTGTTCCTTCAGATGTTGGGGGAACGGCATAGAAGTGTCGAAACAATTCAAAGGTTCCATCTATTAGATGAACATCCATGATCTAGAGCAATCCCAAATCTTGCAACTCGTGCACTGGTTCGTCGAAAGAACACGAACCGATCGCGTGCATAAAATTTGCGCGCCCGTCGCGAATCTGATTGCTGTCGATCGATTGATTCTTCCAATGGGCGTGATCATCGAAGTAAAATGCATGTGCATCGGTTTCGGCGAGAATTGGCTCTATGTGGCGTTCTCCCTGCCATGCAAACATCGACGCCATGAGCACGTTGAGAAAACCATGCATGACGGCGCGCGGCGCATCGGGCTCGTAGGTCAGCGGGTACTCGGCGCGAATCGGGTGATGCAAACCGGCAGTCGCCTTAAATGCCAGTTTGAGATCGGCGCAAGTATTGATGAACGCCGCTACATCAGCCGTCGATGGAATTGCCTCAGGCTTCAATCCTCCGGTGCGAATCTTGGCAAAGTTGGAAGACTTCTTCACTTCTTCAAGCATGCCGAGGTTGTTGATTGGGACTTCACAATAGACTGGACGTTTCGACTTGTTGACGATGCTTGTTGTTTCAATCACAGCCGCTCGGGAATCTTCGGTTGCAGATGCATTTAATATGGAGAGACGTCCGTCAAGCGAACTGCTGATCTTGGCGCACTGCGCTTCGCCGACCACAAACCAGCGCAGCATCCAGGAGACATCGCACTTTCTGTACTCTTCATAGTTGTTGAGAGCCGTGTCCAGAGATATGGCTGCTGGCGGGAACAGCCCAGCATAGTCGATAAGACCTTCAAGCAAGGCTTTTAGCGCGGGTGCGATGGCTCTTGTCGTCATTCTTTGCATTTTGGTTCTCGGGACGGACTGCGAATCGTGAATGCTATCACAATTCTTGTGATCTCGCAGCGCGAGATCACGCGCCGCGAGATCCACGAGTTAGATAAGGTGCGGTGCGGCTGACTTTTGATTTTAGGATCTCCGACGGCGCACCGGCTGCCACCACTTTGCCGCCCTCGTTGCCGGCGCCGGGACCGAGATCAATGATGTAATCGGCGCGCGATACGACGTCCATATCGTGTTCTACGACGATCACTGTGTTGCCCGCTTCAACCAGTGCGTGCAAAAGACTCATCAACTTTTCGACGTCGGCAGCATGCAATCCGGTTGTCGGCTCATCCAAAATGTAGAGTGTTTTCCCGTGCTGTTCGCGCTGGAGTTCGGTGGCGAGTTTGATTCTCTGAGCTTCGCCTCCCGAGAGTTCTGTCGCCGGCTGACCGAGTTTGAGATAGCCGAGTCCAACTTCGATCAGAGTTTTCAGGGCGCGTGCAACTGGTACAAAGTCTTTGAAAAATTCGCTGGCAGTGTCAACCGTCATGTCTAGAATTTCTGCGATGTTGCGATCTCGATATGTAACTTCAAGCGTTTCTGCGTTGTATCGGCTGCCGTTGCAAGCCGAGCATGGTGCATAAACGCTGGGTAAGAACATCAGCTCGATTGAGACAAAACCTTCGCCCTCACATGTGGTGCACCTTCCACCTGTGACATTGAAGGAAAATCTGCCTGCGTTGTAGCCGCGCTTTTTGGCTTCGTCAGCTGCTGCGAAGCGTTTGCGGATGTGGTCGAACAAGCCGGTATATGTGGCGAGATTGGAACGCGGCGTTCTTCCAATCGGCTTTTGATCGACGCATACAAGCCGTTCGATTTTATCCACCCCGTCACCATCTAAGGTGGCAGAGCGACCCATAATTTTATCTCGCTCATCGAATTCTTCGTCGTCTTCAATCGGTTCTTCTTGTTCTTCGTCTGAAGTGCCCAATTTGGCGTTAATGGTCTCTGAGAGAACTTGACTGACAAGTGTTGACTTTCCGGAGCCGGAAACGCCCGTGACCACGGTCAAAACGCCGAGTGGAAAGTCGACCGTCAGGTCTTTCAAGTTATGTCGTGTGACGCGACCGAGACGCATCCAACTCGAAGGTTTTCGCGGTGTCTTTGGTTGGTTGTTTTGTTTGCGATTTGAGTCGAACAAATACCCACGAGTGACTGAGTTTTTCACTTCGGCCAACCCGTCGACTGTTCCACTATAAAGAAGTGTGCCGCCACCGTCTCCGGCGCCGGGCCCGATGTCGACAATCCAATCAGCCTGTTTGACTATGTCCATTTCATGCTCGACAACAAAGAGAGAGTTACCGGACTCTTTGAGGCGCCTCAACATTTTCAACAGCGCCTCGCTGTCTGATGGATGCAATCCGGCAGATGGTTCATCGAGTACATAGACGACTCCAAACAAGCCCGAGCGCAACTGCGTGGTAAGGCGTAGGCGCTGAAGTTCGCCGGCTGATAAAGTAGGAACGGCGCGATCCATCGACAGATAGCCGAGTCCAAGTTCGAGCAGGAGGGCTATGCGATCGATAAGATCATTTGCAATAACTCGGGCGACTTCCGATTTACTTTCGTTGCCCTTCTTTGTATGTTTGGTAGAGAGCTCTGGAGCCTCATTTAGTACTTGCGATAGTTCAACCAGAGGCAATTGCCCCATCTCTGCGATATCGTGGTCAGCAAACCTCACTGCAAGAGACGCTGCTTTCAACCGCTTGCCATTGCAAGCGGTGCAGTCTGAAGTCTCCATGAATTGCAAAACGCGTTTTCTAAGCGTGGCACTGTTTGTAGTGGCAAAGGTGTGGCGAACATAGCTCGCCGCACTCATGTAGGTTCCTTGATATGGTCTCTGAATTCGATGCGCTTCTCGCTCGGCATGTACCGTGACAACGGGCTTTTCATCAGTGAAAAGAATCCAGTCTCTGTCTTTTTTTGGCAACTCGCTCCACGGCTTGTCCACGTCAAAACCGAGTGTCGCCAAGATATCGCGATAGTTTTTCCCCTGCCATGCTCCGGGCCACGCGGCGATCGCACGCTCCCGAATTGTCAGCGATGGATCGGGAACCAAAGATTCCTCACTCACCGAATGAACCACGCCGATACCGTGGCAGGCTTCGCATGCTCCAGCAGGTGTGTTTGGCGAAAATGCGTCAGAGTCAAGACGTTGGGCTGTGTCCTCCGGATAAGTTCCGGCTCGAGAGAAAAGCATTCTCAAAGAGTTTGACAGAGTGGTCAATGTTCCAACTGACGATCGCGCCGTGGGCTCTCCGCGTCTTTGCTGAAGTGCAACGGCAGGAGGAAGTCCGCGAATCTCACCAACATTAGGTGCGGGCAATTGGGCGATTAGTCTACGCGCATATGGTGCAATTGACTCGAAGTATCTTCGCTGGGCTTCGGCATAGATTGTTCCAAAAGCAATCGAAGATTTTCCTGAACCAGACACACCGGTGAACACCACAAATTGATTTCGCGGGATATCGACGTCGATGCCGCGAAGATTGTTTTGACATGCTCCGCGTACTTCAACGAAGCCATCTTTCAAAGAGCGATTGCCGTTGGTGCCCATGAGTTTGTCCGATTCGGTCGAGACTAAGTGTACCGCGATCGCGACTTTTATTCGGTCACATTAAACTATTGAAGCGTATAGGCAGTTTAGTCCTAAGATAGGGACGGGCCCTAAACACAAAGTCAGATGCGCTTCAGCCGTCTCAATTTTGAATTCAACAAATGCGCCGGGACATTCTCGGCGTTTGCGCTGGCATCGCAGTTGTTGGCGAATTTCGTTTTTGTGGTGCCTGGTAATGCGAAAACATTATCCGACACAAGTATGCAATCAACGCAACGATTTGCACTGACAGTGCGCGCTCGTCCGGAAGAATTGTATGAAGACCTGAGTGAGTTAGACTTTGGGCGTCTGCAACTAGATACGGTTGCGCTGCCGGATACCAAAGTCAACGAGAAAGACACTAAAGGTATGACTCGTACTCTTGCCAATTTTCTTTTTGATATGAGCGGCATTGACTATTCGAAGGAGGGTGCTGACCTAACTCTCGAAAAATTCGATGACGTCAAGTCTGCGTACACCAGGCAATGCGAACTCGAAATCGGACGCTGGGATGCACATAAAAAAGCGTGCCTGGCGATCTTGGAGTTGGCGGATTCGATTGGCACCGATTCGGCACTAAATGCAGTGCACAAGTCATTTGAGACTCTTAGTCTCCAGTTGGGACGAAAACATGCTGACCGAATTCTAGACTCGCTTGTTCGGGCTAAGGAATACTCGCTCCAGGTGGAAGGTCCTGCAATCTCCAACGGCTTTTCTGCAAGAGAAGAGTTGGCGGATCAACTTATTGGATACAGTCTCGATACAGACGTGATCTATCAAGATTTGAAAAATCGTCTTCGTGCATTCAGCAACAAAACGAGCACTCAGCGAACCGCCAGCAAGGTTACTTACTCCACGCTAAACATTGCCGGAATGGTGCCTACAATCATTGCACCGATTGCAGGAGTGTCACAGGCTGGTGCAGTGTTTTTCAATGGCGGACCTGAAGTCGATAAGTTGCTGAAAGAGTTGTGTCTGGCTAAGCTCCTGGAACGCCGCAAAGCACTCCTCTCATGCGAAGTGCGGTCGGGGCTGGCTGCGTTCGAGAAATCCGACAAGGACAAGAATCCAGTCTTAAAGCAAGCCTCTGCCGCTTTACTCAAGCGTGTTTGCGGCGGCAACTATTTGGCTCGAATTGAAGAACGCAATGCGCTCTGCCAAAAGGTCGCACGCCCTGTCAACTGACTATTGGAGATCAACTTCTCGAATTTGGCTGTGAGCTGGAATCATATGTTTGACCGTTCTGCCAACCGCAGTTGGTTTGGTGGTGAGTGCATCGTTGAATATCATTGTTTCGGCGACGCGTCTTTGTTCAATCATTCCGTCGGCTATTTTTGTTCCTTCCGGAATCTTATGAACCGAAAACATTACCGGAGCCTTTGATTCGGATGCGGTGTCTGAATAGGTCATCTCACTATCCAGGGTCTGGGCTTGTACATTGTGTTGTCGTTCGACTTCGGAAAGCTTGCCGGTTACCAGCATGGTGATAACAACCGCAATACCGATCACGATAAGCAGCATTTGTGCTGGTGGCATTCTCGAAAGAGCTAAGAAGATCACGCGAAGCGGGTTAAACGAATTGTTTTTGGATTTCATCTTTTCCGTTCCTTTTAAACCCATCCATTATCCCCGATACAAATCGCTATATCGCTTTACTGAAGCATGGTTTAAGGATTGCCAAGAGGATGCGGCTCCTAAATTCATTTAGATGTCTGTAGAAGCAATCAATATTGCCCTTAGAGGAAAGTTAGTTGTTAAACAAGTTGTTTGCGACCCTTATGATGGTTGGAATGTTGGCAGCGCCAGCGCAGGCTTACTATGACGACTACCTCCCCGCGCCCCTGGTGAAGTCGGCGAAAATGCTGCCTCAAAAACTTGTCGCTGAGTTTGACCACACTTGGAAGTGCGAAGTTTTGAAGGGTGTGACGGCGGAAAACGGAGAAAACGGTTTCACACTAAAAGGAACGGATAAAAACGGCAAACCTTGGTCGATAGCAGAAACGGAATCAAGGTCTTTTGGTGGCAGTTGTTATATTGCCGATGTCGATAAGAATAGCGTTGATGATGTGATTTTCTTTTTCTACACCGGTTCTTGTGGTTTGCCGTTTTATGCGTGTACGGTTTTCTTTTTCGACAAAGATGGTGTGCCGCATAGAGACGAGTATGTTAGCCGATTCACTATGACGAAAAACGGTTTGCAGGATCTGTTGCAGGCAAGCGACGGCAAAGGTGCCTATTTGGTGATTCAAGATTTGGCCTATGGTTCGCTGAAAGGACGTGACCTAGGCTATTGGCGTTGGACGATGGTGCGTGCTCGCGATTGCAAATTCGAGGAAGTGAAATCGGCTTTCGGTATGCAATTTCCATCATATGTTTGGTTTACCAATAAGCCCAACCATCTGTTGTCTAGCCGCGCATCAATTTTGGAACGCGAGTATCAAGATCGGCAGAAAGAGAATGAAAAGAACGACCCAGTTTTCACTTCTGTAAGAGGCAGGTAGCCTACGTGGTGGACGTGAAGCTCTTCGATTCTCCTATTTGGGTTCGATTTGAATCAGCGAATTTAGTGATTTGAAGTCTTCTGGTCTCAGCGTTTGTGGTGCGGATTCTTCTTTCACAAACACATTCCAAAACTTAGTTGATGTAAACTGAATCGCCTTCAACATGAGTTCGTGGTCGCCCTTTTCCGGTGGACCAATAGTTCTAGCAAACATGCCGGCAATGCCTTTAGAAGCGTTTTTTGCGGCAGTTCTTCCGGCAAACGTCATGTGATTGGCGCCTTCAATCATGACAAAAAACTTCCCGCCGGCAGGACAGCCTGCAAATGCTTGTCGCCTTTCAGCAGCTTTCGTCCATCCTGTTTGATCGTAGGTGCCGGTCATAAACATAGCAGGTTCGGTGATGTTCTGCCATGAAGTGTCATCGTCGAATCCAAACCTTTCTTTGTCAGTTCGCAAAGCCTGGGGTGATATCGCCATTATCGCTTTTACTCTTGAGTCACGTGGATCTTTCGCGACAAACTTCTGTGCGACCTTCGGCACCTTGCCACCACCTATAATGACCGCTGTGAAGGCACCATATGAGTGTCCGCCGACGCCAAGGCGCTGCATATCTATTTGTATGTTACATTCCTTTTGAATTTTGTCGACGCTGTCGATGACGAATGTGATATCGCGAAAGCGATTGTTCCAGCCGGGGTAGTCGGTAGGCAGTTTGTGAATCTCCGACATAAGCTTTCTCAAGCCTATCAGTGCGTTCTTGGGTTTTCCTATGCTGTCTGCGTGAGTCGGCTGAATTACTATAAATCCGTTTTCTGCCCAATACTGCGACAAGTATGGATAGCTGTTTTTCGAGCCCCCTGCACCGTGCGAAAAGACAATCGTCGGTAACGGTTTGTTTGCAACCGGGTAGGTTACATGAACATGCAGATCTTTGTTTCTCGAGGCGTCATGCAAAACGAGATCGTCTGCGCTCTTAATCTGCTGCGCAGTTGCGGTGGGTGTTTCGCTGACCGTTTCAGCGAGCACAGCTTGAATGGGTACCACAAAAATTGTGAGCACTGAAAAGAGAGTGATTAATAAAGGTAGGCTGCTAATCGACTGTTCCTCACAAAAATAGAGCCTATGATACCGCAATCGAACAACCGCAGGACATTTTCGTCTCATCGAAGTAGAAATGCGCATTAATGAGAAGCCCAGAAAAAGGAGCTATAATCGCAATATTGTGTGCGGCTCGAATAGTGACGTGTTATTCAAACTTCTCACCGTGGTTCTTTTGGTGGCGATGCAAATCTGTGTCGCCGTCAACGCATCGCCAATATCGCACGAAAGTTCCAATGTTGAGAAGGCGGCAGGTGACAGTGATGAACTCATAGGTAAAATCGCTCCCGAGTTTGCATCTATGCAGTGGGTCGACGGCAAAGTGCGCACACTGAAAGAGCTGCGCGGACATCCGGTGTTGATTCGTTTTTGGAATAGACACTGTGGCATGTGCAAAGATACTGCACCGTTATTGAATGAACTGTACAAAAAATACTCTAGTCGTGGTTTAGTAATTCTCGGCGTTCATCACAAAAAGACAGCGAAGCCTGACACAATTGATGAGGTAAAGGCGCAGTCCATAGCCTGGCGCATGAGTTTTCCAATCGCAGTTGATAATGATTGGAAAACAGTCAAACGAATGTGGATGTATAAGGAACGCCCGATGACTTCTGCTACAATTTTGATTGGACGTGATGGGAGAATTATTTGGGTTCACCCTGGTGGAACAATTGAACCTAACTCTCAAGCAGCAAAACAATTGGATGCTGCAATCGAGTTAGCTTTGAAATAATTTTTGTACCTCACTAAACTGCAGAAACTGCCTGTCGTAAACGATCATACTCGTGACTGTAGGTCGTTTGGAATGATAACCCAAGTTTAAGCGCCATGTCTCGTGCTTTTGAAATTGAAGCAAAGGCTTCATTCATCGAGCCTCTCATCTCAAGCAGTTTTGCAAGCACGCAGAATGTCTTTGCATGATAACTTCGCGAATCACCTCTTGGTGAAGGCGTCCATACTCGCTCATCAGCAATAGCAACTGCTTCTTCAAGTAATGTCGAGGCACGATCGAGTAGTTGTTGCTTACGCTTTAGGGTGGGCGGTTTTGGCACACGGATCCGACGATCTTCACACGGATCAATTCCTTCCGCCCAGAAGAGGCACGCTTCTGCCACGCGAGTCAGTGCCGCTGCTCGATAATCGACAAGGTCTCCCCAAGCGAAGAATGTGTGATCGATAGAGAGATCTGCAAACATTGGCAATTGTGCATCTATTAGTTTTTTGGCGCGGTTGAAGTCTGCCTCCGCTTCGGTATCCATTTCGAGTGCGAGTCGACATTCCCACCGTTGCAAAAGTGTGTCTCTGAGCCTGATATTGTTTTCAACGAGAGGATTCAACACGACAAGTGCTTCAATGTAGGCGCTGCATTCCCAGAGTTTATCGGACCAAATTTCAGCGAGTCCCAAACCGTACTCTTTGACTGCTGCCACTTCATCGTTGCAAACGCGTGCCAGAGGATCGCGAAATGCTTTGAAGAGGCGGAGGCGATTGCTGTATGTAAGTTCGCCCATTGGGCTGTGAATGGCTCTAGTCGCGCACATTCTCTCTTCGGGAAATTCACTGTCAAGCCATGGAAGAAGGGACTTGGAGAAACTGCTAACGGTTGTTCCCTTTCCCTTGACCTTGGAAGTGACTCCCGCCACGCGCTCTTTCAATTCTTGAGGAACTACCACTTCTTGAACGATATCGAAAATCATGTCAGAACTGCGTCTGAAACAGAGGATGGCTTCTTGCTGTTGTCCTGCTTCTAGAAAGGCTCTTCCCGCCTCTCGCATAGCGTCTCTGAATGGTTCGATTTTCTGAATAGTGCCGTAGTCATTGTTAACGTGCATTCGCAGATAGTTTGGTGTGGTTGTCGACAACGTCGGCAACCATGTTGGACAAACTTCCAACAGTTCATCTGAAAAACATGCATTCGCCCAATATCTTCCACTCAAAAATCCGAGTGCAGAAAGATTGCCGGCAAACGAGCGGGTTTTTCCCTGATATTGAAGAGTTATCGTCACGACGTCTTTCGAAACTACAACATCGAACGGAGAGAGCGACCAACTATCACTTCCCAACACATCGCGATAAATTTCAAAAACGGTAGTGAGGACGTGTTTAACTTGCGACTCGATTTTGGTCATAGTCCCTTGTTGTACCTCTTAGTTCTTTGCCGCGCATTCGTGGTTTGCAAAACGTAGCGAAACAAACACAGTAGTCGCCGTCTTAGCCACATAAGGTCACAGCTATGGCCGTGATCAGAACGCTCTACGGCGAGTTCGCAGAAATTAGGAGGAAGATCGATCTATTAGTGTTGAAGGTGAACGAAATTTAGTAGAAATCGTTCGTCTTTTTTGTGAAAGTTCCCATGCGCTCGTTAAGGTAGAGGAAACTACTGTACACGTCATCATATGCGGTGCCTGTCAAATGATTTAGTGACTCCATATAAAGTTCGTAAGCATCTTCGTATTTGCGCTGGGCTTCATAACACTTGCCCAGTGCCAAAACAATCTTTGCTTCCTCGTTGCGTGGAGCCGATGCTGCGCGCCAACTATCGAGAGCACCCTTGATTGATTTCTCCGCACCGGCATAGTCTCCTCTCAAGATCATTTTTTGACCTTGGTCTATTTGCCCTTCGACGGTTCGGCGCAGCGACGAGAATCTATCTTGTGAATGCATCGGTCTTTCCGGGTGTTCCAATCCAATTATACCGTTCCCAAATCGCAACTTTGGACACGACCTGATTGGCCAGTTTTGGGAGCTCAATTTGCGGGAATAGCCGCTGCTTGCTTGTGCGGATTTAAATGTTCCTTTCGGTACCAAATAGTCACAATTTCCATCTAATGTTATGGTGTTGAGCCAAAACTCTCCGCGAGCTTACCAGCACCATGTCGAACCAGACTAACTCTGTTCCAGAGCGCTTTTCCGATGGTCGTGAATCATCGAAATCCAGCGCCAAAGCGACGCCTTCGTTCGGAAACCCGTCGGAGCTGCTGCAACACGGAGTAGAGAAAGGGCTTTTTGCCAAAGGTTGAGGAGGCGGTCCTTGTCCGCCAGGTGGTGGGACTCGTCGATGGGACTTCAGCCCGAGAAAGACGGATGGAACTGATCCATATCTTCCACCGCTTGAAATAAGTGACTCACAGCCATTCACACCCGAGCCGAATGCTTGGGCAGGCAATGAAGGCGAGTATAAGAAGCAAATTGCGAGCGCCGGCTTCGCTTATCGGAACTTCAATACGACCGGGGACAAACAAGCTCAAAAGCCTGAAGATAAGTCGAGTGAAAAACCAGGGGACAAACCAGGCGAGAAACCGGGTGACAAACCAGGCGAGAAGCCTCGTGATGGCTCTGGCGCTTCCGATGCTCCAAAAGAAAAAAGTCCCGAGCAAGAGTATCAAGATGTTCTTCGAAAAGCTGCATCTGATGGAAAACCAGTGGTGGTTGTTTTCGGCTCGCAAGCCGCACTCGATACACAAAAACAAGCGACGCAAACGCTAAAGCAGAACATGCAAGCGGGTGACGCTACGTTCTTGTATGTCGACACCGACAAACTGGATCCCAATTCCGATCTGGGACGTGTAGCAAGACGTAGTGCAGAACAAGGTCTTGGACTGGGTCCAACCGGTAAATCGGACATGGTGTTTACGGGCATCTACAACGTTGAGCAGCAGGCCAACGGGCAGCTTGGTCTAGGTAACTCAACTGCCACATTCTGGGGTGGTCGCGGCGCCATCTCTGCAATCATGCAGGAGCAAATGCAATACGCGAAAAAATCGACTTTGCGACTGCCAAGCGATGTGCCACCTCCGGCGCCACCACAAGATGGGAGAACGCCCGATCGTCCAGTTCCAGATCAACCACATCCGACGCCGGATCAACCGCAGCCGCCTAACCAACCACGTCCAGATCAGCCACAGAATGATCGCCCACAAGACAGTAAGACAGACGAACAACGCAAACAAGAGGAAGAAAGAAAGCGAGAAGCGGAAGAGAAAAGGAAGAAAGAAGAAGAGGAAAAGAAGCAAGAAGAACAAAGAAAATCTGAGGAGCTGAAAAAGCAAGAGCAGGAAAGAGAGGAACGCCGCAAAACAATCGCCGGCGCAAAAGAGTATTCATTGGATCAGTATGCAGATGGCTGGGGAAAATTCCTCGATCGCGCAGAAGTAAAAGATGGTCCTGTGCGTGACTTAGTCAACGAGTTCGGCAGGGAGATGATCACCGGACAAGTTGATGGCAAAAAGTTGTCTGGTTTGATGGATCAAGTTGGCGCAACGAATCAGCAGGCAATAAAGGATAGTTTGAATCAACTATCACAACAGCTGGCTCAAAATGGATTGCGTTTCTCATTCGATCTCGATGCTCAGGGCAACCTGGCAGGAATCGAGATGTCTGATTTAGTAGAATCGGGTGCCAAGACATCGGTCAAGGTTTCGGCAGCCGGCAATGTCGTTTCTCAAGAACAAGTGATGGGTGATGGATCGCAGCCGAGACCTCTTTCCATCGATGAAACTACCTTGAGACTTGCAAAGAAAGCCGAACCCGCAGCTTGTCCTTGAAACGGCTAATTTATCGGAACAGTCTGTTCTGAATCATTTGAATCAATTTAATACATTCGCCACAGTTCGGACACAGGATTCGAGTAGGTTTTCGAAACTACTTCATTCTAGGTTGAACTCGATGCTAAGCAGAATCGCCAGACTGGCTCCACAGTCGCTTTGAAGTTGTTAATTCGGAGCGACGGCCGTACAAAAATGTTCCCCAGACTACGCAATGAAAGCGAATTACAGGACATTTCCGAGGCTGCCTGTAGGGTAAACACGTGACAACGCTCGGAATCAGGTGATAACGTTGCGAGTTGGCTATACTGAACTCGTTGACGACTCAATCAGTAGGTAAAGAGTATGTTCAAGAAGTTGGTGTCATTGTTGGGTCTCGCACTGCTCCTGCAGCCACCATGTCGTGCAGCTAGTGCAACATCTCAAACCAATGGATCGAATGATTTCTCCATAAAGCTGTTTCGTACAGTAAGCAAGGACTCCAGTTCAAATGTGGTCGTCTCACCGTACAGCATAAATACCGCGCTATCTATGACGACTCTTGGGGCAAAGGGTATTACTAAGTCAGAAATGCAGCAGTCTCTGGGCTATGCCGGAATGACCGATCAAGAAATCGAACAGTTCAACTCAGACTTGAGTCATAGTCTTTCGAAGGTAAATCCAGCAAGTGAGTTCGCGATTGCAAACGCGCTTTTTCCGAGAGAAGGAATTCCGCTGAAGAAATCGTTTGTCGATAAAAATGAATCGTTATTTAACGCGAAACTACAATCGCTCAACTTTTCGAACAAAAAAGCAACGCTGGACGTGATTAACGGTTGGGTCAAAGTGCACACCCAAGGAAAGATTGATTCGATTCTCGATGACATTCCTCCTGATGCGATTTTGTATCTAATCAATGCGATCTACTTTAAGGGGACTTGGGAAAATCCGTTTAGCGAATCGGAAACTATAGACACACACTTCAACTTGATTGATGGCAAAAAATCGAAAGTGCGCATGATGTATAGAACAGCGAAAATGCGCTATCTCGAAGGTCCGAACTTTCAGGCTGTTGCGCTGCCATATAGCGACAAGCGCTTAGAGTTGTGTGTGTTTCTCCCTGATGAAGGTGCAATTGATTCTTTTGTTGCAAGTCTTGATCCACAAGTGTGGAAAGATTGGATGAACAAATTTCACACCAGAAAAGGTGAGCTTGGATTGCCCAAGACAAAGATTGAGTATAAGAAAGAGCTGAGCGGTTCACTGCAACAGATTGGCATGAAGACTGCATTTAATCAAAGTGCGGATTTTTCAGAAATGATTGATTTTTCGAAGATAGAACGCGCGCCGGTTCATATATCACGCGTACTACACAAAACGTTTCTTGAAATTGATGAAAAGGGAACGACTGCAGCCGCGGTTACTGCAGTAGAGATGGTTATGAGAGGCTCTGCTGGAAGACCGGAACAACCGTTCAGGATGATTTGCGATCGTCCATATGTGCTCGCGCTGCGCGACTCGGAGACCGGAACAATTTTGTTTCTTGGAAAAATTATGAATCCAAGCCAATGATTGTGGATCGACAGTGGTGTTACTGGCATAATCGAATGCCTAAGCTGCGATCATCTTGGTGTTCCTTTATAGTCGCAGCTGTATTGCTATCTGCGTGCTCAAGTCCTATCGCCCCACTGTCTTCGACAGGTAATGTACCTAAAAAGACATTGAAGGATTGTTCTATCGCTGGAGAGCGTTCGTTTGTTTGTCGAAACTATGCGGACGCCGAAGTGAATTACAAGGAAGCCATGAAACTATTAGAGTCGCAGTCACCACAAGATGAGTCGGTCAAAGCTACGCTAGAAGACGTTCGCGTACATTTGGCACTGTCAATGATAAGACAGGGCAAGGCGGCAGAGACAGAGCCCTATACGAACGCTGTTATCGAATACATTATCAACAACCGATTGAAAGATGAGCAATCTGAGCTGCTGGCATTAGTAGATGAGCTGTGCGATGAGCATGTGAAGCAGGGGAAGAGCGGACAGACTGAGGCAGAGAGAGATTATTTAAAGGAAGCACTGAAGCTCCATAGGCTCTCTCACGTAGGAAGCAGCCTGCGAGGAATTACGATCCTCTCGAACCTGGCAGTTGGATATATTCGCGAGAAGAAGTTTTCTGAGGCCAAGAAATACATTGACCCGTTGGTTGAGTCGGCGCCTGTAATGCCGAATCGTGATTTCACCAAGCACATGATTCAGCTGTTGAAAATATCAATCGCTTTGGAAAAGGCAAATCAAAAAGACGAGGCGAAGAAAATCCAGAAGGTAGTAACTGAGCTGTACAAGCGTGATGCTCTTCTGCTTGTGCCCAATAGCGATGTCCCGGGTTATCAGAAGGCACTGTTGGACGATCGACTTGGTTGTGCATATTTAGATTACGGTGATTTGGACAACGCCATAGAATATTTCGAGCTCAGTATAAAAGAACAAAAGAAGCTCAAATGGACTAGCGATGCTGACATAGCCCGTGTCTATGAGCGAATTGCAATTGCCTACGAACAAAAAGGCGATTTCGCGGCATCTGAGAAAGCCTATAAGACGGCCATTCAACTAGTCACGAACAAAACGATGTCTGAAAAAGATAGAGAAGCGGCTTTTGAACTAATTCGTGGCTTTACTCCATTTCTCAAACGGCGAAACCGGCTATCTGAGGCAGAAGCGTGGAAAGCAAGGGGCGATACCTATATTCGCCACTTGATTCCTGAATGAGATTGACGTCTTGGTCCGAACCTCATAGCACGCCTATGAGGCTCGGATTGGGACGTAGGAACCTACCATTTTCGATTGTCTTGTGCCTAACAATTACAATCTTGGTTCCGCTTAAACT
>CAZCZI010000015.1:0-2703 GCA_964503045.1 uncultured Candidatus Obscuribacterales bacterium
CATCCGAGGCGCTCTCTCCGTTTTCCTGTTGAGAATCTTAGGCTGTCTTGCGCTTAGATTTGCGTTCCTTTAGTTTCAGAGCTGCACGTTCCTTTGCCTCGCGATTGCGGAAAGACTCTCCGTCGATCGAGAGGACTTCCGACTTGTGAACCAAGCGATCTACAAGCGTCACAACGCAAGCCGCATGCGGAAACACTTCGCTCCATTCTTCTAATACGCGATTTGTTGTCACAATTGTTGCTTTCTTCATGTAGCGAGCATTAGGCACCTCGGTAATGCGCTTTTCAAATTGTCGAACAATATCTCTCTGTACATTCGGCGAAGTGACGCACTGTATACTCTTCACCCGATTATGCGCGCTTTTTCATCACGGCCGACATTCGTAAAGTCCTGAACAGCTTCCAAGCCGCAAAGAACTTCGCGTGGTTTAAATTTGCAAACATAGTTTCGAAGCGGACTCGCTCAAATTAGATGAGTGGATCCGCTTCTCAACATGTTTTGGAGCGTCGGGACAGAGTAAAGCTAAGGGCGTCCTATTTATTGAGACTTTCCATTGCTGTTTTCACTCGGTTAAACATCTCAGGGGGAAATGGAAGAGTGCCAAAAGAAGTCTTTGCAGTTCCATTCGGAGTCAAAGTGATGTCTGGTACCTTTAGGTTCAATATAGAAAAACTGAAATCGAGCCTGACACCATTGATATTCTTGATGTCGATATCATTGCCATTTTTAGCAAAATCAAATTTGACGTTACGTTCGATCATTACTGATCTTAAGCGGTTCTGATTGATTGGAATATTCTGATCTCCGTAAAACTCCATGTTCACAGAGTTTCCATCAATCTTGACTTCTTTGCATCCCAATTTAATGAGTTGATCTGCCACCTCCGGACCGAAGCGCTTAGTGAAGTCCTCCAGGAGGCGGTTCTGTTCCTTCCTACCAAGTTCTAGGTAGTCTGTAACCGCTTGATCTACCGTTGACAAAATCTTTTTATACTGTTCATTGACGTGGTCACGAAAACCTTTTTTTGCAAATGGCTCACTATCAGCGGCATCTAATTCGTTCAGCGTCTTATTAGTGGTGTCAAGGGCGATTTCTGTTGAGACGGCACCGTTAGTGGTGCTACGATCGGATGAATTCTCATCCGGCACATTGTTGGAACGAGTCTGGTCTGCTGCCGGAGCAGATCGATCTGGTTCTTTGCTCGGTCTGACAGGAGTTATCCGCTCTTCTATAGGTGGTAGACCTTCTGGTTGGCGCGGCTGAAGGGGATTACGCTCCGGCAGTGGACCTCCAGGTGTCAATGGGTTCAACGGTCGACTAAAAGGAGTTAATCGCGGAGATTCTAGCGGACTAATAGATGGATTGAGTGGTCGGGAGGTCGGCAGTTGCGAATTGTCCAAGTTGCTGCGCCGAGGTGTCGGAGTGGCAGGCGCGGGTGGCTGTGGAGCTATGTTTTCGCTGGGGCTGTCCGGCGTTCTCGGACGAGCTGGATTCGTTGTGCCCTGACCGGGCGTACTTTTTTCAAAAATGATTGGCAGTTTTTTCGGGATTTCGTTTACCCTATTCTCGATCGAATTCGAAGAAGTATTGGATTCTCCACTCTTAGCGCCTGGCGCTGGAGTCCTAACACTCTGCGCGACAGTGGAGCTTTCCTTGTTTGTATTGTCAACGAAGTCAATGAATGGCAACTTCAGACTTGTTGATTTGGGCCGCATCTGATCTTGAAAATACTTGAAGTCACTGAGTCCCAGATCAAGCTCTTTTGTATTGTTGAATGTGATCGGTGTTCGATCGCTCGCGCCAAGTTGTTCCATTTTCATTTTTCTACCTCCGGGGAATCTGTGCTCCGGAAGATAACTTTTCAAAATGGCATTTAGATGGCACTAGCCTTTCGCGATACGTTGTGCTCGGCTGAAGCTCAGACAGACTGAGCAAACCGTCTGACCGTTAGTGCACTTGCTTTTCCATGTGCTGCCAATACTTCTCGCGCAGGCCTTTCTTGTAGATTTTTCCACTTCCTGTCTTCGGCAGCTCATCAGCAAACTCGATGCTTCGTGGTGATTTGTAGCTGGCCAGGCGTTGTTTTACGAAGGCAATCAGCTCTGCATCGGTAACTTTCTTCGATTCTTCCTTGAGCACAACGACAGCCTTCACGATCTCACCCCACTTGTCGTCGGGTACGCCGAAAACGGCGCACTCTTTGACTCCTGGGTGTTCATAAAGTGTGTATTCGACCTCAGTCGAGTACACGTTTTCACCGCCTGAGATGATCATGTCCTTCTTGCGATCGACGATATTCACGTAACCTTCCTCGTCGATTACAGCCAGGTCACCGGTGTGAAACCAACCATTCTTTATGGCTTGGGCTGTAGTATCCGGTTGCTTCCAATAACCTGTGGTGACGTGAGGTCCGCGCGCAATAATTTCTCCGACATCTTTGTCGTCATTTTTGACTTCGGTACCATCAGGATGCACGATTTTTAGTTCCACTCCGATAAACGGGCGTCCTGTGCGGGATTTGATCTCGAGAAGTTTGTCCGCCGGCAAATCCAACATATGCGCTTTTGGAACACTCACAGTCAAAAATGGGCTCGTTTCAGTCAGACCATAGAATTGAATGTAGTCACATGTGAAGACAGTCACCATTTTCTTTACCTGCTCAGGCGCCACAGGCGAGCCCGCGGTCATGATCAGGCGAAGATT
>CAZCZI010000015.1:2803-139964 GCA_964503045.1 uncultured Candidatus Obscuribacterales bacterium
CCTTTCGGTTTGCCGGTGGTGCCGCTCGTGTAATAGAGATGCGCCAAATCATCAGAGACCAGGTGCCGGCTGGGAAGTTTCTCGCCATCATAGGATGAAAGAGAGTCTTCATATCCGGTGGCAGTAATGGAAACTGAAGGCGCCTTCTTGTTGCCTATCCAAACCACGCGTTGCAAGTCTTTGCTCATGCTGATCGCATCTTGAGCAACTTCATGAAAGTCATCATGTGCAAAAAGAAGTGTTGCCTCCGAATCCTCCAGAATTGTGGCAATCTCGCGGGCAGCGAGACGGAAATTTACTGGGTTGAGAATGACGCCCAGCGCGGCACAGGCGTAGTAGGCCTCCATAAACTCATGGCAGTTTGGGGCAATGATGGCTGCAACTGAGCCTTTGTTCATGCCGGCTGCAACCATCCAGGCGGCTAATGCGGCAACGCGTGAGCCAAACTGTTTGTACGTAAAACGCTTGTCGCCATCGACGACCGCCTCACGATTTGGCCACAGAGTGACTGCGCGATTCAACGAGATGTACAGATTCATGCTCAACTTTTCACCAGCCTGTTGACGAGGTCACCGAGATTTGCGCAGTGCGATCCTTTCACCATGACGCACGTGTCTTTATTTAGTCGTGATTCCAAAAGTGCGATTGCTTGCTGTTGATCGTCGCAAACTTGAACAGCAAAGTTTGCTCCTTGCGCTCCCTGGGCGATTGAGGAAGCGCGCTCACCGACTGTGATTAGAAGATCCAGGTTTTGATCTTTCAGCCAACGTCCGATGCTAACGTGCATGTCGTTGGCGGAGTCTCCGAGTTCGGCCATCTCTCCTAATACTACGAGTTTCTTGGCCTGTGGAAATGCTCGAGAGTCCATAATTGCTTCAACGGCGCAGCGCACGGAGTCAGGGTTCGCGTTGTAAGATTCATCGACGACGATGGCACCGCTGGCAGTGAGCAATCGATTGCCTCGGCCATCGACGGGTTCATAACTTTCCACACCGCGTTGGATTTCGGAGCTGGTGAGTCCTGCTTCTTTGGCGGCTGTGATGGCACACCAAGCGTCTTCCATGTGTTTCGTGCCATGCGCTCTGATTGAAAAAACCTTGTCCAATCCGGCGACTTCGAACTTGGTCCTCTCCATTGTCACTTCGATTTCTTGGAGTGAGTCAGGGTTGTGAATAAGCAGTTTTCCTGGTTCGACAAGCTTTACTTGTTCCATCAGAATGTTTGATGGATCTCCGACGATTCCGACGCCGTTCTTTAAGTATGCAAACAGCTCACACTTCGCCTTCGCGATATTCTCGCGACTACCGAGAAGCTCCATATGAGCGGTTCCGGCGCATGTGATGATGCCGATGTCCGGCAGCGCGCAGCGAGCGAGTTGTTCGATTTGTCCTAATCCGCGCATCGCCATTTCCACTACGAGAATCTGCGTATCATGAGGCATTTCGAGAATAGTTTTAGGCACGCCGAACTCGTTGTTTTCGTTTGCTTGTGATTTGTGCACCCGGCGTGATGCGCTGAAAACGGCGCTAGTCATCTCCTTCGTCGTCGTTTTCCCTGACGAGCCAGTGACCGCTACGACAAGCGGGTTTACTGATTTGCGCCAGAATGTGGCGGCTAGATGGTAGGCTTCGAGGGTGTCATGGACAGCGAGAATTACTGCCTGACCGACTTTGGACAAGTCCAATTTCGGCAGTTGCGATTCAGCGACTACACAGCCGAGGGCGCCCTTATCCAGTGCCGACGAAACGAATTGATGACCGTCGAAACGCTCCCCCTTCAGAGGCAAATACCAATGGCGATTGGTTATTGTTCTGGTGTCTGTGGAGATAGAACCAGAACCGCCAAGGGTGAGATCGCCTGCGACAAGACGTGCACCGAGAACCTCTTGCAAGGCATGCGCTGTAAAAGTGGCTGTCAAATGGAATCACCGCGCTGACGAACACGGTGATTTTATCAACTATCGTCTTTCTTAGTGACCTTGGACCAGAGATTTCCGAGCCATCCGCCCTTTGGTTTTTCCTGAGATTGCTCTTCCTCTTGCTGTGTGGGAATGGCTGTTTCCCATGAAACTTCTTTGAGGGCTTGGTGAAATTCGATTCCAGACTTGTGAGAGAAATAAAGAACGCGCGCCACTTGGTCTTCCGACATGATGTCGTCGTTAACGAGGTCTTGAGCTTGTAATGCCGCCTGTAATATGCGACTGTCCAACAGATTTTTGGTCAACAACACCTCGCCGGCGCTGAGATTGAACTGTCTGGTCAATGCGGTGACACGTGACATAAGATCTGCATTGAGAATTTGCGATTTTTGGAGAAGTCCCAAAACACCGTTGATTTTCTCGATTTCTCCTTGTTTGGCTACTCGTTCGGTCAAAATTGTTTCGATGGTGACTCCACGGCTGTTGGCTTGTCGCAAGACGTCAGCTGCCTGTGCGCCGCTCAACTCGCCATTGGCGACCATCTCTTGCAAACGCAAACTCTCATCCAATTGAGTTGGGCTTATCATGCCGGTATGCACGAGCACCTGACCTACGGGTTGTTCGTGAACCAATCCCATTTCAATTGCGGAGATCTTGTCGCCTTCAGTAACGATACCTGCCTGGGTGAGCAAATCGCCGACTTTGATGGTTTCTTTGATCGCTCTGAATGCACCTGATTCAGTGAGCGACTGTTCGATAGTCTGCTGTTTACGAAAAGCTCCTTTGAGCCCCATAATCGCCTGCTCTTGCGTTATCTTTCCGTCGCGCAACAATACCTGTGCGGTTAGTGCGGAAGTGAGCATGGAGGACGAGAGAGCGCGCGCTAATACGAGACAACGACCAAGAGGAAGATTGTTTTCCATGCTCTGCCGCATCGCTTGCTCGAGAACGGTTTTATCGACGATTCCTGCTGCCGTGAGCAATTCGCCAAGTTCTCCTGATGTGACTTCTTCTCTAACAGGTGGCGTCCAACCAAGCCGGTTGAAGGCTTCTTCCAGACCCATTCGCCCTTTTACGGCGAGATTGATTGCTTTGATTCCAAAGTCAGCCGAGATGACGTTATCGCGAATAAGTGATTGCACTTCAATTGCGGTTAAAAGGTCACCTTCACTGAGCTCGTTGATGCTCATGAGCACTCGACCTACCGGTGTGCTCGATTTCTTCGCGATTTGCAGCGCTTCCAACAAAACTTCTTGCCTGATGACATTCGCTGCCACAAGCAATTCTCCGATTCTCTTCGGCCCAGAGCGTCTGTCTCTTGCTATCTCCACGCTTAAGCGGATTCCCTTTCAGTTCGATTTTCAGTGAAGCGAAACCTAAGTGTCCGGCTGATAAAACAACAATCAATCGACACAGGTTTTGCACCCAGCCCACAAAACATATACCCGCCTTATAAAAGAAAACACCAATATGTATGCGAAAAGTAATCGCTTCTTAAAGGGTTTTGCCGTATCAATTTTTTTGCGGACATTCTTGGCGGAACGTTGTCTCTAAGTGCACGCTGGTGGCACTCGAAACGCCTACCCGGTTTTGGATTGGTCTACAGTTTCGACGCACTTAGGTACATTGCTCCGCCGGCTACAAAGCCCAAAATTCACGCGGGATCTTCAACCTGCAAGAAGCCAAGAGAGAGATGAAAAGCAAAACGAGCCTGGTGTTCCTAATCAAACACCAGACTCGTCTGAGAGCCAAATCTCTAGGTCAGAGAACAGAGATCAATTATGTTTCGAAGCAGTCGCAGTCTTCTTAGGGACGGACCTGCTAGGCAACCCTTTAAGAGCTGCTTAGTAGTTGTCGTCGTAAGGAACCACGAAGCCTTTGCCTTGGAAGATCATGCTGTGGCTGCCAGAGTGTGGGCTCGGATAGCCGACGAAGCCATGCTTCATTCCATAAGCGAGACCGTGGTGAGCGCCGTAGGCGCCGCCAGCGACCAAACCAACTGGTCCGCCGGTGATTGCGCCGGCTACCAATTCATAGATTCCGTCTTCTTTGCCGAGGTTGCGGGCAACCATCTTGGTGCCGCCGATAGCTCCTTTAACTGCATCTTGGAAAATAGCAGTAGGAACGTCCCAGGCTGTCGTCACGACCATGCTCGTGAGTCTGAAGGGGAAGTAGTACATTTCGTACTGAACGCGAGCGGATTCCGGACGCTCCGGATATGCCAAGCTCGGTCCAGCCAATCCAACCATCAATCCGGCTGCTGCCAGAAGTGACGATAGAAGTTTCTTTTGCATTGTTTTCACCATCTTCCTAGCTAAAAAATTCAAGCCTTACTTCTCTTCCATCGTGATGTAGGCCCAGCGGCTGAATGGCTTCTGCCAGCCGAGCTTCATTCCGTGGCCCAAACCGCGGTATACACCGTGAGCGCCACCGAGAACGAATCCGACAGAGCCGCCAATTGGCACTGCAGCGGCGATTTGTCCGGCGCCTTTTTCATCGCCGAATTTGCCTGCTACGTGTTGGGTTCCTTTCAAGAACCAGTGGTAACTATCATCGATTGGTCCGCTAACCAAACCACAGACTGCTCCTGCATGGAGCATGCCGATGGTTCTAAACGGAGCCTGAAGGCACCACATAATCGGCTTTGCTTCGTAATCGAGTGCCAATGCAGGACCGGCAATTCCGACCATGAGCGCCGCAGATAACAATACGCGACCTAGAGTTTTCATTTTCACCTTCTGTTTTTTCCAGTTGCCTATCGAGGATTTGGCTCTTACCTGAATAGGCAATACTAGTAACTTACGCCAACTTACTTCTCTTCAGTAACCAGATAGGATTCAGTGCTGAATGGCTTTTCCCAACCAACGGTAAAGGCATGTTTGCCGCCCATGATTGCGCCGTAGGGGACTCCCCACACCATCCCGGTTGGAACGCCGAGCACGAATGCTGCGAGGTTTTGACCGAGACCATGTTCGTCACCGAACTTTTCTGCAAGGTATCTTTGGGTGGTCTTGGGACAACGCCAAAGTGAGTAAACCGCAGTGCCTTCAGGAATGTCGATGATGCCGGCAGTGACGGCGCCCAACAGACTTCCAACAGAGCCCAGCGGCGAGTCGTCTGCAGCGAGCGACGGGAGCGCTACGCCAAGACTCAGCATTCCTGCTGTGATCATCGCTAGTGTTTTGTTTTTCATTTTTTTCCACCTGGAGAGGATGGCCCGTGAAGAACCACCCTCTATTTAGTTATTACGAGTGACTTACGTTCAACAAGATAATTACTCATCCTTGAATGTGAAGGCATCTTTGGAGAATGGTTTTTCAAAACCAGTCTTCATTCCGTGCCAGCCACCATCGAAGCAACCATATGCGGCACCACCGGCGAGACCAAAAGGTCCACCGAGGAATGCGCCAAACCATTGCTGGTATTGACCATCTTCATTGCCGAGTTTGCCAGCGACCCATTTGGTTCCTTGGATAGCACCTTTGGTACCGTCTTTGACGGCTCCCAGAGGAACACCAACCACGGTACCAACACCGGACCCGAGCACTCTGACAGGAAGCAGGCAAATGGTCTGGAATGTGCTGTCATCGGCATACGATGGAGTAACCAAAGTACCGACCAGCACCGAAGCTAGTAACAACGAGGACGCGAACTTCTTAAGCATGCAATTCTCCATCTCTTAGCAATTCAATCGACCAATCCGTTTTGGGGCCCATCACGGCCCGAGAACAATGACCATTGTACCTATTTTCTCTGGAAGGTCCATATTTAATAGACTTGAGTTTTAGGGCAGGGCGCCTGAAAGCACGACCCATGGGCGTTTTACAGCTCTTGACTGTCTTGTAAAAAGTTTGTTCGACTGGAAACACTTTTCAAGTCTATATACGAGGGATGGCTCTTTCAGGCTACTCATGTAAATACAATCGGCAACATTGTGACACCGCCGATGATTCCAAGTAGCTCGAAAATAATTGTCAATACGCCTGAAATTCCTGGAATTGTGTGCAAATTGTTGCAATTCGATCACGTTATATGCGCCTTACAACTCCTGTATCCACCGCATGGCAAGCCGATAGGTCATGTCATGCTCTTGAAATCAACTACTTCTTTCGGCACCAGCTGCGGTGAAAACTCGCAACATCACCTTTGGTGGCATGGTTCTTTGTCTTTTCTTGGTGCGTATGTGGTGGCAGATTCATTCATATAAATGAATACGGGAAAGCGAATCGGGTAGCACGTGCGAATGATCATCACTTCTGAGAGCAAAAGAGAGAACCATCGTTCACAACAGCGCTTAAGGCATAGTAACTTCGGGGTCTAGCTGTGAATGGTCATTCACTCTTAGATGCATAAGAGAGAATGATTGCTCACAAAGGCGCGTTTGGTGAAACAGCGCGGGACTCGAAGATGAAAGAACTAAACTTGCCGCCCGACGTGCTCGGTGCGATGCCAGGTATATGTGCTCTTGCCGAACAAAATTTGGCAGAATGAAACGATTATGCAAGGGCACCAGTGCAGATATATGTAAGCCACCACTGCGAATGAATGCCACACGGTTTTGAATGCCGGCATCGGCTTGCGATATGTGCGCATCGCCAGAATCATGTTGAATTGAGTGACAAGGAAAATCGCGGTAGCGATCAAGACTGTAAACAGTCCATGGGTAGGAACGCCCGTTGCAAAACGCATCACATCCGATGTCACTTCCAAAAGCATCAAAGCTGGTACCAGGAAGTAAACAGTGAATACGAGCAAGTCAATGCGCTCAACCAACGACAAACGCGTGGGGGAGTTGAGCGGGAAGATGTAATCGAAATATCGGCGAATGCTGCCTTCTGCCCATCTTCTTCTTTGACGCAACAAACCCTTCAGGTTGGTGACGGCTTCTTCCCAGACTATCGCTTCGGGGCAGAAGCTGATATCCCATTTGTTGACCAGTAAGCGCATGCTCAAATCGAGATCGTCTGTGAGTGATTTGTTGTTCCACCCACCCACGTCTATAAGGGCTGCACGCTTGATCAACTCGCCATTGCCTCTTAGTTCGACCGTGCCGCCAATTAAGTCACGGCTGGTTTGGAAATAGGAATCAAGAGCGTATTCAGAATCCTGTGCCTCAACCAGAGCACCTTTTTGATGCTCGAAGATTCTTTTTTGTGCTTGCACGGCGCCGGTTCCTTCCGGTTCGAGTGCCGGGAGCGTGCGAGCAAGGAAGTCGGGAGCGACGTATGCATCGGCATCGAAGACTGCAATAACTTCCGCCTTCGAAAGCGGAAGCGCATCGTTAAGTGCTGCGGATTTGCCTGGACAAGAACCGAACGATCTGTTGATCACTTTGAGTTTCGGGAATTCGGACTTGAGGTTCTCCAATACGACCGGCATATTGTCCGTTGAACAATCGTCAATAACGCAGATTTGAAGCTTCTCGTAGTCTAGTTTAAAGAGGTTGCGAACCGTGTTTTCGATGACTCTGCCTTCGTTTTTGGCGGCAATGAATATCTCGACCGTAGGATTCCACTGAGATTGAGTCGACTCGCTACTCGTGCCGGCAAGTCCTTGCCTGGAGAGCTTTCGGAGCTTTCTTTTCTGCCAGCTTTGGGCAAGCAGCATCCAGACGCTGTGAATCATCATGAAAACGACGATGCAACTCAGCATCACCAAGAGTTCTGGACCGCGAGCCAGGCTGTCGATAGTCTTCAGTCCAATCCACAAGGCTAGAATAAGGCTGATCAGGATGATTCTGTTCTGCATACCGGTCTGGGAAGACCCCCAAAAAAAACAACTCAATATACAGTGTATAGGAATGACAACCGCGTTCAAGCGAGATCAGCGAACTTCACAGACTGTTGGGCAATTCCTTTAAATAATTAATCTCCCCGAAAGGAATGTAGGCAAGGATTTCAGGGTTTTGTTCCTTTGGCGTTCAGGTTAAGAAACGATGCTATTTTGTAACTGAACCGTCAGCGCTGGTGCCGTATCCCTGGGGATGATCGTGCACGTTCGGACTGATCAAATGATGCAAACCGAAGTACAAAGTTGGAATTCCGATAAGCAATAGAGTGGTCGAAACACCGCCAGGCAGGTTGTCTGCAGACACGCCGGCAAGTACCACTGGGATGGTTGAGGCTGCGGACATGGCAGTGTTTTGAGCCCCGAAAACTTTGCCCCGCAAGTCTTCCGGGACGGCGCCCTGGAGAGTTGCTTGGGTTGGAACGGCAACCATCGCGCACGAAAAACCGACAAGCGCAGATATGAGAAGGGCAAGTCCCAGCATGATGCGACCGTCGGGCGCTCCCGCCCCGATTGCGGGCAACAGACCATCCTGAATAAATCCAAGTGAACCCAAAAGAGTCATGAACAGTCCAAGCAAAACAAACCCTCGATATGCCAAAACCGTCGGAGCAATCTTGGTTCCGTAATGGCCGACCCAGAAGTTGCCGATTCCCATTCCCAAACCGGCGGCTGCCACGATGTAGCCGAATCTGAACGCCTCCAGATGTAAGACCTGCTGCGCTAAGCCGACTGCAATGATGTTGAGCGTGATGATTGTAGAGAACAAAAGGGTGATTTTGAAAATAGCACGAAACACATGCTTGTTGTTGACAATGTAGGCGATACCTTCGCGAAGCTCCTCCCACCAAGCCTCTTCACCCGAGCTGGAAGGCTTATTGTCCTTGATTGCAAACAGAAGCACTGCAGCTATAAAAAATCCTGCTGCCACCGCATATGGGGCACCACCTATACCGGTTGCGGAGATAATCGGTTCACCTATGGCAAAGCCGAAGCCCAGGGCAATCATCATGGTGGTGAAAAAGAGAGAGTTGGCGCAATAGAGATCTTCTTTTTTAACGAGTCTCGGTATTGACGCGGTTTCTGCCGGTCCGAAAAACTGCGAGCCTATAGATATGAAAAATGCCAGCGTCAGTGCCGCCACCGGTGATTTCTTTACCCAAGGAAGTGCCACCAACAAGACGAAAAAAGCACGAGCAATATTTGAGGAGATCAAAACGGAACGGTTGGAGAGTCTGTCCACATACACGCCTGCAAGAGGGCTCAGCAACACCGCCGGGATGGTGAACGCCACATACAAAAGACTTGTCATCTGGGCTGCACCCATAAGGTGCCCGGCAACCTTGACGCTTTCGGCGTGGTCGGGAGTCAAGACTGCCACAAACAACACAAAAACGGCTCTGTCTGCGAATTGCGAGAAGACTTGTGCTATCCACAAGGCCATGAACTGGCGGTTCTTAAACAGCGCTTGAAAGCCTGTATGCGCGACTGGCTCCGAACTCTGTCCACCCGACTCGGTGCCCGGCTCGCCCGGTTGAGAACTCTGGCCGGAATCCGAGTTTGGTCCGCCAGCCTTTATCTCGGGCTGAATTTTGTCATTGTCGGACACGACAAATCGGTCCGGCTCATCCTTCACTGATTGAGCCTTATTTTCGGCCGATTGTTCCATCTATAAATGTTGGGGCCACTTCTGAGACTACCAGTCCTGTCGGTTTGGACGCGCGCATAGGCTACCTACGGACTTCTCCTACTTTAGCACTGTGGCCGGCAGGTCGCCCCGGGGTTCATACATATTTGCAAACTTCAAAACTCTTGAGCGCCGTCTTGGTCGCCCACGTCGACGACTGTCGCCACTTCTCGCGACCAAGCAGAGGCGATACCTCGCTTGCTGCCTCTTATGAACTCGACAATTTCCTTAATCTCATCAAACTGGGGCAACTCGGCCTCTATTTTTTCCAGAGCTTGGGTGATGTTGAGCCCTGACCTGTAGATTAGTCGATAGGCCGACTTCATTGCTGCACGAACATCCGGACCGACTTTGCGGCGTCTCAAGCCGATTACGTTTAGACCGGTTACCATCATCGGTCTGCCGTCTACCATCGTAAACGGCGGCAAATCTTGTCTTGCACCAGACATGGCGCCAATCATGCACATTCTGCCAACCCGAATATGTTGATGGAAGACGACAAAACCAGACATAACCGTGTAGTCGCCAACTTGAACGTGTCCGGCCATTTGAGCGCTGTTTGCCATGATTACGCCATTGCCGAGCTTGCAGTCATGAGCGACATGGCAGTAGTTCATCAAAAAGCAATCGTCACCAATTATGGTGGTGCGATCGCCGGTGCCTCTGTGTATTGTGACGTACTCACGCAGAGTCGTTCGATTCCCTATGATTACACCAGTAGGTTCACCCTTGTAACTCAGATCTTGAGGTTCGAGCCCAACCGCCACACTAGGTGAGAATCGGCAGTCTTCTCCGATTGTCGTGTATCCGTCAATGACTGAGTGCGCTCCAATTTTTGTGCCTCTGCCAATGGTGACATGAGGACCGATCACCACATAGGGCCCGATTTCAGCTTCTTCATGAATCTTGGCGCCATCACTGATTATTGCAGTGGGATGAACAGTCATGGTGGTAGAACCCATCAGGTTGCTCCTTGTGAAGTTGAGGTGTCCGGCTAAAAGGAAATCGCGCTAATGATTTCGTTGGAAGCGCTTATTAGGGTTTCACCAACGAAAAACTGATCTCGCCTTCGCAAGCGACTTTGTCGCCGATCTTTGCAATAGCTCTCATTTTTCCGAGCGGTCCCTTCATCTTAAGAAGCTCGACTTCCATCTCGAGTCGATCGCCGGGCTGAACCATCGCGCGGAATTTAAACCCGTCGATACCTGTAAAGACACCGAGACTGCCTTTGAGTTCCGGCTTGAGCAACATCGTGATGCAACCCAATTGTGCAAGCGCTTCCACCATCAACACACCCGGCATGATCGGTTTGAAGGGAAAATGACCTTCGAAAAACTGCTCGTTCGCCGTAAGATTTTTGTATCCTTTGGCTTTGACGCCAGCCTCGTAATAGGTGACTCGGTCAACCAGAAGAAATGGATACCGATGTGGAATCAGCTCTTTGATTTGCATGATATCGAGCGTGGTGTCGACAGTAGTTGCGGTCATTAATCTATCCTTTTAGTTGTCCTGAGCTTGCCGAAAAGTTGAAATCGCTCTCAGCGTGAAAACCTCACTGAGCCTCACGGTCAGCGGATGCAGGCAAATACAAGTATACGGCGTTGAGCCTTTCGTTTTATTTCGGAATCCGCACTTGAACGCGGTCGTAACCATTATTCGGCTAAATTATGACTAATCTCTTGTATACCTGTGTACTCGTCGATAATTAATAGTTTCATCGATTTGAAGTACACTATGCGCCGGTAAGACTTCTCCCAACCCGCTTGGAGGCTTTTCCGGGGTTATCGTGACGTCAAGCAGCGAGTCCAAAACAAGCTCGAATTCAAGCGAATTCAATTCCAGCGTGCCCGTACGAATGATTAGCCGCAGAACCCTTCTATTGGGTTTGACGGGAATGGGTTTGGGCTTGGCAGCAGGACTGTCTGCGAAAACCGATGCAGCTGTCGGGCTTTACGAACCGTTTTCCTTTGCATTCGTCTCTGACGTTCATCTAACCACGGGACAGTCAGACAATTATCGGCTTTTGCAAGAGAGCCAACTGTTCCTCCAAGATGTGGTAAAAACGCTGAATAACGAGCAACTCGATTTCGTCATCTTCGGCGGCGACCAAGTTGAAGGTCCCGGCAAAGACGAAGTGAATTGGCAACTATTTATTGATGTGGTGCAGACTCTCAATCATCCATGGAATTTTGTCCTTGGTGAAAACGATGTTTCCGGACCGGCTTTCGTGGATAAAAGGAGAACCTACGGACCTGATTGGAAAGGAAAAGGACTCGACAGCGATACATCGTATTGGTCGCAAGATCCTCTTCCAGGCGTGCACATAATCGGGTTGGACACCAGCCGTCCAAACTCAAATACCGGTGTGCTTTCCAGCGAGCAGTTGGATTGGCTGAAGCAAGATCTCAAATCGCACACACGCAGATTTACGATCGTTTTTAGTCACCATCCGCTGCTGCCGCCATCGCCTTATGACGGAGGTCCTCCGTGGGAAGAGTATACATGCAGCCAAGGAGCCAATGCCAGAGAGATTCTTGGTGGCTCGAAATACGTCAAGTTGGCGGTCAACGGTCACATTCCAGTGAGCAAAATTCAAAAAGAAGGAGATATTTGGTATGTCTCTTGTCCTGGTGTAAGCGTCTATCCATGCGCCTTTAGAATATTCAGGCTGACACCGGATGCGGTGACGGTTGAAACATACCAAATTAGCTATCCGGCACTGATCAAAAAAGCGAGAAAACTTTTAATCGATTCGAAGATTGCCTACAACTACAGCACAAGAGGACCTGATGAATTTGCCTTCCTGTGCGAAGGCACAAAGCTCGATCAAAATGCCGTGCTGCCTCTGGTGCCAGGCAAAGGTATAGAACCGCATAAGGTGGCAAAGAAAAAGAAGAAAAAAGAGAAGGCGAAGAAAGAAAAAGACAAACCAAAGGAAAAGGAGAAAGCACCTTCGAAAGGCAAGCAAGGAACCACCGACTCTGATTCCAAGTCTCAGTCCAAGGACCAAACCCCGACTAAGGACCAGCCTTCAACAAAAGAACAGCCTCCAACAAAAGAACAGCCTCCCGCCAAAGAAGAAACGAAGTCCGAACCGCCAGTTAGTGGAAATGACCAGCCAGACACCAAGACAGACGGCAAATCTGAAAAGCAATGAGAAGGCAAAGAAGATGACGAGCAAGGGTAGCCAAACCGAAAAAAAAGGGCCTGTTGAGTACGGCAAAGGAACCGGACCAACATACAACACTTATTTGAAAGTCGCTGAACTCAAGCAGTTGCAAGTCTGCCTATCCAAGCCGGCTCATCATGACGAACCTCTGTTTATCATAATTCACCAGGCATACGAACTTTGGTTCAAACTAATTCTGCACGAGCTGGATACTGTCGTCGAATTATTGGCTCGCGACGATGCTCGACGTTCTACCTTTTACATGCGCCGCGTCACGACCATCATGAAACTGCTCGTCGGACAGATTCATATACTGGAGACAATGTCGCCTAAAGACTTCCTCGGGTTTAGATCGAATCTCAACCCAGCAAGCGGTTTTCAATCATCTCAGTTTCGAGAAATCGAGTTCGTTTGTGGGCTCAAAGATGAGCGTATGTTGAATCACTTCCAAAAAGAATCGGCTTCATACGACGAGCTGATGCAGCGTTATCGCGCACCGTCGCTGCAAGACGCATTCTACTCTTTGCTCGAGCGTCATGGTTTTGTCTTGCCGTTCATCGAGCAAGATGATCTTCAAGGCACGCCGGAAGAGCAGGAGACAAAAGGCGAGAGACTTCAAGACACTCGAGTGATGGAACTCAAGCGACTATATGATGGCGGCGAAAAGTACGCCGATCTTATCGACCTGGCTGAAACATTGATTGAACTGGACGAACTGTTGAGTTTGTGGAGAACCCATCACGTCACGGTTGTAGAGCGAATGATCGGTTTCAAACGCGGCACGGGCGGCAGCGAAGGCGTTGGATATTTGCGGCAGACGCTGACGAAGAGAGCTTTCCCGGATCTTTGGAAAGTTAGAACAGTTCTTGAACTGTAGAGGATGATCGCTGTATTGTGATCTTTTCTATTGCGATGTCTTTGGTTTCAGTCTAGCTTCTTGATCGATAGCCTCTTGCTCACGCCCGGTTTCACGCAAGAGCTTGGCATAATCGGTAACTACGGAATACAAGGTAGTGCTGGTGCGGCGGCTGGAGTTTTCGTAAATCTCCATCGCGCGTTTGTAATTGGTCTCGGCTTCTGCATACTTTTTCTCTGCATGATAGACCTTGCCGAGGTGGTAATGGCTCATTCCTAAAGGACCAACGACTCCCAATCGTTCTGCAATCGAAAGCGCGGATTTTAATTGACTTTCGGCTTCGGCATAGTTGCCTTGGTCGAATGCTTTTTGTCCTGCAAAGTGAACCCGTTCCCACTCGGCTTGCGCTGCAGGGTCATCGCTCTGGGCCCAGCAAACGGTACTGCCGGCTGCTGCGCAGGCGACCAAACCAGCGACCAAACTAATCGTTTTGAGTTTATTGATAACTCTCATCGATATTTATGTACCCGTGAAACGCCCAGCCTATTCCAAAAACATCAATTGTCAGGCAATTGGAAAGTTCAAAAATGGTTCCCCTATGCCTTTTTGAGACTTTGATGTTTCTTAGAGCGGTCCGCTCAAAACCGGATAAAATACAATTGACTTTCGAGGTTGAGGAAATGAGCAAGACAACAAACGGCGAAATTGTCTTGGACACTATCGACCATATAGCCGTTGCAGTTCAAGATGTCGCGGAAGCTGTTAAGTGGTACCAAGAACAGTTCAAATGCGAGGTCGCGTATCAGGACAAGACTTGGGCATTTTTGACGTTCAATAACATAAAACTGGCATTGGTAGTGCCTAATCAACATCCGTCGCACATCGCCTTCGTCAGCGATCGCGCCGAGTCGTACGGCAAACTCAGGAAGCATCGCGATGGTACAAGTTCGGTCTACATCAAAGATCCAGCGGGAAACTCTGTAGAAATCATGGACAAACCCTCACCTGTTTCGACATCGCAAAAGCAGTGAGGAGATGCCGGCAAGAAGTCACCCAGATGTAATAGTCGTCGGAGCCGGACTGGCTGGGCTGCACTGCGCGGTTATTGTGCAGCAGGCTGGTTTCAACGTCATGGTGGTCGACTCTGCAAAAGGCGTCGGCGGTCGCGCCCAGACGGATGTCGTGGACGGGCACATCTTAGATCGTGGATTTCATGTGCTTCTAACTGCATATCCCGAAGCGAAAAAAGTATTCAACTACGAAGCGCTCAAATTAAAGCCCTTCTTCCATGGTGCATTGGTTTTCTACAACGGCAAGTTTCACAAAGTCGCTGATCCCATCAGGCATCCGGTAGCCGCGAGCCTGGCGTTGTTTGGTCCAATCGGCGAAGTCGCCGACAAGTTCAAAGCTCTCAAGATTCGCGATCGTCTGATGAAAAAGTCCGTCGATGGGATATTCCAAGACGTGGAGAAAACGGCGGCCGCGTACCTCAAAGACGAGGGCATGAGCGACAGCTTTATCGAAAGGTTTTTCCGTCCCTTTTTTGCAGCGGTCACGCTTGATTCCAAATTGCTCTTTTCCAGCCGCGTGTTGGAGTTTTTGATTCGCATGTTGGCAGAGGGTGATACCTCAATGCCCGAGCAAGGAATCGGAGCTCTTGCTCAACAGCTAGCCGCGAAACTGGCTCCAGGTGCCATTCGAACCGAGTCTCCCGTAGCTTCTGTTCAAGAAGGACTGGTAAATCTCAAGAATGGTGAGACTCTCGTGGCGCGGGCAATCGTCGTTGCCACAGATGGGCCGGAGGCGGCTCGGCTGGTTCAAGGACTCCATGCCGTTCCTAATAGATTGTGCACCTGCGTTTACTACACGGCTCAACAAGCTCCTATCGAAGAGCCTATGCTCATTCTCAACGGGGAAGGCAAAGGAATCGTCAACAACATGGCGGTTTTAAGCAACGTCAACCGCGCTTGTGCCCCTGAGGGCTCACATTTGATCTCCGTCACTCTTTTGGGCCGCCACGAATTTGAAGAACACGAGCTTGATGACGCGGTTAGGGCTCACCTGAATAACTGGTTCGGCAAAAGCGTGGTCGAGACTTGGCGCTATTTGAAGAGTTATCACGTGTACAACGCCTTGCCCGATCAGTCGCCTCCTACCCAAAAGAGCACATACGAGCCAGTACAGCCGGGCATCTTTGCCTGTGGTGACTTCCGGGAGTTGGGCTTTATCAATGGCGCCCTGGTGTCCGGCAGAAAAGCCGCCGAAGCGGTGATTAAGGAGCTTGGCACAGGGAACAAAGATTCTGGAGCTGGAGGTTAGCTCTTTAGGCCCAAGACAAAACGGGACCGATAAATTCCTTGTGTTTTTAATATTTGCTCTTTGTTATCATGAGTGTTTAATGAACCAAACGACTTGATTTTAGAGCGCCCAAATATTTTGAATTTGATCTGAGGAGAGTAAGCCACGGTGGCTTCAGAAGAGAATCGCTCAAACAGAAGAAAGCTTTGTCCGGCCTGCAAGAAGGAATTTGCAGGCACTCTTGTCGTTTGTCCGCATGACAAGACGATGTTGATGAACGTCAAGGAAGATGAGCTTATCGGCACCGTTTTGAACGAACGCTACGTCATCACTTCCGAAATCGGTCGCGGTGGGATGAGTATTGTTTACAAAGGCATTCAACAGCCGATGGATCGTACCGTTGCCATCAAAATGTTGCAGGCACAGCTGGTTTCCGATCAAATCAGCATCAAGCGTTTCCAACAAGAAGCGCAAGCTGCATCGCACCTTCAACACCCCAACGTAATTACGATCTATGACTACGGTGTCGTCGCGACAGGACAACCGTACTTGGTGATGGATTACTTAGAAGGCGAGAGTCTTGCCGATATCATCAAACGCGACAATCATGTCTCTTCCGACAGGGTTGTTCCTATATTCGTTCAAGCCTGTGAAGCTCTCGAACATGCTCACCAAAAGGGCGTCATTCACCGTGATTTGAAGTCGAGCAACATTATGCTCATCGATTTTGAAGGGCGCCGTGATTTCGTCAAAGTCGTGGACTTTGGTATTGCGAAACTGATGCCTTCATCTGGCAAACAATCACAAAACCTGACACAGACCGGTGAGATTTTCGGCTCTCCGATCTACATGAGTCCTGAGCAATGCATGGGGCAAGCCCTCGACCCGCGCTCCGATATTTATTCGATGGGCGCCATGATGTATGAGTCGCTGTCCGGATTGCCGCCGCTTATGGGTGACACCATTATCGATACCATGCAAATGCACGTCTCCACACCGCCACAACCATTTGCAAAAGTCAGACCTGATCTTTCTGTTCCTGAAGCGCTAGAAAAGATAGTGACCAAGGCACTGGCGAAGAAGCCGGAGCAACGCTATCAGTCAATGCAGGAGTTTCGCGACGCTCTTGCGCACGTGCAGAAAATGCACCAGTCGGCTCTCAAGCAAGAAGCGATTTCTCCCGGACGCGGTAATCTCGGCTCGCCGAAATCAACGCGCAGTGGAGTTCCATCCGCCTCGCGCACACCTGCAAACATGGGACAACGCCCAGACTCAATCGATTTTTCGAGAACTCCCTTGTTCGAGCCGGACGGCTCCGACGGAGGCGTGCAAGCTCAAGTCAGGTCGTCAGACAAGGTTCCGCGATTTGCCGAAAAACTTCAAAAGCCGGTTGAAAAACTTACTCCTGCTGCAGATCGAGACAGAGATCGAGATAGAGAGAGAGAGCGAGACAGGGATCGCGATCGCAGAGATGAACTCGAACCCAAGCGCGAAGAGAAAAAAACGCTACTGCGCACCGGTGCCGAAGACATAAGAAAGAAGATTTCTCCTGTATTAATCACCGTAGTGTCGCTATTGGTGGCAGGCGTTATTTCCATCGTTGCAATCGCCCTCACTCAAGGCAAAGGGCTGACATTCTTCGCTACTCAGCAGGATATCGAAGGATCTATCCTCTCATACCAACCAGTGACGCCGTCAACTCCAGAGACTGCCGCTAAGCCCGGCAGGCTAAGAGTATTGACCCTGGAAAAGAAGATGGTCGTGCTTCAGCTGCCGCCGGAATTTAACATCGAAAGCTACCTCGGGCGACCCGATGATATCAAGCCGGGAGCACGTTGGAAGTTAGTTTGCTCAACAGGCAACCCGCCTCAAGTAAAGTCGGCCACCGTGCAAGAAGGCATGCAAGACTTCGACGGCCGCTACGCCTTTGACTTCATTGTTCAGCACTTCTACAAGATGGCAAGCAAGCAAACCGAGGTTGCATACGAAGAGTTTTCGCAAACATACAAAGGCAGTCAAACATTGGAAGCCTTCCAAGACGCTTGCAGCAAGCCGTTTAAGAAACCTGAGGAGATACTGAATGTTCCTTCTCAGTGCGGCCGAATCATCAAAGAAGGTCCTGATGGAATTGAAATTGCCTTTGATGGATCCTATTTTGTAGAAGGCGATCCACAATACCTGGTCTTCACACTAATCAAAGACGGCACTGCTTGGAAGATTGAAAAAGAAGACCCGATAACCAAAGAAAAGTGGGACGAAATCTAGTTGTTGCTGCTGATTCTCAAAAGAGTCAATCCTATTTTTCAGCCAACTTCCTTACCATGTCTAGGTTGCGCTCGACTCTCCTTTGAATGAGTTGGTTGACGACAAACTTCGGCAACGGCATGCGCAAATCCATGCTTGAAGTCAAAGTCAGGCGGGTTTGATCTGCTGAGAGTGGCTCGATAACCCAACTTCCATCGATGCTTCTGAAATCCTCCGACTCGATCATCCAGTAATCGACTCTCTTAAGTGGAACTTCCAGCGCATTGACCGTGCACTCAGCATCGCCGAAAGGCGAGGCAAAGCAAAGCTTTTGCTCGAACATGGTTTTTCCGGGTTGGCTCTTAAGGGGAGTCAACGCGACTTGATCGGGATCTTTCAAACGCTGATCTTGAATGGCTTGCCAAACGACTTTGACGGGTGCATGAACGACGATAGACTGTTGAAAGGAAGGACGCGACGCCTTCTTTTGCATGGTAGATGCAATTTTGATTGTTGATTGAGCTGTGGCAGCAGGGCTCCTCTGCGCTTGATCTTCTGCCACCGCCGGCGATGCAACAGTCACGGCCGTTCCAGCCGAAATTGCAAGCACTAACGCGCCATAGTTATTCGAGTTTCCAAAATACCTCAATTACACAGATCCTCTGCCGATTGGGAGCCGCTCTACCTGAGAGTCGGAATGGTCATCGGTATCGGCAGAATATCACCAGGGGCGGTCGCATCATCTGAAGTTTCTCTCAGCGATTTCACCGACGCTACAAACATGCTGTTGCCGTCGCGAGTTTCATTTATTAGCTCCAGCGTGCATTTACTGAGCTTTTCGAGATACTTGTTTTTCTTGCCGGCAAATACTTGATATTGATCGGATACGTTCTCCGGCAAAGACGGTATATCTCCGGGTCCACCGATTACGATCACGTCGCCGACGCTGAGGTCGCCTTCTCCTGCTTTGAGAATTTTGGTGGGCTTAGGGTTTTCCGAGCTCCCATCACCTTTATCATTGTCTTTGTCGGATTTCAGTTTTTTGATGGGAACAAGCGTAAATGTTTGGCGGAAGAAAATCTCGTTCATCAGCCCTGTGACGTGATCTCGATCTTCTGCAGGAACAGCTGCACCAATAAAACTCTTGGTCAAATCTCTTGCAAACACGCTGTTTTTGGCGCTGTCGATGAAGTCGCGATGCATTACCAGTTCCATATCTTGAATCTTTCCCTGGCGTCCAAGAAGAACGTGTATGGTTGCGAGATCTCTAAAGGGAGTGCGCGGCGGCGGTTTGAATGTGACTTTGCAAAATCCGGTCGGAGTGATGATTCTGTCTGACTCGGTCAAATGAAAAAAGACGAAAAAATCGTCTTTCAAAGCGTCGTCCAAGGGCTGCCCTGATAGAGGAGCTGCAAAAGCAACCTGCGCGGACAAGCAGAAGAGAAAACTCAGAAGCGCCGCTGCGTGCGCTTTTAGGCTAGTTCGTGTCAGCCTTCGGATTAACACTTTGGTGGCACCTCTATCTAGCGCAAAGTTCTCCCTACTTCGTACACTAGCAGAAGCATCGTAACCAGCGCTACAGCTGAGTCGGCAAGCTCGGAATTATTGAGCAGTCGCGCACTCGTCACAACAGTTGCAAAAGCAGAGATTTTGAGCGCCGCCAGGTAGTCCTCGAACTTCGCGACGTCCTTGAGTTCCATCGCCTTTTGCTCTTCTGTGAGCTCTTCGGTGCCGGCTTTTTTAGCAGCCAGCCTGTGCCTGTTCAACCAAAGAATACACTTGATAACAAAATAAATGCTGACGCAAGCGCACGACAAAAACACGAAGTTAGCGCTGATAACCATGGTCGTCCTTTCTGACTGGACTTAATTTGACGCCAAATACACCAAATACATAGGTTGCAAATCAATTACAGTGTGAACCCTGTCTCAAATTTATGCAACACACCTTTATTTTGGGGGTTCGAGTTGGTTCAGGATTAAACAGAAATGCGCTACAGTATTGAGATTCGCAGATGAATGGGAGATTGCCATGAGCAAACGTTACACGTGCTTAACTTTGGTTGCAGCTGCACTTGCAGGTTACGCCGGTGGGGCTCTGTCGGGACAGTGGCAAGCGCCTGCGCAAGCTCAAAACGGATTGCTGTCACCATCCGTGGTCGGCGCCAATCAATTCAGACTGTTGACCAATGATGGCAAAGTCAGTGCAGTTTTGAGTATTGAAGACGGCAATCGTCCCGCGTTGCGACTGATGGACAAAAAAGAAACCGTCAGAGTTTTTGTCGGACTTAAATCCGAAAACGGCGAAGACATTCCAGTGGTAAACCTTGATGATAAGGATGGAACCACGAGAGTTCAGCTCAGTTTGGCACCAAATGGCGAACCGAAATTGGTAATGCGTGATACCAAGGAAGCACCACTCGTATCTGCCGGTGTTTTAAACGGTTGCCCGAGAGTATCGGTCATGGGTCCAACCGGAACATCAGAAGCCGCTCTCGGCGTCGTGATTACAAAAGACAAAGATTGGCACGCACCAGGATTGATCATTAAAAACAAGAACACCAATCGCTTGAGCGCAGCAACCTTTCCGGACGGCAGCGCCGGCTTTAACTTGATGAACGAAAAGGGTGAAGCCGCCGGCTCGCTCTCGGTCAAATCAAATGGCATTTGCTCTGTGCAACAGTACAGCAAGGACAAGAAAACCAAGACGGCTAAGGAATGAAGCGACCGCTGGGCCTTAGTGGTTTTCTGTTGTTGATTCCAATTCTTCTGATTTTGTCGGGATGCAGTGAAGAACCGCAAAAACAGGAGGAGTCACTCAGCTTTCAACAATCTGAAGTGAAAGAGAGTTTTCTCGAGCAGAACATGAGGACTGTTCAGAAAGCAATAGAGAGGTACGGAGCCGAGAAAGGCGCTTATCCTCGAGCCCTCGATCCTGACGTCAAGAAATGCTTTCGAGTGCCTGGTGGTGCGCCACAAGGTCCCGTAAACCCTTTTTCAGAAAAATCTGAGTGGCCCGTATTTGCTGGACAGCAAGAGTTTCGAGATTTACAGGACGGCACACTGGCAATGGTGCCCGGAACCATCATGTATATTCCTGACCCCACTCGTAATGACTACATCATCATTGCAGCCGGTGCCGATGGGCGCCCGATGATGAAACACCGCGAAATTTATGTTTTGAAGGGCAACGGAGAAGAAGGAAGCTTGCAGCAGGCGAGCCCTTAAAAAAGCAAAGAAGCTCGCCCCCAAATTGAAAGTCTTGGGGTTTCGATTTTTTTTTCGGTGTGGACTGGCGGACTGATGTACCTAAGCGCGCTGCTTCTGAGCCGGAACGCTCTGTCTGGCCCGACTTTTCGCTATTGGTGCATTGCACTTAGGAACATTAGTCCGCTAGAGTTCCGCCGCAAAAACGGGAACGGTTCGTACCGCGAGAAGCCCCCATGCCCGGTCCTCTTGACAAGACTTCTGCGTGTACCAGTCGTACGCGCTTGGCATTTAACGAATCGCTTTACCTAAATCGACTCAAGATTGCATGTATCCCCTTCTACGGGGTAAGATCCTTGAAGTTCAGTCGCGAATTGCTTGTATTCTTTGCGATTGACGTCACCATTCCCGAGTAGCGCAGTGGTAGCGCAGGTGACTGTTAATCACTTGGTCGCTGGTTCGAATCCAGCCTCGGGAGTAAGTATTCCAAACGTGAGAAGTCGACGGCTTCCCTCCACAAGAGGGGGGTCGTTCGGTTCTTATCCAGAGACCAGGTCACTGAGCCGAAACTGCGTGCAATCGGAGCAAGATAGCGACCATCCCAGGCTGTAGCAGTTTTGCCTGCAAGCAAAATTGCTTCGCCGACTAACTCAAACCAAAGATAACCGGGACTGAGTCGATGTCGCCGCTTGATGAACCGTCAGAGTTTTCTTGTCGTGATTTTTCAAAGATGCCAAAAGCACTGAATTATCTGGAATGTAGCGTTCATCCGGATATGTCTGAGCTAACATCGCCGCGTCTCTGCCGACTCGATGAGCGAGAGCGGCGCTGATCTTATGAGTGAGAGAATCGTATCTGGTATCACACACCGGCGAGACGATAGCATGTGAGCATCAAATTCAAATGGCCGAGATACCATGCATGTCCGTTGCCTGAATCCAGGGTCGCAAGCGGATCTCGGAGGCAACAGAACTTGCCTCTCTGGATGTTTATCGTTTTGAAAGGTGATTGATTGCTTCAGCGATTTCATCGCGTTACTCAAAAATGAGAGTCACTAATTAATTGATTTCTCTGCCGGGAATCTCGCTTTTGAAACTGAAAGTCGTCCCGAGCAGAACTGAAATGAATAAGACCTATATAAAAGGAATTAGACCAGCGGAAGCCAAGCGGAGGAAGACATCCCAGGCGTGCCGTGCTAGGTTTAATATCCTTATGACCGAACTCAGCCACCAGCCGGCGGACAAGCAGCCAGCGCCGACAGACTTGCAAGCCAAGAGCCTCGAGAATCAAGCACTCCAGGTCGATATGGCGCGCACAAGAACAGCCCTGGCTACCGAACGCACGCTGCTTGCCTGGATTAGAACAGCCCTTACCCTGGTGGCGTTTGGCTTCACCATGGCTAAGTACATTCACGGGCTGGTGAAACAGGCACGCATCCAAGGCGTTCAGGCTTACGACATCGACTCGCCTCATAATCTTGGGCTGGTGATGATGGCAATGGGGCTGCTTGGGCTCATTGGGGGGACGATTAGTTATTGCCGTTCCTCAAAAAAGCTCTACCCGACCGCATCTTTTGTCTCCACACCATTCATCACTGCCGTGCTTTTGAGCATCATGACTGTGTTTCTCATGGTGTTGATGGTGCTCAAAGACGTTCCCTGAAGTCGCTGCCAGTTGTTTTAACGCAGGTGCGGAATTGTGAGACCGTTAAAACATTAGAGCGGTCGAGTCTTTGCCTTTGGCGTAGGCCGTATACTACAGAGTGGCAGGCGGCAGTGGCTCAAGGGAACCGGGGAAACGGTTCCAAAGGGTGAGGATAGATAGATGGGTTTGTTCGGAACGCAGAAAGTCAGTCAAGGATTGGCGTCAGAAGCGGTCATGATGGTCGAGGAGTATTATCGCCGTCGTAATTTGAACGCTCACGATTTCGCTCTTGCTGACTCGGATGGCTGCGGTTGGTACATCACTGAAGGCAGTGCCAAGGTTTACATCTTCGTGCAAGACAGCGGTCAAGGCGCGGTTTTACGCGTGACTAGTCCGCTGGTTTTTCTGCCCGATCAAAATAAAGAGGCTTTCTACCGCCGGTTGCTTGACCTCAACAGCAACTTGAGCGGTTGCGCGTTGGCGACACACGACAACATCGTGTTGGTGGTGACGCAGAGATCGACGTTCAATCTCGTGCAAGAAGAGCTCGACGATCTGGTGTGGAACGTCGCCTACATGGCAGACTTGTTGGATAACAAATTGGCAGATGAGTTCAGCTGCCGCATGTACTCGGAAACTGCTGTTCCGGGGAAACGCAACGGCTAGGTGTCTGGTCTACATGCAAACGACACTAAGTGATGAAGACATACGCTTTGTCTCGCAGTTAGTGAGAGAAGCCGGCTTCGTTGCAAAAGAAATGCGCGAAGGCGTCGAGATCAAAGAGAAGTCCGGTCCTCAAGACAAGGTGACGGCGGCGGATCATGAGCTGTCACGCATTATCGTGACTGCCCTCAGCGAGCGCTTCGGCGACGATATCGTGGTCTCGGAAGAAGATGCGGTGCATGCCACAGCGTCGACTGAAGACCGACTGTGGTTGGTTGATCCAATTGATGGAACAGACAACTACATTTTGAATGATGGCCAATATTGTGTGATGGTGGGGTTGTTAGAGAATTCCAGACCTGTTTTTGGCTGGGTTTTCGCACCAGCTACAGATACCATCTATTACGGCGGTATTGGATATGGTGCGTGGCGGGTCGTAGAGGAAGGCAAACCCGAAAAATTTGAATCTCAGCCGCGCCTCGAGTATGAATCTGATGCCAGGCTTATTATGGGGTTTCGCGATCGCAAGAGTCATCCGTGGGTGACTGACCTGCCAAAGGTCAAACTGATCAAGAGCGGTAGCATCGGATTGAAGGTGGCAAAAATTCTGGAAGGGCATGCCGATCTGTACGCGCATCTGGGCGGCAAATTGAAAACATGGGACACCGCCGGACCGTCGGCGATTGCCATTGCCGGTGGTTTGGACGTTGGTGGCTTGGAAGATGACTCACTGGCGTTTCCACTGTCTTCCGTGTTTCATGAATGTACGATCATCATCGGTCGACCTGGCGCATTGGATTGGTCGCGAAGATATTTGAAACAACCTGTTAAAGATACACTCCAAGATACACATCAAGACACACTTCAAGATACAAAGGGATGTTAGGGTTCGATGATCACGAAAACAGCGGACCTCAACGCTCTCTGCTCGCGAATCGACAGCGCCGGCAGATTCGCAATCGATTTGGAGTTTATTCCAGAAAGGAACTATTCTCCTGTTTTGTGTTTGGTGCAAGTGGCAATTGAGGAAGATGCATTCCTTATAGATCCAATTGCTCTAAAAGACTTGACTCCACTGTGGGAAAGAGTTGCAGACCCGGCGATTCTCAAGGTGATTCATGCAGCCGGTCAAGATCTTGATTTGATTTTTGGACTGTGTGGGCTTGTTCCCGCCAACATTTTCGATACGCAAATTGGAGCCGGCTTCGCAGGGTTCGGTTATCCGGTTGGTTATGGCAAACTTCTGCATTTGCTCTTGAATGTATACATTGCAAAGACTGAGAGTTTCACCGATTGGCTAGTGCGTCCATTGACAGAAGCACAGATTCAATACGCCACCGAAGATGTTTGCCACTTGCTTGCTATGTACGATCGGCTCGTGAAAGCGCTTACGCATCGTCGAAGACTCGAGTGGGCGCGCGAGGAGTGTTTGCGTTATGAAGACGAGAGTCTGTATAAGCGAGATCGATCGCGCGAGTTTCTCAAGATCAAAGGCGCCAACTCACTCGATCGACGAGGGCTCGCAGTTTTGCAACAGCTGTGCCTCTGGCGCGATGACGAGGCTCGAAGAATTAACCGGCCGGCGAGGTCTGTTCTGGGCGATAACATTCTTTTGGAACTTGCAAGAAGAAGAAATCAAGACTTGCAAAAAATTCGCGGCGTGCGCCCCGATCAAATTCGCGCATACAGCGCGCAACTCGCAGATACCATAAAACTCGGTCTGTCTCTGACGGATGAAAACCTTCCAACCTGGCCTTCATCGAAGGTGCCGCCAAAAGGAGATGTGCTTGTAGGCGATCTTTTGTTCGCAGTTTTGAAGGTCATCGCCTACGACTATGAGCTGGCACCGGAATTGGTGGCGACCCGAGACGAGCTGCAATTCTTGGTACGCTCTCATCGAGAACGAAAGATCGGGAAAAACGCGCTGCCACCGCCTGAAGATCGCAGGCCGCTGGAAATCTCGCTGTTAGAAGGATGGCGCAACGATGTCGCCGGTCACATACTACTTAAGCTATTAGATGGTGCATCGGTATCAATCGCATTCGACCGTGGAGAACCACCGGTGCAACTGACAATCAAAGACGAGGATGGCGAAGAACAAGTCTCTGGGCGCTGCGCCACAAGCGAGAGCGAAGTCTAGTCGCATTCACGTGTCAGTGTGTTGTTCAAACAGTAAGCTCAGTTCTTGCCGTCCAAGACTTCGCTTAGCATTTCTCCTGCAACAAATTCTGAGATTTCTTGCCGCTTTTGTTCGATCGCTTTTGCGAGCTTCTCGAGATCTGTCGATGCTTTGATGATCTTGTCTTCGGTTTCTTCAATCGCTTGCTTAAACCGTTCACCCGCGCCACCGAGTGTTTTGACGTTCTCCCTTGCTCGCTCTTGATCTTTTTGGTGTTGACCCAATCGTTCCTTTAATTGTTTTGCTTCCGCATTCAAAGAAACAACCTGCTTGCGTTTGACAATTAGCTCCTTTACGAATTCCAAAAAATTCGAGTTGGAATAATTTTGTTTCAGCAACCAATCGACATCGGGCCATGCAGCTCCATCTGCATCGAGCCGATACTGATTCGTGGTTTCTGTTTCTTCCTTGACCTTGAGAGCATAGGATTCTTGCGGCTCGAGCTCGATACGAAACCTGTAGAAATTCTCCGTCGTTTCTTCCGGCTTTACATCGCTCACTAATTTCAAATGCGAACTATAAGGATGCTCGACAAAAACAATTTTCTTTTTCTGTGAGAGATTCTCCAGATTGTATGTTTTGGATGAGATCTGCTTGCTGTCCATAAACAACACGCCGTGCCACAGTCTGACTCGATGGACAGGGCGATAGGTGTAGTCGTCACGAATTACGACCTTCACTCCTTGATCTAAAGCATACGGAAGAAAGCGAGTATCCTTCGGTTTCACTACATCCAAAAGTGCTTCACCGGCGTAAGCTTCCTCTTCCATGATTGTCACAGGGCCGGCTTCCAGTGTCAGTCCGGTAGTATTTACCAGGCGGATTGCAGCATACGGATAGTTGTAGTTTCGAGATGCATTGAACAGAGAAAGACGCTCTCCTTCAATTATTTCTTGAACGATTGGAATCAAAGCAGAACTGTTTCTTGGCACCGTAACAGGTGCGTCGATGCGATATTCGAAAAGCTCACCGGTTTCCTGAGTCTGTACTGCGATTCCTTCACCGGCGCCGGACGCGGCTCCCCAAGAGTCATAGGCGCCGCCAAACGCCGAGAGCTGCTCGTCGCGACACATCATTCCGGCCGCACCCGCTTCCATTGGCGCGGCCGGTGGCGCACACCCAGGCATTGTTGGTGCATCCGTGCGTCCTCTGGCTTTCGCTGCTTGCGCCGGCACCATCTGCTGTGCGCGTTCGGCCACAAATGGACCAGTCGAAATCACACCTTGTGCGGCAATTCTTCTTCTGGGTGGCTGCACCGGATCGTAGAGCGGTTGAATGAATGATATTGGCGCCGCTGAGATGAGCACGACTTGAACATTGTTCCAATCCTCTTCTTGAGTATTGTCGACAATTGCCATTCCTTGAATGAGTAACTTCCCTTCGGAGGTAAGAACCAGTCGATAACTTGTCTTCCAGATCGGAGTCGGAATTGAATAGGCAATTATGAGATCTCTTTCGGTTTCTTCGAGCAACTCGACTTTGAGCAGCTTGCGATCTTTCTTGCGAGCCGCTTGAAACAAAAGCTCGAGCTGCTGCTGAATTTCGCCGGCCAATGTTGTGTCGTCAATGGAAACATCATTTATTGACGAAAGATTGATGCGGCGCAGTGAAAGATCGTTGCAGTACAAAACGAGCAGATGCTCAACGGCAGTGCGATCTCGATTCTCGCAAACAACCTCGTTGGTATCTAGTCCGACTACGCGACCTCGAATCTTATCTTTGCCGACAGCCACGGTTACCGGCGCGCCTTTGATTTGAACGATCAAATCCAAAAGCCCCGCACAAGATCTCAAATCGAAGCCGAATTCAGCCAACCGAGTTTCAAGAGTCTTCGCCGAATCATAGGTAACAGCCGAAACACGGCCGCCGCCAATATTGAGCACGATCAAAGACTTGAGCATGTCGTCGATCTCATCGTGAGCACATTGCAGCTCAATCTCGCCTGGTCCTTTGAAGCGTGTCTTGCGTTCGAAATAGCCCATTCCGTGCTTGTATAGAGTCACTTTGGTCAGTGGAGCCGCAGCGGGTTGATTCTTGGTCGGGGTTGCCGTTTTCTCCTTGGCCATCGCAATCTCCTTTTGGCGTTACACCAAGTTTTAGGTGCTCGAAACAGAAGAACCTGTTCCAAGAGTTGTGCCCAAAGTCGCCCCAGAGCAGGGTGCCACATTAAGACAGGTGAACAGGTTATTATCTCATCTTGGGGCCCTTGCCATCGTGCTTGCAATGCCACGAAATAGCGGCGTTCGAGACACCATCAGGGTTGTTGCGCCAATATCCAGCCAGGCAAGCATGAGAGCCAGCCCTGGGTGCCAAAAGGGATATCTGTAATATGATCAATTGCAGTGAAAAGCACTGCTACAACCAATTGGAAAGCTTATGACAACCGTAAAAGATCAAGAAAACGAGGTCACATTTGCCGAAACCGCTATGCGGTTGAGCGGCAAGACTGAAGATGAAGCGAAGCGCATTGGCTCAGTCGACAGAGCCGATGAGCAAGTAGAGTCACTGTTTGCAGCTCAGTACAAGACAGCGAACAGCCCGATTCACCGTTCGGTGTGGGATGAAGATGTTCCAATCGATCTCTTCAAGACGCCGAAGCAAGCTCAGGATTCGATGAATGTAGAAGCGATGACCAAATCGCTTGCCGTTCTTCGCAAGCACCGCGACGCGGGCACCAACTACGACGACAAAGGCAAGATTTCCGATGCAATGATCAAAGACCTAGCCGAAGCCGGCTATTGGGGTCTGCTCATTGATGCAAAGTATGGTGGAACTGGATTGACGGTTCGCCAATTCATGTCATTTTTGTCCAAAGTGGCGGCGATTGAGCCGGTGGCTGCAGGTCTTGCTTCGGTGCATGGATGCATCGGCGCAGTTGACCCAGTCAGAAGCTTTGGCAACGACGAGCAGAAGCAAAACTATTTGCCGAAGTTGGCGAGCGGTCAGGCTTTGTCTGGTTTCGCTCTTACCGAGCCGTGTGCCGGCTCCGATTTGACGGCATTGAGAACGACGGCTGTCTTGAAGGGCGATCACTACGTCGTCAATGGAGACAAGCTCTTCATCACAAACGCGATTCCCGGAAGAACGGTCGTGGTCGTTTGCTTGATCGACGGCAAACCCGCAGCGTTGGTTGCTGACCTGCCGGAGAAAGAAAACGACAATTTTCAAGTCGTTCATTACGGACTGCACGCATTGCGCAGAACCTTCAATAATGGTTTGAAATTCAAAGACTTTAAGGTTCCCAAAGAAAACCTCCTCAAACCGGCTGTTGGAGACGGTTTGACGGTTGCTTATCACGGTTTGAACATGGGACGTCTGGCCTTGTGCTCGACGGCTTCAGGCGTCATGCGCGTGATGCTCAAAAATATGCTGCCCTGGGCAAACTTCAGAGTCACCTATGGACAAGCCATTGAAACCAGAGAGCTGGTGAAGCGAAGAATCGCCAGAGCCGCGGCTCTCATTGCAGGCGCTGATGCACTTGTGGCTTGGGGCTCGTGGCTGCTCGATCAGGGATATCGCGGAGAACTTGAATGCATCATCGCCAAAATCTTCGGCAGTGAAGCAGAAAAGGAATGCGCCATTGAGCTCTTCATGAAGACGCACGGCGGACGCTCATTCGTTCACGGGCACATTCTGGGAGACAACATACATGACTTCCTCGCTCCTTGTATCTATGAGGGCGAAGGCGAAATGCTAGGGATGGCATTCTTCAAGTCATTGGCGAAGAACCACGGGCAGAAATTCTTCGAGCCTGTCGGCAAAGCGCTCCAAAAGCACAAACTCAAGACTCTCAATCCGATGAACCCAATGCACGGTTGGTTGTTGAGAAATGAATTGGTTCCATACGCGATGTGGCGCGCCGGCAAATTGATGACCGCCGCCGATCATCATGAGATCGAAGGAATGGATCCTAGATTGCAAGAGCACATCAACTTCTGCATGGGCATGCTCCATGATCTGCCGGTTGAACTCAGCCAAAACATGGTCAAGCACCAATTGAAGTTGACAGATCGTCAATGCAGAATTGCAGAGTTGTCCCAACGCGTGCAAGACACCATCATCATGATGGTGACGGCATTGTGGGCACATGGAGAAGGTGATCCTTGCACTATTGCCGCCGCAGACATCCTCTGCCAAGACTTGACCAACAAGCTGACAGGCAGCCGTCCATCAGACAGCTACTTCAAGGCCTGCGGCAAGTTGGCCGACATGGTGATCAAAGGTGAATACAAGGTTCTTGATGATGTCTCCACCGATGACATCGTCTTGGGCTACAGCAAGGCGCAAAACTAGCGTTCGCACGAACTAATTGAACGGGTGCCGATTGAGAAATCGACACCCGTTTTGCTTTTAGAAGTTTTCTATGGTTTTACTTATGCATTTCGAATTCGTTCTCTGACATCACTGAGCAGCTATAAAACGAATTCTGCCAACACAGGAGTGTGATCCGACGGTTGCTCCAGCTTTCTTGGTTCCTTGTCTATCCAAGCGGTCTTGCAAGTCTTTGCCAATGGTTCTGTCGCCCAAATGTGATCGATGCGCCATCCCATGTTTCTTCTAAATGCACCTTGTCTGTAGTCCCACCATGAGTAGTGACCTCCACCCGGCACATGCATTCTAAAAGTGTCGGTGAATCCCCAATCTTTTATTGCACGCAGTGCATCTTTCTCTTGATCGGTAAACATCACTTGACCATCAGCCAAGTCTGCGTTGAAAACGTCTTCATCCGTAGGAGCGACATTGAAATCTCCGCATATGACAAGGCGCTCTGTGGGCTGATGTACCGTGACTAAGAAATTTCGCAGCGCTTCGAGCCAACGCATCTTATATATGAATTTGTCAGAACCGACTGATGATCCGTTTGGTATGTAGACATTCACTACTACTACATTATCTATTTCCGCCTTTATCAATCGTGGTTGCACAGGCAGCGGAGATTCAGGCAACCCGAGATGCACGGAGGTCATCAACGACCTAGACAAAATGGCGACTCCGTTGTAGGTGCGTTCACCATGAAATGCAAGATTGAAACCGGCGGCTTCCAGCTCTTTCTTGGGAAACTTATCATCAGTGATCTTAGTTTCCTGCAAGCACACGACATCTGGTTTTGTGCTTTCGAGCCATTTCAGCAACTGCGGCAATCGTACTTTTATAGAGTTCACGTTCCAAGTAGCTAATAGCATCCCTTTTATTCTCTCTCCTGCAACTGCGATTGCAATCTGGTCTAGTAGATTGTACCTCAGTGTCCAAGCCATTTTCGCAAAGCACACGACCCGGAAGAGTTAAGTACTGAGTGCTGACGCACTATGTGTATGTTGCAGATCCCGTACTCGTATGCACGACGGTACTCTGAAGACACTCATGATAGAACGAGAAAACATATTGATGATTCGTCAGTGAGCCTGTGGCTGGTGTAAGTAACGTGATACCGACCGTGGCACCACTAATGATACCGGCGGTTCTCATACAAACCAGCAGCACTGCGCTGGCGGTTATTGCGTAAACACAACGAATCTAAAGAGCATCGCACTTTCATTGTCTTGAGAGATCAGCGATCGCGCGAAGTGATGAAGATGCGCGTTAAGCAGCATGACGTCTGGACTTCACCTCTACTACAGACGCGATCAAAACCGAATCGGGTGATTCTGTGAGGACCTGAGTTCATCAGGCTTCTTGCAAGAGGTGGCACGAAGAGCGGCTGTCTACCACAATGAGTTTTGCTTTTGCAAGTGGCAATGTATGTCTGCATACATCTCCGGTGTCTATACGGTTTTCGACAGGTTGCAAGCCTGTCTTGTATTTACTGGATTTACGACATTCAAAAAAACGTTTTAAGTGTGTTTGCACAAAATTGGGTATTTATGCCCCTTTTGGACCTTTACGATATCGGCATTAGACTGTAAATTGATAAGCGTTGAAGGTGGTTGATTAATCCCACTCCCACCTCCGCGGTTATCAAATCTTAAAACCGTGTTTTTTATGGGACCGTTTCAGATGTCTCCACTGAAGTGGTTTCTAGCCCCCCCTTAATGTCTTCGTGAGGTTTCTCTAAATGCCAAAAAAGGTACTCATCGCTCTTCCTCCAGCCATGCTAGAACAAGTCGATTTCATCGCCCAATGCGAACACAGAACGCGCTCTGACCTGATAAGAGAAGCTCTGCGCCGCTACTTGGACAACTTCCGTCGCACGCAAGGCCAGCATCTTGCAGTAAGCACAATGGAAGTCTCCGAGCAATTCACTCCAACCCTGTCATAACGGGACTTTCGGAGACCTGGTGTCACTGGTATCACTGACGGTGCTAAGCTCAAAATAATTGCAACGAAGTGCAACATAAAAAATTGAAGCCTTAGCTACAAAAATACTTCGCAAGCCAAACAAAAACTGAATCCGCTGTAAGCCTAGAGCTCACAGCGGATTTTTCTTTTCCCAGTTTTACTGGACTTCGAGACAGCGCATGTTGCCAATTGACGAACATACTGGTGCAGCAACACTTCTTGATTAGAAATTGAACCAGTTACGGTGCCTTGACAAAAAATTCCGCACCTGCTGAATCGTGCTTCTCAATACGCGATCCGACGCAAGAGAAAAATACATACATACATGGATTCTTGGTGCCTTCATTTGTTTTGATGTCCAGTATCATCTCTATATAAATGGATGCGTTTTGAGGTGTTCCAGATAGCTTTGTTTGGGAAACCTTTGATATAACGGAACAGCGTCAAACTACACACGCAGATAGAGACGAAGAAGCAGTTTGTGAGCAATTCAGAGAATCAGATCGCAATAAAGCCTTGCACTGAAGCACTGCAAGAAGTCATTCTACTTGTCGACGAGGTCACCGCTGGTCTTGCTACCAAACGTGTGACTCTCGAAGAGAAAATGATTGTCAACTACTTGAAAGAGCTGTCAACCAAGGCGCTCGAGGTCAACGAGGTACTGCAAAACAGCAATATCGGCTCGGCAAGCGAGTCTTGCCACGTGCTTCCCGAACTCCAAGAGCTGGCCTTCGAAACCAAGGAATCACTGCGCGACTTGCTTAAGATCATCAACTTCAATCTCAATTTTCTCGAACAGTATTTTGAACACGAGTACTACGAGAGCCTCTTGTACGAAAAACGCTACGTAGCACGCATGGATGCTGTGCTTCAGGCACTCGCCGGGAAATGAGCTGAAGACGTTTGAAACGGCTTGAATCAACTATTGATAGGCGCCAAGTTTGCGCAGTGCCTTCTCAGCTTTCCAACGCACCTGATCGTCTGCGTCTTCTGCTGCATGTCGCAAAGACTCGATAATCTCAGGCTGTGTGCAATTAATTTTCAAACAGATTTTGCCTGTTGCTTTCGCAGCGGCTTTTCTTACCATCAGGTTTGAATCGCTCAGAAGTTTACTGAGCTTCAATGCGTGCTCTTCGCTCGGGTTGTGAAGACGCTCCAAAGTTTGCACGGCTTCCATGCGCACCCACTCATCTGAATGTTCAAACAAACCGGTGACGGCATTGACAAATTGTTTGATCATTCCTGGATGCTCTTGAAACCAACGCAACGCCGTGAGTTTGACATACACGCTGGGGTGCCCCAGCGCCTGTGCAAACAAACGCGCAGGAGCTTGCACAGCCGCCTCTGGTAAGCCGAGCTTCAGAGAGCGCGGCTCAAAGCCAGGGTAGTCGTGCTCGACCACCATCTTGTCGATAATATCTGCAAGAGTGTCTAGATCCATAGCTTGTGATTATATCTACTTGAGTTAGTGGTTGTTGAACATTTGCTCAAGCTGCTGCTGAAGTCCCCCGGCTCCACCTTGTCCACCGAGCCCCGGGAAATTTTGCAGATTCGGCATTCCACCGCCGCCAGGCTGCCCTTTCAGCAGCCCTTCAAGCGCGCCCAATCCGCCGAGTCCACCCGCTCCGCCAGCAGCACCACCCAATGCACCAAGCCCGCCTAGGCCGCCCGTCATTGCTTGCATTGGATCATTTTGCATGGTTCTTCCCTTCTGCATCCAACCGCGAAGAATCATCTTTCTCAAGAACTTCCCATCTTTGTCGTACGTCACTGACGCACAAGTGACCCACAGCAGATCAGGGCGATTTTCTTGCTTTTGAAAGCGGATTACTGATTCGTCGAAGCTCCATCTGGCAGCATTAGTGCCTTTCATGACGGTTTGCAAGCGCGAGACGATTTGTTGTTCGAACACGCCTGGTGCGAGTTCTCGAATTGTATTTTTGAGCAGATCGGCATCAAGCTTGTTTCCCGATACGCCTGTAACCGCGTCGCCGCCTTTCATTTCACCGAAAGTCAGAAGGATGGGAACATTCATGTTTTGCATCATCTGCCCCATCATCTGTCCCATGCCGCCCATGGCGCCCATTCCGCCGAGCATCTTATTGAGTTCATCACCAGTATTTGTGTCTTTTGCTGGGACCATAAACATGACCTTCGCCGGTTCGACTGCAATCTTTCCGAACCTGTCGGTATTGAAAAAGAAGTTAGTCGAGCCTTGAAGATTTGGTATCAAAATCTGCTGCAGCTTGTTTGCTTCAGCAGAATCGATTTGCCAGCAACGAGGATCTTGCTGCAATTTCACAACCTGCAGCGTTCCACCCCAGTTGCCACGATAGTCTTCTGGAAAGGATTGCGTGATCGTGCCCGAGTACTCAGAAGTTTGTCCTTTCATCGCAGTAGGCTTGCGAGTATCAAGAATCGGCTTCATCGCTTTAAACACGATTGGCAAATTAGCATTTGCAGAGCCGGCCAGCTCCTCGATTCTGCCGAACAGCATGCGCGGCTTGGCAGGTGGCTTTGAAGTTGTCGGCGCTTTCTCCGGAGGTTGACCGACTTTGTGTGGTTGTGGTGCGCCCGTTGCAGCCGCAGTAGTGACTTCTGGAGCCGCTTCGTTTTTATTGACAGCAGGCGCGGTTGCACTAGTAGAAGTCGAGGTCTCCGGCGTTGTCTCAGACTTTGTTTCTTGTGTCGGCGCAGTTGGTTGTGTCGCCGCCGGTTTCTGCTGACCAGCCTGGCTGCCAGTATCGTCAAAGCTGTCGAGAACCGAAAGATCTGGTTTGTCCTTTTGTGGTGCCGCAGCAGGAGTGGAACCGCCGCCTGAAGCTTGAGTACTAGAAGCACCAGTCGAATCGCCGGATTGCGCGATTGCGAACGGACCGTTGGTCAGCGTGCTTGCAATCAGCAAAGAGGCGCTTATCAGTGCCGATACTTTTCTAGACGTCTTGTGGCTAGGCATAAATCCTCTATTCCGAATCTCGGGCCAATGTTAAAAGGGTGCGTTAATATCTTTCCATTCTAGCTCTAAGGCAAAACGGAGGCTCATTCTTGAATTTGAGCGAGAAGTCATGGCAAAACCCGAAGTCATAATCGTCATGGGGGTTTCCGGCTCCGGAAAGAGCTCGGTTGGAAGTCTGCTTGCGCGAGAGCTCGGCTGGGATTACTTCGAGGGCGACGATTTCCACCCGCCTGCCAACGTGGAGAAAATGCGCGGCGGACATCCTCTGACCGATGATGACCGGCTTCCCTGGCTTGATGCCTTGCGTCAACTGATTGAAGAAGCGCTGAAACGCAAAGCGTGCCTGGTTCTTGCCTGTTCGGCACTCAAAGAAAAGTACCGCAGCTACCTCAGTCTTGCTCCCCAAAAGGTCGTGTACGTTTACCTCAAAGGAGATTTCAATCTTATCGCAGCACGCCTTACAGAACGAAAAGGGCACTTTATGCCCGAAACATTATTGAAAAGTCAATTTGAGGCACTGGAGGAGCCCAAAGATGCGATAACTGTCGATGTCGCATTGTCGCCACAAGAGATTGTGGAGAGAATTAAGAATTCAATTTTTGGTTTTTAAAAAGGACGGAGTGAGAGGATTCGGTAATGACAGAGGTTGTCGTAATTGATGGAGTCAGAACTGCACTAGGTAGACGCGAAGGCTCCTTGAAGGATGTTCGCCCGGATGAGCTTGCAGCAACCGTTCTCAAAGAACTCGTAAAGAGAAACTCGATGGATGCGGCAGAGGTTGAAGATGTAATTCTTGGCTGCGTCACACAAGTTGACGAGCAAGGATGGAATATCGCCCGCCTTGCAACTCTGCTTGCCGACTTTCCAGTTTCCGTTCCCGCCACATCAATAAATAGGATGTGCGGCTCGGGACAACAAGCAGTGCATTTTGCATCGCAAGCTATACTCTCGGGCGACATGGACGTTGTCATCGCCGGTGGTGTCGAGAGCATGAGTCGCGTAAAAATGGGATCAGATGGCAAAGATTTTAGCCCGCTGCTTTTGGATAAATACAAACTGGTATGGCAGGGAACATCAGCCGAGATGATGGCTGAAAAATGGAAGTTGTCGAGAAAGGAACTTGATGAGTTCTCTTTGAACAGCCATCACAAAGCATTGAAGGCAGTCCAAGAAAATAAGTTCTCCAAAGAGGTGGTTCCACTAAAAGCAGGAACCAACGGCGCTCCAATGTTTGCCATTGATGAGGGCCCGCGCGCCGATACATCACTTGAGAAACTGGCAGGATTGAAAACCGTATTTAAGGAAGATGGTGTTGTCACCGCCGGCAATTCCAGCCAGATAAGCGACGGCGCAGCAGCCATGTTGCTTGCATCGTCAACTAAAGCGAAAGAACTTGGTTTGAAGCCGCGAGCAAGAATAGTTGCACGCACAGTAGTAGGAAGCGATCCGATTTTGATGTTGGATGGCGTCATTCCTGCCACTCGCAAAGTTCTAGCAAAAGCGGGCTTGACGATCAAAGACATCGACCTGTTTGAAATCAACGAAGCGTTTGCATCAGTCGTACTTGCATGGGCGAAAGAACTCGGCATCGATATGAACCGCGTCAATCCCAACGGCGGCGCCATCGCACTTGGACATCCGCTTGGCGCAAGCGGCGCTCGCATCATGACCAGCCTAATGAATGAGTTGGAACGCCGCGACGCACGATACGGACTGCAAACAATGTGCATCGGTCACGGCATGGCAACTGCCACCGTGATTGAGCGCTTGAGATAACTCTTGCCAAAGGTGTGATTAGTGTCTCGCCGGCTCCGGGCTTAGTTGATCTTCAATTCGTTTCAACACGTCTTGCGTCAACCGAATTCCTGATGCCTTCACATTTTCATCAATCTGAGCCGGTTTCGTAGCACCGATGATAACGCTGCTCAGCTCAGGCAAGCGCAAGCACCATGCTAGTGCGAGTTGCGACATGGTGATTCCCAACTCAGATGCGATTTTGTTGAGACGTTCGACAGATTCCAACGTTTCTTTTGACATGAGATTGCGGCCAATCATAAACATGTTCACTTTAGAATCTGCTGCACGTGAATCAGATGGAACTTTCTCATCCGGCTTGTACTTGCCGGTCAAGACGCCCTGTGCAAGCGGGGAAAAGACCACCTGCCCGAGTCCATGTCTTTTGGACATTGGAATCACTTCAGATTCGATTTTGCGATCGAGCATGTTGTAGCAGGGTTGATTCGAGATTGGTGGCATTGCGTTTATTTCATTTGCGACACGCACTGCTTCATCGATTTGCTCTGCAGACCACTCGCTGACACCCCAATATAGAATCTTGCCTTGTCTAGTGAGATCGTCCATGGTGCGCACGAGTTCATACATAGGAACTTCCGGATCGTGTCTATGGCATTGATAGAGATCCACGTATTCAGTGTTGAATCTTTTTAGACTCGCATGGCATTGTTCAAAAATATGTTTTCGCGAAAGTCCTCTGTCGTTTGGACCATCGCCCATTGGAAAGAAGACCTTGGTGGCAAGTACGATTGAATCGCGCTTCATCGTCTTGATTGCTTTGCCGAACACAACCTCTGCTTCGCCGCGCGCATAGACGTTTGCGCAATCGAAGAAATTGACGCCCTGATCGAACGCGTGATGAACTTGCTTGACCGAATTGCGCTCGTCGACCGTTCCACCATATGTCAACCAACTGCCGAGAGCCACCTCGCTAACGCGAACTCCCCATTTTCCGAGCTTGCGATACTCCATGGCGTTCCTCCCAGAAAATTCATCTGTACACGGATCAACGACACGTGCAATGCCGTGTTATTTCTGACTGCTCTTTTCGGCTTCATCCGGCAGCGGCAGAAAGTAGATGATGATGATACCAGGAAGCGACAAAAGGAAGCTCACGAGGAAAAAGTTCTCGTATCCAAGGGGTGTCTGCAAATAACCGCTTGCCATACCGGGAATCATCATGCCCAGAGCCATGAATCCTGTAGTAATGGCATAGTGCGCGGCTTTGAACTCCGGTTTGATTGTGGAGAGCAGAAACACTGTGTAGGCTGCAACGCCCAAACCATAGGAAAACTGCTCGATTGAGTTGGCGACTGCGACAAAGACGGCATCCGGACGCGTCTTCGCCAGCCACCAATATAAGAGAATTGCAGAGTTTTGAATGAGCGCCATTGGCATAAGGCAACGCTTGATGCCGAAGCGCGACACCAGCCAACCGCCCACAATTCCTCCGGCAAGGAGAAACCCGACGCCGACAGAACCATAAATCAAACCCACAGTCTCGGTGGGCATGTTCATTCCGCCTTTGTCCAATGGGTCAAGAAGAAACGGTTGCGCCATTTTCAACATGAGCGCATCGCCAAGACGGAAGATCAATATATAGGTAAGAACGTGCAAAACTTTCGGTTGATCGAAGTAGGTTTTGAATACGTGTGCAAATCCGGCGAGCTTTTGTGCAAATGAAGCAGTGCCGGTAGTTGCCTTGTTGTCCGGTGAACCGGCTGTCGTTGCCGGTTCTGTCGCCGACTCCTCTTTCGACTTGTGAGATATATCAGGCAGTATGAACCAATGCAGAGTCACAAAAAGCAGCATTGCACCTGTGCAAATCGCAAAAACCAAGGACCAGGCACCCGGAACACCAAGTTCCTTAGCCTTGATACCAGCGAGATACACAAGACCGCCCTGTCCTGCGATCATCGCAATTCTATAAAAGGTATTGCGAAAGCCGACGAATAATGCTTGGCGATCTTTGCTTAAGACATCCAAGTAATATCCATCGATAGCAACATCTTGTGTCGCAGAAATGATTGCCATCAGCCCAAACAGTACTGGCGACAGCGCCATTGCGTTCGGCATCAGTGTACCTGCGGCAATCATTGCAAGCGAAATCAGCATTGCCGCCTGAGTAGCGAGAATCCAAGTTCTACGAGTTGCGTAGAACTCCACAAGCGGGCTCCACAGTCCCTTGATTGTCCACGGCAGATACAACAAGCTGGTGACAAGCCCGACAAGCTCATTGCTGATGCCGAGGTTTTTGTAGTAAACCACCGACATGTTCTGCACGATCGTGTAAGGAAGCCCAGAACAAAAGTAGAGTGTCGGAATAAACAGCACCGGCCCGATATTCAACAGCGCTGGGTGTTCTTGCCAGGGTTCTTTGGGCTTGGTTATCGTCGTTGTCGGCTCCACCCACGTAGTATATTAAGGCTCGATGACATTGGATCGAATGGAGTCATTGGCGGTCTTGAAATTGCGCTCATACAACCCGTCTTCTGTATTGGCAGCGGCTCTTGCGCTGTCGTTCACGGCTTTTGGAACATCGCTGCCAGCCTCAGCGGGCGACCCCATCGCTCAGACGGTCCCACAGATCAATTTCAAAAGGAAAGCCAAGACATTCAAGTCGCAAACCTATGGACCAATCGAGGTCACCACCGACAGTGCGTATTGCAAAAGGGTAATGCGAACGATCGATAAGATCGTCCGAAGCGATTTCTATAATGCCGAAACTGCTGAAAAGGTCTGGCCGAAAGCGCTTGCGAGTTGCAGAGCACAGATTTTAAACAGCAAGACTTTGATGGAACTGAACAAATCAATCAACAAAGCAATTCATGAATTGAAGTCCAGCCATTGTGAGTTCGTGACGGCAAATGATGAACGATTTCACTTTCTGCATACATTATTTGCAACTTTCAATCCAAAGATGAAAACGGCTCCGATTGAGTTTACGGGCTTTGTCACCGGGGACTGTGGGTTTGATGAAAACCAAGTTCGCTATGTGATGGACGCCAGTCCGGCGTCACGAGCCGGTATCAGAATTGGTGACAAGATTCTGACCGTCAACGGAAAGCCTTACGAAGGTTTGTGCAACTTCGCAGGGCATGGTAGACGTGCATTGACTCTGGTTATCGACCGTGGCGGACAGAAGCTTCAACGATCGCTCGCCGTCGAGTTGAGAGACTACTACAAAGAAGGTTATGTAAAAGCAACCACCGCTAGTGCACAGATCTGGCCGCTCGAAGATGGTAAATACAAAGTCGGTTATGTGCACTACTGGTCTGGTGGAAAGCAGTCGCATGAGGCTTTGGACGATCTGCTCAACGACAAGTTTCAATCAACCGATGGTTTGATTCTGGATCTCCGAGACGGATACGGCGGCGCCTCCCTGGACGACCTTGAACGATTCTATAAGACGGAACTCGCATATCCTATTTTTCGCACCAAGACTCGTAAATCGAAAGATTGGGAGATCGACAAAGAGTTTTACGATAAGCCTTTGGTGTGTTTGATCAACAAAGGTTCCCGCAGCGGGAAGGAACTTCTCGCCTTCAGCCTGAAGCGAACCAAACGCGCAACCCTCGTCGGTGAGAACACGGCGGGTGCCGTGGTTGCGGGTCGGTTGTGGCCTATAGACAAACGATGTTCCCTTTATCTTGCCGTCGCCGATGGTGACATCGGTGGTGTCAGACTTGAGGGCGTCGGTGTTGCTCCTGACGTAGAAATTGTCAATACTGATAAGACACAAACCGGATACGACAAGCAACTGGAGAAGGCACAGGGAGTGCTCGTCGAACTGATCGAAAAGGAAAAGCAGAAAAAAGAATGACTTCTGGTTCCGACATAAATCCCATCACCGAAAAGCTCGCAGTGATAAAAAACTGCCGTCGCGTCACCGATTGGCTTTATCGCAGTGGTCAGCCCGAGATCGATCAAATTCCACTTCTCAAAGAAGCGGGAATCAAGACGATCATCTGTTTGCGTTGGACTACCTCAGCAATTGTAGAAACTCGCCTCGCCGCCAAACGCAACGACCTCAACTTCATCTGCATGCCGCTGACGTATTGGGCGTTTCCAACACGCAAGGAGATTGACAAGTTCTTCAGCGTCATCGATGACGAAAGCATGCGCCCTGTCTTCGTTCACTGCTTTCACGGCTCAGATCGCACTGGTCTCTTAATGGCGTTTTACCGCATGGCAAGGGAAGGTTGGACTGCCGATCAAGCTTATGAGGAAATGGTCGACTGCGGCTTTCATCGAATACGCATGCGGCACTTCAAATGGGCGGTGTATGCGTACGAGCAACGCCTCAAGCGAGCACAAAGGCGTATTAGCAAGTAACGCGCGCGCCAAAAAGCGGTAGAATTTGGGGTCTGAAGCCAGGAACCCACAAAGCGCCTGCCGGTTTCGTATTGGCGTTGTTCCTGACAGCCAGATGAGTTTGCCATGAAATAGGAATGAGGTCGAAATGACGACGCTGTTAAATGTTCAAGATGTCAAAAAGCTCTATGAGTCCTTCCCGGAAAAGTATAAGGAAGCGAAGAAGCGCTACAACCGCCCGCTGACGCTGGCTGAGAAGATCTTGACCTCACACCTTGACCACTGGCCGGAGCCTGGTCCAACACCGGTGCGTGGCGAATCGTACACTTTCCTTCGTCCCGATCGCGTAGCGATGCAAGACGCCACCGCCCAAATGGCGCTTCTGCAGTTCATGCAGGCGCAAATCAAGACGGTCGCTGTTCCATCAACTGTGCATTGCGATCATTTGATTCTCGCCAAAGTCGGCGCTGACAAAGACCTCGCACAAGCGCTCGACGACAACAAAGAAGTGTATGACTTCTTAAGCAGTGCCAGCAAAAAACACGGAATTGGGTTCTGGAAGCCAGGCGCAGGGATTATTCACCAAGTCGTTCTCGAAAACTACGCGTGCCCGGGCACGATGATGATCGGCACCGACTCTCATACTCCAAACGCCGGCGGTCTAGGCATGTTGGCGATTGGTGTCGGCGGCGCCGATGCTGTCGACGTTATGGTGGGCGAAGCCTGGGGCGTTCGCTGGCCTAAACTGATTGGTGTGCACCTCAAGGGCTCGCTCAATGGCTGGACATCACCAAAAGACGTGATTCTGAAGCTCGCAGGCATCTTGACCGTAGCTGGCGGAACAGGCGCAATCATCGAATATTTCGGCGACGGCACAAAGTCAATCAGTTGCACAGGCAAAGCCACAATCACAAACATGGGAGCAGAACTCGGCGCCACTACCTCCGTATTCCCTTATGACGAGCGGATGTACAAGTATCTCGGCTTGACCGGCAGAAAAGAAGTCGGCGACCTCGCAGAGAAATACAAAGAGTATCTCGTTGCCGATCCTGAAGTTCTCGAAGATCCCAAGCCATATTTCGACCAGATCGTCGAGATCGATTTGACGACTCTGGAACCGTATGTTGTCGGACCGCACTCACCAGACCTCGCCCGCCCGATATCAAAACTGGCAGCAGAAGTGGCAGAGAAGGGCTATCCCGATGACTTGCGTTTCGCCCTCATCGGCAGTTGCACCAACTCTTCTTATGAAGATATGAGCCGCGCGGCAAACATCGCTCAGCAAGGCGTAGAGCATGGTATGAAAGCCAGCTGTGGTTTCTTGATCACACCGGGTTCCGAACAAATCTACGAGACCATCGAGAGAGATGGTCAGTTGAAAGTCTTGGAAAACCTTGGTGGAACAGTCTTGGCGAATGCATGCGGCCCATGCATCGGACAATGGAAACGCGAAGATATTCAACAAGGCGAGAGAAATTCAATCATCACTTCTTTCAACAGAAACTTCCAAAAGCGCAATGATGGAAACGCCGAGACCCTGGCATTCATCGGCAGTCCCGAAATCGTAACTGCAATGGCGTTGGCTGGGCGACTCTCGTTTAATCCACTCAAAGACAAATTGCAAGCACCAGATGGAAGCATGGTTTTGTTGGAACCACCAGTAGCGCCGGAGCTGCCTGAGAAAGGCTTCGTGTCTGAGGATGCGGGATACGTTGCGCCAGCTGCGAATGGCGACGGCATTCAGGTCGTAGTCAAACCAGAAAGCGACAGACTGCAGTTGCTCGAACCATTCAAGCCCTGGGACGGTAAGGACTATGAAGATTTGCAGTTGCTGTTGAAGGCGCTCGGAAAGTGCACTACAGACCATATCTCGCCGGCTGGAACGTGGCTGAAGTATCGCGGTCATCTCGATAGGATCAGCGACAACATGTTCATCGGTGCAATCAACGCTTTCACCAAAGAGCCGGGTGTCGGCAAAGATGCAATTTCCGGTGACAGCAAGTCATTTCCAGCGGTTGCCCGCCACTACAAAGCAGAAGGCAAAGGCTGGATAGTCGTCGGAGATCAAAACTATGGCGAAGGGTCAAGCCGCGAACACGCAGCCATGTCGCCGAGGTTCCTCGGCTGTAAGGCTGTTCTTGTGAGAAGCTTTGCTCGTATTCACGAAACTAACTTGAAGAAACAAGGAATTCTTGCTCTCACATTTGCAGATCCTAAGGACTACGATGAGATTCAAGAAGGCGATAAACTCAGCATTACCGGACTCAAAGATTTGAAACCGGGCAAAAATGTTGATGTCACCATCAAGCACGCTGATGGTTCCACCAAGAAGATACAAGCAAAGCACACAATGACCGACGAGCAAATCGAATGGTTCAAAGTTGGCTCTGCATTGAATCTCATCAAGCAGCGCCGCGAAGGTAAGTAATCGCCAATCGACTAGTTCGGCATACGATTGCAATGCCGGAGTTTCTACGAAGCTCTGGAGATCCTTCCGCTGTCCGTGAATGCTCGGCTCAACAGTTCGGCCGCACGCGATTCGATATTGACCGCTTCTTCTTTGAGATTCATGCGATTGAGAAGAGTTGCGTAGCCACGCAAAATCATTCCAAAAGTCGGATGCGTGTCGCCGACCGAGTCAGAACACTTCGCTAGAGCCTGAAGGTACAGATGCTCTGCCTCAACGTGTCTTCCATCTTCGCAGAGAATCTCCGCCAGATTGAAATAGCTGAGTGTGAGTTCATCACATCTGATACCAGACAGGCGCTTGTCCATTTTCATGATCAAACGATAAATGACTTCAGCAGCTCCACGATCTCCGCGATCTTCCCAACCCACAGCCAGCTTGTGAAGGCTCTTCACCAGGGTTTCTGCGTTAGTTCGTTGAATTTGTATTGATTCGAGATTTGACTGTTCTGAATTGTCGAAACTTTGCATTTGTTGTCTCCGCAAAGGTACAAAACCAGTAATCTTTTGGACTGGAAGCAGATTCATCGTCCACTACCATTCTGCCTGAGTTTCGGAGAATCGATCGCTAAGTTTGGGGATAAACAGTATAGGGATACCCTAAGAAATTGATGGTTTTGGAACTCACCCCAATGCAAAGCGAAGCCCGCCAAACCTGGTGTTTGACGCGCTTGCGGCGATTGCAATGAATTTGTAGAGCTCGAAAGCCGATTATTTAACTGTTTCTGCGGCCTTTTTCGCAGCATCTATTTCCGCTTTCAGTGATGCAATCCAATCGTGATAGGCATCTACAGGCATAAAGAAAATGTCGGGCGGTATATATTCTTCTGCACGGTCAATACAGGCTGCTTCGTGTACCGGGTTTACTGCTGTTGCGCTTACTGACGATGCGCTTATGTGTACGTGACTAACCATACTTACCTCCAGAGGGCCTGCCAACTCCAACAAGCGGCTCCCAAGAACCTGCTGACCCTTACCTTTTTCGGTGCACAGAGCGAGTAGTCTGTGTACTGTGTTTTTACGCTTCAACTGTGAACATTTGGTACCCCTTGATGGGAATTGCACGTATCAGGACGGCAAAAGTAAAGAGCTGCGATCCCAGTAGTGGTGGAGGTTTTGCATGATTTCGCAATCAGCTGTCAATCTGTTGTTCGAACACATTAGTCACAACTAAGAGCGCTCAAAAATGCGCATCCAATACGTTGAATTTGCACGACATTCGATATTGACGAATGTATTCAATGCAACAATCGAGAGTTCGAAAGCGCCCCAAATACGATACTACTAGTTGTTGGCTTGATTGGCTTCAATACTGGTGTTTAGCTGAGACAAAAACTCGGTTAGAACACGTACATATTCTTCGGGTTCTGTAGTTGCGATATCAGCATGATTGGTGTTGTGAAACAAAACCAATTTCTTTGGTTCTACCGCATTTGCAAAAAGCTGTTGCGCATGTTTCGAAGATATGAGCCCATCCTGGGTTCCATGCATGATCAAAAGAGGTGGATGCGGTTTTTTCATCGCATTCAAACTATTCAGTTTTGGAAACATCCACGATGGATATACACGTAGAAGGGGCATCACTTCCTGCGCGATGCGGTTCAGTGAAAGAAACCCAGACTGCAACACGATTCCTGCACAGTGACGAACACCACTTAGATAACTGGAAATTGCAGCACCAAGTGATTCACCATAAACAACGATGTGGTTTGGTTTTACGTTTTGCTTTTTTACAAGATAGTCAAACGCCGAAACCGCATCATCGCAAACGCCTTCGATTGACGGCAAACCAGTGCTCTTTCCGTAGCTCTGATAGTCGTACGCAAAAACCGATGCTCCCGACTGCAGCATCAACGTAATCATGTTTGTGCGAATAGTGATATTGCCCGCATTCCCATGACTAAACAAAATCCAGTACTTCGCTTGGTGATTGCGGTACAACCAACCATGAAGGTGTTGTCCGAAACTTCCGTCGAAGAAAACTTCTTCACCCTTGATGTCGTTCAAAACCGGAGGGCCCATGACTTCGTCAGGATAAGGAGTGGGATAGAAAAGCATCTGCCGATAGAATCGGGTATTAAGGCGCGGAGAAAGCGCAACCCAGATTGCAGCGAGTGAAATTCCCAAAAGTCCCTTAGCAAGCACCATTCAATGTTACCGATTTGTGGATTTTGCGAGCCGGCCAAGCATTTAGCGGCGTTCGCAAGATATTCAAGATGCTACCACGATATCGCAATCGGGTGCGAAGCGCCAATTCCGTCTCAGGAGCGTCATAGTCACTGCGGTTGCAAAGCATTGTTTCACCGCTTTGCGTCTCTCATTTTTGAGCTTGGGAAAGACCAAAATCTCGCCTCATACTCATGGAAGTTCGCCGAAAGTAAAATGCAAAAAAAGAAGACGCTGTTTCCAGCGCCTTCTTATCGGTCGATCGGGGGAATATACTCTGCCTATCGCTTGTTCATGTAGCGGATGCAGCGAATCATCACCGCATAAAGCTACGCAGCGGTTTTCTTCATCAGCTTCGCGATCAAATCTTCTTGACCAAGGACATAGCCTCTGCGGGCTTGGTCATCGGCGTAGAACGCAATCGCTGTTGCCAGGTCAAGCAGAACGCATTCCGGAGCGAACTCTGATAAACGCATAAGAACTTGCTCGACTTTAATCCAGTCTTCGGTTTGAAGCGGGAGTGACTCATCAAGACGTTTGGTGACCTCGCGATTGAACTCGAGTTCTTTTGTGCTTGACCCGCCTCTATTGTCGGTCTTCATTTCTTTTCCTCTAGTGTCTTCGTTTGAACGGTTGTGTCCGCGTTTGCTTTTCATCTCTTACTCTTCGCTTACTGCCAAACCGGCAGAATTAGGAAGAGCAACAGCAAAATTACGAAAGTAATTCCGCTTTTTTCAATTTCCACAACCTTGCCAAAATTCGATGACGACCCTCTCATACAATTGTTCCCCAGTTGGATGTCAGCAGAAGTGCCACTGGTGGGCGTTTTCGGCGTTTGTTGACAAGCACCCGAAAAACTAGTCGATATTTATCTTTTTCGACGGTCAAAAACGCCTACAAGTGGACACTTCCGTGAAATGCAGTCTCTGCTACTTGATATAATTTTGCGTGTTCGCCTAGCGGAGTCCCAACCAAGCCCCTAGCGGTGTTGCAATGCACCGTCTGTGCGGGCGGTTTGACCTTGTGTTCGATTCCGAAGACTCAGATCCAAACCTATTTATTGGAACGCCACTAGCGAACTGAGTTCCCAAGTCCAAGTCCAAAAGTCCAAAAAAAAGGATTACCTCAAATGACCGAGACCAATGCCACAGTCTCCAAAGCTCATCAGGGTCTAACTGCAAGGAAAGATGCTTGGTGGCTCGAACCGGGGATGGTTGCCCTAGGATTCACTTGTTTCATCGTCTACGCGACTTATCGCGCTTTCGAAAACGGCTTCTATGAGACCGGACATATTCTTTCGCCGTTCTATTCTCCCAAGCTGCTTTTTGACTGGTGGAAGTTCTCACCGGCGATTTTGATTTTGTGGATTCCAGCAGGCTTCAGAGCAACCTGCTACTACTACCGGAAAGCCTATTACCGTGCGTACTTTATGGATCCACCTGCATGCGGTGTTGGACATATGGGCGGTGAAACGTATTGCGGCGAAACGTCGTTTCCATTCGTATTGCAAAACTTGCATCGATACTTCTTTTATTGTGCAGCGGTGGTGTTGGCAATCCTTTGGTGGGATGTCATCCAAGCATGCTTCTACGACGGCGGAGTGCACTTCAGCTCGGTCGCCTTGGTCATGCTCATAAACGTAATTTTGCTCTCCGGATATACATTCGGCTGCCACGCATATAGACACCTCGTCGGCGGTAGACTGGACTGCTTCAGCTGCCCATCGGCAAAAAAGAATTACAGCATGTGGAAGTTTGTCACCAAGCTCAACGAACATCATATGGGTTGGGCATGGGCGAGTTTGTTTTCTGTCGGTCTCACCGACTTCTACATTCGGCAAGTATCATCTGGTGCCGTTCAAAACATAGGGTTCTTCTAAAATGACGAATTACGAAACACACGAACATGATGTCCTCGTTATAGGTGCCGGCGGCGCAGGGTTGCGCGCAGCAATCGAAGCATCGGCGCAAGGACTCTCAGTTGGACTGGTTTGCAAATCGCTGCTCGGCAAAGCGCACACAGTGATGGCGGAAGGCGGCATCGCGGCAGCGCTGGCAAACGTCGATCAACAAGACGGTTGGCAAACTCACTTTAAAGACACCATGAACGGTGGCAAGATGCTCAACAACTGGAGAATGGCCCAGTTGCATGCGCAAGAAGCGCCGGAGCGCGTCAAAGAGCTCGAGCGCTGGGGCGCAGTGTTTGACCGTACCAAGGACGGAAAGATTCTGCAAAGGGCTTTCGGTGGACACACCTGGAAGCGACTCTGTCACGTCGGCGATCGCACTGGATTGGAGTTGATTAGAACGCTTCAGGACAAGGGCGTGCACAGCGGCATCCAAGTCTATATGGAGTGTTGCATATCGCGTTTATTGAAAGACGGCGACAAAGTTTCAGGCGCTTTCGGTTACTATCGCGAAGACGGACGCTACGTTCTTTTCAAAGCAAAAGCAATCGTTCTTGCCACAGGCGGAGTCGGCAAAGCATTTACCGTAACCTCCAATTCGTGGGAATACACCGCAGATGGACACGGTCTCGCGTACGAAGCCGGTGCTGATTTGATCGATATGGAGTTCGTTCAGTTTCACCCGACGGGCATGGTTTGGCCGCCAGGCGTACGTGGACTTCTCGTCACCGAGGGCGTTCGCGGAGAAGGCGGTCGCTTGACCAATAAAGATGGCGAGCGCTTCATGTTCAAGTATTTGCCTGAAGCAACCAAAAACGATTACGCATCGACGGTCGAAGAAGCCGACAAATGGGTTAACGCCGCCGTTGCCGGTGAGAAAACGGAGGCTCGCAGACCGCCGGAATTGTCGACGAGAGACAACGTAGCGCGCGCAATCTATCAAGAAGTGAAGGCTGGACGCGGCTCGCCGCACGGCGGCGTTTTCTTGGACATCAGCTATCAAGACTCAGAACGCGTGAAAAAGAAACTTCCTTCCATGTATCACCAGTTCAAAGACTTGGCTGATGTAGACATTACAGAAAAACCTATGGAAGTCGGCCCGACCATGCACTACATCATGGGTGGTGTCAGAGTAGATGCAGACACCGGCGAATCGAGAGTTCCTGGATTGTTTGCAGCCGGCGAAGTGAGTGGTGGAATGCATGGTTCAAACCGCCTCGGCGGCAACTCACTTTCCGACCTCGTTGTCTTCGGGCAGAGAGCAGGCAAGGGTGCCGCGGATTACGCTAAGAAGTTCGAATCCTATCCGACTGTTGCTGCCAAAGACATTGAAGCTGCCATTCAGGAAATGGAAGAGCCTTTCAGTAAGCCGGATGGAAAGAACCCATACGACGTGCTCAAACAACTCAATACCGTAATGAGCACATACGTTGGAATTTACCGAGAAGAAAGCGATCTCAAAACCGGAATCGCCAAACTCGAAGAGTTGAAAGAACTGGCTAAGACCGTCGGAATAAAAGGCACCAAAACCTACAACCCGGGCTGGCACATGTGCCGAGACTTGAAAAACATGCTGATTGCCTCCGAGGCCATAGCGCGAAGCGCTCTTGCCCGCAAGGAAAGTAGAGGAGCTCACAGCCGTCTCGATTTCCCGAACACAGAGGCTGATTGGGGCAAAGTCAACTCCTCCATCTCAAAAGAGGCTGATGGAAAAATGAAACTCGAACATACGCCACTGCCTGAAATGCCAGAGGAGTTAAAGGAGTTGTTCGCAAAAAAGGAGGCTAAAGCCAATGCCTGAAGCCAAGTTGAAAGTATACCGAGGCACTAAAGAGTCGGGCGACTTTCAGTCTTACGATGTGCCCGTAGAAGAAGGCATGGTGGTGCTCGATGCCATTCACTACATCCAAGCAGTGAAGGATCCGGAACTTGCAGTTAGATGGAACTGCAAGGCTGCAAAATGCGGTTCATGTTCTGCTGAAGTAAATGGGAAGCCAAGCCTCATGTGCAAAACGCGCATGGACAAGTTTGCCGAAGGAGAGGAAATTACCGTCGCACCAGTCAGGACTTTCCCACTAATCAAAGATCTTGTGACCGATGTTCATTGGAATTACGAGGTCAACAAAAAGATTGTTCCATTCTCCCCAAAAGAAAATGCGGATTGGACGATTTACCAGGAAGACATCGATCGCGTGCAGGAGTTTCGCAAGTGCATCGAATGTTTCCTTTGCCAAAATGTATGCCATGTACTGCGTGATCACCATCGCTACGATCAGTTTATGGGCCCGCGCTTCCTGGTTAGAACAGCCGGTCTCGAGATGCACCCGCTAGACAGCGCCAACCGCATGAAGTATCTCAAAGACGAGGGCGGTATCGGGTATTGCAACATCACAAAGTGCTGCACGGAAGTGTGTCCTGAAGACATTCATATTACTGATAATGCAATCATTCCGTTGAAAGAAAGAGTCGTTGACGAGTTTTACGACCCGATTGCAAAGTTCCTCAAATCCATTTTCGGATCGAAATAGCTCCGAAATCTGGTGCTCGATATGAATCTAGGCATCTATCCGGGTATATAAATCCGGGGGACAACGCTTGGATAATTCGCTTAGCAACACACCTTCGTCGGTCGGCGATATAATCGGATTCGCAACTCGCATCTGTCGCGGGCGTATTCCCTTTTTGATTTCGATTTTGATTGGTCCGACATTGATTGAGATTGTGGGGCAGATAACCATGATGGCAAGCGCCAAGCTCGGTGCAGACGCCATGAAAAGTGCCGATCTCATGCAGATGCTGCCGCCGATGTCCGTCAGTGCTCTTGGCTTTGCAATCGCGTGTGGTGCCGATGTCTTTCTGACTATTCGACACCTGGCGTTTGTCAGGCTCATGCTCGGTTATTCGGCCACTTACAAAGCAGCAATTAGTTCGGTCGGCAAAAGAAAGTGGCAGATCCTTGCAGTTGGTGCCTTTTACTACGCGGCATTTATCATATGGGTCGTCATCTGGGTTTGCATCGCGGTAATGACGCTCGCCGGCTATTCGGTATTGAGCTGGCCTGTGACATTACTGTGCGGACTGGTTGAGACGATCGGTGCCGTTGTTTCACTTTACGCAATTTTCATTTCTTATCCGCTTGTGCTCGCTGTGATTGGCTGTGAAGAACTGCCTCTAGGTCAAACAATCTCCAGAGCACACAACTTGGCCTTCGTGAATAAATCTCGCGCGATTGGCTTTCTATCAATGGTTACGGTGACCTATTTCATTATGTATTTGGTTTTGACGACGCCGGTTCAAGGACTTTACTTGTTTGAGTACATTAGAAATGCAATCGAGACAGGCAAGGTAGATCACGACACTCCTACTCCCTTGTATCTCGAAGCCCTCAATTGTGTGTACTACTCGCTCATAAACATGATAGTTGTGCCTATTTGCACGGTCAGTGCGGGCTTGTTTTATCGCGACATCACAATGCGGGAAGAGGGTGCTGATCTAGTACAACAGATTCAACAAGTGAACCGGCTGTCTCCGGTTGAACGTTGACGAGCCGATGCTTGACCGATTGGGCGCTTATAATTATGGTGTAGGTTAGATCCCTCAAGCGCTAAACCCAAAAGGAATATATGCACGATTGTCCAACATGTAAGGTTCCGCTTCACGACCACGAAGAGGTGTGCCCGTCATGTGGCACCAAACAACATGTTCGTCGCGGGTCTAAGCTTCTGGCCGGGCAACCCGGTTATCAGAAGCCCAAGATTAATATGGTGCCGTTTCTGGTGACGATAGTGATTGTTGGCATCATCGGTGTTTTCGCTGCCCAGACTAGTTGGATCGGTCAATTGCAAAGACGTGGTCCTGTACAAGAGGATCCACTCGAAAAAATGACTGTGGGCGACGCTCGCAATCTAATCGAAACGAAGATTACCGAAGGCCTGACTGCAGTCGGAGCGACGGGCAAATTTAACTACAAGAGTGCTGGTCAACCCGCTACCAAAGCCACTGCCGGGCCGTTGGAACTTGAAATCGAAACAGCTCTGACAGACAAAAATCAACGGCATGCAATTATTGATCCGATTAAAGACTACATGGAAAAGGCGCAGATTCCCACACTGGTGATGAACGACACAAAGGCTCATGCCACTTGGACTTATACCGTGTCGGCCCCGGTTCAGCAAGCCGCTCCACCTGCTGAATAGCAAGCTCCGGTCTATCCTTGAATAAATCCACTGGATTGTTCGAGTTCTATTGATTGCGGTGTGCGAACGGAAAGCAGCATGCCGATGACGAATCCCGACAATATGCCGCCTAGGTGCGCCCAGCCGGCGACGTTTGGAATTATTTGATCGAGAACAACCTGTGCTACGCCAAGACCAGCCAGCAAAGCCAACTCTGTCTTGCGCACGCTTTCTGGAATTCTGTCTTTCAACCGATAGATTCCTGCTGCAACAGCTCCGAAGATTGCCATCACGCCGCCTGAAGCGCCGACGGCCATCTTGTCGCTCAACAGCACATGCACAACGCCACTGAGCATGCCGCCGACAAGGAAAATGGCGAGGAAGCGACTAGTCCCAAAAATATTTTCGGCGATTCTGCCAAACCAAAATAGACCAAATAAATTCACAAGCAGATGTGAAATATGCGCATGCAGGAACATGTATGAAATCAGCCGCCAGTACGCGTTATAGTCGATGACTTGCGTCCTTTCGAGAACCCCAAACACATGAGTAAGCCGGTAGAGATACTCACTGGACTCATTTGCAGGAAGAAACGATTTTGTATTGCTCACCACATATGCCACCACAAGAATAACCGACATAATGGCAATTGCCTTTGACTGTCGTCTGGGTGCGACAATTTCGCTTACAAACGCGCATCCGCTCAAGACCTGCCAAACCTTCTCCACAGATGACTTTGCTCTTGCGGATTGATCGATAGTCCTCAAATCCCGCGCAATTGTGCGATGTTTCAGCGCTGCGTTTTCGGAAAAGACTTTTGGCAACTCCGTTGAGCTCTTGGACCGGGTCACCGCGGGTATCTGAGGCACCGGTCGATAGGTTGAAACTCTGCGTGTCTTCGAATCCAACGCTCCAATTTGATACTTGATTCTTTTTGCAAACAAATCTGAATGAGCGCAGCTAAGTGCCTTCTCAAACATGCTTCTGGCGCCAATCTTGTCGTGTGCAGCAGCAAGACATCTTCCAAGCCAATAGAGTTTGGTGGCTTCAGGAAGATCCTTTTTGTTCACCGAAAGAAACGCACAAATCTTTTCGCACTTAATGCGATCGCCTGCCAATGCAAAAAATGGAAGCAGCGAAAGTGCGGTTGCCGCAAGCGATAAACGCGACTCATCTAGTCTCGCCTCTTGAAGACAGACTGCTGCCTCGGCAATTTGACCCGTCTCTGCGTAGGCTCTGCCTGCAGAAAGTTTGAGTCCACTAGGCACTCGCGCGCCAGCTCTTTTGAGATTTTCGTACTCACGTATAATGTCGTCCCAGCGCCATAAGATCGAGCTGCCGGAAAGCCTGTAAGTAGTGGGCACTTCGCGCACCGCCGCAGGCAATGAGGGAACCAATGCTTGCCACTTCTCAATCAGTTCGTCGCCTTTGGCTGGTTGCTCGCGAATGTAAAAAGCCAGTGCAGTAGCCATTTCTTGCCAGAAGAGCCCGGGCTGCCCCCAGTAAAACAAGCTCACTTTTTTACCCGCGTTCAAGATCTTATCGGCATTGAGTACAGTCATACCGCTGTTAAGCTGGGCGAATACGAGCCGCGGCAAGATGTAGAAATAGAAAACCATGGCGACTGCAAACAGGAAAAAGATCCAGTCTGGTCCTAAGGTTAGACCCAAAACGCTAACGAGGAGCAAGGACAGCGATTGACACCAGAGACCCCAAGCCCATTTCGGAGGCATTCTGCATTGAATCGCCAGAGATACCACCGACATGAATCCAAAAAGGTACAACCAGAGACTGAATTGCGAATGCAATGACTTCCAGTCCCCTCTACATTTTCAGCGATTGGCGTTTTGGGCGTCTCGCCGGAATGGCGCGCACGAATCGCTCAGTGATTAGTCTAGGACGTGTTATCGCAGAGCCTACGACCACAGCGTAGGCGCCCAGTTCAAAGCCTCTTGCTACTTCCTCCGGAATCCAAACTCTGCCCTCGAGTACCACCGGTATTGGTGCGTGAGCAACGAGTTCGGTCAAAAGGTCAAAGCCCGGGCCGTGTTCGCGACCGACGACCGTTTCTTCAGTGTATCCAAACAGCGTAGTCGACACGACATCAGCTCCGGCCTCGCACGCTGCCATGCCCTCTGCAAACGTTGCTACATCAGCCCAGACGGGCAACTCTAGCTCCTCATGAATCTTCCGAATAGTTTCAGCGACGGTGAGCCCATCCGAGCGAGGGCGTCCGGTCGCATCGAGGGCAATGATATCTGCTCCTGCTTCGGCAAGGTTCTTCGCCTCTCGAAATGAGCTGGTGATATAGACTGATCCAAGCCGATCTTCAGGCTTTACCGTAGAGAGTTTAGTGAGACCGACAATGGGCAGGTTGGTTTCGCTTCTGGCTGTTTGGACGTTGTCTGCGCCTTCGAGTCTAAGAGCACGAGCACCACCGTCGATGGCAGCCAAAGACATAGCGACAATATGTTCGGGTTTGCACAAGGGCTCGCCTTCGCTTGCCTGGCAAGAGACGATGAGCCCTCCTTCGAGCTTACTGACGCTTGGCCACAATTTCTGCACTTTGTCGGTCACCACCTACTATTACCCTAGGAGGGGGTAGAACTATTGGTTCTGCAAATTCAAGCAAATGAATTTCGGTTGAGTCATCTCATGCAGTGCGTATCGTACACCTTCCAGACCAATTCCGGATTCTTTGCGTCCGCCGTAAGGCATGTGGTCCGCTCTAAATGTAGGAGCATCATTGACCAATACGCCGCCGGCATCTATTTGACGTGCAGCTTTAAATGCAACGTCTATATTTCGGGTGAATACGCCTGCCTGCAAACCGAATCTGGAATCGTTCATTGCGGCAATTGCGTCATCGATTTTGTCGTATTTCATTACCGAAACGACAGGACCGAATACTTCCTGGCAGACGACACGCATTTCTGGTTTTGTGTTGACTAGAATAACCGGATCGACCAAGCGCTTCGGATGTTTCTTTCCGCCTGCAAGAACCTTGGCTCCTTGCTTGACGGCTTCATCAACCCACTCCACGGTCTTCTCAACGGCCGCGTCGTCGATTAGTGGACCGACATCGGTGGCATCTTCGAGCGGATCGCCGACTTTGAGCGCTTCTACGAGTCCTTGGAATTTCTTGAGAAACTCATCGTAGACTTTACTCTGCACGTATACGCGTTGCACTGAAATACAAACTTGTCCGGCGTGGGCATAGCCGCCACGGCAAGCTGCACGAGCAGCCGCATCGAGGTCGGCGTCATCGTGAACTACGATGCCGGCATTGCCGCCGAGCTCGAGAATGACGCGCACGCCAGGATGACAGTCGCCACGCATTTTCCAGCCGATTTCCGGGCTGCCTGTGAAAGTCAAAACGGCAATGCGAGGGTCTCGGACCAGGGCGTTTCCTTTGGAGCCTTTGCATGGAACGAGCTGCAATGCACCCTCAGGCAGTCCTGCTTCTTTGAGGATGTCAGCCAATTTGAAACTGGCGATCGGAGTGGCAGAGGATGGTTTGAGAACGACAGTGTTTCCACCAGCCAATGCCGGTGCCACCTTATGCGCCACCAAGTTGAGCGGGAAGTTGAACGGTGTGATGGCAGCAACAACGCCCATTGGCTCGCGAATGACCATTGACACTCTAGCTTCATTGCCGGCAGACACATCCATCGGTATCTGTTCGCCTTCCAGGTTCATTGCTTCGCGACTGGCGATAGCAAATGTGGTGGCGGCTCTGGATACTTCCAAGCGAGCATCTTTGATGGGCTTGCCGCCTTCTTGGGCGATTGTGCGGGCAATGTCTTCATTTCGTTCAATCAAGAGTTGAGAAGTCTTGGCGAGAATTGCCGAGCGTTGATGCGCCGGCATCTTCTTCATGACCTTCTCGAAAGTCTCGCAAGCGATGGTCAAAGCTTTGTCTATTGCGGCTTCATCAGCTTGTCCGACTGCAGCAACCACATCACCTGAGTAAGGGCTCTTGACTTCCACCAATGTACTAGATGAGCATCCCTTAATCGCCAACGGATATTGGACTATCTCTTTCAACATGACTCGCCTCAAAACTTGAATAAATTACATCTCACATGAAATGCGCACTGGTGCTGGGACAGCAACCACTTATGCGCGATTCAATCACAAGATTATAGCCTTGATTCCAACATTTATATGCAGTTCAATGCCGAATGCGGTTCCGAAGATATATGATTCGATTAGTCATACGGCGGATGCTCGCCCTAGAAAAGGATGCCACGTATCTAATATAAAAGTCCAAGCCAGTGGTAAACTGGCGGGCTGGAGCCTTTACTGACAACGAACGATAAGTCGGTTTTCTGTCCTGCATTAAGTACCTCGTACTCACTAAAAGAAGCTCGATCAATCGGTGCCCTCCTCAAGATGTCCCTAAGGAAACCCATTAACAAGTCTTTGAATAAATTCGCCATGCCTCTCGCGGCAGCTGTGGCTCTAGTGGCGCTGCCGAACTACCCGTCGGCATTTGCCACCAATCATACTAGTGGCGGTGATCCCACGCGCCAAAAACTTCAGCAAATCGAAAAGAAACGCGAGGAGATGCATAAAAAGTATTTGCAGACTCGCGAAAAGGAACGGCAGGCGCTTAAGCAACTCAAAGTCATTCAAAACAAGCTTTCTGCAACAACCGGTGAGTTGCGCTCAAATAAGCGCCAGCTTGAAAAAACCGAACACAAGCTCAACGAAACGCAAGTCAAAATCTCCAAGACCCAAACAGCTGAAAGCGATCTCTCCGGGCACGCCAGCAAGCGTTTGCGAGAAATTTATGAAGGGCAGAGACTCTCATTTTTGGAGATGCTTTTCCAGGTTGAGTCGCTGCAGACCTTGCTTGACAGATTCTATTTTCAAGAACGAGTAGCAGAACAAGATCACAAACTTCTCAATGAATTACGCGCACGTGAAGCGTCACTTTCGCATCAGAAAGGTGAGCTCGGAAACCAGCGCAACAAGCTCGGCGACATCGTTTCGGAAATCGCTCAAAAAGCGCTCGAAATAACCAAACTGAAAACCAGCCAAGAACAAGTTGCAGAACAACTGCGCAGGCAAAGAGCATTTTACGAGAAGTCTGAACGCCAGTTGGCATCAGAATCCAGCAGACTCGAAACGCAAATTCTCGAGATGGAAAACTCCCATCGCAAGAATGCAAAAGGCAACATGGCCGTGGGCAGCGGCAGCATGTGCATGCCTCTGAGAGCCTCGGTTACGTCACCGTTTGGCTGGAGACGCCACCCAATTTTCGGTGTTCGAAAGTTTCACACCGGTGTTGATCTGGCAGGTCCAAATCGCTCGGCAATTCGCGCCGCAGATAGTGGCAACGTGCTGTTTACCGGTTGGTACGGCGGCTACGGAAAAGTTGTAATCGTCAGTCATGGCAATGGAATGGCAACACTTTACGCCCACTTATCCAAGGCCGCAGTCTCTGTAGGCGACAATGTCGGAAAGGGAGACGTCATCGGTTATGAAGGAACAACAGGATTCTCCACGGGACCGCACTTGCACTTCGAAGTGCGCGTCAACGGCAAGCCCAACAATCCTTTGAACTTCGTTCGCTAAATCAGACGATTCTCTCGGGCTATTCGCTTTTTGATGATATCAGGTCGGTTTAAAATCAACACGGCGAAGGCTTTTGCACACGTTCCACACTCCTTTCACGTTGATACCTCTAGACTTGCCACTAAATTGACATTATTCGTCTGTAGATTAAATCGCACGAACGCCACCGCGTTCCATTTACTAGCCCAACAACTTGCGTTTCCCGACGGCCATTTTTTCTACGGGCCGCGCTTCGCAGCTTTTCTTACTAGGAGTAACCATCATGATTATTATGGATACGACTCTCTATTTCGCTGCCACCGAAGAATCATTCGAACCATCCCCACAACAATCCCCACAACCAGAGCGTGACTTCAACGTTCAATGGGATTTCGAACCATGGGACCAGCCTAAGAGTGAGCCAATAGTTCAAGTTCAAAAATCGCCGGACTGGACGACCTGGAAGATGGTTCCCGGAGCGAGCTTGGTTTATGAGAAGGATCGTTTCGGCAGACTGCTCAGACCGAAGGTGGTATCACACTTCGCAACTTAGACAATGGTGACAATCTGCCACCACAGTAATATCCAAGGAAAAAATCCAGGAAAAACCCCTTTGTTTAAAAAAATCGGCTGACGTAGAGTGTTGTAAATGCCTTGCAGTTCCTTGAGCTGCTCGCCGAACACATACTAAGAAACCTCGTGCCAGCTTGCCTGCGACGCCGCAGAGCAAGGTACTTTCGGCATGCTGATTTTTATACAAGAGGTTGAACATGACGACTTGCCAGAATAATAAATCCAGTGCGGAATCTTCTAGTTCTCGATTCGAGTTGGACGAACTTGGTTGGCACCACTCACGCAACTCCAAGACCCCGACTCAAGATTGGACATTAATGACCAGCCGCGCTCTGGCAGTATTTGCCCTATTGCTGGCAGGATACATGACCCTTGAGCAGAAGAATCAGGGAATCTTGTCTCTGTGTGCATGTTTGATCGCCGTGTTGTTTCTAGTTAATGCAGTCATTCAAAACTGGCACAAGCAGCAGTTCTTGAGCAATCCGAATGATGCCTCCGTAGGGCTACCAGTGAGCTCCCCTCTCTGGAGTTTGGCATTGCCGTTGACCGTAACCTTGGGCGCTTCCTACATAATGGCGATGCACTATCTCGACAAAGTCGAATGGTGGACACAGTTTCGTTGGAATTCCATCGCTGTTCTTTCAGTGATTGCTTCTGTCGTTTTCACACTCAAGACACAGAGATTCGATCGACCAAAACTTGCTGGTGTACTGCTCGGAACATGCCTCGGCTCGAGTTTTGCAATCTTTGGTCTTTTGATGTGTCACTTCATTTTCAATGAAGCAACCATCAATCCGATTGAACTGGCTATTTGTCTAGTACTTCCTCTGATGGTGTGTGGTTTCCACCTTAATTCATTGAAGACGTTACTTCTGAGAATTGATCGAACAAAATCGCTCGGAGCTTTCTTAACCACCATGCTCGCATCGGCTGCTCTTTGTGCAGCAGCAATTTTTCCAGAGGCTCGTTTGGCAACTATTGCTGTAGGCGAAACAATGGCATCATCGGAAGATCAACAAACATCAGATCTCGGCTTTGAGATTATGAAGAATCAGGCTGCTGCTCCTGATCTTTTGAAGCAGATCAACGGCGATCAGGTTCAGAGCAGTATGGTATTGGCCATGGTGCCTAAGAATACGGAACTATTCTCCAAGTTCTACTTTGAATTGACTGGAAAGGCAGTTCCGACCGGCAAACAGATCGATACCAATTCCACCGATGTGAATCTCGGAAACACTGAAGTGGGCAATCTCCGTCCTGGACTGTCTCTTCAGGAGTCACAACTGACCGGACACGTCGACGCAAAAACGCTGACTTCAGCTTTGTACTGGACTCTGGTATTCAACAACCAGGCAGAACAGAACGAAGAAGCCAGGTGCAGAATCAAACTTCCGACAGGAGCAGTCGTTTCTCGAGCAACCCTTTGGATAAACGGCAAGGAACAAGAAGCTGCATTCGATACAAGAGAAAAAGTCCAGGCAGCATACCAGTGGATCGTGAAGAAGAACCGAGATCCTTTGCTTATAACCGAAACAAAGGATGGACTGGTCCATCTGCAAGCCTTTCCAGTTCCCAAATGGGGCGAAATGAAAGTTAGATTTGGAATCACCGCACCGCTTGATCCTAAAACAACCAAACAATTCAGACTTGAGCCGCCTCGAATTCTGTCCGCCAATTTCGAGACAGCTGATGCACCGACGAATGTGAAACTGGAAAGCAACGCATCCATTGCCGCCAATCTCGAAGGAGGCAAATCGACCGCCTTGAACCCAGGCAACGTGGTTCTGCGAGGTCAGTTCAAACTCGACAATCCATCCCAACGTCTGCAGTTCAACATCAACTCCGATACGGAGTTTAAGACTGTCACATCGCGTGCCACTCATGCAGAACAAAATAGTTTCATTACTGAGTCTCTAAATAAAGTCACCGAGGCGCCTATCTCATTGGCTGTCGTGATGGACGGTTCAAAGAGTGTGTCCCAGCACAGAGCCGAAATCGAGCGTGGATTGAAAAGTATTCCCTCATCGATTCGAACAAAATTCTTCATCGCTAATAGGCACAATCCCGAAACTCCAGGCTCGCTAGCCGATGCATTAGGGCTTCTCAGCAAGCATGATGACATGGGATGCGATGATTCAAAAGCTCTGGAACAAGCCAAAGCCTTTGTTGTAAAAGAGCACAGAGGAACAATTCTTTGGCTCCATGGCTCACAGTCCTACATAAACGAGGACGACAAAGCTCGTCTGAGAAAGCTGATGATGAGCGGCGATCACCGTCTCAGAATCTATGATTTCCAAATGGACAGCGACGAACCCAATCAAATCAAGAGCTACCTGCAAGAGTTGGATAAGGACGCCAGCCCTGAATTCAAAACTATCTTTCAGAGCGGCTCTGTAGAGAATGATCTGACGGATTTCGCATCCACCTCTCTGCGCACTGGTGCAGTACTACAGATGGTGCGAGAGAAAACACATGAAGCTAATGGACAGAATGTAATATACGATTTTCCAGTAGCAAGCCGCATGTCGACCCTTTGGGCAGCGGAAGAAGCGCGCCGGCTTGTCACACAGGGTGATTCGAGCGCAGCTGGAATTTTAGGCTCTGTTTACCGGATAGTAACTCCGGTGACCGGCGCTGTGGTTCTAGAAACCGAGAATGACTACCAAAGAAATAATCTAAATAGGAACATGTATGGTGTTGTGTCAGACGAGAGACTAGCACGCAATAAAGCCAGTGCACCTCAAGTCGCGACTTCGCCTCAAAACGAAGGCGTCAATGATTCCAATCCAGGTACCCGCTGGGACATCAGACAGAACTACTTCTTGAGATATCCTGTCGCCAAGCCATCGCGAGATGACTCTAATCCGGCTACTGCATTCCAGATTAGGCAAAGCTACCATCAACAACATCCTTTCGCTAAGGAAGCTATCGCTCCATGGCCGACCCTTGCTGCAGCCTCTCCAGCCCCTTCTAGGGAAGTAACCCTCGGAGATTCTGTCGCATCGCAAGGTGCTGTAAGTAGTGGTGGTGGCGCGTCCTTCGGAGATGCATATTCATCTCAGGGAGACGTAGGAGTTCAAAATCAAAACAGCGACTACGATGTAATCGGAAGTGCACAACGATTTGCTCAAGGATTCTTGCCGCCGACAACATATGGCGCCACCGCCGGCGACAGCTATTATGCTCAAGGCGATACTGCAGCGTTGTCTGACGCCAGTTATGGAGCGCCCACGAAAGGAATTCCAATGCCTGATCCAATCACCATCTTCCAGGCGATTGCCATTATTGCTGGTCTCTGGCTTGTTGCCTGTGGATTCTTATATAAGGCCACATCAAATAAAGTCAGTGGCAAACTATTGATGGGTTCAGCCCTGCTGTTGATAGGAATAACAATTCCCAACACTCTAACCACACTCTCAATCATCGCTAAGAGCATCCACATCTTGTAGATACAAGGATTCAAGATCAATCCTTATACAATTCAAGAATTCAAGCGAAGATCGAGCCAGGAGAAAAGCCCCAAACCTCACGCAGTTGAGTGTTCTAAGCCCTCACATAATCCCCACGATAGGACTCTATCGTAGAAGTGTGGACCGCAAGGTCGCTGACAAACACACGAGAATGGAGGGCTTATGAACACGACATTTGCAACCAGCGAGATGATGAATCTGCTCAAGCAACATGGTGTTGGTTCGCTCTCCTACTCCTCTCTTCAGCCCGGAGTGGAAACATTCTTGGACGAAGGCAAGGGATTTGTCCCGTTCGGAATGGTGCATTGCACAAAGGCTACGCCTGTTAGCTTGTCCGATCCAATCTGTGCTCCCCAAAATCGCGAGGAATTGATTGCAAACTTTATCGAGAAGTATCGCAATCCAATTTTTGTGCACATCTCCAGAGATGTCGCGAGAATAGTCCAAGAGCATGGATACTACGTCAACGAAATGGGCGTAGAAACGATAGTCGATGTGCAACGCTTCACCCTCTCCGGGCCGAAGAAGGAGTTTCTCAGAAGCCAAAGAAATCGCGCTCAAAGAGATGGCGTTACAGTTCAAGAGCACCACATTCGTGAACTCGATAAAAACGAACTAAACGAAATCAGCAATCGTTGGCTGAATGACAAAACATCTCCCGGTGAAATGGCATTCTTGGCTCGTCCAGCGGTTTTCGAAGACGAAACGGATGTCCGAAAGTTCTATGCAAAGAAAAACGGCAGGGTAGTCGGTTTCGTCTATTTCGATCCTATGTATGAAAACGGCAAGGTCTACGGCTACATCGCAAACATACTGAGAGCCGATCACGCGTCTTACAGCATCTGCGACGCTATCATTCTCGAAGCCCTCAAAGTCTTCAAGGAAGAAGGCATTCGCTGCCTTTCCCTCGGTTTCTCACCTTTTTGCGAAGTCAACGATCAACCTGATTTTCACTACAGCAAAAGAAAAAACGTGATCTTCAAATGGCTCTTCGAACATGGCAATCACATCTACAAGTTCAAAGCTTTGGCTTTCCACAAGAAGATGTATCGCCCGGGGCTCGAAGGAACATGCGAAGTCAAAGTCTACTGTGCATCAAGAACATCACTGCCGATTCTCTGCTTCTACAGGCTTCTTATGAAGCTCGGATTGCACCCGGTCCAACAAACGGCAAAACTCGTGTGCAATAAAGCCAGAGCCGCCGCAGACGCCGCAAACAAAAGAGTCTCCGCTGGTGTCGAAGCCTTCGACAGAGTGCTCGATAATCTGCATCTGCACTCACCAGTACATGCGGGAGCTCCATATCGGTTGGCTGTTCTCTATAGAGACGAAGACGAATAAAGGTTTTTTTCCGAAACCAAGACACGTTGGGAGCCAAGGAGCGTCAGAAATGGCGCTCCTTCCCTTTGGCATCCGGCTGAGCGCGATCGGACACACTTGAACTTGTAGGCCGTCTGTAGGCACCATTTGCGCGCGTACATGATCAGTTCGTTGTTTTTTAGTTTTGACGAGTAAAAGTGCACCATGTTCGGTGCCTACATGAACCGCAAGGGTTAGGTTTTTGATGAGGCAATGCGATTTTTGTGGGCGCCGCGCTCGTACTAGTCACCCAGCGAAAGTGACGTCGGAGTCACGTCGACTACGACGACCTAAGTCAGGGTAATAGCTGGGTTGGTCTAGCGCGTTATTGCGCCAAATCGGTAGGCAGACCAACTAAGTCCAGAAGGGGGAAGGGCTTGGGGACGGTCGGTTTGGTTGCCTTGGTGTAATGCGCAACCCAAAATACACACGCATGATTTCGGTTCCGGCATACTTTTAAAGAGCACGCGCACAGCGAAAGTTCTCTAGTACAATGAAGCCGTCTCGACAAACGGGGTGTATATGAAACGAAACTGGACGAACCGGCTGGTCTTAGTTTTGATCACGGCAACCATGGCTCTTCCAGGATCGACCGCACCGCAACGAGGTAAGAATGTGACCGAAGAAAAACCTGATTTCTACCCATTGCCCAATGGTAATGGCATCATGGATCAAAAAATGAAAGACTTTCTCGAGTCGAAGGAGTCTGATCCGACTCAAAAAAAATTGGACGAAATGCTCAAGCACGTAGACAAAGTTTCAGTCGAAGAGCTCCATCCTAAAAAGGAGATCTTTTCCACTTCTGATCCAAAGCAAATATCTTCGTTCAAGGATTCTCTCAAGATATCTGAAGATCCACAAACCTTCGGACACTGCATGTGTTATGGCGATCCTCAAATTTATCTCTATTCTGGTGGCAAACGCATTGCTCATTTGTCTTGCCAGCACGGTTTTGCGATTCGCTGGAATGATGGATGGAAGTGGGACGCGGTCTTAAAGGAAGGGTCATTGTTGACAGAGTGGCTGGCTGTTAATGGTGCACCTCAATTGAAGAAGAGCGTTGAGGAAGATCGCCTTCGCGCTGAGGAGAGTCGCCGTTGTCTTCAGAAGTGGTTGGCGGCAATGCCGCCTTGCCTTAAGCCGGCTGCCAAAGAGATTCTCGGTGACGGATCCGGCTGGAACACATTCACTCCAAGCGGAACTAGCAAGGGAAAGGCGAACCCCGAAAAGACGTCGATTTATGCAAAATATTGGGATGCACTCAAGGCTGCCTACCCTCACGAAAGTGACAAGGTTCTGGCTCTTCTGAACTGGTTCGGTTCAGGCGCCGGTCCATGGAGCGGGTTTCCGTCATACGAATCTTTCCCGGAAGGGATGTTAAGCGAGTTGGATACCAAAACCATTTTGCAAGCCGTCAAAAGTCGCGATCTATCGGAGACACAACTCGAGGGAACTGCGAGATACTTCGGTGGTTGGACTTTCCGAAGCCAAAAAAAGGCAGACATGCACTTGGTTCCCAATGATCTCAAAAAGAAGCTATTAGAACACTCTCTCAAGAGCACAGACAAGGATAAACTGGAGCGCGCACGATCGGCTTTTGATGCTGCGAACTGAAATCTGCCTTCAGGGTCCGCAAACTTTCCTAATTCAGGACCAATCAAGATTGTGCATATCGGCGATCTTGATGATCTCGATGAATAGAACATTCTCGCAGATGATGAAAGTTTCATCGGCTCTTCATTCACCATTGCCACATCATTGCCTGAAACAACGGTTTCGGTTACGGCTGCGCGGATGGGTGCATTCTCCTGTTTATCGCGCACTGACGCTGGTCCGGAAGTAACTCTATTGCCGTAAAAAGGCTATTAGGTTCTGCAAAAAGACTATTAGCGACCCGATTACGCGACTGCGGTGTTGTTATTCTGTTTCTTGAAGCTGTCGACGACACCATTGACGGTGGCAACGTATTTGGCTTCATTGTTGCCATCGCTGCTTGGTGCGTACACGCTGATCACTTGCGATAGAGTGCTCAAGCCACGTTTTTCTACGTAAGCTTCGTCAATCAAGCGAGCCCAATCCCGTGCGCCTTCGGCCCACGTGTCGTAACGGCGGAATGTTCCATCGGTGCCACCCGATTCCGGTGCGTGACCTTTAATATTGCCCAAGCTGTGATTATCGTGTGCTCTTCCATACCTGCCGCAAGTCGATTCTTGCAAGAAGAAGCCGACTGCAACGGCCGGGTCGATTCCTCTATTGGTGCATGCATCATAAAGTGCTTGCGAGAAGCCCGCTTCTTTGGCTGCCGGTGAGCCCATCTTTTCCAAGAATGTCTGAATCTGGTCAGCAGTAGCCGAGGGAGGTCCCTTAATGCTGAGGTCACCTTCAACCGGTTTAGGAATGGCAGTCCGATCGATGGGTCCATTAGGTTCGAAACTACCTCTGCGGTAGCCACCGGATGGAGCTTCGCCAATCTGGCGGTTGCCGACTTGTTGTCCGCCACCACCGCCAACGCCGCCACCGCCCCCACCGGAATACGATGGAGCTGGACGAGATGGAGCCTCTTGTTGTTGCGGTTGAGGAGTCGGTCGAGCAATTTGCTGCGGTTGTTGCTGCGCAGGCTCGAACCCGCCCATGTTTTGGGCTGCATGCAGCTCGCCCTTAAGAAAGTCCGGAATGTCGGTGGCATTTGGATTGGCACGACGCCAGTAGTTAATCCTTTCATTGACGATGGCGATTTGAAGCTGCTGCGCTTCTTTCTTCGCCGCCATCAGCCCTTCGGGGTTGTCGACTTGAATGGTGATTGAACCGTCTGGCGAAGGCTCTGTCTTAGCCGGATTGGCAACCAGGTTGCCGTCGGCGCCCAATATAAAGTCTGGAATTTGACCGCCCGTGTCACCAGCGGCTACGAAGTTGATTGGTGCGCCCTGGTCGCCTGCCCAATGAACGATGTCTCCCCAGGTCTCTGGAGTCACCCATTGCGGCGCCGGAGCCGAAGGTGCATCAATGAAGGAAGGAGCCGGTGAGAAGTCCGGGGCTTCAACCTTAGCCATACGCGAGCCGATTGTCGACCGATAAACATCGTCCTGAAATGCCGCCGATGCGTCGACTGAATGATTGCTAGGACTAAAATCTTCTAGTTTTGCCACGATAGTTACGAAGAAGCGTCGAATCGGGTAAGAACAGCCAGGACGGGCTGACCAAATCAGCTATACAGTGAGGTGGATCAATTATCTTGAAATAAACCCCGATGTCCATGGGGGAATTCCCATAGCCCCCCCTCTAACCGTGTTAAGGTGTTTGCCAGACATCTAAATTTGGTGAGGAACAGCAGTGAAGATCCCCAAAATTCTGCCCTTTTTGGCTGGTGCGTCAGTCGGGTTGTATGCCGTGCTTGCAGTCAAGTCTTACACAAACCTGCGTAAGATCAAAAGACGATACCCTCCCGAAGGCGAATTCCTGACTTTGAGTGACGGACCCCACGCAGGCACACGCCTTCACTTCGTCACGAGGGGAACCGGCAAACCGGTCGTCCTCCTGCATGGAAACGACGGGTCGCTAATCGATTTCACGATGTCGCCATTGTTCAACATGCTCGCGAAACACTTTCAGGTGTACGCATTCGATCGCCCGGGACATGCCTTTTCAACGGCGCCGAGACTCTTAAAGCCGCAAGAACAAACTGATGCATTTCATCAAGCGTTTCGCCAATTGAGAATAGATGCACCAATAATAGTGGCACACTCATGGGCTGGAATTGTCGCATTGCAATACGCGTTGAAATATCAAGAACACCTAAGCGGGCTGGTTCTGCTCGCTGCATGTATTTATCCGGATCACAAAGCTTTTAAGGCACTCGCACTCTACAAAATCCTCAGTACGCGCATAGGTGCACATCTTCTTTTTCCGATCATCGAAACGGTTCAACGCACTGAAGTCGGGCGTCTTCTTCAGCTCGCATTCGGACCAACCAAAGCCCCTGACGGGTACTTCGAACAGTTCATGGCAATGCTCTTCCGCCCATCTCAAGTCAGTGCCGCCTGTCATGACGAAATCAACGTCAACAGCTCACTATTGTTGATCGAGAATCGCTATGCCGAACTCAAGATTCCTATTCATTCAATCAGCTCTGACAAAGATCCATTTGTTCCTTGCCAGCAACCTCTGAAATTGGCAGAAGAAGCCAGAAACGCAACCTGCACACTGATTCCAAATGCAGCGCACGAACTTATGTTTTCACATCCGGAGATGTTAGTGGATGCTGTGAAGACGATTGAGGAACAGTCGAAACTGCTCACAAATAATCAATGAGTTTTTCCATTTGAAATTCGGGTAGCAAAATGCTACCATATTAACATGAGTCAGCCAGTAAAGCTATCTGATGAACTAATTCTGGATGCACGCCTTACAGCGAAAGCGACCGAACGATCTATAGCGGGTCAAATTGAATTTTGGGCTCGACTAGGCCGTGCTATTGAACCGCTTTTGACAGGCGAAAAGACAATTGCGCTGAAGGAGAGTGGTGATCAGATACCACTGTCACAGCTGATTGCAGGCGTGGACACACCGGCAGGCAAAAAACGAGTAAAAGACTATCTAGCGAATCAGCCATATCCGCACTATGAAGCCGTTCCCGATGAATCAGGTCTCTTAGTCAAAATCGACGAATCAGGCGAACGCACACTTGGTAGATTTATCAATCGCAAGTTTGAACCGATTTCTCGCCAGAAGAAAAATGCCCGAAAGTAATGTCTGGTCCTGGCTAGACAAGCGTCCAATATTGGTTGCAATTGCTGGTCCCAATGGTGCAGGCAAGACGACGTTTTTCAACGTACACATTGCGGGCTCTGGTCTTCGTTTCATTAACGCTGACCAACTTGCGAAAGAACTAGACCTTGACGCCTATTCAGCGGCGCGACTCGCCGATTCAATTCGGCGTGAACTATTCAAGCAAGGTGTGAGTTATGTGTTTGAAACCGTATTTTCAGATCCTGTCGGAGAGAAAATCGAGTTTCTGAAAACAGTGGCGCAGAGCGAATACACTGTGGTTCTTTGTTTCATCGGACTCTCGAGTGTTGACTTATCTGAGCAGCGAGTAGCCATGCGAGTAAGCCAGGGAGGGCATGACGTGCCCATAAGTAAACTAGAGTCTCGATACCCTCGAACTCTCGCGAATCTGAAGAAAGCAATCGTGGAATTGCCGCGAGTCTTGGTGTTCGACAACAGTGATATGTCTGATCCATTCAAGTTACTTGCTGTTTTCGAGCAAGGCATCGATACCGGCAACCAATCCGCAATGCAACAGCCAACCTGGCTTGTGCAACTACTTTCCTAACGGTCGAAGCCCCTACACAAAGCCCATTCTCAAACGGTGACGGGACATGCAGATCGCTTACTTCCCTAGTTGGCGCTTCAATTCTTCGAGATCTTTATCGACAGCGGCTTCCTTTTCTTTTTTCTTCAGCTGACGATCTTGTTCTTCTTTCTCTTCTTGAGCCTTTTGCCGCGAGGCCTCAGCCTCTGCTTCTTTTCGCTTCGCTTCGTCTACTTTTGGATCGGTGACTTCATCCAATTTGAAAACTTGCTCGCATTCTGCACAGCGCATGACGCGTTTGTTGTCTTCAAAGATTTTGAAAACACCGTAAGCCGTAAAGCCCTCGGTCAGCTCACACTCAATGAACTTCGCCGTCTTGTGACATTTCGGACACTCTTTAGTCCACTGTTTTCCAAACAGAACCGGCTTCGTTTTTGTTTCGTGGCTGAAGAAGAACACTATGTTCCACTCAAAATTACTGATCGGCTAAATGCAACTGTAGCAGATGAAACGCCACAATGCCCAGCGAGTGCGTGAGCATGCCATTTTTGATTAGCGATGAAATTCTATCCAACGGCACCAGAGTGACTGCTACTTCTTCATCACCGAAAAATTTAGGGGTTTCAATTTGTCTGACATCTTTCGCCAGGAACGTATCGCAAACATTGCTCTGAATAGCGGGATTCGGATGATTGCGTCCCAGAAAAATCACTTCATTGGAAACATAACCGGTTTCTTCGAGCAACTCTCTTTTTGCTGCATGCTCGGATGACGCATCTTCGAGATCAACCATTCCGCCAGGTATTTCAAGCGTGACTTGCTCGATGCCGTGACGATATTGTTCGATCAAAACAACTTGATTGTCAGGCGTGACAGGAATTATGTTGACCCAATTGCTTGGGTGAAACACAAAAAAATTCTGCAACTTCTTCTCTTCATCGCGCCAACGCTGCGACAAATTGCGATGTACAGAAAAGACTTTGCACTCGGCAATTTTTTCTGATGCGACCTTTTGCCAAGCAAGTCGATGTTTAGAGAAGGAATAGTTTGTATGCATATGTTCCAGATACTCTGTCGAACTCTCCAAGCCGCAGCCAGCCGAGCGCGACAATCATGGATTATATGGGTTAACTTTCATTTTCAGATCGCTGCCAAGATTAAAACTGCGCTTGACAATATAGTTACACGTTGGTCCGCCCGAGTGGTCAACATGCTAAATATAGAAATAGTGAACAGCAAAAGCGCCGATGTGCTTGGGAGAGAGTTATGGCAGAGATGTACCGTCAAGGCGACGTTCTGATTATGAAAGTGGACAACCTGCCGCAAGGCGCTGAGTCAAAGGACACAGGCAACAGAGTCGTATTAGCATGGGGCGAAGTGACTGGTCACGCCCACGCCATCGATTCTCGCTTCGCCAAAATGTACACAGCGCAGGGACAAAACTACATTCGCGTCGAGCCAGGCGCAGAACTCGTGCATGAAGAACACGCGACGATCGCTTTGACTCCAGGTGTATACCGCGTCGTACAGCAGCGGGAATACATTCCTGGTTCGTTTCGCGAAGTGGCTGACTAGTCAATACTGCACCAAATAAAATGAGACGCCCAAGTGCAGAGGGCGTCTCAAGCTTTCGCAACTGTAAAAACCGACGGACTATATCAGGCGATTCTTGCAGCTTTCTTCTTTAACTCTTGAACGAGATCTTCTTGACCCAGAAGATAGCCTCGGCGAGCTTGATCATCGGCGTAAGCGATAATCGCTTCCGTCAAATTATTGAGCATCGACATCGGAACAAATTCGCTGACCTGATTGAGAAGACGCTCAGTGGTAACCCATTCTTCGGTATTCAATGGAATCGCATCGTCGAGGCGAGCAATCACAGTGTAGTTCCGAAGCTTATCGGTTTTGGTATTCATAATTTCCACCTAGTTGAATGCCTTTACTAAGCGCCGCGTGCAAACTCCGATCTGATTTAGATCTGCTTGCTATCCCGGCTTCTGGGACTCAGGTCCGATCCATTTGATACGGTCGGATTCCTCTCTGAGAGTTTTATTCCCGGAAAAAACTCTTTTAACCGTAAATTTACTTGCCAAGCGGCAATTTGGTTATCAGCAATACTTTTTTGCGTAGAGACGTTTGACGAAATCCTCGGCCTCGGCTCGATTTGAGACTTCCCTGACAACCTGTGCATCTTCCAAGGCTGCCAACAGTTCTCCCACAATAGGTCCGGGCTTTAATCCAAGCAAAACCATCAGGTCGCGCCCGTTTAAAAGACGCTGCATGCGTGCCGTTTCTTCCTTATATGCAGGGTAGCCCGACAAAAGACCCAAAAGGCTTTTCTCCAGATTTTCGCGCCCCTCACCCATGAATCCGAGTCCTCTGGTGGCACCCATGTCGGCAAAGGCAAGAAGCATCAGCTCGGGCAACTCATCATTTATAGAGCGATAGAACCGTCTAATCGCTTTCTCGGTGGGCAACCCATTGTGGTATAGCGCACCAGGTCTTAAATGCCAGCGAACCAAATCAGAAATGAATCTCTCAACTGCCTTCGACCACTTAAGTCGTTCAGCAATGGTGAGAGACATTTCGGCGCCCACTTTATCGTGCGAATAAAAGGTGTGCCTGCCTTCTTCAGTAATCGCCCAGGTCGACGGTTTTCCGATGTCGTGCAAAATGCAAGCAACTTTCGTTGCCGAAATTCGCGACACTCCTGGAGAGATTTCTTGGTAGATGCTCTCTGTCACCCAGTCTTCGACGTCTTTAAGCCGCGACTCCAACTGCGGAATTGTCTCCAGGCTGTGCTCGAACAATCCGAGATGGTGAAAATCATTGGGTGTGACGCGCCTGCAATCAGTGAGCTCTGGAAAAATAATTTCCAAAAGCCCTGACTGTGCGAAGTCCCAAATAAGCGAGCCCGCGCGATTGCTTGCGAAGAAGCCGAACATTTCAACATTGATTCTCTCTGCCGCTACCGTTTTGAGTTTGTCTTTGTGTTCGAAAACCCATGATTTGGTTTTTTCTTCGACTTCAAATCCCAGTGTCGATGCAAACCTGTAAGCACGCAGCAAACGCAGCGGATCCTCTATAAAAGCCTTTTGCGAGATGCCTCTCAGGCGCATCGCTCGAATGTCATCGACACCACCTACGATATCAATGACTGAATCCGGTTTTGAAGGATCCCAGGCAATTGCATTGACAGTAAAGTCCCTTCTCTTGATATCACTTTCGATACCACCACCAACGCAGCCGGCAAAATCAATTACCGCTGAATCGGTCACTACGCGCGCGGTGTCGTTGGCTTCGTCGAGTGGCACGAAATGTCCATCCACCGCATCGCTCACTGCCTTTGCTAATGAAAATGCAGAACCGTCGGCCACAGCATAATCAAAATCCATTTTCTTGGTTGAGCTTTTGCCGTGCACCGTTTCGATCAGCAAATCGCGCACGTAGCCGCCCACAAGAAAAATCTTGTGTCCAGACTTCGCCGCAATTTCAACCACTCGCTTGTTGACGTCTGTGTTGAGAGGGTGTTTGTCTTTCGGAAATGAAAGCGATGTTTCTTGCATATCGTTTCATATTACCCGACCGAGCAGCCGGACGCGACTTTGCTTATGAATCGGTTTGCGAGACTAGACTGCTTCTTGCTGAAACTGCTCTGCTTCGGCTTTTGAAATCTTGAAGTGCCCGGCGACGTAGACGATTCCGCCAACCAAGCTAGCGAACGTGGTCAATGCCAACATCACGATCGCGTAGGTGAGCGCGTGCGAGCGATCTACGCCTGAAAGAGTCAGGAAGTATGTGTAAGCCCACTCGCGAATTCCAATTCCGTTAAAACTTGGCGTGACGAATCCCAACACGGCGACCGACGGATAAAACACGAAGTAATACCAAAGCGGAATTTGAGTCAGCCCAAGCGCCATGCCAATTCCCACATGACACAAAACAACCACTACTTGCATTACCACAGAAAGCAAGATGGCAACAAAGATCAGCCCCTTGTCTTTCCAGTAAATTTGAGCCACCGAATTATTGAATTGTTTGCTTATCCAATTATTGGGTCCCAACAATTTTCTGGACAGAACAGGCATGAATGGCAAAACGCAGAAGATGCCAAATGTTCCTGCAAAGATTGGCAGTTTTAATTGCCAGGGAAGTCCAGACCCACCAGGACCGAGCAAAATGCCGGTTGATGCAAATAGAAACAGCACCGCAATGCCCACAGCCCGGTCGGCAAGTACGGAGTAGAAGGCGGTTGAATAACTGCCGGTTCCTTTCGAGAGGTAATAGCAGCGAGTGAAATCTCCGCCAACAGTCGATGGGAGGAACAAATTGAAGAACAGACCAACAAGACAAAGTTGAGTCAGTCTGAGCAAAGACTTATGCAAACCCACTGCGGCTGCCAAAATCTGCCAGCGGTGGGCATTGAGAATAGTTGTGAGCAGAAACAAGCACGCGGTTGCTGCAATCAGCCAACCGTTGGCTGTCATGGCAATTTCCCAGCTCTTCGAGAGATCGACTTTCCCAAAGAGAAAGAGGCTCGCAAACAAGACCACGCTAATGCCGACTTTCAGGCGCAGCTTCGTCTTATTTGAGATGTTGCCGATGAATGGTAATCGGGTCACCGCGCCGGATTGGCTTGCGGTCTCTTTAACCTGCGCTTGACGGGCTGGGCGCTCGCAAACGGCGGAGGTCGACTCCTTTGAGACCATGTCCTGTCAATTTCCCCCAACTTACTTTTCAATTGAAATGTTAGGTCACCACAACATGCCTTTGAAACCCAAAATAATTAACGTAGGCGCTCCTTGAGAGGGCATTAAAAGAGGCGACGCGCCGGGGGCTTACGTACTAGAATTAAATCTTCTAAAGATTGGAAATGCGTTGGCACCATTTAGTGTCCATGTCGTCCAATCCAGAGGTGCTTAGCTAGGGTGGCAGTGGCAGCAGATGTAGGTACGGTGACCGATAGGCAGGGCAGATATTTTTTAGCTATATCGATTTATCCTGTGTAACGCAAGTTCCCCATAAAGCAGCCTGCATTCACCAAGATTTCCCATAGTGGATTAAGATTTTCAGATAGAGATACGTATACAGATAGATAAGACTCAAGGAAATAGATCGAGGTGTCGTTTTGTTAGAAAGTAAGAGAGCAACCAGGCTTGGCGTTCCACTTCTGCTCTGTGTACTTTTCTTTGGCGTACAGAGTTGGCTATTGGCCGGCGAAAAGAAGTCGGCAAACTCACAGGTTGTTATAGTAGCCGACGGCGGAGCGCCGCCCCCTGTGACAGTCGCACAGCAAACGAGATCTCTGCAGATTCCAAAAGTTCTCTATACGCGCGCTTGGCGCCTGATTCGCGATAGCTTTTACGATCAAAAATTCAACGGACAAGACTGGAATCGCTGGGAACATCACTATGACGGCAAATTGCAGTCATCCGACGATGCGCACAAAGCGATTGAAACGATGTTGTACAGCCTAGCCGATCCATACACTCGCTTTCTGGATAAAGAAGCATTCGACGACGAGAAATCCCAAATTGAAGCCCACCTCTTTGGTGTAGGCATGCAGCTGGGAATGAACAAAGAACACAAAATCGTCGTAATCTCGCCAATCGAGGGCACTCCGGCTTATGAAGCCGGCATGCACCCTGGCGACGAAATAGTAGAAGTAGACAACAAACCAGTAAAAGGTCAGTCTCTAGACCAAGTAGTCAAGCAAATTCGCGGTCTTATCAATACGAAGGTCACAATTACATTCATGCGCAAGCATGAAAAGAAAAAGGTGACTTTGACCAGAGCAGAGATTCCAATTCGGGCAGTGGCAAATCATGAAATTCTGCCTGGAAACATTGGATATATTCGCCTCGAGAGCTTTATCTCTCACAAAGCAAACAAAGAAATGCAGCAAGCCATCAAAACAATGGAAGGCTGTGATGGTCTCATTCTTGATTTGAGGAACAATCCAGGCGGCTTGCTCAGCAATGCAGTAGAGATTGCCGGAATGTTTATTCAAAAGGGAGTGATCGTCAGCGTCATCGATGCGGAAGGATACAAGAACTCCACTTTGTCCAACGGACAAGTGATCTTCAATGCACCCATGGTGATCCTTATCAACAAAGGTTCTGCAAGCGCCAGCGAAATTTTGAGCGGTGCTCTGCGTGATAACGGACGGGCCAAACTGGTCGGAGAGAAGTCCTTCGGAAAAGGATTGGTGCAAGCGATCAATAAACTTGACGACGGATCAGGCATCAACGTGACTATCGCTAAATATCTGACACCAAACGATACGGATATACATAAGACAGGCATCGTTCCTGATTTTGAAGTCAATCTGAAAGACGATGACTATCAAAAAGGAATCGGACCTTGGTGGATCGATTTGAGCTACCAAAACTTCAAGAAAGCGCCGACTGATGGAAAAGATATCCAGCTCAACAAGGCAATTGAAGTAATCAAAAAAGATATAGCTGAATCGAAAAACCAGCCGACAACGGCGCACAACGCTGCACAAGAAGGCAACGCGACGCGACCGTTGGCTGACGTTTCTGAGCCAACTACGCCAATCGAAAGAGGCAATTAGTTAGTTTCAAATCTAACTAAACAGCTAACAATCCATTCCTTCAATGGCTTTGCCGTGATGCTTCAATTGCGTCGTGGTCGAGATTGTGGTGGCTTGTTCCATCAGCCAATCAGGAGCGCGCCGACCAGTCAGAATGAGCACAGTAGGGTCAAGCCTTTTATCGAAGGTCGCTTTCACATTTTCCCAATCGACCAATCCAACTCTAGCAACGTCGAGAAGTTCATCGCCAATCACGATGTCATCGCCTCGCTCTAAGCCTGCGGCGAGGTAAGAGAGCCCTTCCACGGCAGCATCTTTGTCTTCCGGAAGAATGCCGTTTGGACAGCTGTATAAACGAAAACTGCCTTTCGGTCCCGTGCCGATGCGGTTGACCCCGGTGTAATTGAGATGCAAACAACCAAACCCTGGGGTCTTTTCGGCTGTTTCGCCCAGCGCCCTAAGGGCAGGGCCCTCACTGGAGTTTTCCTCTAGTTTGTCGAAAAACACCATGGTTACGTTTTTGCCTCGGCTGAGTGCACGCATGGCCACACCAAACGTGGCTGTGGTTTTTCCGCACCCGGTGCCAAGGTAGAGTCTGATTCTTTCGTCGATTGCGTCCGGCATATTTTGCTCGGAGGTGTTGGTCGTCATGGGAGCCTGAGTTGTCACGAAGCAGTCCTAAAAAGCAGATGATCTTTGGATAGAGGACACAGATAATAATATCCGGTGCGACTGCCTGACAACATCGAATCGCCTGCGACTAACCCAGATTGAACATGCAACTAGTATCGAACAACCGGAGTTGGATTGCCGTCTTTATCAAGGGCTACAAACGTCAAATCGGCCGATGTTACGTGGATCTCTTCGTGATTTCGACTGACCTCGACATCCACGTGAACTGACACAGAGGTGTTTCCGATCTTTGTTGTGCTCGTATAAAAGCTGACGACTTCGCCCACCATTACGGGTGCTTTGAAGTGAACTTCTTTTATCGCCACCGTGACAATGCGTTGCTTCGTGTGTTTGCGAACTTCTACAGCACCGGCAAGGTCGATGTGGCTGAGAATGATGCCTCCAAATATGGTTCCTTGATTATTTGTGTCACGTGGCAGAAGAACGACACGGATAGCCGGATCTCTTATTGCTTGCACAGCTGAATCTGGTTGCACTCTGTCCTCACTGCATTTGGTGGCGAGACCGATAGTACCACCTATCGATATGCAGGGTTTGAGTTACCCGTTTCTAAGAGGCAAGAGCTTGCTAAGAAGCCAATTCATTAGGCTTTGTGTTGCCGATGAATTCACGCTGGCTGGCCCTATAAGAATAATTATCGCCAAGATTAATACTCCAATGTATAATCGAAACGCCAAGGTACCTTTATCTGTTGGCAACGTCTAGGAAGCTGCCTTACTATGCAACAACAATCGGATATCATTCGAAGACCTGCATTCGTCTTAGTCGGCGCGCTGCTGTGGTGTCTTGCTCAGGCTTCACCAGCGGTGGCAGAAATTCAAACCAATTCGGCAGACGCAACTCAACTTCCAAAAATCACTTTGAGAGGTGAGGAGGGAAGCACCACAGATGATGCCTCAACTCCGGCTGCTACTTCAATTGCGCAAGCACCCCCAGAACGTGGCGAAACCGATATCGTACCTATCGACCTCACCCCGGTAAAAATACCCGGCAGAGGCGGCGGGCAATTTGGTCAATTCGAAAACTTCAGAGCTTCGGCTTTGTATAAACTTCCTGGGCGGTTGTTCTTCTCCAACACGATGGAAAACAGCCTCCGCTTCGAATCAAACATCTTCCAAACCAACCGCAAAGAAAAGCAAGACGGAATTTATCGTCTTTTGCCTAACACGACCATCGGTTGGGCGTTTACTAAAAAGCTGAGAGCATCAGTCAACCACTTTTACCTCCAAGATCAGTACTTCGATAAGAGCGGCTTGCTTACGAGATACATCAACTCAGTCGGTCCGCAAGTCAACTACGACGTCCCGCTGGGCGAACGCGGCAACCTCACTCTCGGTGCATTCTGGCGTCACTTGTTCATCTCAACCAGAAATCAGCCGGGAACCTACTTCAACGATATTCTGCCGTCCTTTGTGTTCTCGAGACGGGTCGGTCAAGGTGGCGTCCTTTACTTCAGCACAGTCGGTCAGATTCGCTTCAGAGAAGTGTTTAGTCAATTCCAGGAAGGCGATCAATTCTATTCTGCTGGTGGTTTGTGGCGAAAAAACAAGTGGACGCTTTGGGGTGATACCACTCTCGTAACTAACTTCGGCAACTCGCATTTGCGCGGTGGACGCAACAACGAAGTGATCATTCTGACCTTGCAGGCGGCACGCAGACTACACAGCGTGATACCTGTAAGCGCATTTGTCCGTTGTGAACCAATCTTCAACATGGGTGCAAAAGGCGATCCTGGATTCTCAGGCGTCAACGTTCGTATCTTCGGTGGCTTTCTTACCGAGTTCAATAAGGCACCAATCTTCCCAATCAAGCTGAAGCACAGCTAGATTTTTCAGGAATTGCTGTTGTGATTCAATTTCCAGCGACTAATTAGGCTCGCCTATCAGCTGAAACGCTGCCCAATATCGCGGGTTGGCTCGAATCTTCTCGGCGCTTGTTGCAGTTGCTGCAGCATCAGCACCAGTCTTCTTCTCCATAAACAAGATGATCTTCACTTGGGCATCACGCAATGCTTTGGCACGTGATTGACCAGAGAGATACGCTCTATAGAAATGCTCCATCTGATACTCGGTCATAACATCATCAACGTTCCACTGGCTCACAACCACGGCCGGCGTACCGGCTATGATGAAGGCGCGAGACAAGCCGACCACACCGTCGCCGGTGATTTTGCCCTTACCGGTTTGACATGCCGAAAGAACCACGAGCTTGGCGTGAATGGGCGGCATCTGCAATATGTCTTTTACGGTCAACAGTCCATCGTCTTTGGCTTCCGGTGCCAATACCAAGGCAGAGTCCATCGGATGCTCTTGATCGATCAACCCGTGCGTCGCCAGGTGAATTACAGCGTGCGTGGGAGCTTCAGAGTTGAAAGCTTTCTTGGTAGCCTTCTCACCAATCTCTAGAGTGGAGTTGCCTGGTCCAAATAGCTCTGAGACTTTCTTCACCTCTTTTTCGGAATATGGCAATGAACCTAAGAAAGCGATTTCTTTGGTTATTGGGTTACCAAAAGCAAGAAGATTGTTTTTGCTACCGACAGCGGCACTGATCTTCTGAGTCGCCCTCAAAACGCCAATTGCAGGAACATAGGCAAGAGTGTGATCTTCAATCAGATACTTGTTTGCCGGAGAGATCAAAGCAGCAAATGGGACGGCAAAAAGATCCTTGTGCGGTACGAACGTCACGACTTCGTCCGGATTATTTGGAAGGTGTGCTTCGATTGGCTTAACCAGCAGGTTGTAGAGATCTTTGAGGGCAGCTTGGCGCGTCTTCTCTACTTGACGCATTTCGTCCATCGACTTCGGCGTCGTGGTGATCAATTTGTTTGCGTTTGCAATTTTCTTGCTCAACTCCTCAGAGTCAACCTTGGCCGGTTCAGCCATAATCGTCTGACCATCAGGCTTTACGACCCAGGTGTAGAGTTTGTCATTGACAGTAAAGTATTCAACGACACACGTTTTACTGCTTGCGACTAACGACTTAATTTCTTCCGTTGTCGGTGGAGTTGCATTGATAGGAGAGATCGCAGATGCTTCAATCGCCGATGTCGCACGCGGTAAAACCTCTACAGATCTAAATCCGCCCTCTCCGGGCAATGCCATAGCGATCATCGGTGGCTTGTCTTCGATCTTTTGAGCAGCCGGATCATCACCAAAAGTCGAGCTCACCATTGCCACCGCCTTCGATGGCATCCTGCCGCGCGAGCGTCCTTCCAACAAATCGAGGAAGGCTCTGGCACGACCTTTCTCAGCCATCTCCAATGCAGCGTCGTATTGTTTGTTTGCGACCAGAATATCTATGAGATCAGAGAAGGAATCAGATCGAAGATCGAGACTGTACGTTTTAAACGCGTCTCGAGAGAGCTGACCTCTTTCCTTTTCGATCAAAGAAATTGCATCTCTAAAGTGGCGCTCTGCCGTGGGCAGGTCGTTTTGCGCTTTAGAAGCCTTGCCCAATCCTGTGGCAGAATCCCAGCGAGCTTCCAAGTTGCCCACTTTTTCTGCGATCTTCTGAGCTTTCTCGTAATACTCTTGAGCACGTTGCGGTCTGTTCATCGACAGGTAGACCAGTCCAATCGCGCTGAGCACGCGACTTTGCTGGAGTGGATCATCCACTTCCTTGAAGGCGGACAACGCTTCTTCGTAGCTCTGAAGTGCATCGTCAGTCTTGCCTTGCATCATGCAATGCTGACCATAATTGTAGGTCAAATAGGCGTTGGAACGTTTGTTTCCGCCGGACTTGAGCAGATCTCTTGCCTGCTTGTAAAACTTGTCAAACAGCGCGCCTTGATAAGAGTCCAGGTATGCAACCGCAATACTGTTAAGACAGATTGCCTCGCCGGCGATGTCACCGACCTTCCTATATGCTTGCGCCGCTTCCATGTAATACTTGATGGCAGCCATGTTTTGACCGACGCTGCGGAAACACATGCCAATGTCTGCCAGCGTTTTTGCCTTTATGTCTTTGTCGAAAACTTTGTCTTGTTCACAAAGACGTAAGGCGTTAAACCACTTATTGAGGGCGGCTTCGTAGTTGCCTTGCAAGAACTCATCGTGCCCCTCAGACGACGTAGCCAACACACTGCGTGTCGTATCGCCAATTTTGAAAGCAGTCTCTGTAGCTTTGGAGTGCAGCTCTTTGGCTTTTTCGAAGTCGCCTAGCTCTGACACAGCGGCGCCGTACTGAATGCAACAGTCAATGAGAGCAGTCTCTCCATGCTCTTCCTGACTCTCGAGGATAATATCGTAGGCCTCTTTCAAGATGTCTGTGGCTTCTTGTACCTTGTGCTGCGCGAGCAACAACGAGCCAATGCTGGTCAGCGCTCTGCCTTCGCGAATGCCGTCCATAAACGTTTCTTTGTAGTGCTTTGCCGCGCGCCGATAGTACTTGATTGCCTCGTCATACATTTCAAGATCGGCATAGCAACGTGCTGTTTCTGTAAGCACAGGTCCAGCATTGTCGGTGAAATACTCATCAGAGGCTTGATCGGCTGCGTTGCCCTTCCCGTCAGTAACTTTGACTTTTCCTTGTACTTTCTCTTTGATCTTTGCGCCTTCAGCATCGATTATTCTATTGGCCTTGAGCAATACATCGAGAGCTGCTTTGTAGTCTTGTCTGCCTCTTGCGACCTGCGACAGGTTAACCAACGCCATTGCTTGGTTAAGCACCTGATTTTCTTTGACTGAAAAATCATATGCTTGTTGATAGAAGGTCTGTGCTTTCTCAAAGTTGTATTCTGCATACCAGCACTCACCGGTCAGTCGCAAACACTCGAACTCGTATGTCTTCGAGCCAATGCTGCGAGCAAAAGCAAGAGCCTCATCACAGACGCTTCTTGCATCGTCGAACCGTCTTGCATTGACCAGTGTCATAATCAAATGGTTGTACGCATTTGCAACGAGATCTGAGGCCTTTACGTCTTCTGCCTGTACGTTCATGCCTACTTGCTGAACATCCGCATCCTTGAGAGTCTTGCGAATAGCCAAGCACTCTCGAATAAGAATCTCACCGGCTTTGTAGTCGTGACGATCGACATAAGCCAAGCCAATTTCTTCAAGCAAGTCCGCTTCGTGGCTTCGCAACTTCTTTTGGCGAGCCAAAGCCAAGTCTGACTCCAGCTTAGGAAACTTGCCGGACGTAGTGAGTTCAGCAGTCGTCCTGGTCTCTGTCGCGCCTGAACCTGCGGACTCCGCATTGACACGCAGATTCTGAGATTGCAAAACCAATGTTGTTGCAAGCAAAACCGTGCACGCACAAGCTATGTGCTTTCGCGTCATTGATTGAAGTCCAGTCACGTCTTCACCTTCACTTTCTGGGAGGACAACCATGTACATTATTGCGCATGGTGTCTATTTTGGGGGTTGCGGTCTAGAACTGGATATTGCTCGAAATTACTAACTAGTGCTGTTTTGCGGATTTATAACCGTGGGTTCCGTGCATGTAATTTAACACTGCAGCCATCTTTGACATGTCACCGAGAATCTTTCTCTCTTTAGCACCCGATTGCTTGGACGCCAATTCAGCAATCAGATCGTGATTGTTGAGAGCGCTTTCAACAGAGAATTGGCATACTGCCATTTTGCCGTCGTTTACGACTTGGAAGTGGCGCCGCGCCAAGCCGTCTTGCGGTCTTAGATGCTCGTGGCTGAGGGTATCTTCACCAATGGATACTTCGTATCCACAAGCAAATGCCATTGTTACTGGTGTGCTTTCAACAGGCGCCGTTACTTCCTTGCCGTTTATACGGGCGCTCACTGAGCTTTCAGCGGTCTTGATCAGAACATTTTTACCTAGTCCCGTTAGATTATTTACTCTAACAACACCATCTGTGTACGTCACAAGCACGTCGCTGTCAGCGTTTATGGCGATTTCACCAAGTGGTGTGTTGACGATTGCAACGCTGGATGGACGCCTTACCGAGACTAGAATCGAACCATTGCTGAGCTGGATGGAATGCGGCGATTGACGGTGGAAACCTTTGGGATCTGTGCCGCGCACGATAATCCATTCGCCCGAGCCTTTCAGGTCTTCGTCTTTCGGAAACAGGTCTGTAGGCACTAGCGAAACCCCAGCAACCGGCGACTTTGAAGCGTTTTCTTTATCTTGGAAGTCTATGCGAATGTTGGTGACGTCTGTAGGAACCAGAGGAGCAATGAAAGCTCCCTGAGTCGGAAGTGTCGGAGGTATGAAGAACGAGGGACCAGTCGGCGCTGTTTGAGTGGGTTGCGGAGCTGCCGGAGCCACGACCGGTGTCGACATTGCTGACGGTCCTGGTCCAGGACTCCACATTTGAGCGTGAGCAGGAGCAATCGCCAATTGAGAAAGAATGAAAGTCGCCGGCAAATAAAGATAGTAAGTGGTCTTGGAAAAGTCGATGTTCTTCGCCGCCGACTTTTTAGAACTGCTGCCCTGCCCAGTAAACCAAGACCAAAAATTGCTGACCATATTCGTGTTATCCATGCTGAGATGCGCCTTCTACGGGTCAGGTGCGGGTTTTTAGGAGGATCTAGGAGGGATTTGTCTCGAAGTTTCCTTCGGTTACTCTCACTTGAACGGATAAGCCTTTGACATACCTTGCTTGTCGAGTTTGGTAAGCCCGCCATCAGACCTTGTGTAGCATGGGCTTTCTCTTCCGGCTTTGTAAAAGAACCATGGATGATGGTACCGCATAATCGATTGCGGATCATCAGGACCGAGCTCGAATGCTGATGAGAACGGCATTCCCTTCATCTGTGCATCTACTTTGGATTTCGACCAAAAGTTTGGTGAGCCGGATGCCCATGTGTATATTCCAGGTCGATTTCCTTTCGCATCCGGCAAATAACATCCGTCATAGTCCTTTGTAGGCACGTATCCTGAATCATCGTCCCAGCGCATTTCTTTCTCGCAGTGAGCTGCCGGACGCTGATGTTCATGCTCGAACCCTAGGGCATGACCGAATTCATGCAACACAGTTGTGTAGAACTCATCGGGATCAAATCCCTTCAAACAGAGATTCATTGACTTTTGATTCGGTGGCTTCCGATCAGGGTCTTGGCAGTCCGTGCCAAGAGCCGACCAGTAGCCTGGACCGTCAAATCCAATTCTGATGTCGGCTGCATAGTCTTTGTCTGTCACGTCCCAAGTTCGATACTGTTTGGTTTTCGGGTCGTATCCGAAATCGAATGAAATGTTGCCGTAGTTTGTCCACTCGTCGGCAACCTGTGAAATAACGGCATGAACACTGGGAGTTCCACCTCTGAACGCCACTTTGATCGTATAACCGGAGGGCCACAATTTGGTTCTGTCGAAAATGAAGCGCGTGGTTATCTTGTTCCTGCTTTCGGGATCAGGCGCTTTCTCAAGCCTTTCTAGTATTTCAGGAGGATACGTCTCCAATACATGAGAGCGAAAATCCTTTGTGTCATCAGGCGAATTCGAAACTACAGTTGGAGTAGCTTCAGCGGCGGCGACTCCGGCAGCCAGTGCTGTAATGCATGACAAAAACAGCGCAGTCAAAAATACAAACGACCTTGCAACCAGACGGATCACCGTTCGGCAGCTCCCTCTTTGCGCTTCAATAAAACCTTGCTGAGTGCTTGTTCTACATCAAGTCTGAGTTCGGTTGCAGTTTGATATCGATCCTCCGGATTTTTGTGCAAGCACTTCACGACGATCTCGTCAAACGGTGTTGATTGCTTGTCTTCGCGGCACTCTGCCATCGGTGGTGGTTCTTCAAGCAAATGCTTCATCAGAATTGCTTCAGCACTTTCACCTTCAAAAGGCACTCTTCCTGTGAGCATTTCGAACATCATGATGCCCAGAGAGTAAATGTCCGTGCGAATATCGATGGGCTTGTCTTTCAACTGCTCCGGCGCAATGTATTCGGGCGTTCCCACCATACGACCGGTTTTGGTCAGTCGTTTTGAACCATGAACGAGGTTGGAGATTCCGAAGTCTACAATCTTTACCCAGTCGGGACGATCGGATTTGTCTTGCAGCAGCACGTTGTCCGGCTTCAAGTCGCGGTGAATGATCCCGATGCTATGGGCTTCTTGCAGTCCTCTGCAAATTTGAATCATGATATTAGCGGCGGTGGCAACTGGAAGAGCACCCTGGCGACCGATCTTGTCTGCCAACGCCTCGCCTTTGATGTACTCCATCACCAGATAAGGTTCTTTGTTGTTGATAGCGCCGACATCATAAACAGTGATGATGTTTGGGTGAGCAAGTTTGGCGGTGAGTTTGCATTCGCGCTCGAACCGTTCAACTGAATTGCGATTGGAAAGAAGCCAACCTTGCATGACTTTGATGACCACGGTACGATCCATCGCCTTGTGATATGCGCGATAGACAACCGCCATGCCGCCTTCGCCAAGCACTGACTGCACCAGATATTTGCCTTCGATTGTCTTGCCAATCAAATTGGCATAGGCCGAGTCTTCTTCTTCCGGGTCTACAGCTTGATTTGCAGGTGGTGGTGGCTGCTGCTGTTGTTGCTGCTGTTGAGCCGCGGCTTGTACGGCGGCTTGCGGTGAGGTTTGCGCCGGAAGACTGTTGTGAGAAACGGTCGGGTTGTCCGATGAAACGGAAAGCAGTGCCGAGCGGTCATGAGCACAAAAACTGGCATAAGGAGGATAAATCTTTTTGCACAGCGGGCAAAGCTTGGCAGCACCGACAGAAGGCAGCGGGCCTGTGGGAGCCGCAATTGGCTTCAGGTTTGTGCCGTCAAAACCGCAAAAGCGGGCATCAGCGGGCAATACCCGACCACAGGTAGGACAGTTTATGGTTCTATCCGAAGCACCAGACGCCATGTTGGAAACCAGTAAGTACCCACACACTCTAGATTAATGCAAAACATGCCCGTTTGCAGGCGAATTCAACCGAACTTTATCTCTTTAGTGCTCAAGGTTGACCGGAAGTTCTATTGGCTTGGGAAAACCAATCACTGTTGGGCGTCCTGGTTCAATCGTTATTGGAGTGAGCTCGACTGCGCGGCATCCCGGAGCGGAAATTTTGACGCGGTAGTTTCTGTTGACTCTGTCAGGCAACGGCAGATTCACACCGGCTGTGTCTTTGGAGCATGGAGCCAGCTGCGAAAGAACGTACTTTGAAACACTCTTCGTATCATTTTCCGGCAGGATGAGATCTAAAGTGACATCGAGTCTGTTCAAAACTTTGGTGCGATCGTGCACCATTGGCGTCGCGTATAAAACGATGCCAGGCTTCCACACAGAGCTCATCAGCAATTTCACAACTTCCGATTCGCCCATGTTGACAGCAGCGAGAGCACCAACAAGACCTCCGACAACGCAGCCGCCTAAGACTGTGGTAATACCGATGGTTTGTTTCGCATGTTGTTTCTTTTTGCTCTTAACGAGCGTGGTGCCTGCTTCTGCGCGGAGATCCCAGCTGAGATGCGAAATATTGGTCTGAGTCGAGGTTTGAAGCGTCTCAGCACCACAATGCACGCAAAACTTCAGGCTTAAGGGATCAAACTTGCCGCAGTTCTGGCACAAGCCGCCCGCTGACATCGTGCCTGTTCGCATCTTGTCAGCATCCGGCAATAGCGCCTTGCCGCAGTAGAGGCAAAACAACATCGTCGACTCATTCTGCCGCTCACATCCGGGGCAGTCAAGATAAACAGTTGCGTTGCTAGTGGTGGGCGAGTCCATGTGACGATTGTAACCCAAGAATCAGAACGCCCCTAAAAATGGGTAACGGCCTAATAATGGATTTTGCCGCCAAGCTTTGTAGACAGCTTTAAATCGATGACAAATCAGCTTACAGCTGCGCCAGCTCGTCGTCCAAAGCTTTTACTTGCTCGGCGAGATCCCCGGCATCAAGCAATTGGAGAGCTTCATTGATTGCATCGACACCAGAGTCGGGGCTTTGGCTATGCGTTGCATATGCAGGTTGCAGTGCCAACTGTTGGAATGCGCTTCCAATCTCTTCAGCAGTGGCTGCTACAAAACCTTCGACGCGATTGCGTTGACGCTTGATTTCAGCGGCGAGGTCGACTGCGACTTTGTTTTTCACAAAGGTCTTCACTGCGTCAAGCGCAGACCCGCCGGCCATCACTTGATCGACAATGCTTGCAACTTTTGATGCAGTCGCGCCTTGATACTGGCGAGACAACTGAGCGCGAGTCAACTTATCGAGCAAAGACTTGCGAAACTCAGGAGCATCAGGCTGTCCGCCCCATTGTTCACCGAGATTGCGCACATGCGATTTGATCTCTTCACGGCTCAATGCTGGGAATTTCGGTGCGACTTTGTTGACTAAGCGCTCGACGCGAGCCGACCAAATCGAGGTATCAACAAGGATTCGACGCATCGTTTGTGTCGACATGCTGTCACCAGCGTCGGTTGCAATCTCATCTCTGACTTGTATGTTGTTGCAAATGGCAGTCACAATCTGCTTTTGACGAGCCATGATGAACTGATGTCTATTGGTGAGAAACTTAGAAAGATCAGATTTCTCAGGAGTAGACGAAGACGAATTCAAGTTGATTTGCGGCTTTTGGCAGATATCACGCACTGCGGTGCCAATGTCGAAGCTGCCGCCATTTGAATTTTTCGGTTCTACTTGAACAATGTCGGAATTCTTGGCGTGTTCTTCGGCTGCAAGCCACATTCCAGAACTAACATGACCAATGACTTCACCGGATTCCGTTCCATTCATCGCCACAACTAAAGTGCCTGAAGATAGATATGGGGTTCCAACCAAAGCTTTCGCAACGGTAACTGCACCGTCCGTGTCGATAGCGCGCACATCGATGCGTCTGCCATTGACTACGATATCGTTGACGCCGACTGCTCTGACGAGCCCATCATGCTGGCTCAGACTATCGCTGAAATCAACAATCAGGTTGAGCTCCGGATCGAGCTCGTATATAGATTCCTCAACGACCGATCTGGCAAGCTCTTGCGCGACAGACTGTCCAGTAGCTCTAGCTCTAAGCTGAGCCAGTCTCGCCATCTCCGGTCTTATCTCAATCTGCTTACCCATAACCAAACCTTCCCTTATCCCTCAAAATCTAGGCCCAAAATTCCCAAAATAGGGGTGGACCATTTGCACACAATGTCTCTACGGACCCCCTCAGAAAATTAGTCCGAAGAAATGCCTAAACAAAATTTTTGGCGAAGATTGTTCCAGGTGGGCTGATCGCACGACAGATAATCCTCTAACTCGGACCAGGTTGCAAAAGGTCTGCCTCTCATAACGAGCGTGCCAATTGGTTTAGGAACACTCTGGGCAACGATTGTGTCGAGATCGACGCGATTGAGGTCTGGGCGCGCCGCGGCCTTGTTTTTGATCACCGCGCCTCGTGCCATTAAGACATCCAATTGGGCCTTGTCGATCACCTTTAAGATTTGGGCGAAACTTTCAAATGGCCGCGCTGCAACCAATTTCTGAGCAGCCTCTTTGGAAGCTCCAAGAATATCGATGACATCTCGTGTGGTGGCGGAGTTTAAATCTACCGGAACAAATGCAGCAACGGCGCCGTTTTTCTCAATTTCCGGAACCCGATTCGCCTTAAGCACGCCTCTGTCAACCAGCTGGTCAAGCGTGTAATACTGCCTATTGGAAACAAGTCGCTCTACCTCTCCTTCCGTCAATCCCAGTTGGTGAGACAGTTCACGGCGAGAGGCACAGTTGACGTTCATTTCAGATTGCCACGCTTCCGCGATGCCGGGCATCTTGTCGCGTATCACCTGGCGAATCATGTCCAGACCCTTGTCGAGCAAAACCTGACAACGCGCGATTTTTCGAGCCTGGGTCTCACCCTGAATCTTGAGCACGTCGCAAACTTCCCGCATAGTCAGCTCGTGTCCAGCCTTGGAGTTCGGGGTCAATCCCAAGCCAAACATCAAGTCAACCACCTGAAGCGGTTCCTGCTGATATCGATTGTTGCCGAGCATACCTTCGAGCTGGCTTCTCAGCTGGTTGAGCTGAGTTACTTGCTCGCTGGAGATGATTTGATTCTCCGGCAAATACTTGACGTCGTCTGCTGTAGCCTGTCTCGGGTCTTCTTGAGTTGGGTCGAGATTTAGATCCTGCAGCGTTTCTTTCTCCCACTCCCACTCTTCGCGAATGTGGTCGACAACCGCGTTGTGAACGGTGCGCTGAATATAAGCAGGCAAGAGGACTTTGAAGCCATCTTCACTCTGCTGCGAAATGTGGCGGCTCAAAACTCCGTCCATTTTCTGGGCGATTTCAACCGCCATCGAAAGCGCTTGGGACTTCTGAACGTCAACCGGAATTCGCCTTTGGCTCCAAAAGCGGCGTAAATTCTGGTTTGACGAGAGCATCTTTGTAAGCAATGGTTGATAAAAGAAGTCCCTGACCAGCTTCTGAAAGGGTGCACGTGTCTCGGCAGCTAGAGACTCGGCTTTCTTATATATAGATTTGGCACCAACTCGCTCAAATAGCTCATAGAGCCCCGGCGCAGAGGTGGAATTTGCAGCCAGACTATCAGCGATTGCCCGCCAATCAGGGGCTATTTGAAGAATCTCTTGTAATTCGGTCTTGCTTGATAGCACGTTTTATTCTTTGAATCTGAAAAAAGCGGAAACTGGTAGCCGACGGACGGCGGTCCGGCGTTCAGCTTACATATAATATCGAATTCTCGTTCACCTTGAGAAGAAGGCAGCAGGGCGATCGTTGACTTCCTGATTGACCTCGACAATGCAAACCCCGGCTCCCAGCCAGGAAATCCAGAGAAAGAAGCCCAGGCACCAGACTACGAGCTTTACAGACTTCTCCTTTATTTCCTTGGGTTCTCGACCTTTCTTGACACAAATGTAACGGTCTAGCTTCCAAAGACCAAAGACAGCAAGGGCCGCACCCAAGCCAATAGCCCCGCAAAGCAAAGCAGATTCGGTCGCGTCACCCACATCTTGGTAACGCGAACTGGTTAGAGTCTTATATCTGATGAAGTAAGGAACGGCAAAAGCCACGATAACCCACCAAAACCCAAGTATCGATTTATAATTTACGGAGCCTTTAGAACTGCGAGAACCGCGAGCCCTCGTAAATGTGTTAGTAAATGGTTTCGTCACTCCAAACGCCACTTTTCTCGCTCACAACAAAGGGAATATAAGCGTCTTGTTTAGTGTATCAAAACCCAAATCGATCAATTGCTAAACTGAAAGCCGGCTTGTATTCAACTTACCCCGAGAAGCTCACCCTAGAAAGAACCAGTGGCCAACACAGCAGTCGCGAAAACTCTTGGTCTACCGAAAAATCCGGAAGAGTTCGGCTCCGCTCTGGCGCACGTAATCGTAGTCGAGTCAGGCAATGACATTCTTCTGGGTCAAGCCTGGTTGGCGGCACCAAACAAGCTGGTTACATGCGGTCACGTCGTCGAGCAGTTCGCCCACTCTCCTGCAGCTCTAGTGGTGAAATTTCCTTCGTCGGGAAACAGATACGTCGTCAGAGATGTCAGACTTCATCCTCGTTTTCAACGCCAGCCCGATCAACTCGTGCGCTTCGATGCTGCTGTCATCACCGTTGAATTGCGGGTTCCTGAAACCGATGCATCGCCTCTGCCGTTTCAATATGACAAGGAATTGCAGACACACCAATCACTTTCTGCGATTCGTTATCCCGTTCACCTCGGGCAATTCAGCCAAGTGACTAACCCTCTGGCTCAGTTAGGCACTCTGTTAGGAACACTGAGAAGAGATGACGATTACCATCTCTTGCACGATCTGGCGCTTGCACCGGGCGATTCGGGAGCACCAATTTTCGACGGAGAAAGCGTGGTGGCAATTCACTGCGGAGATACCGCGACGCTTCCCGGCTTGAATCTTCCCACGACGTCTATAAGGATGGCCCTGTGGATTGATGCACTAACCGAGCTCGATTTACCTGAGACCTACAAACACCGCTCCGGTGCTGTCATTCAAACATTTGCCATCACGATTGTTGCGTTTGCTCTGTCGTTTTTTCTCGCTTTTGCAGCAGTCGGATTGTGCGTTGCATTGCCAAAGCAAGAATCATGGCAGATTCGCAAACCGACTCTTTCCTGGGTTGATATTCAATTCAACAAACGTGTCGACGGCTATCAGTACTTAGAGCCGTTCTCCGTCAGTATTCTTCCTCATACAGACTGTCGCGTTTACGTCGTCTACGAAGACAAAGACACGACTGCACTTGTATTTCCAGCGTTTAGTACAAACGGCATTTTGCAGAAGGAATTGATTCTTGCAAACCAAGAAAGAACAGCCGACGGCTTTGGTGCCAACAGTTTTATGGTCGACAAAAACAAAGGCAAACTGCATGTCTATTTGTTGGCTCCCGACGACGAAACCGTTTTCTTGACCTCTAAAGACCTTGTGGCGCAAAAAGATCCCAAGCAACCCGACCCGAGGCTTGCCTTACGAGCAAAGGACTTGGTTGCTCGCATAGCCAATGATCCAAAAGCAATGCATACCGTTATCACCACTCCCGTCACTATTCCGCCTGGACAATTGGCTTTCAACGCTCCTGAGACTCACAAATTCAAGGAGAACGACAGTTACTCAGTGTGGATGCAAGCCAACAAAGACTCCGAACTCTTCCTTGTCTATTGCGACGACAAAGAGAAAACCTTATGTTTCCCAACCACTGCCGGTTCGTCGGAGTTCAAGGCCGGTCAAACGAAGACGTTTGATACAAAAGTTTCAAAAATTCCAGGAAAATTTTTCCTTTTCTGCCTAAATTCCTCGACCGTACCGTCGAGTGAGGGAGACACAAGTACGGAAGTCGAAAATTTGCGAACTTGGCTGGAAGGCAAAGTCGGCAAAAAGCTTCTATATTTAGATAGTAAGGACTCCCCCACCGCGATTTACTAAGAACATCAACAGGCCTTGCCGCCTGACGAAACAGAGGATGTGGATAAACATGGACAGAATTAGGTTGATGACTATAGGTGTATCGCTGGCGATGACCGCTTATACAATCGGTATGCCTGCGTTCTCAGCCCCAGAGCAAGGCAAGAAAGCCGAGAGCAAACCAGCGGAAAAGACCGATAAGACTGCGAATCCCGCGTGGTCAAAGCCAGTGGATGAACCAACCGATGCCGAACTCAAGAACAAGAAAGACAGACTGAGACTCAAAGGTCTCAGAAGCTCTATTCCTACAGTTGAAGTAACTCAACCGCCCAAGACACAATCTGTTCTCCCTAATAACACTAAGAGCGCCGAGATTAAGTCGATTACGATCTCTCGCCCACTGAAACCAGCTAAGACCATCAAGAAGAGCGCCAACCCTGGCGAAGTTCTCTACGATAAAAAGAAAGGCGGACGCGAGATGTTTATCGCCAAGCCCGTGACTGCTGCCGCTACCCAGACTCATAAAGTAGCTGTCAGACCCGTCGCCAATGCAGGCGGTGTGTTCTCAGCAAGCCTGAACAAGGGTGGAAATCAGCCAGCCTACAAGCATGGCGAGAAGATGCAGATCAACGTTACCGCCAATCAAGACTGCAATCTCAACATCTTTAACTTCGACGGACACAAGCTGGTGCAGATTTTCCCCAACGACTTCCAGAAGGATGCTTCTGTGAAAGCTGGTGAAACCATCGAAATCGGCGGACCTGACAGCGAATTCGACTATCAAGCTTCGCTTCCGAAAGGCACAAAAAAGAGCGACGAGCGCATCTTCGTATACGCCTATCCGACCAATGATGCTCCAATCTCGGTGGCTCTCAACCACATGGAAAATGCTCCTTTCCGTGATGCTGAAATCAGTATCGAACAATACAGAGATCTGATTAACCAAGCCAAAACCAAGGGAATGAAGCAAAGAGACATTCAAATCGTTGCGAAGAAAAAGCGCACCAATGTGGAATATTCGCCCGAACCTAACACGATCGAAATGCCGTTCAGCATTGTCGAACGTTAAGTCCCGGACGCAACGAACATCCAACTATCGAAAGGGTCGATTGCTCGACCCTTTCTCTTTCTGCCGGAACTCCCTTTCAAGCTCGCCTGTCGCTCGAAAATCTTTATCAGCACAAAATCAAGCAAGATTCGCACAGTCTGCCTTTGTGGAACAAATTAGTTGGTGGTGCCCAGCGCCCAAGCTTCGTACCGATTAACCGCTGTACCTTGATGATTCGATTTTGGAAGAACAAGAGTCCACAACCCCTGTTGATAATGAACAGTCTTCTGCTGACGAAGATGCTGACGATGGATTGCTGCCGCTTCCGGACATCGGTGATCTCTACTTTGTACTGATTCTAAACCTGACACTATTTACTCGCCCGACATTTCTGTTTGGAGATGGCTCCACAGGCTGGCATCTAGTGACCGGAGAATACATTCTCAAAACAATGAGCGTTCCGCGTCAGGATTTGATGTCTTATACATTTCCAGACAAGCAATGGGTTGCTTATGAGTGGTTGTACGACGCGTTCTTAGCCTTGCTCGAAAAGGCAGGCGGCATGAACCTCCTGGCAGTCGCAACCTCCATAATCATCGGCTACATTTTTTTGCGTCTCTATGACAGATGTCGAAGCTATGCGTGCCCCCTTGCATTGAGTTGTGTGTTTACCCTCGTAGGTGTGCTGGCAAGCGCCATGCATTGGCTTGTTCGTCCGCATGTAGTAACGCTCTTGGGAGTATTTCTCTATTCGACTCTCTTGGAAGATTTCTATCAGAGTCGAATCAGCAAGAAGAAACTCATTTTGTGCTTGGCACTATTTATGGTGCTTTGGGTAAATTGCCACCCAGCATTTCTGTTTGGCATTGCAATCACCGGGCTGTACATGGTTGTTACGTTCCTGGAGAGCCTGTTGCGCAAAGACCCAATCAGCCGGTTGTCCGCAAAAACCAAAGCAATTTCTCTGGCTATAGCTCTTGCTGTAATCGTTCTTGCAAGTCTTCTCAACCCATATGGGTTTCAACTTTATGAATACATCGCTCACTACCTGAAGGGCAGTGCGGTACTTGCCGAGACTGACGAGTTTCTGTCACCCAATTTCAAAAACAACATTCACGCATTGTGCTTGGAGCTGTTGTTCTTGTTTCTTGCAATTGGTTTGGCGGTATCGAAAAACCGGCCATCGATACCCCAATTTTGCCTTACCCTTGTGTTTGCGCATCTGACTCTTTCGGCACAAAGAAACATTCCGCTGTTCTCGATTGTGGTGCTTCCTGTTTTGGGGAAACTTTTTGGAGCAAACAAGTCAGAGCCAGAACCAGAATCTGAACCAAAGCAAGAAGCAGCACTGGACCAGGAAACGGCACCTGAACAAGCAGAGACCACAAATGTTTTGACACGTTATAAGAAAGCTTGGGTATTGTTCGAAGAACAAGAGGCACGTTGCAAGATGCACATCATTGCCTGTGCTTTTGCGCTGGCAATGATAGGTTTGGCACTTATGGGTGGCTCAATCGGCGGCAAGAAGATCTTGAAAAGCGGTTGGGATTCAACAAACAAACCGACGACGACTGTTGAATATTTGAAGGACCATAATCTCGTAGACAAACCAGGATGCAATTTCGATAACTGGGGTGGTTATCTGAGATATCGGCTCGGCAAAAGGGTTTTCATAGACGATCGAGCCGACTTCTATGGAGAGCCTTTTTACTTCAAGTACAGAGAAATCTCAAACACCTATGCAAAGTGGAAAGACATTCTAAAAGAATACAAAGTAGAGTGGGTTCTGTTTCCCAACAACAGCAGGGTCGTCATGGTGCTAAACAACGATCCCGAATGGCAGATGGTGTGCGAAGATCCAGCTTCCAAGCTCTTTGTTCGCAAAGACTCACTAACTAGTCCTGCGACTTCAGATGCGACACAGAGTCAGTCCCCACCGACAGTGGCGCCGCCATCCGAAAAGCAACGCAACTAGTGTTCGGACTTGCGCACAAAAAGTTCTGATGCCATATCTTCCTTAACGGGAGGTCCCCAGTTTGGGTTGTTCTTCAACATGGTCGAGATGGCGCTATTACGGGGCATGAGCACCCATTGCACCTTTGGCGGAGGATTGCCGTCTTTCTTGGTCGATTTGTAGATTTCACCGTCGAGTTGTTGTTCGGCGCCAGGAAGATTCAAAAAGACAACTGTATATTTTGCATAGTACGGTTCACCATAAAACTCGGCCCGGTCATCGATGATAACTCGCTTGCCCGTTGTGTATCTCAGAAATCCGCCCCAATTGTCATAGTTGAAGCCGCGCTCAGGATCAAGCTTTCCAGACTCCTGTTGCTCTTTCAAATATGCAAGCGTCGCGCTTGGTTTGTCCTCGGCACTCCAGGTGGAGTTAAGCACCTTCTTTCCGAACAGTTCGCCATTGTTTAATGCAATGCAGGAAAGGACCAAGAACGTAAGCAGTGAGACAAAGTGCTTGCTGCACAATGCCTCATTTTTATCGAATCCTTTCGAAATCTCTTTCCATCTGGTTCGCCACTTCTTCGACAAATTCTGGTTTAAACCCTCCTCTGATTGCTGGGAGTTGTTGGCTCCGATAGAAACATTGGAGTACAACTGAGCGATCGCGGGCAGAATTACAATGGCGTAAAGCGGCATATTACGCACTGCTGACAGTGCCAGATGTGAAAACGCCAAACAAGTCAGAAGTCGTGGTAAAGACAGCTTTTGCTTCGAGATAGCCAGTCCAACGATAAACAACGCGAAGAAAATTTCAAGACATACGGGTTGCAGATCTCCATGAAAGACAGGGGAAAAGAACTCATGAGTTGCCCCAGCAATCGTCTTGGTTCCCTTCATGTAGTTGAGCATATACTCCTGCAATTCCAATCCATAAGGAGTAATGAAGGTGGCGCCCAGACAGCCGAGAAGGCCCACACCCAACACCTTCAGTTTCCTAGCATAACCGGCAAACTGTTGAGTTCCCCTCGTGTAAACGGCAGCCACGATTGCACTGAAGAGGTTGATGAAAACCAAAACCAGACCGATCAAAAAGGCGGGGTGCATGTTGACCCACAAGATCATAATGACAGTCAGAGATATAACAAGCTTCTTGCCGCCGATTGTGCCGCGCCAGAAATCTTCGAGCAGCGTAGTGAAGAAATAGACGCCGAAAAATGTGGCTATGTGCGGTCTCGCCAGAAAGTGCACAGCAGAGATTATGCTGCCAATCAAAACTAAAATGAGGGCAAGCGGGAAACTAGCACCCTCTTTTCGCATTCTCCCGTAAAGGAGCAACATCAAAGACGCAATGGCACAGCCGACGCAGACTGCAAGCAGGTTCAAGTTGCCCTGGTTCATCTGTACAGGTAGTGCGACGAGTGCGTCAAACAACCATTCATATGCAACCCAATGCTTATCCGGAAATGTATAAGACATTAGATCAGTGTGTGGTACGCCATTTTTGAGAATGTATTCGCCGGCCACAAGATGCCATCCTGTAGAGCCATCGCCGAACAGGAAACAAGGTCTCAAATAAAAGAGAAAGACAAGCACCAGAGGAAATATCACATCTCCCAAGTTCGGCATAAACCAAATGGCTATGCGATCTGCCTTGCTTAGCTGATCTAGATCGGATGCTGCATCAGACATACTAATGACGAATCACTCGAGATGGGTTTCCCACCACGACGGCGTGTGCAGGAACATCTTTCAAAACCACGGCTCCCGCGCCAATCATGGCTCTTTCGCCTATTGTTACGTCGCACATGATTACGGCGCCAGAACCAATCGATGCTCCGCGCTTCACCAGAGTTTTTCTCACACTCCAGTCTGACTCTGTTTGCAAATCGCCGCTTTCAGTGGTGGCACGCGGCTCACGATCGTTTATGAACATAACGCCGTGTCCTACAAAGACTTCGTCTTCGATAGTCACTCCTTCGCAGATAAACGAGTGACTGGAAATCTTGCACTTAGCGCCGATGATTGCGTTTTTTTGAATCTCGACAAATGGACCAACTTTTGTCTTTGATCCAATCTCGCAACCGTAGAGATTCACGAAATCGCATATGAATGCGTCATCGGCGATCTTCACGTCATCGGCGATCTTCTGTAGAGGTCCTGGACGAAAAGGCATGTAACCTCGGCTTTCTCGAATGGTCTGAAATCATAACAGCCCAGGCAGCTATCGCTCAATGAATTAGGTAAATACCTCCTTCAAAGAAGCAACAACTACTTTGAAAGCTCCGGCGCGCACTACACGAGCCAAGTACTCGATTTTCATCTCAGCCCTTGGAGCTTGAGCTTGAAGGCTCTGCTTGCCGACAATCATGTCTTGGTTTCCAAGACATGATTCGCACAGTCTGCCTTTGTGGAACAAATAGGAAGAAAAAGACTCCACAACCACTGTCGATAATGAAGAGTCTTCTGCTGACAGCGAAGATGCTGGAGATGGCGAACGTTTTATTTTAAGTACAGACTCATTAGCCAGGTCCTGGCTGGATACTGAAATGTCGCAAGCGGAGACCGAAAGCTCCCAAGCCAAGTCCCTCACCAAAGGTGAGCAGATAGCTGTTTGGTTTTTGCCGAACCTTGGTGATGTCTTGTTCATTCTCGTGATTGTCTTTTTGATGTGGCTGAAGCCGTCGTTCTTATTTGGAGACGGCTCGACAGGCTGGCATCTATGCGTCGGAGACTATGTGCTAAAAAACGGCGTACCTCACCAGGACATCATCTCTTGCACCTTTTCCAATCAACCCTGGGTCGCATACCAATGGCTTTGGGACACTTTTACTGCATGCATCGTAAATCTCAACAACGGCGATTTGAACTTACTTGCTGTTTGCATGAGCTGCATGATCGCGGCGTTGATGATGCTTCTGTACGATCGTTGTCGGAAAGAAGGCGCAAGCTTTCCGTTAGCACTTTTGCTTATCCCGCTGGGATGTATCGTAGCGGCGGTGCACTTTCTTGCACGACCTGTAATTTTTAACTTCTTCGGAATTTACTTCTTTGCCATTTGGCTTGAAGATTATTGGCGCGGTGTGCTGACCGGCAAGAAGTTTGTGCTGCGTATGTCTCTTTTCATGCTGGTTTGGGTGAATGCGCATCCGGGCTTCATGTTGGGAATCGCGATGTGCGGTCTATACTTAATATGCTCGGCGCTTGCTTGGTTTGTCTCACTGAAATCAAATCTGAACAGCGTTTACTTGAAACGAGCACAGGTTTTGGGAATTGCTTCGGCTCTATTGACCGTGGAGACATTAGCGACTCCATATGGCATAGAGCTGCATCGTTATATGAAGGAGAAATTCTTCGGAAACTGGTCTATATCAGGCTCTACACACGAGTACATGCAACCCAACTTCCACGGCGAGTTTCAGCCGCTGTGCCTGGAGATTTTGATCTTCATGTTCATTTTCGGACTGGCAGTCACCAAATCGAGATTGTCAGTGCCACGCACTCTACTTTCGATTATGTTTATGCATCTGGCACTATCGGCGGTGCGCAGCATGCCGCTGTTCGTGATCGTTATACTGCCTGTCATATCACAATTGTTTTCAACCATTTCGATCGGTCCCTTCAATTCAACCTCCAAGCGGCGGTTTTGGTGGAGCAATGCCCTGGACAAGTGGAACAAGATGCACGTGGGCTACACCGCCAATGAGTTTTTATGCAATAAACACGCTTTGTCGGTGCTGGTGTTTCTGGTACTCAGTGCTCTGGCATTGAATCATGGCAGACTGCTCGAATCTCAACTGTTTAACTGTACCTGGAGCCCTCAAGACAAGCCGACTATGACCTTGGATTATCTCGTCGAACAAGTAAAGTCCGGAACCTTGGATTCGAGTCGCGGCTTCAATTACGATAACTGGGGTGGTTACATCAAGTTCAAAACCGGCTATCCGGTCACGATAGACGATCGTGCCGACTTCTATGGCGAGCAATTCGTGCTTCGCTACACGATTATTCTTTTGGGCCTGCCTGAGTGGAAGAAACAGCTCGATGGCGGATTTTTCGAGATCACACAAAAGAAAGGGGCGAACGTGCAGTGGGTGCTGGTTCCCAAAGGAATGAAAATTTCGCAGCTGCTGAAAGAAGACCCCGACTGGGGAGCCCCGGCAAAGGAAGATCAATGTTCGGAACTGTTCATTCGCAAACAGTAACAGACAAGCAGTCGTGACCTGGTGCCGTCAACAAGTTATCGAATGTGCACGAGTTTGGTATATTGGTCAATCAAGTCGAAACCGTCCCACATCCTATGAAATGAGAGAGCCTGCCCAATAGGAACTATTCGGTCGATTCCTGCGCCATTGGCAGCTTCTGCAAACTTGGTCAAGTCGTTGCGTTCAAATCCAAAATAGGTAAGAGTCTGGATCTTTTTAGTAAGGAGAGGCAATAGTTGATGCAAGGCATTCAAACCGGAAGAATAGAATGTACCGAAGTTCGAGTGTTTCATTGGCAAAGATAAAAGGGAACCATAATCATCCAAACTGAGAACGGTAAGCTCGTTGCCCAAAATCGTCGCGCTTTTCACCGATGACTCGATAATGCAATCATAAGTGTTTGTCATTTTCGAAAGCGCAGGTCCGGCATCGAGAGTAAATGAGCGTTTCGAAAGGACCTGTGACAGACATTCGAAAAACAGCACTTTTGCTGCATCATTTTCATTGTCTGTTCCACACCAAAATATATGCCGTGGTGACGAGCATGCCGCCTGATCGAACCAGTAACTGTCATTGAAGAAGTCATTTGCAAGCGCGATTTTTCTATCATCCGTCAAATTCAAATAGTTCTTCGAGTCGATTGCCGAAATTGAAAATCTGTCAGGAAATGGGAGATCGCGAGCGCCGGATTTCAACGGATGTTTCCTGATCTCGTCAATCGTCGCATCGCCTCCCCACATGACCCTGAGATCTGCAATGGAGCAAAGTCGCGAAGTAATCTCTTCGCAATGATCATAACTTATCACCGCAATCGTACTTTGCAACTTGGGATCATGTTTTTCCAGCACCCGATTGAAAAGTTCACAGATAAGCTCCGTCTGCGGGGCGCGCCGAGACTTGCTCACCCGGACGAGAATTACATTGCCGGTGACGGCAGAGAGCAACCATGAATAGACGAACATCGTGTCTACATTGGTCGGCGCAAAATGCAACACTCGACCTATAGGCACCCTAACGCAAGTCGCTTCACCAGTGGTCTTTGGTCTCATCGAAAGAACATTTGCTCGCCGCATGAAAAATGCAAGCGCTTGCAACTCCGGAAACTCCTTTGCGGCCGGAGCTGTAAATAACGACTGAGCAACGTCATCAATCAGCTCGACAAGCGCGCTAGCAAAAGGGTTTTGGCATTGAGCGAATTTGAAGGAATCGCTGAGTTCCGACAGCTCTACATTTTTTTGAAACGGCACGAGTTGTTCTACGATCATCCGCTTATCTCTTCTGTCTCTTGTCTTGCATATGCATGAACGTTGCTGCAGCCACGTAAGACCGCATTGGGCACACGTCCTACAACTGAAAATCTCTTTCCGAAACGATTGCAGCAAGAGTCGTCGATTCCTTCAATAACTCCAAGATCTTCAGTGAGAATGGAGTGTCCAGGATAACTTTTTGGCAGAGCGCTCAGGACTTGAATGACCCCAACCTCACCAGTCTTGCATTGCTGCCACGTGAGCGGGTTTCTTACAATTACATCAGCGAAGGCCGGCGCGTAGAGAAAACCATCTTCACCTTCGATAAATATGCTTCCAACTTGCTCGACCATTCCATAGAAATTAAACACCGCCGGAATTCCGGCAACTCTTTTCAGCCGTTGGTTGAATTCCTTTTTACTGACTTGTTCTTCAATCAAGCGTTTCCAGCCACCGCTGTGTATTAGAATGCTGTTGCTGAGATGCGGTGTGATATCACCGACAGCACCATTTTCCAACGAAAGCATGAAGTATTGCCAAACCATGAATGTGAAGCCGTACAAGAAGATACGTTGTCCGGAATACTTCGTCAGATACGCTTTTAGTCCATCCTTATTTAAGGTCATGTCTTCGTTTAGAGCGAAGAAGTGATCCCGTCCGAAGTTCATCATGCCTAGTATTGCAGTTTGGCGGGCGGTCAAACTCGTTCGATCGGCCAAGACTTTTTTGGTGTCGACGATAATCATGGGGCAACGAGTTGATCCCAATTGGCGTTTCATAATCGAGGAAAGTGAAAGTGTTTGCAGTCGTGCCGTGTCTTGATCCAGATAGATTTTACTGACTGCTTGTCCTGTGGTGCCGCTCGAGGTGAGAACCTTGAAGACATCGCTGCGGGTGACGCTCAATAAGTCTCTTTGCTTAAACAATCCGATAGGAAGATACGGTAAATCGGACAGCATTGCGGCGTCACTGCTGAAGCCAGGGTAAAGAACCTTCAATACTTTGTCGTAATCAGGGCACTTTTGCCGGTGATGTTCGGACAAACGATTCAATTGCGCAACGAGAATCTGTTCTTTCTCGCTTTGTCGCAAGCTGTATGGATCAATCTCGATTAGATCCTTGAGTTCCATTATGTGTCACAGGCATCCGTGATGAGCTTCATATAGTCTATCTTGCCGTTAGACTTTCTCGGAAGACTTTCGATGGCAATCGGGCAGATTGCGGAGTGATGTATGCCCAAACTTTGTGCAAGCTGCACTTTCCTCGGCTGCACTCTTGCATAGGTATCGCCTTCGCAATATATAAGCAAGCGTTGGTCGTCGCTCACGACCGCCAAGCTCCCCTCCCGCGAAAGCAGCGCCTCGATTTCGTCCAAATTCAGCCTGATGCCAAAGATCTTTCCAAAGCGCTGGGTGCGCCCGGTGATATAGAGCATCCCATCCCCGTCCAAAAATCCCAGGTCCCCTGTATACAAAACACCTTGGTTGATATCACCAAGATCGAGGTCCTCGCGACCGGCGGCGTATCCCAACATCACATTTCGCCCGCGATACACGACTTCGCCTGCCGCATCGCCAGCCTGACCACCGTCTTTGCGGTCCACTTTCCGTATTTCAACTATTCCGCCAGGTATCGCTTTGCCAACCGATCCCAGTTTTGCCGGCAACCTGTCAGGCTCAAGAACTGCAATTCTCGCGGTAGCCTCCGTCTGACCATACATAGTAAAAAAGCGCCCGCCGCGGTTCGACATGATTTGGTGGAAGTGTCCTATCGATTCGTTGGAAAGCTTTCCGCCCGCCTGGGTCATGGTTTTCAACTGCGGCACGCCGAGCGCGTCAATGTCGAGTCGCTTGAGGATTTCATAAGAGTACGGCACTCCGGCAAACGACGTGACCTCAGTCTCGCGCAGATGATTCCAAAACAACTTGCTGGTCAACATGTGCCGCGTAACGACTACCGTCGCACCGGATGCCAGATGACTGTTCAAGACCGAAAGCCCGTAGGAATAGTGTATTGGCAGACTGAGAACGGCGCGATCGCCGCTTTTTATCGCAAGTGCTTCTGCAATAGATAAGGCATTTGCTTCGAGATTCTCGTTAGACAACCTCACCATCTTGCCACCACCTGTAGAACCGGAGGTGGGAAGCAGCAGTTTTGTCAGATTACCGGAAATCGGCGCCGCATCTCTTTGCGCCCGCAACGCACAAACCCTGCTTTTGTGCTGCTCGCGGACGTATGTCTGACCTTCAAAGTGGCTACTTCCAACACAATCAATGATCACGTCCGGTTTGTAAGAATCAACCAGTCCGGCAATTCTCTCCGGCACTAACCGGGCATTTATCAACGCCACCGCATTATTGGATTGAAGTGCCGCCAGGTACGCCAGAATTGAGCCGACACTATTGTCCGACAACAAGAAAATGAGACCTCTTGTTTTTGATGAAACAATCGGCATAAGCTCGTCGATTCCGCGAACCACGTCGTTGAAAGTAAGTGTCTCGCCTCTTTCGGGATCAACTATAGCAATAGCCGATGAGCGCTCGAAAAGCATTAGATAAGGAAACCGCCGTCGACACCAAGCACTTGCCCTGTCACGTAAGAGGACATTTCGCTGCCGAGAAAGAGAATGACCTTCGCTACTTCTTCTGGTTGCCCGATTCTCTTCATTGCGATGCTGGCCAGGCGCTCGTTGAATTTTTCTTTGGGAATGCTTCTGGCCATATCCGTATCAATGAAACCAGGAGTGATGGCATTGACTCTGATGTTTTGCGGCGCCAACTCCTTAGCCGCGGACAAGGTTAGTCCAATTAAAGCGGCTTTGCTTGCCGCATAGACACTTTGTCCGACATTACCGCGCACACCAATGATTGAACTTACATTGATAATCGAACCGGACTTATTGCGTCCCATCAATCTGGCTGCGTTTTGCAAATGCCAAAGCGGACCGCAAGCGTTGACTGAAAACGTGTCCCGGATCAAACTTTCGGAAATCATTCCCAATAGGGCGTCTCCGAGCACACCGGCATTGTTGACTAGAATATCCAGGCGCTTGAATTTACTGAAAATCTGTTTGTACGCATCACTACTTTTTTCAAAATCGGATACATCAAACAACATTCCGGTTGCGCAGTCAGGATTGATTTCGTTCAGTTCTTTGACTCGTTGCTCGAGAAGCTCGGGGCTTGAACGCCCATTGATGATGACTTTCGCTCCATGATGAGCGAGAGTTCGAGCTGCCGCCCAACCAATGCCCCTGGTAGAGCCTGTCACCAGAGCGACTTTTCCTTCAACCAACGAATTCGATACCATGAATCGATAGAATCTCTTTTGCTCTTGCAAAACTGCTCATCGACAAAACCTCGTCTGTGTCGAGCATTACATCAAACTCTTTCTCGATTGCGTTAATCAGTTGCACGTGCGCAACCGAATCCCACTCGGCAATGCTTCCATAGCTTAGCGTTTCGACGTCAATATCCGACCCAATAGCGAGGGCGTCTGCGAAGGCGCTTTTCAATCTGGGTAGGGAGTCCATTAGTAATTCGGGTAATTCGATGATTCGCAACCGCTGTCTAACTCGGTTCAAGCAGTGCCGGTCTTAACATACAAGCCAACAGATTATAGCTCAGTTGAAACTATCAATTTAGACAGGCACGACCGTCTTTTCCGGTGAAAGCTCAAACTTCTTACCGCACTGGCTGCAAGTAGCCGCCCCACCAACGAATTCCAGCCTGTTGCGGCAGTAGCAGGCCCAGCCATATGCACGGGAATTGAGGGCGTATACAAGAGCCTGCGACGGCTGATCGGTTGCAATGAGGCAACCAATTCCAACATAGGCGTTTGCTCCGATACGAACGCCTTCGTCTATAACGGTCTTCGGTCCGATCCAGGCACCGTCTTCTATGACCGCGTCGTTTCCAACATATGAAGAGCCGGGCAGCGAGCAGTGTCTTCCTATCGTGACTCCGCTTGCTATGTGAATGAGGTTGTCTATTTTCGACTCGACGCCAACATACGTAAACTCACCGCTGATGCCGCGATCGATGCAAGAGACCGGACCTACCTCGACACCGCTATCCAACCAAACACCACCAGCGTGACTGACTCGCAGCCGTGGCGTGCCGGCTGCAAACAAACCGATTGAATCCGTGCCGATGGTGGCATTTGCAGAAATGCTTACATCTTCGCCCACAAAAGTGTTCGGCAACAAGACCACACCATCTGCGATCACTGCGCCTTTGGAGATATAGACGTTTGAATGAACGATAGCCGATTTTGCGATATTGGCTTTCGCATCAGAGAACGACTGCAAGAGTTCGAAGCGCCCCTTGCCTTGGAGGTCGTTCAAGATTTCGCAAAATGCAAGTTTCGGATTTTTGTCTGTGATCAGCAAAGCGCATGATACAGACTTGCTTCTATCGATAGCAATCTTGTCTTTTTCGTTGACAATCAATATTCGCTGGAGATTTGGCAGCGAACCATCAAATGAAGAAGCATCAAAATAGGTGAGTACGGGCCCGGAGGCCGCGCCATTTGGATATGACAGCAGAAACGAAATCTCGATGTCTTCCCCGGCCGTTTTCATGCCATAGTCACGACCCAATTGCGCGAGGCTGACAGCAGAGCTCAACCCAAGACTTCTGGGTCTTCCATTTGCAGTCAAAAGCTCTTTGGGATTTATACTAGACATGCGACTCCCCTAGTTTCTTTCTAGGCAAACTTGTACATTGTTTTCGGGTTCTTTGGTCGTTGAAGCCGTACCTTCAACGACGCCAAATGGCGGGATATCTCGTAAGACGACCGATAGATTTCCGATTCGACTGTAGGCACCAAGGGTGGTGATTTGCAAAATTGTCGCATGCGGTCCTATTTGAACTCCATCCTCGATGGAAACGAATCCGGCAATTTGCGCACCAGATCCAATATGGCATCCAATGCCGGTCTTTACACTGTGTGCGACGTGAACAAAGTGTCCGATAGAAGTGGCTTCTCCGATATAAGTAAACTCGCCGAAGTATCCCTTATCGACGCACGTATTGGCACCGATAGTCACACCAGAAGCCAGCCAAACTCCTCCTGCATGTGGTAGAATGCGGCGTCTGCCCCTGATCTCAACAGGTTCCCATCCGTTGTGACCAATCACCGCCTTAGGATGTACGACCACGCCAACGCCAACATAAGTATTGGGAAGAATCTTGGCACCGTCACTAATGAATGCATCGCGATCGATATAAACGTTTCTGCCAATGTAGGCTGAATCAGCTATTTTCGCCGAAGGATCGCGATAGCTCTTCAATGCCTCATATCTTCCTTCGTTGACCGAGTCGAACAAGATCTCAAAGAAAGTTGATTTCGGATCGTCTGAAACTAGGACGGTGTTGTCGCTTTCCAAAACGATATCTTTCAATTCCGGTTTTGTAATTATTGCGCAGTGCTTGACGCCGTCAAGCAGGTGGGCGAATTTCGCCGAGCTGAAGAAACTCGCGGAATACTGCGAACATGGACCATTCGTCGTTGTTAGTTTTTCGATTGAACGAAGCTGCAAATCATTGCCATAAAGTTGCAACGAATATCGCTTCGACAGCTCGGTAGCAAGAACTGAATCAAGACGCAGACTGGCCGGTTGCGTCGAGCCAGAGAGCAACTCTTGTGGGGTGATTTCCTTCATGCAACAGGCAGCCCCTGATTTTGCTTGGACTTGCAGCCATTGATTCTCTCTTGAATGATAAATCGCTGGACATAGCTTCTTTTCACGTCGAGAAACCAATATTCAACATACAGCCAGAAAGCCGTCGAATGAAGGAGCGAGAGGAGACTGACGGCAAACAAAACTAGTGCAGTGAAACCTCTGTCATTGCCTGCAGTCAGATCGATGCACGCCATTGCCATCGAGCCGACGATTCCTAATAGAGAAACTGCCACTGTTGCGAACATCAGCACCCTTATTGGTTTTGGATTGAACAGAATTGTTCGAAGCACAAGCGCCAGTTTCTTATCCAAAGTCCAACCTGATGATCCACGCAGGCGCGCAGCTTTGACATACGAAAAAATCGTAGACTTGAATCCGGTTTCGGAAATCATCAACAAAAGAGGAGCGTCTCGATGTGCTTGAGCCGTGAGCACCGAGAGCGCGCTGCGATCCATTAAAGCGGTATCGACACCCAATTTCGGAAACATTCCGCCGGTAATGAAATTGACCATCCTCCAATAAATGTTTGGAAAAAATCTTTGCAATTGGCTTTGCCCTTCAATCTTGCTGCGAGCGGCCCAGACAATCGGAAAGCCCTGTTTCCACAGATGAAACAGATCAATAACCATCGATGGGTGCTCTTGAAAATCGCAACCGAGAAAAACCGCGCAATCACCGGTGCTTTCAAGAAACCCAGCCATTACAGCTGCTTCCATGCCATAGTTCTTCGCGAATTTCAACACCCGAACATTCTCTTGACCGCTGCTGATTTCTTGAAGCAACTGATAACTCGTATCTCTCGAGCCGTCATCGACGAAAATAAATTCGAACTGAGTATTAGGAAGCTTGCCTTCGAGCTCCTTCAAAGCGGCAAAGAATGGCTTGATATTTGCCTCTTCGTTGAATACGGGTACTACTATGGACAAAGTCGTGCTTTCGGCCATACAAGCATCCGCCTCGGGAACGCCTTCTGATCTCTCTGCCAGCTTGTGTTTTGACAAATCTACCATATGCTTCATATGCCCAGCCCAGGCGGCTATCGCTCAATCCAATAGGTAAATACATCCTTCAAAGAAGCAACCACCACTTTGAAAGCCCCGGCGCGCGCCACACCGGCCTCACGAGCCAAGTACTTGATTTTCACCTCAGCCACCTTAAATCCACTGTCGTGTGCACGCAAAAGCATTTCCGGCATGGCAAAACCAGTGCTCTTTCCTTTCATTTTCGGAAGCACCGCCTCAACCACTTCGCGCTTATACACCTGAATGAAGCTGTAGTCTTGGAGCTTGAGCTTGAACAACGTATGCAACAAGATTCTGTTTGCATGGCTCAAAAACAGCCGATATGGCGTATAGCCTGGACGCCCTGTGCGGCTCGCTACAACCACATCGTGTGTTTCAAGCAGTGGCAGCAAACTGGACAAGTCGTTCAAGTCAAACGGATAGTCCACGCCGTTGTGCGTTATAAGGTCGCGCTTGGCCGTTGCGAAGGCTTTCAAAAGGCTTTCACCCTGCCGCAGGTTCCTTTCATTGTTAATGACTCGAATTCGGTTATCTTGAGCCGCAAGCCGCTCGGCAAGCAGAGGCGTCGAATCCGTGCTGCAGTCATTCACGATTATGATTTCGAAATCGTCGAACAATCTGTCAAGAGCTTCTATAGAGCGCTTGATTGTTCCCTCAAGGCTTTCCTCTTCGTTGTACGCGGGATAGACGACGGAAATTGAATAGTGTGACTTCACGTAAGCTCGTGACCTTTCGTACTTGAAAATTGCTCTCGATTGTGAATACAGTAGCTTGGCGGCTTTCGCTGTTGTGCGCAATTGGGCCTGTCACTATCGGCGGTGCATTACAAATACAATCCAGCCAATCTCCGTACCAGCTTGTGTTCTGACAAGTCTAGCATATGGTTATCTCCCCCCTGATTGCTGGCAATACCGTGATATGATCTGGCAACGGTAATCCCCACAGAGGCAGGGCTCGCAGGTACATGCAACAGTTGAGAGTTGGCGTTGTCGGTTATGGGTATTGGGGCCCAAACTTGGTTCGCAACTTCAGCGAAATCGATTCGACTGAGGTCAAATACATTTGCGATTCTCAACCAGAACAGCTCGAGCGGCACAAGCTGCGTTACCGCAACACGATCTTCACAAGCGACTACCAGCAATTGCTTGATGACCACGAGTTGGACGCCATCATCATTGCCACCCCGGTAGCAACTCACTATGCGCTGGCAAGAATGGCTCTGCTTGCCGGCAAGCATGTCTTGGTTTCCAAGCCGATGTGCAAGCACTCCTGGGAGTGCGAAGAGCTTATTGCCATTGCCCAAGAGAAAAATCTCGTGATCATGGTCGATCATACCTTCATCTACCACGGACCGGTTCGCCTGATTAAGCAGCTAATAGACTCAGGAGAAGTAGGCGATTTGCTTTATTTGAGCTCGGCTCGGGTTAACTTGGGCATTTTTCAAAGCGATGTGAACGTACTTTGGGACCTCGGAGCCCACGATCTGGCAATACTTGACTATCTGATCGGCAAAACGCCGACAGCGGTGCATGCAATCGGAAAATCTCACACCGATTCAGACTTCGAAGACATCGCCTTCATGACCCTCGAATTTGAAGACAACTTCATCGCGCACTTCCATATGAGTTGGTTGTCCCCAGTCAAAATCCGGCAGTTGCTCATTGGCGGAACCAAAAAGATGCTGATGTTCGATGACCACAGACCGATTGAAAAGGTCTGTGTTTATGACAAAGGCATCCAACAGCTCGAAGTACCTCTAGCAACGGAAAAGGACAGATACAGAGCGTTGATTCAGTATAGATTCGGCGACATGCGTGCTCCGGTCTATGACCTGACTGAAGCGCTAAAGTTTGAAACCTTGCACTTCCTCGATTGCATTACTAACAAGAAGACTCCACTGAGCGATGGTTGGTCGGGCTTAAGGGTAGTGCGCTTGTTGGAACTGGCGGAAAAGTCTCTCAAAACACACATATCACTTCCGGTGCCTGCTCTTGAGACAAGGTAAGTTAAACAAAACGGTTCCGTTTTTAGATTTGGGTGTTCAGTACAACCAACTGAAAACTGAGATTGACGAGGCAATTGCGCAAGTATTTGCGAAGTCGTCATTTGTGCTAGGTCCTGAAGTAGAGAAATTCGAGGGTGAGTTCGCCCGCTATTGCGGCGCTAATTGTTGCGTTGCTTTGAATTCAGGAACCGCCGCATTGCACCTTGCACTGTTGGCGATGGGTGTCGGACCTCAAGACGAGGTAATAACAGCCGCTAACAGTTTCATCGCCACGGCGGAAGCCATCGCCTTTTGCGGTGCCACCCCGAAGTTAGTGGATGCCCGACCGGACACAGCGAACATCGACGTTTCAAAAATTGAAGAAGCAATAACTGAACGCACCAAAGTAATCATTCCGGTTCATCTATATGGACAACCGGCCGAGATGGCAGCCATTAAGAAGCTTGCCGATAAGCATGGTCTGCGCGTTCTAGAAGATGCGTGTCAGGCACATGGCGCCACTATTAATGGCACCAGAGTGGGAACTTTTGGAGAAGCTGCAGCATTCAGTTTTTATCCAGGCAAAAACATTGGTGCCGCCGGTGATGGCGGGGCGGTCGTAACAAATGATGAGCGCTTGGCGCAACACATTAGACTCTTGCGCAACCATGGCTCTGAACAGAAGTACCATCACCTGGTATTGGGACATAACTTCCGGCTCGACTCGATTCAATCCGCAATATTGAGCGTAAAACTGCGGCACCTCGACAGCTGGAATCAAAAGCGCCGAGAGATTGCTTCAGGGTATACCAAAGAGCTGGAAGACCTGCCTGGAATAGAAACGATGACAGTGATCGACGGAGTCACTTCCGTGTTTCACCTTTACGTCATTCGCTGTGCCGATCGTGCACATGTCGAGTCTGTGCTGAAAGAACATGGGATAAATTACGGAATACACTATCCGGTTCCTATTCATCTGCAGCCCGCCTTTGCCTCTCTTGGACATTCTCCTGGAGATTTTCCCAACGCCGAGGCGCTGTCCGACTCAGTATTGAGCCTTCCAATTTATGCCGAGCTTTCAGTGCAACAACAGAATCAAGTATTGGATGCAGTAACTGAGGCGGCGCGCCCGGGTCACTAAACTTCTTCTGTCCTCAGTTTTTTTGTTTTCGCTGATTGAGGGAAAGTCGGTAGTGGTTTCGGCAGTTTGCTTCAAGTCTTCTCACCTCAGGACCCTGCAGTTTTTCAAATTCTTCCAGTGACTTTTTGTAATAGACATCAGCCTCTGAAAACTTCTTGTCGGCCGTGTACGTATCAGCCAGTGTGTTCATCAGTATTGCCACACGAGCACTTGGTTTGGTAAGTTGCTTCTTCGCGTGATCGAGATGGGTCAAACAGACTGCTTCTGCCACTTCATGTTGATTCGCAAGGCTCAACGCAAAGGCCGACATCGCCGCCCAATCCAGGCTGCTTTCGATATCCGGTCCCATCTTTCGCCCTTCTTCAAAGGTCTTAAGTGCTAGCTCTCGCTTTCCCTCCTTTTGGTTGATCACGCCCAGGTTGTAAAAGCAATGCGATTTCAGACGGGTGCTCCAATACTCTTTCTTGCAATCTGTGGCAATCACTTTGTTTGCAAGTTTGGTGGCTTCACTTAGCTGTCCATCCAGCTGAAGACACCAAACGAGTCTAGTTTCGGCATCCAAGACATCCGGAGAAGCCCCCTGCTTGACAGCTTCGGCGATAAGAGAGTTGTACGCACCGATTGCCTTTTTGCACTCTAAATCGCCTTGATATGCATGCGCCAGTTCGCGACACACCCAAAGAGACAACGCCGGGTTTTTCCATTTCAAAATAGCAAGACTGTGTGCGTCTTTCAAAAGCTCTATTCTGCTGCGGGGTCTTCCGATTCTTGCGTATAGACCTTCCAGTCTTGCGATGTCCCCCTCTAATTCCGATGAATTGTAGTTGCCCTTATCTACCGACCTCCACACATCGCCGAACAAAGCTATGATTTCTTGCTCGTGCCCCGGCTCCTTGCTGTTGAGCAAGCTATAGGCCAGTGCTCGACTGATCATGAATTTCAAGTGCGGTGCGCTCGGCAACAACTGGCGCGCTCTGGTCCAAAAGCGGATCTCTTCTTTGTAATTGCCGATGCGCCCGTAAGCTTGAGCCACGGTACTGCACTGGAAGATATTGAGATGATCGATCTCGTTTTCGCCCTTTCCCATAACTCTGTTCATTTGTTTGAGGGCATCGATGCATTTTTGATCCATCCCGGCAGAGCCATATTCATCGACCAGAAGTGCATATGCTTCCTTAGAAGGATGGCTTTTCGCAATTGGTTCATGCCAGCCGATAATCATTTTGTACAAAACAGCTCGATCTCTTTTTTCGCCGAAGATGTTGTAATAATCTCTAACTACGGCTAGTGCTTCTGGTGACGTTCCCAGGGTCGGGTCTAGTTCTCGTGCCTGTGCGCATAGGCGATCGCCGTCCTCATTTTTCCCTTGCAAATATGACACAAAGGCTAGAAGTTGAAGGTTCTTTACGGTTATCCAAGTAACATGCTTGCTATTTTGCAGTTTTATGGAAAGTGCCTGTTGAAGCACTGTTTCAGCATCAGCGTACTTTTTATCCAGTATCTTGCAAATGGCAATATGCGAAAGAGTGCTGGCGGCTCTATCCATATCATGGTGATTCTTTGCAATCAAATAGGCAATGCGAAACCACTTCTCAGAATCGTTGTGGGTGGTATTGAGCATGGCGTCGGTGCCTTGCTGAGTAAATTTGAAGAAATCTCCCGAGGTCGCAAAATTTGACTCGGATTCGATTTCGATTTTGGTGGCAAGTTTAGTCTCACCCATCTGATAGAGAATGGCAACGTACTCCCTGATCAAGGCAAGACTCTCGATTTGATGCGGGTCTTCCTTCTCATGCTTGATGGCGCTCTCGTACGTTTTTCTCGCCTCCGGCAAGTGATTTTCAGTCTTCTGAATTCGTGCAAGAGCAATCTCCGCCTCTACGAGTTTGCGCAAAAGCAAGAGCCTGGTGCCGCGATCGACTGTTTGAGAGTCGCAGGCATAAAGCTTTTCGTACTGTTCGATTGCCCTCACCAGGCAGTCTCGGGCCTTGGAATTCTGGTTGACTTTCCCGTACACACCAGCCAAACCATATAACACCATGGGCAGTTGCATTGCATTTTTCGAATGTTCTGCCTCCTTAACGGCATTTTCGAACTTAACTTGCGCGTCAGCCAATCTGCCGGCTCGCAAATCTACCTGGGCAGCTTGTTTGAAAGTTTCACAATTTGCTTCGTGGTTGGACGAATCAACAGCAAAATAGGCGGCTGCGCAAACAGCCGCCACTACTATGATTACGATGACAACCATGATTACGCGGCGTCTCGTCATCGTCATGATGTTGAAAAACGAGTCCCTCTAGATGGTGGTATCAAGTCCGGTCGGGTGTTTCTTCACCGCAGCCAAGCGCTTGCCGACCACATCCCAATCGAGATTTTTCACAAATGCATCGAGATATTTACCGCGGTCGATGCCGTAATCGATCATATAAGCATGTTCGTACACATCCAAAACCAAGATCGGAACGAAGTTGGCCGGACTCCACATGTTGTGCATATCCAGACCAAACGCATCAAGGTGTCCGCTGCGAGTGTTGAAACCAACAACTACCCAGCCTCTCATGCACTTGCCGGCAGCTTTGAGAAAGTCCATGAACTTTCCGGTGCTCCCCCAGCGTTCCTCAATGGCAGCTTTGACGTCACCGGTCGGGTCACCACCGGCGCCACCAAGATTGCCGAAATAGAATTCGTGATAAATAACGCCGTTGACTGCAAAGCTTTGTTCTACCAAGAGCTCTCTCAATGGTGCATATGTTGCATTGGGACCAGCCAGATCAACATCTTTCAGTTTGGCGTTGAGTTCGTTCGATTTTGTCACATAGCCTTTGTACAGCTTCAGGTGCTGCTCGATTTGCCCCGAGCTGAGCCCTTCCATCTTCTTTGAGAGCAAAGCGCTGAAATCTCTTTCCTTATAAAGGGTTGCCGGAGCGGCGGCTGCAGCTGCAACCGCGTCACTTTTGTTTTCGGCGTTAGCCGCTGTTCCTGCAGCTACGAGACCACCTGCCGCAATCGCGCCCATCAAAAGCACTTCGCGTCTGGTGACGGCACCAGTGTCCGAAACTTCGAAGTTCCCTACAAGCTCACGGTCCTTAGAACTCATTGTGCTCTCCTGTTGAAAACCAATAGCAAGTCAAAGATAAAATTAGCGCCGAAGAAGCCACGATAAGCGGCTTCAAGCGTTATCTTTAACAGTGGTCCAGCTTAACATATCCCCAAGCTAAGCGTCAGGATAATGACATTTTGGGCCGCGTCCGCCAGAGCCCGCCTTTTCGCGTTGCAGGACGAATATGACCCCTGTGTCTGATTCTAAGACACCTCAGCTGAAGTATCCTCATGACCACTACAAAAACCCCTTCCACAGACGGGAAATCCTCGGAAAGCTCCAAACTCGTGAAACCCAGCGCCAGTTACAGTCTCACCGTCAGACTAAAGTTTCCGAACATCCCAGGCATGCTTGGGAAGGTGACCTCACTCATAGGCGAGGTGGGCGGTGACATCGGAGCTATCGACATCCACAGTGTCGAGAAAGACCACATCATTCGCGACCTGACGGTCAAAGTCAGAGACTCGGAGCACGGCGAAGAGTTGGTGGAACGGCTGAAGCAGTTGCCCGATACCGAGGTTATCAATGTCTCGGACAGAACTTTCTTGATGCACCTTGGCGGTAAGATTCGAGTCACCAACAAGGTTCCACTTGCCACTCGCGATGACCTTTCAATGGCATATACGCCAGGTGTCGCTCGCGTCTGCATGGCAATTCACAAAGAGCCGGAAAACGTATACAAGCTCACCATCAAACGCAATTCAGTGGCTGTGGTCACCGACGGCACTGCCGTTCTCGGACTCGGCAACATAGGTCCTGAGGCCGCGCTTCCGGTAATGGAAGGTAAAGCCATGCTCTTCAAGGAGTTCGGCAAAATAGACGCGTTTCCGATCTGTCTTGCCACCCAAGACACAGAAGAGATCATCAAGGCCGTGAAAAACATCGCCCCCGTATTTGGTGGCATCAATTTGGAAGACATCTCGGCTCCACGCTGCTTCGAAATCGAATCAAGACTCAAGCAAGAGCTCGATATACCAGTGTTTCACGACGATCAGCATGGAACAGCAGTGGTTGTTCTTGCGGCATTGATCAATGCGCTGAAGATCGTGAAGAAGGAAATGACCTCCATCAAGGTCATCGTCAGTGGTGTCGGTGCCGCTGGTGTTGCATGTTCCAAAATCCTGATCTCTGCAGGTGTTAAGAACTTGATTGGCTTCGACAGAATGGGTGCAATTTACCGTGGGCGCACCGAGCACATGAATTACATGAAGGAGTGGTTTGCCGACAATACCAATCCTGGCGGGTTTAAAGAAACCATCGAAGAAGCCCTCGAAGGTGCCGATCTTTACTTGGGTTTATCAGGTCCGGGCACGATCAAGCCGGAGGCCCTCAAAAATATGAATCGTGATGCGATCGTATTTGCAATGGCAAATCCGACACCGGAAATCATGCCTGAAGAAGCCGCACCTTATGTGCGAATCATGGCAACGGGCCGATCAGACTATCCCAATCAGATAAACAACGTGTTGTGTTTCCCCGGCATCTTCCGAGGCGCGCTTGATTGCCACGCCAAAGATATCAATGAAGAGATGAAGCTTGCTGCAGCAAACGCCATTGCCTCAGTGGTGCAGGACAACGAGCTTTGCGAAGACTACATCGTTCCTGGCGTGTTCAATCCCAAGATTGCAGAGTGTGTAGCACGCGAAGTTACAAAAGAGGCAATGCGAACAGGCGTGGCAAGAAAGTATAAGATTGACGAAGAGATGTCCTGAATTAAAGGCACTTCGACACTCAACTCTAGAGCGGCTTGTTGAAATATGTCCAATAACCAGGTTGCCACTGTCCAGCAATCAAGCACCAAGTTCAACGGGCTTGCGGCAATGCTGGTTTTGCAATGGTGGGTTTCGCTGGGAGTGTTTGCATACTTCGTCGGATTTGGCATCTACTACCTGTTTAGCCCGCTGATACTGGTTGGTGCGTTTAATTTGCTTCTTGCAGCCGGCTGGCTTTGGATGACGACCGGTCTTCTCATAAACACACCAATGGTTCTCACCTATTGGAGCCTATACAAGCAACGCCGATATCAGGAAATCGAGCGACTTTATACAAAAGTTCTGCGTGTATGGTCCAAACTTCCGGTAAGACATGACGCTTCGATCGCTACAGCCGCCTCCAATCTCGGCATGGTGCGGCTTGCTCTGGGTGACTCTGAAGGAGCCGAAGATGCGCTCACATATAGTCTCCAGGTGGCGGAAAAAGATCGATGGTTGAAAAAGCATTACTTGTACGCAGTTTTCCTCAACAATCTTGCCTGCATCAAGAATTGGCAAGGAGAGCCGCAGAAGGGCTTCTTCCTCTCCAATGAGGCGCTGGAGTTTTGGCGCAGCCAAAAGAAACCGGGTGGAGTTGGCGAAGCATCACCGCTTGTGACATTGGGACTTTCGAGCATCAAAAGTGGCGACTTGAAGGAAGCTAGACGCTTTCTTGAAGATTCGCGTGCGGCTTTAAATGCCAAAGAGCGCCCAGCCTGCATCTTGCCCGAGAGCTTCATGCTGGCAGATATCAATTCGGCGGTGCTTTTGGCGCTCGTGAATCTGAAAGAGGGCAAAGCCGAAGAGGCAAATAATCTTACTGATGCAATGCTTGGTAGATACGGTACGCGCCTTGAATTGTATGGAACATTCGGTATGGAAGGACTGGCTTTGCTTGCCGATCAGTATGTGACTGCAAAAGACTTCAAACGAGCAGAGGCATTAATCGAGATTGCATATGCAGTTGGGCGCGAATTCCCGCTTCACCCCGACTGCAAACCAGCGATTGCAGCTTATGAGAGACTTTTGACTGCAACCGGTCGTGAAAATGAAATACCCGACATGAAGCGATGGGTTCAGCCTGTTTTGATTGCACCGAGATCAGACCCATAGCTCCTCCAGCGTAGCTCCCGGTTTCATCAGGCTCTTCAGATGCGACCTCGCATTTTAGTTCTGTTTTGTGCTGAATTTCAGGCTTCCGCCCCATGACTGATGGTGGTAAGCTTGGCTTAAGGTGTCTCTCGACCGCCTTTGAGATTTCTTGGGGAGTTTAAGCCATGTCTGAAATTGAAAAGATGCGCAGAAAGAAAGAATCTGAGGCTCTTGAGCGCATTGATAGGGAGCGGGCAGAACGGCGAGTGAAGGAAGAAAGAGAGCGCAAAAGACGCCGCGAGGATGAAGAACGGCGCAGATGGGACGACATTGCCCGCGCAAAACAAAATGAAAAACGCTATCAAGAAGTTCAGGCGGCTGAAGAAAGAACAAGGCTATTGGTCAAAGAGTTAGAGCGCAAGAAAAAAGAAGCGGAAGACAAACTTCGCGCTCAACAACGCCAGCAGCAACAGCAACAGCAAAAACAGCAATAAGCTGTTCTAATTACAACTCAAGCTTAGCAAACTCACAGTTGAGAGTCTGCGCAGCTCAAGTATTGTCGGCTCCTCAGCTTAGAAAATCGCTCTGAGGGCAGCCCCCACCAACCCGCCTCTATCGTTGTGGTATCGGTGATAGTGCCTATATCCCATCTCCAGCGGCTTGCGCGAATGATAAGAATCGCAAACTACGGAGTCCAGCCGATTTTTGAAGGGTCCGCCGGAGCACGTTCGGGCAAAACACAGGGCTCAAGCCAACCCGGACGAGCACAAGCAAAGTTCGCGGCCAATGCCGCACCATACCCCGCATACGATGCATGCCTCTCGGAGAATGAAGACCACGCATCATCATGATCGAGTGTTTTGTATCCTGCGCTCCTCAAGAGATCGAGGGCCTGATCGAACTCCCATCTCTCGATACCGACTTTATCGACATGCTGCAAACCTAAGTACTCGCATAACGTAATCAATGTCTTTCGCCCGACTTCAAAGAAAAGTTTTGCTTCACCGTTGGGAACGCTTTCAATGCACGTGCACAACAACGTGCTGGCATCCATGACTGAACCGAGTGCCGATATCCACGAAACATCAGGCTGCGAAGATCTAAAGTAAGAAAGTATAGGAAACGATCTGTGCGTTTCTAGAATGTCGGCCGCCCATGCTTCCCAAGTTTGAAAACTAGAACCGAGATGACTAACCAAACCGAGCCGACGATAGGTCAAAAGCAGCTGCAGACCAGAGGCTGGAGAACCTGCTCTGATTTCGATTGAATTGATTGTTGCTTCGCGCCGCTGCACGCAACTTTGCAATGAAAATAGAAATGAGATTGCTATTGCCATAACCGATACGCCGGTAACTGCCGCAGACAAGACACAGAATCTGGCAAAGCCGCCAACCGCGACAACATCGCCAAACCCAAGCGTCAACAAAGACGTGCCTGCGAAATAGCACGCGCTGTGAAAGTTTGTCAGGCGTGGCACGATATCGTTGCCTAATCCGAACAGCAGGAGTGCATAACCGAAAATGAGCATTGCCACCCAGATCAACTGCATTACAAGGAAGCTGACCGGTCCGAAACTTCCGAGCATCACTTCGCGCAAACTGCCGGCACGAATTTTGAGACACACGGCTCGGTAAATTGGCCATGCGCACTCGCCGACGAGAAACGAGGTCATCCGAAAGTGCCGAGGCGTAAAGCGCGGCACGATCACCGATTGAAAGACATCAAAGAGCACCAAAAAGATAATGGCGGTGCCCATTATTGATTCGATTGCGATGTATTCAAACAAAAGCATTTAATGCCCCCAGCAATAAATTCGATTTCTAGATCAACTGTCGTTCGAGTTTCATCAGTTTAAGTCCTTCTGAATAGCCGGGCAGCTCGTAGCCCAAAGCCTTGGCTGCTTTCTCGGTGCTTAACGTAGCTTTGAGGGGGCGTCTTGCGACCTGTCCCAACTCGCTGCTTGAAACAGGAGTTATCAATTTTGGATCTGCGTTGAAAGTTCTTGCAATTTCGACAGCAAATTCATAGCGGTTTATTCGATCGCGCCCGCAGACGTTGTAAATTCCCGTGTTATGCGAAACTGCCAGCTCAATAATTGCCCGGGCAAGGCTCATGTTGTAAGTTGGATTTCCGATTTGATCTGTTGGCACTGGTTGCGGCTTACCTTCTTCCAATCCAGCAAGCATTTGCATTGCAAAGTTCTGTCCGAGCGTCTCCCATCCGTACACCACAGTCGTGCGCGCGATCAAGTAATCTCGCGAAAGACTTGTAACTACGTGCTCGGAATATACCTTTTGTCGTCCATACTCGCTGATTGGGTTAGGTGTATCGTCTTCGCGGTAACCACCCATGGTGCCGTCAAAAACCGCTTCGGCGGAGAAATGAATGAACTTTGCACCGAACCTGTTTCCAAACTTGACCAGGTTTTTGACGCCGCTTACGTTTGTTCTATAAGCCTCTTCTTTTCTCGTTTCAGCAAGATCTACATTTGATAGAGCGGCACATGAATAAATAAACTTGGGTCTGGTCTTGAGCATAAGATCGCGAACGCTGCTTTCGTCTGCGATCTCGACTTCAAGCAGTCCTTTTTGAGGGTGCTTTCTGCAGGTGCCGTAGCACTCATGCCCGAGTGCGCGCAATTGACGCATCAAGGCAGCGCCAATCTGACCTGATGCTCCGACTACCAGATGTCTCATCGGCTACTTCCAAGTCTTCCAAGGTGCCGTGCCGCTAGACCACAGTCGCTGCAGGAGATCGACGTCGCGAATGGTGTCCATGCATTGCCAGAATCCATAATGTTTATGTGATGCTAGCAAGCCGTCCTTTGCCAACTTCTCCAGCGGATCGCGTTCGAAAATTGTCGAATCGCCGGCGATGTAGTCGCGCACACCAGGCTCGAGAACAAAGAAGCCACCGTTGATCCAGCCTGAGTCGGTTTGTGGTTTTTCTTCGAATCTCGTCACTTTGCCTTCGACAAGTTCGATTTCGCCAAAGCGGGCAGGCGGTCTGACCGCGGTCACGGTAGCAAGCCCCTTGTGCTTTTTGTGAACTTCGAGAACTTGATTGATGTCGACGTCAGCGACACCATCGCCATACGTCGCCATGAAAGTCTCGTTGCCGATGTACTCAGCAACCCGCTTCATACGACCGCCGGTCAATGGAGCGCTTCCGGTGTCAACAAGATGAACGGTCCAATCTTCGATCTCGCCATAATCTGAAATGGTTACGTCGCCAGTCTTCAGCTTGACTACGAGATTACTTCCGCGCCCTCTGTAGTTGAGGAAATAATCTTTGATCATCTCGCCTTTATAGCCCAGAGCGATGACAAACTCATTGAACCCAAATTGCGAATAGATTTTCATGACGTGCCAGAGCATAGGTTTTCCACCTATCTCGACCATCGGTTTGGGCTTTACTTGCGTCTCTTCCTGTAATCTTGTTCCGAGACCGCCTGCAAGAATCGCTACCTTCATCTCCACTATTTCCTGAAGCTGTAAACGCTTGTTACCAGGGCATTTTGGCGCTTTTGCACCATTGTTTTCAAGTCTCGTTATCCTAGCACAATCGTCGGCCAAATCCCTGATGAACAATTCCACTGAGACATCGGTCAAGCAACTGGTAGGGTGCGATGGGTGGGCACCCTACAAAAATCGACGCTTTGCCAAGCGACTACTTTTTCAACCGAACGTAGTTTTGATATAGGTTCTTAATCGTAGCGTTATCGCGGTCCGTAAGTTGTCTTGGAATGAAATAGTCAGCAAAAAGTACGGGAAACATGATGTCGCCATAAAACGGCGAGTGCCCTGCGATTCCCAATGAGTGCCCGATTTCATGCAAGCAAACCGACTCCATCAATTGATCGGACGCCGGCTGCATGTGAATTCGATCGAGAGTCAAAATGTAGATTTTTGCTGATTTGACGATGCAGTTGTTGGTTTCACTCAAGTAGTACATGAAGTGTGTGACGCCTTGCTCGTTGCCTCGCATCATCTTGGCGCTACTGGGGTCGGCGGTGAATCGTACTTCAATATTCGCTTCGAATGGATCCGTTACCATCTCAAACGGCAAACGTCCACCTGAAGCGTTGTTCCATGTCTGCAACGCCTTGATCACAAACCCCTTGAACTGAGGTTTGTATCCGGGTGCATGATAGGACTCTTCGACGTAAAGCTTAAGAGGAATGCGATTCGATGCCCAGCGAATGGTCTGGGTCGGGCAGGCATGTCTGAGATAGCTGACTTGCGCCTTTCTGTCCGGCAGCGCCTTGATTTTCAAAAATCGCGAGCCGAAGTCATTGTACGGAAAATCATCTGATATCAATGTCAATGCGTCTCGTCTCAGAGACTGTCCTCGCTGTCCGTTGTCTCTACTGCCTGCGACTTCAGCAGTTAACTCGACCTCTAAATTTGGATCGATTGTCGCCGTTTCGTCTTCAGCCTTTTTAGTTTCTGCAGCAATCAAGTTGTTGAGCGCTACCTTAAGCGGCTCGATTCGAGCCACGGCTTGTTGATACATGCCCCTGGTTTCGACAGTGTTGTAGAGCTTGGCTGCTGACTCCCACTTCGTCAAATCTTGCGCTCTGTCTTTCAGTTTGCACACGGCATTGATTTCGACGGCTGGAAAATGCGCTTTATCCAACTTCCATGCTTCGCCATATTCAGAAATCGCATCGTCGTAATCGCCCTTGGTCACTGCCTCACGGGCAAGTGCCAACCGCACTTTGTAGTCTTTTGGATCTTTGCCGGCGGCTCGCAAAAGCTCGTTTAGCTTCTCTCGCGATTTGTCACGCAATGGGTCTACGATCAGAAGCTTGTGATAGATTTTTATCGCATCATCTGCTTGTTTTTCTTTTGCAACGTGTGCATATGCTTTCACCAAAGCATCTTTGACACGCCCATCGTGTGGTGTCAGCGAAAATGCTTTTTCCAACTTTTCGATTGCGCCACTATAGTTCCCGCTGGATTTTTCCCTTGCTGCATCATCAAGCAGCTTTGCAGTCTCATTCAGCTTTGCCGCTGATGGTCGGGAATAGCCTGACTCTGTGGGTGGTTGATAGTCACTGCAATACTCCACTTCAACGTCGACGTATTCGGCAGGAATTGACGCCGGAATTTCCGGAAACTTGCCGCCATAGTAAACCGTGTCTTCGGCTGATTGGTTGACTGCTTCAATGTCAGAGCGGTCGGGGGACTCGACCCAAGAGACTCTGCCGTCCCTGTGAATTCTGAAACGCACAGACACCACTTGGTTGTCGCCTTTAGCAGGAAACCAGTTGCGTTCTATGTGTTTTTTGACCCTTTCCAGAAAGTCCTTCGCATCGGGTGTTTGAAAAATGGCTGGGTTAAAACCAGTCTTTTTGACAGCAGCCTGAGGCTTTCCGGCTGGCTTTTTCGCGTGTGCTACCGGAGCCGCACCGGCTGGACTTAAGACGCCACCAAGCAAGCAAAACCCAAGTGCAGCAGCAATCCAAGCTTTACTGACACGCAACTTTGAACTCATTCCTTATTCCATGTATGAAAGTTCGGCCGACGCTCCCTATACACCACGGCAATGCGGTCCCCAAACCTCAGGGTTAATCCCAGTGCACTACTAAATGCAAATTTGTATTCTTTTGCGAATCAACCGCTTTGCAACCCGTTACCAATTTTGTCTGTTCTGTATGTCACATACCGCCCTGAGCTGTTTAAGGGTGTTACAGGATACATAAATGCCAACAAACGAACCTAATTCACCCGCCGTTGAAGTCAAAGAGCTCCGAAAGACTTACAAGAACGGCGATGTTTCAGCGCTCAACGGAGTAACTTTCGAGGTCGCGAAAGGCGAAATTTTTGGATTAATCGGTCCCAACGGTGCCGGCAAAACTACATTAATCGGATGTCTTTTAGCGTTGCTCAAACCTGATTCGGGTGAGGTTAAAATTCTCGGAAAACCCGTTGATTCTGTGGGAGTGCGGCGAATCACCGGTTATGTGCCGGAGCGATCTGATTTCGAACATTGGATGACGGCCAGGCAGTTTCTCAGTTTTCATCACGGCTTGGCTAAGCGTGACCCGCGACACAAGGACGAAGAGATAGATCATGCTCTGACTTTGGTGGAGTTGCCGTCATCGGTTTGGAATCGCAGATTGCAGACATACTCTCGAGGAATGCTCCAGAGACTCAACTTGGCGCAGCTCGTCTTGGGAAAACCTCAAGTCGCTCTTCTGGATGAACCGACCTTGGGGCTTGATCCCACCGGCGTTGCCGTGGTGCGAAAGATCATAGAAACCATGCGCGAGCAAGGCACGACCGCAATCATAAATTCGCACCAACTCGATGAGATCGAGCGTCTGTGCGATCGAGTCGCATTTATCAAACAAGGAACCATCGCATCGATCGAAACGCTCAAAGGCGGTTTGATCTTGGACTACAAACTGTTTGTTCGATGGTCCGAAAACTCTTTGAATGGAACCCTTCAATCCGCAGTCTCGCAAGCCGCAAACTCTTCCTCTACCACTGTAGATGAGTGCAATCATGAATGGGGTCGCTTCAAGGTGAAAGACGCTACTACCGCATCACTTCTGTTGAAAGAACTGATTGCCCGCGGCGTTCCAGTGGAAGAAGCGGTGCCGGAAAGAACTCGTCTGGAGCAACTGTTTACACCTCAATGCAACACCGATGATAACGGAGGCAATCAAAATGATTAACTCCACCATTGTTCGTTTCACCACCATGTCGGCTTGCCTCGACCCATTGAAGCTGGTCTACGTTGCCATGCTCGGGTTCGTCATGCCTATAGGCATGAAAACAGCATCAATGCTGCATGGTGCCGCAGACTCCCAAACTTTCGAAATGCTCACCGGGAAAGTCGGTGTCGCCTTCGTCTTGATGGTTTTGTGTTTGGGACTGGCAGGCAACTCTTCAACACAGGGTCGCGGCGGCGAATATCTTGCGCTTGTATTCTCGCGCCCGGTCACAAGATGCGAGTACGTGATCAGCAAGTGGGTGACAATCGCTATCATTGGCGGCACTCTTGCCGGAGTTCAAAATCTGATTGTGGCGGCAATTGGATTTGTCTTTGGTGAAGCAATTACCTGGCAAGCCCTAATGTGCATGGTGTTGGAACGTTTTATGGATGCCGCCTTGATTTCGGCAGCCATGATTCTGTCCATGCTGAATCGTAACTATGTCTTTCAGATTGTTTCCATCCTCGGCTTTTATATTTGGCTCGCAGGACAAACTATTCCACCTGTCAGCGTAGCAGGAATCAGTACCGGCGGCATCGAAGACGTTTCGATTGAAGCCACGAAGTTTATGTTGAGCATGTCACAGTATATTGCCGACCTGATACTGCCGACGGTGAACATTTACGACATGATCAATGGTTCCACTTTGTTTTCATTCACACCGTTGATTGCATATTTTTCGGCAGTCACACTCTACTTGGCTTACGCAATCGCCGTGATCAACCGCAGGGAGTTCTTCTATGGCTCGAACTGATGATAGCAAGTCCGTCATTGCCACACCTCAGGCTCTTGTTTTACTCGCCGGTGCTTTGCTGGTTCTGAGAGTTGCAGACATAGCGGTTAACTTCGGTCATGCTGCCGAACCTCCACGCACGGTTGGCTGGCAGACTACGGCCATGCTCGAGGAAGTTCCACCCAGAGATAGAAACAACGCCGTCAAGCCTGTTTCCGAACTCTCACCCGAGAGCCAGGAAGAGCTTAAGAAGATGCTGGCCTCTTGCCGAGAAACGAAGAAAACTTTGTTGCTGCAGTTTTATGCACATTGGTCAGATCCGTGCAAGAAGATGGAGGCCTCTTCGCTGAGCAATACACAAGTCAAAGAAATCATCAGCCACAATTTCATTCCTGTGCGCGTTACCGACAAGATGAAGGAGTATGGAAAGAATCCAAAGTTCGTCAGCGAGCTTCAAAAACGCTATCGCATTTTTGCATTCCCGACTCTACTTGTGGTTGGCTATGACGGAGAACCAGTTGCTACACTGGTCGGCAACTGTTCTTCGCTTACCACGTATCGATTTTTGAGCAGAACGGTATATTCGTTGAATGCCTCGCAACCCATGCGGCACCGAACTGCACAAGCTGTCGATTCTGGAGTCGTAGCCGGGTCGTCGTGAGTACAACCTCCAAATCACGTCTATAATGAAAGCCGACACTCTCGTCTGTCTGGAATCGTGTGACGCGCTTGAAGGCTCACAATTATCAGTCTCGCATAACGGTAATCGCTGTTTCCATCGTTTCTTGCTTATCTGGGTGCGGCGAATCGGACAAACTACCTGCGCCAACAACACAGGCGCCGCCGGCCGAAGCCGCTGTAGTTACTAAGCAGATTGGCACAGCGGGCTCATTGACCGACATGCGAGACAAAAATGCTCTAATGGCGGAAGTCGAAAGACAGGTGAGGAAATCCACTGGTGGACGCACGCCGACTGCTAACGATTATGCAAAATACGGAGCTTTTTTAAAACACACGAACGATTTCGAGAGCGCTGTCATAGCTGCAGGGCTAGCCTTGAAGTTAGATCCGAATTGCGCGGAAGCTTATCTCGTGCGTGGCGCTGCCATGTACTACTCCACTGAAAATCTCTCTGAAGAACAGATGAAAGACTTGCAAAAGGCATCCAAGCTCATGCCTACCAACGCCGAGGCACATCGGTTGCTTGGAAATATGTATGCGGCAAGGAAAGAATACAAGCGGTCCGTCGACGAGTTCACAATCGCAATTAAGCTTTCACAAGGCGATCGCGATTTGTTTAGACACCGAGCCGCGGCATACTCAGCCATCGGACAAAAAGAACAGGCACTCAACGACCTGGACATGTTCATTAAACAAAAAGTCAACAGTCCGATAGGATATCACCTCAAAGCTGGGATCTTTGAGGGGATGCACAGAGACAAAGATGCAATCGCGTGCTACGACAATGCGATAAAGTACGCAAACTCGCGAGATTTGGACGGAATTCTCGGATTGCGCAAAGAGCGCGGGCGCTTGTTAGCAAAGTATGGGAATTACAAGGAAGCCCAACAAGACTTCTGCTCTGTGCTCGAGACCGATCCAGATGATGAAGACGCTTATAGCATGCGGGGCGATACTTATAGCATGATGGGGAAATACGAGGACGCCATTGGCGACTTTACCAAGGCAATAGAAAAGTCTCCCAGCGGCTATAGACGACTAAACTTCGAGAAGCGCAGCAGAGCTTATTCCAAGCTCGGAAAGTTAGACCTTGCCAACGCTGATCTGGAAAAGGCGAAACAAGAGCGCGAGCGCCCAGCTGAAGAAAAGATCTATGAGCTCAAGTGACAGGCAAAAAGTAAGTCATCAAGGAAGAATTATCCAGAATTTGCTCCCTTTGCCAATTTCCGAAAGTATCCCAATTGTTCCGCCATGAGCTTCCACAAGTCCCTTGCATATGGCCAAGCCTAAACCTTTGCCTCCTTTTTCTTTGTCGTCGGCAGTACTGGTTTGTCGGAAACGCTCGAAAATCTTCGCCTGCAATTCCGCTTCTACTCCTGGTCCTTCGTCGGAAATGGTGACTTTAGTTTTCTCTTGTTCTTTCGCGACAGAAATTTCAACACGGCCTTTATCAGGTGAATACTTGATCGCGTTGGACAGAATGTTGACAAATACTTGGCGAAGCCTATCAACATCGCATTTCACGGTTGCACTCTCATTTGCCTCGACAATCTCAATTCCGCGCGACTCTGCCTGCGGGCGTACTACGTCGATCGCCTCGCTCAACAGTTCCAAAATATCTGCCTCAACCAGATCAAGCTCCAACTTTCCTGCATCTATGCGGTGCAGATCGAGAAGTTCGTTTAAAAGGCTGACGACCTGTGTAATACTTCGCCGAGCAATAGACAAGTCCTTGGTTAGGCGATCGGGGTTAACACCGCGTTCCATCAACTGCAACGTGGTGGTCACCGAAGTTAGTGGCGTCCGGATATCGTGACTGACCATCTCGAGAAACTCGCGTTTTACTCTGTCTGCATTTTGTCTTGCCTCCGCCATATCTCTGAAAGACTCGTCCAGATGAGCGATCTCATCGGCACCTCCGACTTTTGGGAGCAGTTCGCGACCATCCGACAGCCGCACAGTATTCTCCACCAAGCTCGCCAATCGCTTAGTGGTGCTCCGATTAAAGACGATAGTCAAAACAATTGCTATGGCGATGTTCATACCAATGCCGATAAGGAGTGCTATTTGCACTGCCTTTGTCAGTGTCTGTTCCATCGCCGGATCTCTGACCGGCATTTTCTTTTCTTCATTGGCCAAAAGATCTTCCATAGATGAGGCCAAATCGTTTACCGAAGTTTCGATTCGATCTCTTTCGTCCTTATCCACAATCAAAGATGCGACAGAACCTTCGGTGTCTGCTCTCTTTTTTGCCTCGTTGAACAGAGCCAGTGCCTTCTGCCCAGCCGCCTGAATCTTCAACATCGCTTGCGATTGATCGGCGTCGTCAGCTACGAGGTCTCTGAGATGCTGCATTTCTTTGGGAATCTTGTCGATTGCTCTGTTATAGCTGTGTTCAAATACTTTGCTTTTACTTAGGTTGTATGCAACCAGGTTTGTGCAGGCGTCATATGCGAGTTTAGTAACCAGGTTGCCTGTCTTTGCAATATTTTCTCCGCGCGTCGCCTTTCTCACCTCGACTTCAGCTTGCCCGAGCAAAAATCCGAGAACAGCAATAAAAATCAACTCGGCACCAAGAGGAATGGCGACGAGCAAAAGTGCTTTTTGTGCGAGCGACAGTTTTAGTTTCATCCAGAATTGGGATCTTTTTCTTTGTATGCGAATAAGCAGCATCGTACCGCACGGAGAGGCCGAACAAAAGGCGCCACACGGCAAAACTGAGCTTGGCAGCATGTGAATTCTTTGTGTCTTACGAAATTCTTATGACTGGCAAATATTGTGGGTGCTGTAAGAGCCGACCGAATTTACCATTCCAAATCATTCGAATCACTCGAATCGATTCTTACAGTCCGTGTAACTAACGTGCTGACATTTCCGGAGAAAAAGTAACGACCGCAGTTACACACACTTTGGAGACCTAGGGATTTGAATCGATTAACACCCACACCCGATAGAGAGGATTACTACTATGGAACTGTTCAGGAATACCGAAACCCAAGAAGACGTTGCTTTTCGTGACGCGATCGCCAAGGTGATCGAAGATTATTTCAAAGAAGCACAAAGCGGATTCTTCGCAAAGTTGAAACAACAGGTTCAAGACGAGTTATCACCAGGAGCCTTGCCCGACCTTACCATCGAAGACCAAGCATGCAGCAAGAAACCCGAGCCGAAGCCGGAGCCGGAGCCAGAATGCACGCCGCCTGAACCGAAGCCTGAACCGAAACCCGAGCCGAAGCCCGAACCATGTCCTGCACCAGAGCCTTCCGAAGAGCCAGTGCAAGAACAACAACGCAAGCCGTACTCAGCGACTGAAGCTGCACTCTTAGTACTCAAGGAAAACTTCGATGAGATCGATCAAGCGAAATTACTCGGCAAAGGCAATGAAAATGCCGAGGGAAACGACATTCTCGACAGAAAAGAAGTAAGAAGATGGTACGAGCAAAACAAGGACAGCTTGTCAAAATTCGAAAGAGAAGGATTCAAAAACCTGCTGAACAACTGGTCAAAAGTTGCCAAACAAAACAACGATGAAGCCGGCAAGGAAACGGGTGCCACCATGAACGATATCAACATCTTCTATGATAAAAAAGTCCAAGAAGGCGTTCTCAACGGTTACGATGGTGGCGTCGCCTAAGTTGTTATCCTGAACAAAATGGCAGTCGGGAAGCGCAATCAAGCTTCCCGATTGTGCTGTTTACGCAGCTCTTCGGCCCGATTTGCGAAGTCAATCGCCAGTTGCATGTCTCCCAATGTTCTATACGCTTCGCTTATGTACATAAGCACGAGAATGGCATGTTGTGTATCGGGAGGTTTCTGCTTCATCTTAAGTTCAAACTGCCATTGCCACAGCGGTATAGCTACTTCAAAACACTCCGATTGACTGAAACATTTTGCCTCTTTTCCGAGTTCTCTCTGACACAAGGGATCATCATCTGTTCTTTTCGCTTTAATTGCCAGAAACTTGGTGAAGGTATCGCGCATTTCTTTGTTCTTTCCGGCAATAGCATACGCCGCGCCAAGTGTTTCCAATGTTCTCATCAATTGCACGCTGTTTTCGCCGAACTCCTTTGATGCAAAAGATGCTACCGTATTTAGTTGCTTGATGGTTTCATCGATGGGCACAGAGTGCATAGACTGTTGCTCTGTCTTTAAATGTTTTCGATGTTCCAAAACCTGATTCTTGCATTCGATCTCGCGATACAGGAGATTGGCATACCAGGTGAATAACGGTTCCTTTTCCCCCTGCGCGCGCTGCAAGACCGTTTCACAATTCTGGAAAGCTATGTCGAGAGACTCACCCCAATCACACAATACTTGTGCCTGATGCAAAAGCAACCCACTTTCGACGACACGAGAACCCCTTGTCTGGCTGAGTTTCACTGCTTCTTTGAGAACACGATTTGCCTCGCCATATTCTTTGCGTGAGTACGAGGCTCGCGCTTGCCGATCCAAAGCTTCCAGTTGCTGGCTAAGTGATTTCTGTTGTTCAGCAGCTTGGAAGGCCGACAAATAGAGGGACTTCGATGGTTCAAACCGCGCCATCTCCATCAACGCGTCACCCAACTCGATGAGATGCTGTGGGTTATTCTTGGCGGCGACTCGTTCTTTGCGAAAAATCAATTTGAGAGTAGGCTCCCACACCTTCACCGATCGGTTGCGGCGCACGATTCGCAGATACTCCAGAGAGCTCGGCCAGACCGCATTGTCGTACGGGCCGCCGGCCTCTAATTGCTCGTGACAAAAACGGGCGGTATCCAGCGGACATTCGTTGGATTGCTGAGCTATTCGTGCATCGACAGCAGCAATTTGTTTATTACACTCCTCGATCTTGTCGCGATCGCTCAATGCTTTTGCTTCGCCTAATGCGGCCGTCCAATATGTTTTTCCTTCTTGGAATCGCCCATCAATCGTGGACTCTACTGCATGAAATCGATAGTCCTGCCAGGCGCGCAGATGATGCTCTTTCGCCCATGGCAAAAGCGAAAAAACGACTGTGGCGGACGTCAGCCCCACAAAAATGATGATAGTGATGATGTACTGCGCTATCAGATTGAGTTCACCTACTAGCCGTGCTGTCAGTATAATCTCGAATGGACTTGCCGGCTCCAATCGGAGAAGTGAATCAAAGTGCCAAAAGTGCTTATCGTTGAAGACGACGCCGATTTCTTGAGCCGGCTTCAAGAGTGGTTGTCGCTTGAAAAGTTTATCGTCGAATCGACTTGCGACGGAAGTGATGCGTTGGATCGGCTAAAGACATACCAATACGATGTGATTGTTCTTGACTGGAATCTGCCTGGAATGTCAGGTGTGGATGTGCTCGATGCCTTTCGCAAGAATGGTGGAAAAACACCCGTTCTGATGCTGACCGGAAGAAACACCGTGAAAGAAAAGACCACCGGTCTTGATGCCGGAGCGGACGATTATTTGACGAAGCCTTTCGATCTGCTTGAACTCTCAGCGCGGCTCAGGGCACTGCTGCGCAGACCGCATATTGTTCAATCCGATGTTCTGAAAAATGGAGAAATCGAGCTGGACACCGTCAGCCGCGCTGTCAAAGTCGCTGGCCGGTCCGTGACGCTTTTGCCTTTGGAGTATGCGCTTCTTGAGTTTTTGATGCGTCACCCCAATCAGGTTTTCTCGCATACGGCTCTGGTAGATCGAGTCTGGAAAGCAGAGTCGACGGCGACATCTGAAGCCGTTCGCACTCTGGTTATGGCGCTTAGGAAAAAAATAGCATCGCCGGGAAGAACATCGGTGATAAAAACCGTGCATGGTATGGGCTATCGACTCGAAGGTGAATAACGCAACATTCGGGGAGGTCGAACTTTTTTCGCTGCTATAGCTGCAATCGTTCGCTCAGCTCAGAACGGTAAAGGCGCTTGGGATCAAAGGCGTGAAGCTTCTGGCGAAACAGTTCGTACTCTGGATAAGTGGCCTTGACGATGCGTGCAGGCAAACGAGAATCTTTGATTATGTTAGGAAGCGCACCAATCTCCAGAGTCAGCTCGTCGAGAAAGTCGAAAAACTCAAGCGAATTTTGGCAGCGCGGGAAGTTGAGGGCGAAGTTAATGCCGGTTCCCGTGAAGCGTAGAAGTTTCTGTTGACCTTGAAACCACTTAGCCGACGCAAGCGTGATCGCGGTATCATCCGCGATGATTCTCTCTTGTACTCGCTTGCAAAAATAACTGAATGTTTCTTCCGGAATGATCGCTTGATACTCATGGAGACCGGCTTTGCCAAAAAACATGAAGTACAGCTCTCGTGATCTCAGGCTGGGAAACATGCAATTAAACAAGTCGAGCTTTTTGACGTTGCCGCCAAAAGTGCTCATTGTCGAGTACACCCAGTTAAGCGCACTGCTTGTGACTTGATTGAAAATCGGCACTATCAAACTGCCTCTATCCTCACTTGTGAGAATCAGTTTGCGCCCGCCGACTTTGAGTTTTCTCATTACTGCTTCGGTCATTGCAGGCGCTTCGTTTTCAGGAACAAACGATCCATGCATGACAAACCCCGAACCGAAACGACCTCGCGAAAGCGTGAAGTCATGCCAAGTTATAACGAATTCGTTGGTAGTCGCTTTTTTGAGCTCGGTGGACAGATCGTCGATTGTCGGAAGTAGATCGCGATGAAAATAGAGCCAGGCACTCGGCATTTTCTTCACGCGTAAAACCGCAGAAATTATGTTGCCAGTAAGCCCGAAACCACCGCATGTCATATGGAAAAGTTCTGCTTCTTTGGTGCGCGAGATCTCGATGATTCCATGACTCGGGTGGAACAACTTGAGACTCTCGACCTGCTCTTTGAATGTTCCATCCCTTGCTTGGTTTTTGCCGTGTCCATCAGGAGCGATGCAGCCGCCGATGGTGATCGACGGGTATCCAGGCTGGGTTGGAATGAACAGTTTGTGAGGCAATAAGTAGTCATAGAGCTGGGAAAGTGTTACCCCGGCATCTACCTCGACAAGGTTTTTCTGCGTGTCGAGGCCATGGATTCTATTCGAGTCGAGATGATCGAGTGAGGTTACACCTTCACCAAAACCGGCGGCACAATATGACATTCCGGCGCCGCGAGGGATCGCCGGATTGGGAAATCCAGCGGTCTTGAATGACTCGAGTGAAAACTCTTTCGAGTTGGACGTCAGCGCGATGCCACCATCCAAGGTGACAAATCTCTTCCGGCTCTTCGAATTCGATTCGTTGGACATGCCTCAATGCCAAACTACACGGATACCGCAGGATCAGAACCGGCAGGAGGTGGGCTATCCGGCGGAACTTCGTTTGGAAAGACTTGATTTGATCCTCCGTCCGGACCAGGACCACCACGACGCTGCCTGTGACGATTTAGCACTTCGGCAAAGAAGAGCGCCATGATCAGCACGCCTCCGGACAACCACAAGAAGTACTGCCATTGCCCGACCAGCCATGTGGCAAGCAAGCCAAACAGCCAAGACATCCCGTAAATCAAGTATGCAACTTTCTTTTGAGAGTGCCCAAACAGATTCAAAAGCCTATGGTGGATATGTGCGGCATCGGGCGAGAATGGGTGCCTGCCACGCGCAACCCGGCGAACCACTGCCCAGGTAGTATCGAGCAGTGGGAAAAACAGAATCATAAAGACGAGCACGAAGGTCGGCACAATCACGGTTGCCGCAGCAACACCCTTGATCACCCCAGTTATTGATACAGCTCCTAACGTAAACCCCGTTAGATAGGCACCCGAGTCACCAAGAAAGATGCGGGCAGGGTTGAAATTCCATCGAAGAAATCCAAGAAGCGCGCCACCAAGCACGGCGGCAGCCAGTGCGGCGTACGGTCTTCCGATACTGGCGCCTAGAGCCACACTCCAGATTGTCAAGCAGGAGATGGCAGATACACCTGCAGCAAGTCCATCCATGCCGTCTATTAGGTTGACCGCGTTGGCTACAGTGACCAGCCAGAGCGCCGTTACAACGATGGCAAAGGGTCCGAGATCTATTGGAACGCCACCATGAATTTGCATGAACCCGAGATCTAAATTCATGTTGTGCGGTATTGGAATCGCCTTGATTCGCACACCGCAAGAGTAGGCAACGAATGCAGCAAGAAACTGAACTACCAGCTTGTGTCCTGCTCTCAGCGATTCCAAATCATCGACCAAGCCCAAGACAAAAATGAGGGTTCCACCCACGGCAATGCCGACCAGCCCTTCTGTTCCTCGTGCATCTTTTGGAAATTTTCCAGTCAAGATAATGAGTAAAACGATTGTGATCATCACACTCACATAAATTGCTACACCGCCTAAGCGCGGGATAGGAACCTTGTGAATGCGCCGCTCCTCGCCGGGTTTGTCGACAAGCTTGAGTTTCATGGCGCGCGCGCGAATCTCCGGTGTGAGCCACCAACTGATGGCCAGTGCAATCAAAAATCCAGGCACTTGGGTTTGATCGAGATTGTTGTTCTGAAAGAAGAACACCCAAGCCATGCCAATCAACAAGAGCAGCCCTTGACACACTCTAATTGCAATGTTGGAAGCTTTCTGTTTAGCAGTCGGCTCCTTCGGTGGATCGCTCTGGTTGTTTTGACCAGATTCAGGCTGTTGCCCGGGCTCTTGCACTAACGAACTCCCGCTAGTTTCTCTTTGTAGAGGGGAAACTTCGAACATAGGTCTGCCACCACTTTTAGTGTCTTCTCTTTTACTGCATCATCGCCAGGAGACTTCAATGTTTCCCCGATGCAATGTCCAATCAGCTCCATCTCCGCGACGTTCATGCCACGGGTGGTGACGGCTGGGGTGCCGATTCTGATGCCGCTTGTCACCATCGGTTTTTCAGGATCATTGGGAACAGCATTCTTGTTGGTCGTGATGTTCACTTCTTCGAGAATTGCGCATGCCTTCTTGCCGGTCATCTTGATCGGCCGCAAGTCTACCGTCATCAAATGATTGTCGGTGCCACCGGAGACAATTGCGAGGCCTTCGCCTATCATCGTGTTGGCGAGCGCCTTCGCGTTCTCGACGATACGACGCTGATAATCTTTGAACTCGGGCTTGAGCGCTTCGCCGAATGCCGCTGCTTTGGCTGCTATGACATGCATCAGCGGACCACCTTGAATGCCGGGGAAGAGCGCCTTGTCCATTTGCGCGGCAAACTCCTCCTGGCACATCACCACTCCGCCGCGCGGCCCGCGCAGAGTCTTGTGGGTCGTGGTAGTTACGAATTGAGCATGTGGAAACGGATTCGGATGCAAGCCGGCGACAATCAAGCCGGCTATATGCGCAACGTCTGCTAACAGATATGCGCCGACCGCATCCGCGATTTCGCGAAACTTGGCAAAATCGATGATGCGCGGATAGTTGCTGGCGCCGCAAACAATCAGTTTGGGCTTGTGCTCTTGAGCTTGCTTGAGCACGTTGTCATAATCGATGCGACCGGTCGCCGGATCGACGCCATAGAAAACTGACTTGAACCACTTGCCGGACATGTTCACCGGCGAACCGTGGGTTAAGTGCCCACCCTGGTCCAGAGCCATTCCTAAAATCGTGTCGCCAGGCTGCAACATGCCGAAAAATACGGTCATATTGGCTTGCGCTCCACTGTGCGGCTGCACGTTTGCGTGCGGCGCATCGAACAACTGCTTGACACGATCGATAGCCAAGCGCTCAACTTCATCGACAAACTCGCAACCGCCGTAATAGCGCTTGCCAGGCAGTCCTTCGGCATACTTATTAGTCAAGACCGAACCCTGAGCTTCGAGCACCGCCTCGCTCACGAAGTTTTCGCTGGCGATTAGCTCAATGCAGTTTTGCTGCCTGGAGAGCTCCTCTTGAATGAATTTGTAGAGATCTGGATCAGTTTCTTTCAGTCCTGGCACCGTTTCCTCCCCAGTTTCAAAACTTAAGCGCGCTTGCATCACCTTGTATTTTAGCCGCTTTTCAAGCGCATCAATACCAAGTTGACGTCTTACGTGTCATGAGTAAGTAAATTTGTTGTAACGGCTTGGTGACCAGATCGCGCGGCAAGCCTCGTCCTTTAGGGAGGGGAGGAGGTCAATCAGCGCACCTTCGACGGTGGGTTTAACAAATCGAGTGCTTTCATACGTTTGCCGGCGCGATATTCGATATACGATTGCATCAAACGACGCGCAGCCTGCAGTGGCGCCGGATTTGCGCTCGAAGGCAAGTTCGACTCACGACCGGATGAATGCGCGGCAAGGATCAACTGCTTCCACACCATCGGAGTGATGTGGGCACCGCCTGCCTCCAATGGTTCTGTCCAACCTAAGTCGTCATCGTCATCGCGACTTTGATTGTTATACAAGGCGCTCTTGTCCCTTACCAAAAGCTTTCTTTGTTTATCAACGCAGTTTTGGCAAATCAGACCACCGCACTCATGATGAAACAAACTGAGCCTGTACTCGGTTATCGGTTCGCGGCAAGACACACAAACCGTCAGCTCCGGCCGATATCCCAATAGTTCCAACAAGCTCATCTCAAAGCACAAACACAAAACCGCCGCGTCTTCTTTCGCCAAAGCCTGAGCGCGAATGGCCGCTCTGAGCATCTCGAAATAGCGCTCACTATCATCGGCCAGCCCTTGCCCGAAAACCTGCGTCAACTCAGCGTAGTAGAGGCAATACGAGAGCCGAGCGAGATCGCCTCTCACAGCTGAAAACGACTCGAGCGTCTCGGCTTGCGTGATTATGTCAAGCGAGCGCCCGGTGGCAAGCAAGAGTTTGTTGACGCAAAGCACTTCAGATTTGCCGGCAATTTTGGTGCCCGGCTTGCGAGCGCCTTTGGCGACGGCGCGCACGATGCCGCGCTCGGCCGAAAAGAGAGTGACTATCTTGTCGCTCTCGCCCAGGGCAAAGGTGCCTATGTTTATGGCTTGAATCGAATAAGTCGGCATTACAACGGGGTTTTACTTCTGAGCGCCACTTCTCAATTGTAGTCTTTTCTATTTTTTAGCGGCCGATAAAACTTGCATACATTCGATATGCTCTTGCTTTTCTGCGGCATTCGGGCATGTCAAGAATTGCTTCGAGGATCGCCACCACCCATAATGTCATTAATCTTATTTGCTAGAAAGAGCCAGTCATGAATCAGCAACCTGAACTTCAATTCGACGCATTGAGCCTGGATGGACTGGAGCCGCTACTGGAGAAAGCCCACGTCGAGCTGATGGCCGCCGAAGTTCCTACAATCAGTCGCAGCGAGCCAGGTTCGGAGACTTCGCAGGTTCTCGAGCTGCTCACCGAAGTCGCTAACATCAATACTCTTTTGATGGGAACAAGCAGAACTCTAAGCGAAACGCAAGGCAGAATGCGCCGCCTGCAACGAACACTGGAAGCTCAACAAAACCACATCGAGAATCAAGCGATGCGCATCAATGAGCTGGAAACTTGGCTGGATGCAGCCATAGCTGAGAACGATAGATTGAAACGGCCTTGGTGGAAGAAACTATTTTTGTTCTGGGCAGCCTAAGCAATCACGATTGTATCGTTAGCAAGTGATGCGGAGTTGCATTCGGGCTACCAACCGCTATAGGGACCAGATTCGTTTTTGGTCGAAACCCATCGTCTGTACAACCAAAAGAACAACAGGACCACATTAAGTCCCATTGCTATTATCGACAGCTGAATCAAAATCGGCGGACCTCCGAAGATCAACGCCGGTATGGAAAGTCCGAATTCCAGGTCGTTGAAGCGAAGGAAGTCTAGCAGTCCTGCAATTGAGATACCGCAGCAGTACAAGAAGAAGGAAGCGCACACGAGCAGCAACCAGTTATCTGCCGGTCCTCGAGAAGTCACATCACCTATCCGAATCATTGTTTGTCTGAAGTGATAGCCAGTGAAGCATGCCAAACTCAGCCCAACGAAGGCACACGCGATATGTGCCAACGAACTAAAGAACTTCCCCAGAGCCGTCATTGTGTCGTAGCGACTGAGCGACACCATGTAGGCAACCACAAGAGCGATGGAACAAGCTGCCAACGCTACCTTTTGCCACGGTTTGACTCCTCCGGTGTCACGGCGATCCTCGTGCTGTTTGGCAATCACAGCTCCTTGACCCTTTTGGATGAAGTCGAGGTCTTTCGATAGTTCCTCCAAAAATTGATACCGATGATATGGATCCTTCTCCAGACAATGCACAATTGCTTTCTCGCAGCCTTTCGGAAGACCCAGTGGCTTAAGAGCCACGGAGAGATTCTCAGGGCGCTCCTGGAGGTGTTTTAGGATGGTTTTAACAGGGTTGTCTCCGACGAACGGGGGCTTGCCGGTCAAGGTTTCGAACATCACGCAACCCAACGAATAGACATCGCAGCGGTAATCGACATTGTCGCCGCGGCACTGTTCGGGACTCATATATAGAGGGCTGCCGAAAATGTCGCCGGTTTGGGTAAGCTGCTGGGTCGAACGGTCGAAAACAGGCATGATTTTAGCGATTCCGAAATCCACGACTTTTGGTATTTCGACGCCGTCGACTTCCGAAATCAGTATGTTGCCGGGTTTCAAGTCGCGATGCACGATGCCTTTGCTGTGAGCATGGGCAATTGCGTTTGCCAGGTGCTTGAACAGATTGAGTGCACGCTGAGGGTCGAGACACAGCTCGGTATTCAATAATTCCGATAAAGACTGACCTTCTACATAGTCCATCACCGCGTACGGTGCACCGGTGGCGGAGAATCCGTAATCGTGCACAGTCACAAGGCTTGGATGATGCAGCTGAGCGGCGGCTTTCGCCTCGCGCTCGAAACGTTTCACGTACGCCTGGTCGGTCGCCAGATCGGCTCGCATGACCTTCATTGCGTAGTAGTTGCCGTCTTGCTGGTCTTGAATTTTGAAGACAGAACCCATGCCTCCCTGCCCGCGCAGAAACAGAATTTTGTAGCGTTCAGGCAAGCCCAGAGAGAGTATTTGGGTTTCAACGGTTGTCTTGCCGCTGCTGTCAATGCGTTTGATGGGAGTGACTTCACGGGCTGCTCCAGGCGCCAGCGAGCAGACACAGCTGTCGCCGCGAAACACCCAAGCAGACAGAGACGCCTTCTGGCGCTGCCTTACCGGCTTGCCGCAGCGTGGACAAAGGGTTTTTACAAGTGCGCTTTCTGGTTGAGGGGTGTTCGACATCGGTAGTAATCGCGCAATTAGGCGTGGAAGCGTCGCTTTAATATTCCCTACTAGCAAAAGGTTCCAAACAATGGACCATCCGCGGGCATACCCCATTCGACCGCGAAGGGAGAATCCACGGAAACCCAGACCAGTGGCTAGATTAAACGTTACCGTATTTACACCACTGCAAACGCCATTCACCCCTTGGCAACTATTAGATCTGTTTTATAAGATGAGCATGATCTGAGTACCAAATGAAATACATAACTTGCGCGGCACTCCCGAGGCGGAGCGCAGCCAAACTCAGGCTGTGTTCGGTTTAGTCCCCGTCAGGTCATCGGAACCCACACAAGGAGATACTTCAAATGCAATGCCCAACTTGCAAAATAGAGATGAAGGTGCAACTCCAGTACATCACCGAAAATCCGACCACCGGACGGAAGTACGATCGCATCGTCTATTTATGCCAATCAGATGACGTGTGGGCGTCATTTGAAATGCCCAGAGACGAGGACGGCACTAAGACGGAAGAGATGCTTGTGTGTCGGCTTGTGACACCGAAAAGCCGGCCTGCACCCATGCTAAGGTCCCTCCTGCAATGTTCTGGAGCTCATTAAAACCTAAGCTCGAAAGCATGCTGGCGGCAATGCTGCTGCGATAGCCGCTGCGACAGATAATCGCGGTCGGGCGGCTTGGATCGATGTCCTTTAAACAGTCTTTCAGTTCTGACAGTGGAATGCTTCTAGCGCATTCGACATGCCCTGAGTAGTACTCGCCGGGTCGCCTAACGTCGATGACTTGCAGGTCTTCGCCTTGGTCTAGCCGCGCCTTCAGCTCTGCCACGGGAGTCTGCCGAATCTCCTGCAAAGGAAGCTTTGCTTTGCGCCAGCTTTCAATTCCGCCTTCGAGATATCCCTGCACTCCTTCGAGACCGGCTCTTGCCAGCCGCACCACAGCCTCGTTTACACTCTCGAGAGTGTCCGCGACGATGATGATTTGCGCCTGATGATCGATCAAGGTGCCCGCCCACGAAGCGAGTTGTCCTGTCAATCCAATGTTGATAGAACCCGGAATACTCGCCTTTCCGAACTCGGCTTCAGTGCGCACGTCGAGCACTGTATATCCTTGTTGAATAAACTTGCTCACTTGCGGGGCCGAAAACGCCACTGGGTCAGGAAGCTCGTGCATCGACCGCGGGCCGCTTCGATTGATTTGCACCGCTTTCGGGAAATATGCCGGCGCTTCCGGAAGGTCACAGGTAGCCATTTTGATGAACTCATCACGAGTCATCGGCTTTAGCGAGCAGTTAAACAATCGCTGCTGCCCAATAGTCGAGGAGCGCTCGCTGCTCATATTTCTGCCGCACAGCGAGCCGGCTCCATGAGCCGGGTAGACTTCTACTGAATCATCGAGTTTCAACAATTTGTTGTGCAAACTATCGTAAAGCATCCCTGCCATTTGCTCTGGCGAGAAGCCCTCAGCGCCCACCAAATCAGGTCTTCCCACATCACCCACAAACAATGTGTCACCAGTCAAAACTTTTGACGGCTTGTTTGAACCTTCACCGTCGGTAATCACAACACAAATGCTTTCAGGCGTATGTCCAGGCGTCTCCAAAATTTTGAGCTCAACACTTCCAACCTTCAACACATCGCCGTCATAAACTGCAATATGCTCGAACGC
>CAZCZI010000016.1:0-20161 GCA_964503045.1 uncultured Candidatus Obscuribacterales bacterium
GCACGGCGGAGTCGGTCATGTCCGGCGGTGCTCCCGGTGCTCTGCGCACGGCGGAATCGGTCATGTCCGATGGTGCTCCCGGTGCTCTGCGCACGGCGGAGTCGGTCATGTCCGATGGTGCTCCCGGTGCTCTGCGCACGGCGGAGTCGGTCATGTCCGGCGGTGCTCCCGGTGCTCTGCGCACGCCGGAGTCGGTCAAGCCGGCGAAAGGTTCTTTCGGCTGTGGTGGCTCAGCTGGTGCCGCCGATGAAGATTGGAACGCAAAAGGTGCCGCTTTGCCCAATGGCGGAGGTGGAGGCGTTGCCTGCGACTCGCTTGGGACTGTGACTGGAGCCACGTCTTGGCTGCTGATGATAGTTTGTGGTGGCTGCATGGTTTGTGCCGGCGGAGTTGCCGGTTGTTCATCTTCAGCTTGCGACGGGCTCTGCGGTGCCGGTGCAGGCTCGTAGCCGGTGGACAGCACCGTGTATGGTGGCAGCTCAGCCGCGGCGGTGACATCTTCTTCGGGCTGGCTTGCAGGCTCTGGCGCCGGTTCTTCGGCTGGGGGTTCTTCGGCTGGAGGTTCTGCAGTAAACGCCGCTTCGACTGCTTGAGGTTGGTCCGGTGCAGTTTGGGCTGCTTCGGTGCCTTGCCACTCGGTTGAATCGGAGTCGAGCAATCCTGAAAGTGCTTCGGCGAGGTGCTGATAGTCGGCAGGCGGTTCTTCCGGCGAGGGCGGTTCTTCCGGCGAAGGCGGTTCTTCCGCAGAAGCCTCGACAGCGGGTTGGTCCGTGGGTTCTTCCGATTCCTTCAAGGGGCCTGTGAGTGCGGCCATATCGATGGGGACCTCGGGTTCTGGCGATTGTGCGGGCTGTGCCGGCTCGGGCGCGGGAGTAGAAGGTTCGACCCCGCGTCGAGGGCGAGGACGGCGGAATGGGAGGCCGGAAGCGGTTTCTGGCTTGGCGGCGGAGTCGGGCGCGGGGGTGGCCGGGGTAGGAGGAGTAGATATTGATGGCGGTTCGGGTTCTGGCGTCGCTGCCTGAGGTGGCTCGGCTTCTGGTCTCTGCCACTTATCTGCATCGGCAGCAGGTGCCAGTTCTAGCTCAACAGGTGCCGGCGGCTCAGCTGCCGATGGCTGCTGAGGTTCAGGCGCAACCGCCGAAAGCGTGGTCTCTGCTGCAGGCGCCGCAGAAACGGTTTCCGGCTGAACGACTGGTGACGCCTCGGTTGGCGCGGGAGTTTCGGACTGGGCAGCCGCTTCTTCGGCGGAGGGTGGTTCAAAAAGGCTTCCGCCTGATTCTTGAGTCCATATTTGTGGTGTCGTTTCTGCATTTACGACTTGTTCAGGCAACGCCTTCAAGTTACTGGATGAGCGTCGCGGGCTTGGAGACGTAGGAGGTGTCTTGCTCAATTGCTGACCCAGACGTTCAAACAAGGTGCCACCATCTGATTCGGAAGATGCATCTGCCACCGCCTGTGGTGCCGACTCCGGTGAGACCGGTTCTTGAACCGAAGAAGTAGTAATATCCACAGCTTCTTGGGCTTCTTGAATTGGCGACGTATCGGTTTGCGGAGCCACTTCCTGTGGTATCTCGACTTGAGATTGAGGTTCTGCTGCCACTAGCGGTGGTTCGAATTGAGTCGGCGGTTCGGCCGGTTGAATGAAGACTTGAGCTTCGACAGATTGAGCGATTTCGGCAGGCTGCTGCCAGTTTGACTCGAAGTCCTTTTGTCTGAACAGCTCTTCACTTGCAGCTTGCGCCTGTTCAGCAGTCAGAGGCTTCGGGGTCGACTCAGGCTGTGCCTGTGCCACTGATTGCGGCGGCATCGCTGAAGACCAATCGGTAGTATCACTGAGACTTTCAGGACCAGTGCTGTTGTACTCCAGAGTTCCACGACCGGCAGTTTCGAAAATTGCATCTACAAATTCCGGAATTGGTGATTCTGCCTCAGTAATGGCAGCGGCTGACGCCAATTGGATGTACGGATCAGGAGTAGATTCTTTCGGCGGAAACAGCTCGCGTTCTTGCTCAGCCGATTTTTGTGCAAACTCGATTGCTTGTGGTCCGGCTAATCCAGCTTCAAAATCGTGTTTGAATTGCGACGTATAGTCTTGCGATGCATAGTTAGGCTGCGACGGCTCCGCTTGTGGTTGTTGAACTGGCTCCGATGCAGCTTGATGGTACTGCTGTGCAAACGGATCAGTAACGGGCTGCGCCTCCGTATATGGTGCCGGCTGCTCGCTGAAGCTATACTGCTGTTCGAGCGCAGGCTCGGCAGGAGGTTGCTCTGCAGGTGCCTGTTCGATGGGTGGTTGGTCGACAGGCGGTTGGTCGACAGGCGGTTGCTCGACAGGCGGCTGCTCGGGCGTCTGCTCGACAGGAGCAGCTTGCGGAGCCACTTGTTGAGGCTGTTGAACCAGTTGTGCAGCGGCTGCATCTGCGGGTTTCGTATCGCCGGTGTATTGACTTACTATTTTTTGCGCATACTCGTCCACAAGGGCAGCATGACTGCGATACATCTGTTCGGCAGAAACGGCTGGTGGGTTGCCTGATTGAACGGCAGCTGCAGCGGCCGCTGCTGCCATGGTTGGGGTCATAGGTGGCGGGGCAACGGCTGCGCCACCACGTCCGACTTCCACCATGTGGGCGAGTTGATACCAAGCAGCTACTTCCATCTGCGCAGGGGCAACATCCACCTGTTGTGCATATTCAGGTTGGGTATAGCTCTGCTCCGGTACGAATGTCGCATCAGGAGGCAGTTGCTGCAACAATTCTGGTTGCGCATACTGTTCGGCATCCAGTGCTTGCGCCAGTGGTTCTGTAGAGGCCCCAAAACCAGGCTGATATGACTGCTCTGGAATGTACGATGCTTCAGGAGTGAACGTCGGCTGTTCTTGCCCAAAACCTGGCGCGTATGCCTGCTGCTCTTCCTGATTGTAAGCAGGCTGTGGCGTATAGGGCTCAGGCGTATAACCTTCAATTGGCTGCGCACCTTCTTCACCTTGGAGTTGCGCGCTGGTGACTCCGGCAAATACCGAGCGAACCAGCGCCTTGTTTTTGTCTTCCTGGCGGCCGTCCGGTGCGTAGATCATGTGGCAAATTGAGCCGATATCCAACACTTGTTTGCCAAGTCCGGCGGTCAGCTTGACGCCGAGCAAACTTATAAGAGCCATCGCTGGTTCTTGTGGTCCATTTCCATCGACGGCAAGACTTCTGCGGCTGCCGCCTTGCGCATAGAGCCCGCCCAGGCTATGCAGTTCCTTCTTCATTTGCTCAGTGACTTTCTCGCGAGGCGCGGATACGGCAAAGATAAAGTCTTTGCCGTCGAGAATGGCTTTTCGTGCCTTTTCCAGCATCAAGACTTCAAGAAAACGAAGTTCGTAGGCGCTGGCAGTGATGTTAACGACAAGCGAGCGACCGTCTTCCTTGCCAACCACCACACAGAGATCTTTGACGCGATAGGTCTCGCTCTCAGAGTCTCTTTTGCCGAAGTTGGTAAGACCGGGCGGTGCGCTCACGGCATCGAGACAGAAGATCATCATGCCCGGCTCATAGAGCGTGCCTTCGATCTTTGACCACTCTTCAGCAGTTTGAGGTTTTGACGGGTCGTAGCCGCGAACGAACGGCTTTAGATCTTGTATCCGCACATGGTGTTGTCTGAGCATTGAGTTCATATTCTGTCGACCTTTTGATCTTCCGATTACTTAGAAATCAGACCCTGTAACTTACTTTCCCGTCTGCCTGGCAATTTCCGCCAGAGCCGCCTCTCGTTGCTCCTCCAGCGATCTCATTAGCCGTTGAGTGGCTTCTTCTATCTCTGTTCTTGCACTTGTTCCATCAGTATTCAGCTTGGACATGCATCGTTGCTGCGCATTCTTTATGTCTGCATCAGCCTCACGTGTTATGTTCTTGACACGATCGGTAGCCTCCTTAACCATGGCGGCCAGTCGTTCTTCAAAACCATTGCGGATGTCGACCAACTCTTTGCGTATGTCGCTGATGACACCGCTCTTGGTGTTTTCGAGATCATCGCGAAGCGCGGAGGATGCTTTGACTTTTGTTTCAATGCGTCCGCTAAACGCATCCATGTCGATATCGACTTTCGATTCGACCTCTTCGCATTTGGTCTTTAGTGCTTGCTGTGCAGTTTCCGCAGCTGCCACCAAGTTGGAGCTGTACTCTTGTGTTTTTTGCGAAAGATTGGCGGTTGCACCGACGTGCATGTTGCCCAAGTCTTCTGCAATCGCTCCAAGATGACCGTTGAGAGTCTTATTGTGTCGGTCGAGAGTTTCCTTGAAAAACCTTTGGATGTTCTTCTCCGCCTCGCTGGCTACACCCTCCAACTGTTCCATCCATTGTGGTGAATCGGCATCAATGCCTGCTTGCGACTGCCGGCAGACCTGTTCCAGATCCTTATATTGATTTTGAAACTCCGAAGACATTTTTTGCATGAGCATCGAAAAGTGCGTCTCGATGCTACCGGCCTTTTGCATGTACGTCTTCAGAAGAGTGCTGTTTATCTGCTTTTCGCCGCCGCGCGATTCCCACAAATTGTGATCGAGCTTTTGCTGCAGGGCATTGGCGAGGAAGGTGCCATGCGCCTTTAGATTTTTCGACGAGCTGAAACTCTGTCTTTCAATTTCGGAGGAAACCTGCTCGACTGTCGCCGAATAGTCATTGGAAAGCGAGTCATACAGGTCGTCCAAACTGTCTGCATAGGCTCGCTTTAGATCTTGCACCGAGTTTCTCAGACGATCTGCCAAACCGTCGAGATCTTGCAGTTGCTGTTTGACATGTTGTTCGGTCGTCTTTTTCTCCAACTCGATTAGCTTCTTGAGGCGATCGACACAAAGCGCGGACTGCGTGCGCAGCTCGCCTTCGACGTCTCTGGCGCGATCTTCCATCTGAGAAAGCGAATCGACTTCTACATTTTTGCGATTCGTTTGATGGGCGTCAGCAAGATCTTTCAGTCGTTCGGACGTGCTGCCTTCCAGCTCAGCGAGCCGCTGAGAAGCATCGTCATATATATCTTGTAGCTTTTTACCAGGGAAACTCATGCTTACGGTCCTTTACTTTAGTCGTTGTCTGAAAGCATTGCGCTGCGATAAGCCATGACAGCCAGAGCCGCTGCTCTTCCGGCTTCCTCAATCTGCGGAAGCTGCAGTGCCAACTCCGACAGTTCGTTATTGAAATTGCGATGCGTGCGATCTAAATCGGTGCGCATTACGCGAACCTGCTTTTCCATCGATTCCACGGCCTGGCTTCTGATACTTTCGATCTGGTCGTGCGATGTGGCTGTCGATCTGGCGAATTCCGCCTCCACCTGCTCGACTTGACGTTTGAACGTCTTTACAATCTCGTTGCCACGGCTCTGGAGCCTCAGATGAAGCTTCTCTCTGAGCTCGTGACTCGATTGAAGGCGTCGAGCCGATGGCCCGCTGGAGAGGCGTGCCTCATCGAGAATGGTGGACTCGAACTTATTAAAGAGACGATCGAGACGATCGTAGTACTTGCGTTCAAGCCGCTTGAGAGTGTTGTAAAACTGCTTGTGGCTGGAGGCAATCTTGGCATCGGCGGTAATCGAAATCTGATTGATTTCATCTTTGACCTCAGCCACTCTGCGATCGAGAACTGTCGAGTGGGTGCGTTCTGCAGATTCGCGCTCTTCTGACATGCCGAGCTCGAAGTTTTCCTTTACAGCAGAGAGATCGTTCTTAAATGAATCAATCTGCTCGCCGATTCTCAATTTGTTGTCTTCGACTGCCTGCTCGACCTTATCCACTCCTTTTTTAGAGAAATCCAATAGCCCATCGAGCATTTCATCGACAAGCTCACTCAATTCGCCGAGCACATCAGTAATCTTGTCTTCAAACTCCTGGCTGTAGTCTTCCAACTTGGAATCAACCCCGGCTTTCTGCTGTTCTACGGCTGCTTGCGCCGCTTGCTCGATTTCTCTTGATTGTGTGGAGATTGATTGCTCGGCATCTGATTCGCTCGATTCGATTTGATTCTTGCCTTCTGCGGCGATGGCTTGGACTTCTGCCCGATTGCTGGCTGAAAAGTCCTGATAATGAGCCTCTGGATGCTCAACCAGGGAGCGCAACTGTGTGAGCTGTTCCTCCACCAATTTTGAGAGAGAACGCGCCGCTTGTGCGCCTCTGTCGGCGATTTGTTGGCGCGCCTCGCGGCTCTCGGCGACAATTTTGGCCATCTCCTGCCGCTCGATATCGGAAAGCCTTTCCAACAGCTCGTCTCTGCGCGTCGACATGGTGTCGATGTTTTCGTCGACCAGGTTGGTTGATTGTTCCACCACCTTTTGCAGGCGGGTCAAAAAAGTCTTTTCAAGGGCCTCATTGAAGTCTTTCACTTCTCTGACACAACCCTTCACAATTTGCTCGAATTCCTGGCTAGCCTTTTCGACCGCCTCTGCCATCAGGTTGAGTGCCGAGCCAAAGCTCTCAGCCTTCGGAATATTCTCGTCTGACATTGCCGCTCCTGCGCCAGGCAACCCCCAAACAAAGACCCAGGGTGTTGCCAACCCAAAACACCGAGTCCGTTATGCCCCCTTTGTAGTTTACCTAAGCAGGGCGCATCAAAGATCACTGACCGATAACGGAAACAGGCTTCTTTTCTTGGTCTGACTTATCAAGCTGCTCTTGCCTTGGCAATTAACTTCTTGACGTTTGGGGTTCTTTTTGACGTTGACGTTCTAATCGACTTTGACCGGTCATAGCGGCTTCCATTACCGTCTCAGACAATGTCGGGTGCGGGTGGATAGTGACAATCAAGTCTTCCAGCACCGCTCCCATCTCCATAGCCAATACAGCCTCTGAAATCAAGTCTCCAGCGCGCGGGCCGACCATTCCGACTCCTAGAACCGCAGTTGTCTCGGGACAGAAGATTACTTTGGTGCTTCCAACAGGCTCACTCAATGTCATCGCGCGTCCAGATGCTGACCAAGGAAACTTGGCTACTGACACTTCTTTTCCTTCGGCCTTGGCTTCGGTCTCCGTTAAACCGCACCAAGCAATTTCCGGCTCGGTGAAGACTACGGCAGGGATGGCGCGATTGTCGAATGCGGAGGGCCGATTGGCAAGCACTTCAGCCGCCACCATTCCTTGTCTCATGGCGCGGTGAGCCAACATCGGCTGACCGGAGACGTCGCCGATTGCCAAAATGCGCTTGTCGGCAGTACGCATGCCCTCGTCAACACCGATGAATCCAAACTTGTCGATTTCAACCTTGGTGTTTTCGAGCCCTATGCCGTCGGTGTTCGGCTGCCTGCCGACAGCAATGAGCACACGATCGAATTTGATATTGGTTGGAACATCTTTGCCCTCTAGCTCAGCCTCAACTTGAGACCCCACGACTTTCAAGCCTGTGACCTTGGTTGAGAGGTAGATTGCTTTGAAATCCTCGGTGAGGCGCGTAGCAAGCGGTTTTACCAGATCGCGATCGACACCGGGCAGCAAGCCGTCCGTCATTTCAACGACGGTCACTTCGCTGCCGAGAGCCGCATAAACAGTGCCCATTTCAAGGCCGATGTAACCGCCGCCCACCACCAGAAGAGTCTTCGGCACGTCCTTCAAATCGAGGGCGGTAGTTGAATCGAGAATGCGGTCGCTCGCCATGTCTTCTTCCTTCTTGAAGAGGCGCGGCAGCTTTGTCGGGCGCGAACCGGTGGCAACGATGGCATGCTTAAACTTGACTCGAATTGCGCTTTCACCTTGTCGGTCGATGCGCAGACTGCGCGAATCATCGAAGACGGCTTTGCCGGTCACGACTTCCACGCCCGCGCTCTTACACATACCGGCGATGCCGGAAGCGAGCTTGTCGATGACACCTTGCTTCCACGATCTCAACGTGTCGAGCTCCACCCGCGGTGCGCCGAACTGCACACCGATTTTGGCTGCGTGACGTGCTCCGTTGATCACTTCTGCGGCATGCAATAACGATTTCGATGGAATGCAACCCATGTTGAGACAGACGCCGCCCAGCTTAGGTTGCGCGTCTACAAGAAGAGTTTTGATACCGAGTTCTGCCGCTCTCAAGGCTGCGGTGTAACCACCCGGGCCACCACCGACCACACAAAGTTCGACTTCTTGAACCATTTCGCCAACTACCATGGTTTAGCCCTCCAAAAGAAAGTTGAGCGGGTCTGAAAGCTTGTTGACCACATGCTGCACGAAGTATGCGGCTTCGGCACCGTCGGCCAATCTGTGGTCAAACGATAGTGCCATCGGCAGTATCACGCCTATTTCGATTTTTCCATCTCTGACGATTGGCTTTTCAGCTGCTCTTGCCATTCCAAGAATCGCAGCTTCAGGGTAGTTGATCATTGGGGACATGCTGGTTCCACCAATGGCACCGATGTTGGTGAGGGTGAAGGTGCCTCCTTGCAGGCGCTCCAACTCGATTTTCCCGCTTCTTGTCTTAACAGCGATTTCAGACAATTCAGCCGACAATTCAGCGAAATTCTTTTTGTCCACATCTTTGATCACCGGCACGATCAAACCACGCTCGGTGGCAACTGCAACGCCGATGTTTACGTAGTGCTTGAACACAATCTCACCGCGAGCCTCATCAAGACTTGCATTGAATTGAGGATACTTCTGCAGAGCCTGGGCCAACGCTTTGAGTGTAAACACCGTCAGCGTCAATCTCGGAGCTTGCTGATCTGCCTTGGCGGCTCGCTTCTCATGAGCCTTGATCATGTTGACCAAGTCAGTCACGTCGGCTTCATCGAAGTGGGTGACATGTGGAATGTGCGTCCACGATGTCGTCATGTTTTGAGCAATCTTGCGGCGAATAGATTTGAGTGGAACTCTTTCAATCGATCCAAACTTACTGAAGTCAGGAAGCTCAGCTGGAGCACCTCCACCCATAGCGCCGCGATCTGCAATCAGAGGTTGCGGGGCAGCGCTGGAGTCACCGTACTTATCTTTCAGTGATACTGCCTGCGATGCAGGTGCAGCTGTCGACTTAGACGACGGTTGAGATGCCGGTTGCTTGACGCGGCTTTCCAAAGTGCCTGCGGCGGCAGCTCTCACATCTTCTTTCATCACGCGACCATGCGGCCCGGACGGTGCAACAGAGTGGAGGTCGATACCAAGTTCTCTCGCCAATCTTCTTGTAGCAGGCGTGGCTGGCACCACCTTTGATGAGCGAGCGGCTTGTCCTCGTCCATTCTCTCCGGCATGTTGCGCTGGGGGAGCCGCAGTTGCGGTACTACCAGATGCGCCATGCGCTCCGACTTCCGCCTCTCTTTTTTTGCCGGAAGAAGCAGCAGCTGATGATGAGCTGCCATCGCCGATATCGAAGGTTATCAATACAATGCCGACCTTGACTTGCTGACCAGCCGTGACGAAAATCTTTTCCACTTTTCCTTTGTAAGGGCAAGGGATTTCGACGACAGCTTTATCAGTTTCCACTTCAAAGATGGGTTGGTCTTCAACGACTTGATCGCCTTCCTTTACTTTGACGCTGATGATCTCAGCCTCGTGAATGCCCTCTCCTAAGTCGGGAAGTCTGAATTCAACGGACATGATTTACCTCTTTCGAATCACCATATGCAAGTTGCCGCGGTCTATAATCGTGCGCTTAGAAATCGAGCGTTTCTTTGCAAGCGTTGTAGATTCGCTCAGCATCCGGCAAGTAAAATCTTTCCTTGGAGAAATAAGGAATTGGAACGTCATAGCCGGTAACACGCGCAATCGGTGCTTCCAAATAAAGGAACACTTTCTCGTTGATACGGGCAATGATTTCCGCTGCTAAACCGCAGGTTTTCGGACCTTCGTGAATAACAACAGCACGTCCGGTTTTTTGAACCGAGTCAACAATTGTTTTCGTATCGAGCGGTGCAATCGACAAAACATCGATCACTTCTGCTTTGACACCATCATCTTCTTCCAGCATCTCGGCTGCTTCAAGAGTGGCTCTCAAACTGGCGCCGTAAGAAATGAGAGTTACATCCTCTCCCTTTTTCGCTACTTGAGCTTGGCCGATTGGCAAGGTTTCCATCTTGTCCGGCACTTCTTCTTTGAACAAGCGATAGAGTGCCTTCGGTTCGTAATAAATAACCGGATCTGGGTCTTGAATCGCCGAGTGCAAGAGTGCGCGGGCATTGCGTGGTCCCGATGGAATCACGACTTTGAGTCCGGGGGTGTGGGCATAAACTGCTTCGCGACTTTCCGAGTGGTGTTCCAAGGCTCTGATACCACCACCGTAAGGTGCGCGCATCACCATAGGAACCGTCACGCGACCGCGAGTTCTATTGCGGAATCTCGCCGCGTGCGATTCGAGTTGATGGTATGCGTAATAGTCGAATCCCGAGAATTGAATTTCACAAACCGGACGCATTCCGTAGATTGCCATGCCGATTGCAGTACCGACGATGCCTGACTCGGCAAGCGGCGTGTCGAGCACTCTGCCGTCTCCGAACTTCGCATGCAATCCTTCGGTGATACGAAAAACGCCTTCATCGGGTCCAACGTCTTCGCCCATGATTACGACGCGATCGTCACGCTCCAGCGCTTCGTAAAGCGCGAGGTTGATCGCCTTCGCCATGTTCATCTCTGCCATTTTTTTGCTCCTGTGACTTTTGCAAGAGAGTGACTAATGAGTGTGGTTCGTTAGTGAACCGCCGCGGGTTTCTCACCCGGCTTTGACTTCTTGAGCGTCTTGGCGCACTGATCGCGCTGCTCTTGCAAGTCTTGCGGAATGTCTGCATAGAGGTAATCGAACATCAGAAGCGGGTTCATCAGCTCGTCGCTCTTCGACAACTCTTCAACTCGCTTGACCGCTTCTTTGATTTCAGCATCAACTTCCGCTTCCATCTTTTCGAAGTCTTTTGCAGTCATGATGCCTTTGTTTTCGAGATACTTCGCGAAGCGCGCCAGTGGCTCGCGCTTGGTCCAGAGCTGACATTCTTCCTCGGAGCGATAACGCTTCGGATCGTCTGCTGTGGTGTGCGGCGTCACGCGATAGGTCAAGCACTCAATCAAGCTGGGGCCCTCACCCTTACGTGCTCTTTCTATCGCTTCTTGCGTGGCTTGATATACGGCAAGAACGTCGTTGCCATCAACTCTAATTCCGGGCATGCCGTACGCAATCGCTCTTTGCGCCAGGGTTTCATTGCGCATTTGTTTGGAGATTGGAACAGAAATTGCATATTGGTTGTTGTTGCAAATAAAGACAACCGGGGCGCGATACACGGAAGCGAAGTTGAGAGCTTCGTGGCAGTCGCCTTCAGACGAAGCGCCATCTCCGAAGTAGGTCATTACGACTTTCTTTTCCTTCTTGATGTTCATCGCCATGCCGATGCCTGCAGCGTGAAGCAGTTGGCTGGCAATGGGCACGCACATCGGCAGGTCATTGACGCCTTCTGGTGGCCGGGCGCCTTCTTCATAACCATTCCAATAAAGCAAAATGTTTTCAATCTTCCAGCCGCGATAAAGCATGCCGCCCAGTTCTCTATAGGCAGGAACGCACCAATCGTTCTTATCCAAATGAATCATCGAGCCGACACAAAGCGCCTCGTGACCGGATGCTTGAGGAAATGTCCCCAGGCGTCCTTGGCGCTGCATGTTTAACATACGCTCATCCGTGCGGCGACCCAACAACATGTAGCGATACATGCTCTTGAGTTTGTCGGCCGCAATCTTCGGCTCAAGCGCTTTGTCCAGGTTGGCGTTTTCATCAAGGATGGACAGGTACTCTAACTGATACGGAAGCTCAATCGGTTTTCTGGGCATTTGTTGTCACCGCAAAAGACTGCGCGGGCAGCCATATTTGTAACGTCGTTGGTGTGCCTTATGACACGCTCATCTTGCGATCGTTCAAGATCGGGTAACCTTCTAGAATGCACCCTACTTGACGTTCTCAGGTTGATAATCAAAAGTATGTCATAAGGTGCGCCCCGGGGTCTACGAATTGACAGTGGAAGAAATTGCTAAATCGCTGTTGTTGAGCGGAAATCTGAATGAAAACTAAAGGCGTCTCGACGTCGAACCAAATTGAACAACCACATGCCAAACGCCCTTCAAAGCCGGAGTGGCTCAAGGTCAGCTTGCCCACAGGCGAACCCTACAAGCGCATTAAAGGACTGATAGACGAGCACGAACTCCACACCGTCTGCGAGTCTGCCGCCTGCCCCAATCGGGGAGAGTGCTGGTCGCGCTCAACCGCAACCTTCATGATTTTGGGCAACATCTGCACCAGAAGCTGCGGCTTTTGTAATGTCATCACGGGTCGTCCCACCGAACTCGATCTTGATGAACCTCGCCGTGTTGCAGACGCAGTGGCTAAGCTCGGGCTTCGCTATGCTGTCATAACGTCGGTCAACCGCGACGAACTAAAAGACGGCGGTGCTCAAGTGTGGGCCGACACCATTACTCAAATTCGCTCGCGGAGCCCCGAGACAAGAATCGAAGTATTGATTCCGGATTTCTGCGGCAATTGGGATGCTCTTCAAACCGTGATGGAAGCCAGACCGGATGTGCTCAATCACAACGTGGAAACAGTGCCCAGACTCTACTTGCAGGTGCGCCCGCAAGGAAAGTTTGAACGCAGCTTAGAACTGCTTGCCCGTGCCAAAGAGTTTGGACTCGTCACCAAGTCCGGCATGATGCTTGGGCTTGGCGAGGAAGACGAAGAAGTTATCGAAGTTCTCAAAGAGTGGCGAAAGTCCAATGTCGACCTCATCACGCTCGGACAGTACATGCAGCCGACGCCGAATCATCTTCCTGTTGCACGCTGGGTGACGCCCGAAACCTTCAAGCGCTTCGAGGCAGAAGGGATCGCCATGGGCTTCACCAACGTCTTTTCAGGTCCGTTGGTGCGCAGCAGTTATCACGCTGAAGAACAGCAATACGGTACGCAACGCTGATCGATCCTTACTACTGCCTACGGCACGATTAGCTGTGCGAGTCGTCGAACGGGTAAGTCCCCGAAAGCGCCTTGTCGACACCAAGGTACGGATCATCGAGATCGGCGTGCAAGATTTCTCTGTACAACCATTTCTTTATGCTGTCGGGAGTTACTCCGCCGGCGGTGCTCAGATACTTGTGAATCATGTCGCGACGCTCTTCTTCATTTTGCTGAGTGTCTGCGTACAACCCGGTCAATTTTTGCATAGGCACCGTATACGGAATCATGGCTTGACTCTTGTCACCGGCGCCGACAATTTTCAGCGCTTGAGCAGGATTTTCATGATAGTACCTTATGGTACCAATGGCGCTATCACGATCTTTCGAGAGAGTTTTAGCTACTTTTTCTATATCACTGAGTCTCTCGATGTAAGTATTCGGAACATAAATTCCCGGCACCACATCAACCACATCACCATTGGCAGTGCATACATATGATGCAATATTGCCATGGAGTGTTCTCGTTAATTTCTTACCGTTGCCAAAATCAATCGTGACTGTCGGCACCGGCCGCACCGATTCCCAAACTGGCTCGAAATGCTCGTTTATGTAGTTCGAAACATCTTTCCTGGAGAACAACACGGTCCTCGCCAAACGAGCGTTCGTTCAACAAAAGCGGTCATCTAACTGACCCATCATATGAAACATCAACACAGGCTTGCCACTTTTCGCCGAAGCTTCTTTGGCTTGTGCAAAATCTTTGTGCCATGTAACCAATCCTGGTTGCACCTTGTTTGAACTTGCATCCCCAGATGTCTTGTCTTCGATTTCCTTGAGAACCGCAGTTGACTCAATTGTAGGAACAGCAACGGTTGGAACATCACTCATTATGCGCTTGAGAGGACGTTCTATTCCTAACTTACTCATGTCCGCAGCACGCCCTATTGCCGGCATTTGTTCGAAATGTGCAGGGGCCACGGGGGCTGCGGGGGCACGAGAAGCGGGAGCTCGCGAGGCAATCGAACTTACCGGTGCGCTCGAACCTACCGGTCGAGAATAATACTGCACGCCGGACCGCGTGGTACGAAAGTCCGGTTGTGACGGTTGCGATGGCAACGGCGCTTCAATCATTAAGATCTTGAGCGGAGCCTCAATAGACATCTTCGAAGCATCGGGTCCGCGCCTCACCGACCGCTGCACCCCCTGGGCCTGCGCCGGTGCGGTCGCGCACAGCACTGTTATAGACGCCGCCAAGATGGAAGCTAGAGTTTGCCTCAAACGGATGGACTCCACATAATCATTCAGCATCGCAATCAGCCTCAAAGAAGAAACAGACCAGTGGCACTGATCCAATTCTTCCTTTCTCTATAACTTAAAGGTGTAGGGTAAACCCTGAACAGACCAGTTGAATCTCCCTGGAGTTTCGATTCGAGAGCAACTCGATATTCAGCGGATAGCGCCAACCTAAAGCGCAGCAAACGTGCGATTGGCGAGTCTTTGGTAACCTAATGCCGGAAATCCAGAGTTACCAGAGTGCAGTCAAGAACCTACAAGTCGATTCTTTCATTGCTTTCGCTCACTCTGTTGAGCGCGACTATCCCAACATTTGCACAACAGTCTGGCGATGCCCCGTTGCGCCCAGTATATAGAAGCGCTTCGGTGTTCGAGCTCTCACCGGAGCTAACTCAAATCGCACACATCACGGGCGCTTTGCCTGTTCTTGAACAAATACACTCACAGCAAGAAGAGTTCAAAAGCAGAAATCTGTCTCCATCATCGACAGAGTATTTGGCAAAAAGACAGAAGCTGATTTACTTGCGCCAAAAGTTGAATCAGGCGATGGAAACTGCCAATCTGGAAGTCAATGCGGTGCGTGGTCAAGTCGAAGCCGAGATGGCTCAACTTCATGAGCTGCAAGCAACGATGGTCGAAAAGCGAGCGCGCGCATTGCGCCGAAATACCATTATCAACTTCGTCAGTGGTGGCGTCACAAAAATCGTCGGTTATTCAATTGCTTTGGGAGGAACTGACACACCAACAAACATCCTCGAAATCGTCGATGGTGTCATTCAATGTAGTTTGATGGGAGTAACTCTGAAAGAACTGCACGATGAGAGTCATGTCGTCAGGCGAATGCCTGACTTGCTCAATGTTCTGCACACAGATAAAGATCCATCATCGGTGTACCCACAACAGATCTGGGTTTATTTGAACGAACCAAATATGCCACCATCGGGTGATGCTGCAGTAGTGAGCAGGAAACAGTTTTTGGTATCAGAATGGGATAAGCGCGGAATTTTTGCACGAAGAGATAGAGCAGCAAGATTACAAACGGGATCAGTGAGAAACAACATCTCATTAGCGCGCATCACGCCTCAACTCCTCGACGATCGCATGGCGATGCTTTCTGAGCTGCGTTCTGTCGTATCACAAATGCATCTCAGCCTGATGAAGTTGAGTCAGGTCTGCGGCAAAACCTACGAAGATGATCCGTCGTTTGATTGGCCGATTGCGTCGAGCGGAGACGACGCGATGTGACAGGCAATTACTTAAAACGCGCTTCAGTCCTCTTGCAAGCCGCCTTTCGTCTTCGCCGCTGTCTCGGGTGTTTCGGACTCGGCTCCAATTCTATTGATTTCCGCTGTCAGAGATCCTGAGTCTTCCGCAGGTTGCTCTTGCAGGATCTTTTTGGCAATAGCCAAGTCTTTTTGGTAGTTCTCTTTCTGGCCCAATCGTCTGTATGCTTCTGCGCGATTGACATAATTTTCACGGTAGTGAGGACTGCTCTCAATAGCCAAGTTCAAATCTGGAATCGCACCCTCATAATCCTTTAGCATTAGCTTACAGTATCCGCGATTTTGCCAACACCAAGCTTGATTCACAGCCACGCTTTTCTGTAGAGCTTTGCTCAGCTTCGACTTGCGAGATAGCTCTTTCTCCGCTGCCTTAAGAGACTTCGTAAAGAAAGGAATGGCATCCGCATACTTTCCGGCATCAAGCAATTCTCGTCCCTTCCAATAATGGTTCGAACTCTCCAATTTGTCATCGCTAGACTTAACAACACTTGGGGTCTCGTCGACTGGTGCCAACCTGGTGCCCTGGACTAGAACTCCTGTTAGTTTGTTTGATTCAATCTCTCCCACCGTTATCGGTGGAACAGCATGCTCTTCCGCCGTTCTTAAAGACGAGTGAGTGTCGACGACTGTGCAAACCAACACGGCTAAGCCAGCCGACAATACAACTGCCAAAATGGCAAAGAGAACTACTGGATTAGACTTAGCCTTGTGCGCCATGTGTTATTAAAATCGCCTACTTCTGTCATCGTAGCACGGCACACCCGCCAACTTTTAATTTCATTGACCCCGGTTTGCCAATTTGGCAATCCACAATCATCGCATCTCTCGACGCAGCCACAAGACACTACACAACGCACGTTGAGTTTGATGCAGTTTTTACTACAGCTTGGAGAATTTATTATGCCGGCAGATCGTGTTGAAGCTAATTTAGTAGAGTCTCGCCCAACAACTCAATTGAACCAAGCCCTTTTCGAAGGTTACGAGAACTATTCGCATCTATTCAAGTCTGGCTTTCACGGCGCAGCCGGAGGTACAGATTTGGACTGCGCATCTCACGACATATACAAACAAAGCGCGTCAGATTCTTCCGGGAAGATGCAAGAGAGTAATGAAGGCGCAAGACCAACTCCCTTAGCTCAACAACAACGAATGGAACGGCTCGCGCAAAACAAAGATCTCGACCAATCATCACCAAGTGAGAAGGTGTCAAACACCAGTGGCGATTCAAGAAAGTCGGAAGATCCAGACAAGTCTCAGGAGTCTCATGAGGGAGCAAAACCGACCCCGCTTGCTGAACAACAAAGAATGCAGCGGCTTGCTCAAAACCAAGACGTTCAGCAACTTAGTCCCGCAGAGAAACACCTCTACTAGTTGAACGAGGTCAATTGAAATGTCGATTCTGGAACATCGAAGAAATGACCATCGCTCAGAACAAGAGATGACTGATGGCAGATCGTGCAGAGCACAACTCGATTGCTCAACTTTGCAAAGAGAACTGTTCAATGAAGCCGTCTCTTCAAGATCACACGGAACCCAAAGAGCAAGCGACAGACATCAGACCAACCAAAGAAACGCTGATACCGACTGCAATCTTCCCTCTCTCACTATCGATGACTGCAGTCCAGGTCCGACAACAGACTGCAGTCCGGCTCCGACAACAGACTGTGGTGGCCCAAGCCAAACCATCGATTGCAGCCCGGCTCCAGACACTGATTGCGTGCCTGCTCCAGCCACGGAGCCAATCTCCGAACCACCTGACTCACCCGTTGAGCCGCCACCTTCCGAAGGTAGCGAGCCTATCCCTCCGCCCGGAGAGAGAGACGTTCCACCCGAACGACATCCGCCATTCGAAGGTGGTGAACCTATCGAAGGAGGCAGGGAATCAGTCACTATTGGCGATACCATCCCCCCAGAACTGCAGCAATACGCACGCATGGAAGGCGATACTCTTGTAATAGATGCACAGGGCAATGAGCTGCCACCGTTGAAAATTGCACGAGACAACGTTGTGGTTGAAAATGCGCGAATCTCGGCTTCCGGACAACCTGGAATTACCGTTCAGGGCTCCAACGTTCAGATTCTAAACAATGAAATCACTGGCGGTACGCGAGGTGTCTTAGCTGATGGTGTATCTAACGTCACGGTCGATGGCAACTACTTTCATGATTTCGCATGGACTCAGAATGCCGACACGACTGCCGTAGAACTTGATCACGTATCGGGTGGAGTAATCAGCAACAACACAATGACCGGAAATTACAGATCTGACGTAATCAGCATGTACGGCACAAACAACGTGAAAGTAATGTACAACACTGTAGACGCATCCATCAGTGAGTGGAGTGCTGCTCCATTCATGGTCGAGGGTGGGCCGAATCCTCGAGAAAGTCACGACATCGAAGTCGCATACAACACCTTCAATTATTCAGGCGGTGTGCCGCCCGGTCTATTAGGTGGATACAACCTGAACGGTCACGACAACGTTGTAAACGGAGACAGCACTGCCGGAGCCTGGCAGTTGTACGAGTACGTGGACAACACATCGGGAGAATCGCTCTGGTACAACGTTTTCTACGACGGACAAAGATACGCATAGGCAGAGACCATTTGCCGTTTACTATGGAGAATCACCTCATGTCACAAGCTTCAACTTTTGAGAACATCGGATCGACTGATTCCACGACACGCGGCTCGAATGGCGAGGATGCAGTCGCTAACCGCTTCAATCAAGAATTTAGTACCAGTGACATAAAGCAATTCTTTGACAGTTCTCGCGCCTCTACTCGCGACAACGGCATCTCGCCAGAACTCAAAGCTCGCATGCTCGGTCTACCGCAGATCGACTTGACTGGATTCGAGCAGGAAGCATCAGCCAAAGAGAGGAGCATATTCAGTTTCTTCTCCAGTAATCCAACAGTTCGCGATCGAGTACGAACGCACACAGAAAGTAAGATGCCTGAGCTAGAGCGCAAACAGTTCGAAAGAGAAAACGAAGCACTCAAACGTCACAAGGACGAAGTAATCGCCTGGGGTTTGCAAGCAACAATCAACTCCGGGCCTTATCCAGAACGTCCCTCATGTCCCATGCACGACAAAATCGAAAAACGCATCAGCGAGACGGAGAAGGCGATTGTCTCAAAAGTGCGTGCCGGAATGTCGCGCCAAGACCGGGAGCAACTCGACAAAGAATTCAAAGACTACCAAGAGGCAATGAATAAAGCCCTCAGTCCACAAGACCCCTATGGCACCGGTGGCGGCGCTGGCCGGCTGCCGAAGCCTGGCGACAAAATCAAAGACTTCTATCGCCGTGTGCAAGAAGCAACCGAAGAATCCTTACGCAAAGCAGCATAAGATTTGGCGAGGCTGGAAGCGGTGCGGCGAAGTGCGCGAATTGGCACCAAGATTGGCACCGCGAATTCGTTTGCACTCCTGTGGATGCAACTACAATTAACAATATGCGTTCAAATGGAAAGTGTACTTTGCAGTCATCCTCCGGCAAAGCAAAATTCGACCTCAAATCCGCCCAAAATGCCACTTGACGTCAACTATAGTTTGCATTTCGCTTTCAAATGCAAACTATAATTGCACCCGACCCCGGAGGTCGCAACGAAGGCACCTCAGATGTCTCTCAAAGTTTCTCAAAAATTTCTTGTGGCAGTAGCTGTTCCGGTTGTGTTTGAACTGGTTCTTGTAGGAACACTCATCTTTTTACTATCCCAAGCAGATGAAGCAAAGCGCAGAGAGTCACTTTCACGAGATATCGCAAGTCACGCCTACAAAATAATGGGCCTGCACATCCAGCGACTGACTCAGCTCATGATTTACAAGAGCACAGAAGACCCCGCAATGCTCGATAAGGCGGCAGCCACCTCGGCTCAGATCAGATTGGAAGCAGCGAACACTCTTCAGCTAACCAAAAGCAACCCGAGAGGCTTCGAATCATGGAAAAAGCTAGAGAGTTTAGTTAGACAACTGGGCAGCGAGCATGAACAGGGCTTAGAAAGACTGAAAGCAGGGGATAAGACTGGATTTGCTCTGATTTATGCTCCAATGCGACGACACTTCGACGATCTGATGCGCACATGCGATGAGCTGACTGCGCAACCAACCCAAACAGATGGACTGGATGTCAGCAAATACAGCGAGGCGATTAGATATGTTCTTTACCTCTCAGTTGTTTTGTCTTTGATCATTGCATTTTGCCTTGCTTATTTCTTCAACCAAGGCACCTCCAATCGACTAAAAGTGATCATGGACAACACAAAGCGGCTGACAGGCGGATTGGCGCCGGGCAACCGTCTTACAGGCGATGACGAGTTGGCCCAGATTGATAGCCTTTATCATGCTATGTACGATTCGCTCAAAGTGATGAGAAGAAGAGAAAGAGCAATTCTCGAAAATGTCGCCGATGTGGTTTGCTCTATTGATTCCAACATCAGACTCACTGACATAAATGAAGCAGCACAAAGGCATTGGGGATACGTACGCGATCCTCTGGTGGGAACCCGCTGCGCAGAGCTGATAATCGACGACGATCGAGATCGAGCCGTAGAGTCGCTTCGCAAGGCAATCGAAGACGCTGCTGAAGCGCGTTTCGAATGTGGAGTGAAGAGAAAGGACGGCACCACCGCCGATACCGAATGGTCAGCCACGTGGTCAAAAGAGGAGTCGTCTCTCTACTGCGTCATTCACGACATTTCCGCTCGCAAGCACCTCGACAGATTGAAACGCGAATTCG